>JYIN01000008.1 GCA_002007405.1 Gammaproteobacteria bacterium Gsub
GGTAGGGGGAGAGGTGCTGCCTCCATCTGAATCTGAGCCGTTACAAGCAGCGAGTGTTAAAACGATAAAACTGGTTAAAAATAATTTGCTTAGTTTAAACATGGTTTTTCCTATTTTAAATAATTTTTAATGACAAAATATTGCCGAGTTAGAGCGTATTTTCTGCTATGATACCTAATTTTAGGTAACATGCAATGTTATTTAGCAAAATAATTGGTTTATATTAACCTAATAGAATAAACGCAGCAAACACTGGATATTTTTCAAACCGCTTCAATCAAAATAACATTCTGATAACCTTTGGGCAATAAACTACCGCGCTTGGCACGGCTGGCAATATAGTTAGTTAAATCTTGAAACTTAACAGTGAAATGGCGTTTACCTGTCGTTATTTTAAGATTTTGAGTAGGCGACAATACGCAAACACTAGCTACAAATTCTTGTCTAGGTTTTAAATCTTTGGCTGGAATTTGAATGAGTTTGTTGCCTTTGCCTTTTGATAAAATCGGTAGCTCAGCAATAGGAAAAATCAATAAACGCCCACGATTGGTGGCAACAGCTACAAATTGTGATTGGATGTCATCTACCATCGCTACTTTCATCACTTTTGAATCCATAGGTAGTGCTAATACAAGTTTGCCAGCTTGCCTTAAAGATAATAAATCACCTATTGTGGCAATGAAACCATAACCTATATCAGATGATAATAGAATTTTTTGCTCGTTATCGCCCATCACCATATCAACAAATTGGGCATCAGTAGGCGGAGTGAGTCTGCCAGTTAAAGGCTCACCTTGACTGCGGGCACTGGGTAGAGAATTGGCTACCAAAGTATAAGACCGACCTGTTGAATCAATAAAAATTACCGGCTTATTACTCCGTCCTTTGACACTGGTTTGGTAGCCATCGCCAGACTTATAATTCAATGCAGATGGGTCAATATCATGACCTTTAGCGCTTCGCACCCAGCCCTTATCACTCAAAACAATGGTAACATTTTCAGCAGGGACAATGTCTTCTTTATTAAACGCTTGAGCAGAGATGACTTTTGCCATAATTTTACAACGGCGCTTATCGCCAAACTCTTTAATAATGGCTTTGAGTTCTTTTTTAAGATAGGTTTTTAGGCGTCTGTCACTGGATAATAATAATTCTAATTGTTTTTTCTCGGCTGCAAGCTCATCTTGTTCAGTTTGGATTTTCATCTCTTCTAACTTTGCAAGATGGCGGAGTTTGAGCTCTAAAATTGCTTCAGCTTGAACATCATCAAGGGAAAAACGCGCTATCAATACTGGTTTTGGCTTGTCTTCGGTGCGAATAATGGCAATCACTTCATCAATATTTAAAAACGCAATCAGCAAGCCTTGCAAAATATGCAAACGCATCAAAATTTTTTCCAAACGGTAATTTAGACGGTTGGTAAGGATTTGTAATCTATAATTTAGCCATTCTTTAAGCATGGGTATCAGTGGCTTGATTTGCGGTCTACCATCTAAACCAATCACATTCATATTGACACGATAATTTTTTTCTAAATCAGTGGTGGCAAATAAATGTAGCATCAAAGCATCAGCATCAACTCGATTAGAACGCGGGACAATCACGATACGGGTTAAGTTTTTATGATCTGATTCATCACGGATATCATCCACTAATGGGAGTTTTTTAGCACGCATTTGGGTGGCAATTTGGGTAATGATTTTAGATCCTGAGGTTTGAAAAGGCAGTGCTTCAATCACAATGTCATCATCTTCTTTTTGGTAAGTGGAGCGCATTTTTACCGAACCATAGCCAACATCATAAAGCTGGCGTAGATCCGCTGCTGAAGATACAATATCGGCACCTGTTGGGTAATCTGGTGCGGGTAATAATTGCATAATATCGTCTAAATCGGTTGCTGGCTTATCCAATAATTGAATGCAAGCAGATAGCGTCTCGGTAAGATTATGTGGCGGCACATCAGTTGCCATGCCAACGGCAATACCTGAGGTGCCGTTGAGTAATAAATTCGGCACTTTTGCAGGTAGGCTTTCGGGCTCTTGCAGTGAGCCATCAAAATTATCTACCCAGCTGACAGTGCCTTGGTTAATTTCTGCGAGCAATAAATCAGCATAACGAGAAAGCCGAGATTCAGTATAGCGCATCGCTGCAAAAGATTTTGGATCATCGGCTACACCCCAGTTGCCCTGCCCGTCAATAAATGGATAACGATACGAAAAGGGTTGTGCCATTAGCACCATCGCCTCGTAACAGGCGCTGTCGCCATGGGGATGAAATTTACCTAATACATCACCCACCGTGCGTGCTGATTTTTTGAATTTTGCACTGGATTTAAGCCCCAGTTCGCTCATCGCATAAATGATACGCCTTTGCACGGGTTTTAGCCCGTCGCCGACAAAAGGCAAGGCACGGTCAAGGATTACATACATTGAATAATCAAGATAGGCGCGTTCGCTAAATGCCGATACACTTTGCTGTTCAAGCTCGGTTTGAGGTATTTTTCCCATTAGAGATTAGATGACAAAAGTTGATATTTTAATTTAACTTTTTATAGACCTTGACATAATTGATAGATAATCATGCTTAATCCAAAATTTAATTGACAGTGCGTGAGAGACGCAAAATTGAATTTTTTTTATCAATCACAAAATCAAAGTTTGTGAGCCAATCAAGACCTAACAAACCGTCAATATTATCAGGCAATTTTGCCGTTGGCAACACCACGACTGGGAATTTATTTTTCACCACTGTGCCTACCACTAAAGCATCTAATTTAACTTGGAAGGCTTCTATTTTGCCGTTTGCCGTGCTTAAAATAACCCTACCTGTTTGTGGGTAATTATTCGCAACTAAATGGTCGCCAAGTGTGGTGATACTCGCACCTGTATCTAAAATCAATCGTACGCTTTGATCATCAACAGTTGCGTCTATATGCCAAGAGTTACCATTGCTAATAAGTGGAATCTCAACCTCACCCTGCTGAAAAATCTGTGCATAATTGAGCTGCGCTTGCAGTTGGTCAAATTGTGATTTCCATTTGATATTATCCGCTAAAAAATTCAGTTGATATTGTGCTTGTGAATATTTCTCAAGGCTTAAAAACAGTTGAGTTAAAAAATAGCGCAATTGTAATTCATTCGGTAAAACATTAACGGCTTTATTGAGAAAATCTATCTTCAATTGAGGGTTATTCCCTCCCAGTTGTTGCAAATAAAGTTCGCTAATATCTAAAAACATTTTTTCTATTAGTGGCACAGGATAATCATTCTGGACCTGTGCAAGCACATTTTCAATATGGGTTAATGCCTTTAGATATTCGCCATTTTTAATTGCGATTTTGCTGTTTGCAATTAAAACTTCGGGTGAGTAGGGATCTTTTACACTACTCGTATTTTGCACCGTTGGAATCTGTTTGGATTTGACAATTTTTTGGGGTATTTGTGACTTGCTGGGTGTTGTTTCAATAGCGGGGGCTTGGTTTTGTGTTATTTGTGTCGCGGGTGCATTATCAAATTGCTGATTTAAAAACCAGCCCAACAATATACCCAACAGTAAAAATAATAAATTATTCAAAATCTTCTACAATAAATCTCCACCGCAGACACGGTATTTTTTTTAACCGTGCTTTGTGTTTTAATACAGGCAATATTCCCAAAAGCCAGCTGGTTATTATAACCCTGATATATCAAGTTTAACAATGTATTGTTAAACTATTCTTTGTTGCAATACCTTATCTCATCACACATGTTCTTACCTCTGTCGCTCTAAGGTTTGGCTCTCCGGTTTTACTTAAATATTATTTTGGCATTTTATATTTTTTATTGGTTGATTTATTTATGCTAGTTTAAGGATTTAGATCTTTTTTTCTGTTGGAGAAAATGTAATGTGTTTTTGAACTTGTGCATTCTTACAAAAAAATGATACAATAAAAGCGACTTTTTGGTAGATTAGACAGTTTGAGGAGATAAAATGGTCAAATTGAGCGTATCAGAGGCTGCTAGAATGCTAAATATTAGCCGTTTTGATATTCAGCAACAAATTAACAATGGCAAATTACAAACCCATGAAGGTTATGTAACTACAGACAGTTTGAGGCTGGCTTATCCACAAGCCAACTTGCATTCTGAACAGGACAAGCACATACAAAAAATGCGGCAGATTAAAAATAATGCGGTGTTTAAAGCAGGTAGTACTGATGCTGCCCATGCTGAAAATGAGAAAGCCTTTTTGAGCGTGATTGCAGGGTTAAAAACCAAACTACACAAAGAAACCATTAAAAACCAACATTATAAAGTGGTTTTTGAAGAATTAACCCAGCGTTTGCAAGCGCTTGAAGAATGTTGTCACGCTCAAGATAAAGAAGCGTTGCACCAGCTGCAGGGCTGGGTCAAGCAACAGCCGCATTGATTTATTCTAAATTGTTTATAATTTGCAAACAGGGGTCGGCGCGATTCATCGAATAAAAATGAAAACTATCCACCCCTTGGGTTTTTAAAGTTTGACATAAATTAGACACCACCTCAGTGCCGAATGCCCTCAAAGAATCCAAATCGTTTTGATAAAAAATAAGTCTTGATAAAATCCATTTGGGAATCTCTGCACCACATAAATTAGAAAATCTAAATAATTGAGCGTAATTGGTAATGGGCATAATACCAGGGGTGATGGGCACATCAATGCCGAGTTTTTCCACTTCGTCTTTAAATCTAAAATAAGCATCAGCATTATAAAAATATTGAGTAATTGCCGCATTAGCACCAGATTTAATTTTGTTGGCAAAATATGCTAAATCAGTTTGAATATTTTTGGATTGCGGGTGCATCTCTGGATAAGCGGCAACCTCAATATAAAAATGATTACCATACTCGGATTTAATAAAAGCCACCAACTCATTGGCATAATGAAAATCACCAATATCACGCATTCCAGAGGGAATATCTCCGCGTAAAACAACGATATGATTGATGCCAGCAGATTGATATTGATTGAGCAAATTTTTGATTTTAGATGCAGAAGATCCAATACAAGATAGGTGTGGCGCTACTGCAATATGGTCATTTTTTTGAATATCTAATGCTGTTTCTAAAGTGACATTCTGAGTTGTGCCACCTGCACCAAAAGTTAGCGAAAAATACTCTGGTTGAGTAGTGCCCAACACTTGGCGTACTTGCCTTAGAGTTTGCTTGCCTTCATCAGTTCTAGGTGGAAAAAATTCAAAACTTATTTTCATGGCTTGCAAAACATCAATAAAAACCCGTTATTATACCCACGAGGGTATAAATTTCACACAGAATGATTGTTATCGCCAAACCAGTTGCAATCGGGTAAAATGAGCCAATTTATTAAATTTAATAGCAAAAAATACTAATGTCAAAAAGTGACTATATTGAGTTAGAAGGCGTAGTGAAGGAAAAGCTGCCAAATACGACTTTTACCGTTGAATTGGAAAACGGGCATAGCATATTGGCACATATTTCTGGGAAAATTCGCAAGCATTATATTCGTATCTTGCCGGGCGACAAAGTAACAGTAGAAATGACGCCATACGACCTAACTAAGGGTAGAATCACTTTTAGGCACAAATAAAAAAATATGCCGATGTGGTGGAATTGGTAGACACGCTGGATTCAAAATCCAGTTTCTTCGGAAGTGACGGTTCGACCCCGTCCATCGGTACCAATGATTAAATAATTATGCAACATACTTCGTTATTAGCAGATACACTCAACTTAACCTTGTTTGGTATGGGGTTTGTATTCTTATTTTTAGTGTTATTGGTTTTTATTACTCAATTGATGTCGGTCATTACGCAAAAAATTAACCCAAAAACTGAAGAAGATTCACCCAATAAAAACACGCCAATAAAACAGGAGCTAGATGAAGAAACCAAGTTTATTATTAAACAAGCAATTAAAATGCACAGAGGGGCTTAAATTATGCTAAATATTTTTAAAAAAAAACCCAAAAAACCCAACAATAAAGTAGAAATTACCGAGCTGGTTTTTAGAGATGCACACCAATCTTTATTTGCAACCCGTTTGCGCATTGACGATATGTTGCCGATTGCTGATAAACTCGACAAAATTGGCTATTGGTCAATGGAATCTTGGGGGGGAGCAACCTTTGATGCGTGCATTCGCTATCTTGGCGAGGACCCTTGGGATCGGATTCGAGAAATTAAAAAAATTATGCCCAATACGCCACAGCAAATGCTGCTTAGAGGGCAAAATTTATTGGGTTATCGCCATTATAGTGATGATGTGGTGCGTAAATTTGTGGATCAATCAGTAGAAAATGGGGTCAGTGTTTTTCGTATTTTTGATGCAATGAATGATATGCGTAACCTTAAAACTGCAATTGATCAAACCATTAAATTATCCCAACATGCACAAGGCACCCTCTCTTATACCGTCAGCCCAGTACATACCATGCAAACTTGGGTTGATATGGCAAAAACCATTGAGGATATGGGTGCCCATTCACTGTGTATTAAAGACATGGCAGGATTATTACAACCTTATGTGGCATACGACTTGGTCAAAGAAATCAAAGCGGCAATTAACATCCCTGTTCAATTACATGCCCATGCCACTACTGGACTTTCAACTGCCAGTATTATTAAAGCAGTTGAAGCGGGTATCGATAGAGTAGATACAGCGATTGGCTCAATGAGTATGACTTACGGGCATTCTGCTACTAACTCTGTGGTTTCCATCCTTGAAAACAGCCCTAGAAAAACCAGTTTAGATTTAAAAAAACTCGAGAAAATTGATGCTTATTTTAGACCGATACGCCATAAATACGCGCAGTTTGAAGGCTCTCTCAAAGGGGTAGATTCAAGAATCTTACTCTCTCAAGTGCCAGGTGGGATGCTAACCAATATGGAAAACCAATTACGGGAACAAAATGCCGCTGACAAAATGGACGAAGTGCTGGCTGAAATTCCACGAGTGCGTAAAGATTTGGGTTATATTCCACTGGTTACCCCCACCTCACAAATTGTTGGTACCCAATCTGTGCTTAATGTGCTGACTGGCGAGCGTTATAAAACCATTACTAAAGAGTCAATTGGAGTTTTAAAAGGTGACTACGGGGCAACCCCCGCTGCCGTTGATAAAGTCCTGCAAGATAGAGCGCTTGACGGTGAGTTGCCTATTACTTGCAGACCAGCTGATAATATTGCCCCAGAAATGCCCATTCTTGAGCAAGAATTTGACAAAATTGTAGTTGAGAAAAATATTACCCTAGCAAAGCATAAAATTGATGATTTATTAACTTATGCGCTGTTCCCTCAAGTTGGTATTTTATTTTTGGAAAATCGCGATAATCCCGATTTTTTTGAACCAGCACCACAAACCAATGACAAAGCTGATATAGATAATGAAAACGGCACTTACACAGTCTCATTTAAAGGCACTTCTTACAGCGTTGAGGTCTCTGCTGGCGGTGATATTACCTCAATGAAGGCAGCATCGGATATCGCACCTAGCCCTAAAGCCAATCCAAAAGAAATTTTAGACGACAGCGCCGCACCCGAAGATGGTGAGATAATTACTGCTCCTTTATCAGGTAATATTTGGAAAGTATTGGTTGAAACTCGGCAAAAAATCTCTAAAGGGGATGTATTGGTGATTTTAGAAGCAATGAAAATGGAAACCGAAATCCGCGCTGCAAGAAATGGTGTTGTGGTAGATGTGGGTGTTAAAAAAGGTGATACAGTTAATGTTGGTCAAACTTTATTAACGCTTGCTTGAAGCGTCAATTAATATGCAACAATTAAACACTCTTTGGATGAATACTGGCTTGCATCAAATAGCATGGGGACAAGTGTTGATGCTGTTAATCGGGATGTTGCTTTTGTATTTAGCAATTGTCAAAAAATTTGAACCTTTATTGTTATTACCCATTGGTTTTGGGGCAATTCTAGCGAATATTCCAGGGGCTGGTATTGCACAAGACGGAGGCATTTTGCATGTGTTTTATGTGGTCGGTATTGAATCGGGTGCTTTCCCATTGATTATTTTTATGGGGGTCGGGGCGCTGACTGATTTTGCCCCATTATTGGCAAACCCTAAAACACTACTACTGGGTGCAGCAGCACAATTTGGTATTTTTGCTACTTTGTTAGGAGCGATTGGTCTAACGGCTGTGGGTATTTTTGACTTTAGCTTAACCGATGCAGCAGCGATTGGTATCATTGGCGGTGCTGATGGTCCGACCAGTATTTATGTTGCATCAAAATTAGCCCCTGATTTATTAGGAGCAATTGCCGTTGCCTCGTATTCTTATATGGCACTTGTGCCACTTATTCAGCCCCCGATTATGCGTGCTTTAACAAATGAAAAAGAACGCCAAATTGAAATGCAGCAACTCCGCAAGGTGTCAAAAACTGAGAAAATTGTTTTCCCAATTATGTTATTAACATTGGTGGCACTATTATTGCCAGCTGCAGCACCACTGTTAGGTATGTTTGCCTTTGGCAACCTGATGAAAGAATCGGGCGTAGTTGAACGCCTGAGTGATACAACCCAAAACGCCTTAATCAATATTGTTACTATATTTTTGGGTTTGGCAGTCGGCTCAAAACTCATAGCTGATAAATTCCTTCAATTAGACACCTTAGGCATTTTGTTATTGGGTATGGCAGCTTTTGCAATTGGCACTGCCTTTGGTTTGTTGATGGCAAAATTGATGAATCTGTTTAGCAAACACAAAATCAACCCTCTAATTGGTTCTGCTGGCGTTTCTGCCGTGCCGATGGCGGCAAGGGTATCAAATAAAGTGGGTTTAGAGTCAAACCCGCATAATTTTCTACTTATGCACGCCATGGGTCCAAATGTTGCAGGGGTCATTGGTTCTGCGATTGCCGCTGGCATTATGATTCAATTTTTAGGTTGATATATTGCGGATTTATTAGGCTTATCAAAACACGATAGAATAAACCAAACATGATATAACCCTGTCTTCTGGGTAAAAATTTTAGGCTTTATATTTTAGCTAAAGTTTTATGTTTTAGCTAAATTTATTAAAATAAATGCAAAAAACAAAAACAAAACAAAAGCGGGCAAAGCCTCAAAAAAGGCTAAAAAACCAAAAACTGCTATTGGATTTTGAGTTTAGAGATTTATTTACTAAAGACTATCGTTGGGCTTTGTTTGCTCTAATCGTTTTACCACTATTGGTTTATTTACAAGTGTGGCATTTTAAGTTTGTTTGGGATGATTCAGGGCATTTGTCTAATTCATTTGTAATCAATCCCTCATGGGCGAATCTTAAAAATCTTTTCAACCTGCCTTATTTCGGGATGTATATTCCTATCAATTATCTGTTTTTAGGCGTGCTTAAAGCCTTTGCCGAGTTATTATCATTGCCATTAAACAGTGTTCTACATCTCACAAATGTGGTGGTGCATATTATAAATGGTCTGCTGGTTTTTACCATTCTCAAGCAGTTTGTAATAAATAAGTGGGCAGTGTTAATTGGCACTGGGTTTTTTCTGCTACACCCGCTTCAAGTCGAGACAGTAGTTTGGGTGAGTGAGCTTCGGAGTTTGTTGGGGTTTGGTTTTTCGATGGCGGCTTTGTATTGGCATATAAAAAATCCTGAAAAATTGTCTTATACTTCGTTATTATTTTTTGTTCTGGCAGTTTTGAGCAAGCCCTCAGCAGTCACTTTAGTGTTGTTTGTTTTTCTCATTAACTATTTCCATTATAAATTTAACCTTTTAAAAAATATTTGGAAAACCTTACCGTATGCACTAATTGCCTTGATAGCTGTTGTGATTGCCCACTCAGTTCAGGCTCAATACGACGCTAATATTTCCCAATACACCATCGCCTTTTGGCAACGACCGTTTGCTTGGTTAGATAGTATGGTTTTCTACTTTTATAAAATCCTCTATCCTTACCATTTAAGTGCCTCCTATACGCTGTCACCAAAGTTTATTGCTACGCAGTGGTGGTTTTATCCTTTAGCGTTGTTGCCACTTGCTTTAGGCTGGTTGTTGTGGTTAAAACGCAAAAAACAACCGCTGTTAATATTTGCCATTCTGCTTTTTATCACTGGATTTTTCACCACCTCAGGTTTTGTAGATTTTGCCTATCAAAGGTATTCTTTAGTGGCAAATAGGTATTTGTATTTTTCAATGTTTGGGGTGGGATTATTCGTTGCAACTGTTTTTGCTAAAGTTGATAAAAAATACTGGCAAGGATTGATTATCGGGGTGCTGGTTGTTTTTGCTACTTTATCAGTATTTAAACAGATTCCGACCTGGAAAAATGAGATTACATTATGGACAAATGCTGCCGCTTATGAAGTGGTACCAAATTATGTGTATATTAATCTAGGTCTTGCTTTGTCTCGTCAGGGAAAATATTCTCAGGCAATTACCTCCTTTGATAGGGTCATTGATTATTACCAAAAACATGCGGTTTCAAAAAATACCACCCACTATGTCAGCAAGGCTTTTTTCAATAAAGGCAATGCCCTATCACAGCAAAAAAAATACCCTCAAGCAATGATAAGTTTTGATAAAGCAATTGCCAATTATCCAAAAGGTGCAATTCCACAAAGTGCGCTCCCGCATATTAGCAAGGCTTTTTTTAACAAAGGCGGGATTTTATTCGGACAAAAAAAATATCCTCAGGCAATTGTAAATTTTGATAAAGCAATTGCTTGTTATCCAAATGGTGTGATTCCAAAAAATGCCATCCAGCATATAAGTGAGGCTTTTTCTAGTAAAGGTGCGGCTTTATTTAATCAGAAAAAACATGACCAGGCTTGGATAGCATTTAACCAAGCCGTAAAAATCAATCCAAAAAACAAAATGGCACATAATTTGAAGGCGATTACACTGGATTTATTAAAAAATAAGGCAGATAAAACAAAACCCTAAAAAACACCTACCCCTATTATTCCCATTATTGATAATTTCTTTTTTGATTTCCATGTTTAAGATTGAGACAAGGTAAAATAAGAAAAATGAGTGATTATTCCAGCTTGCCAAATTTACTCGGTGACGAGGTTGAGTGTTTTGTTTTTGATTCAATACCCAGCACCAATGATTATCTCGCCAGCTTGCCATTTTCTAATAATCCTCAGGTTTGTATTACCCGACAACAAACCAAAGGCAGGGGGCAATATAATCGCCGCTGGTTGAGTAAAAAAGACAGTAGTATTTTATTATCGCTGCGTTATGTATTTCCAGGTGATATTTTATTAAACGGGCTGAGTCTGGTTGCGGGGATTGCTATGGTTCGGGTGTTAGAAAAACATGCAATCCACGATTTAAAATTAAAATGGCCCAATGATATTTATTTTAAAGACAAAAAAATGGCGGGTATTTTGGTTGAAAGTTCCCTGCAAAATGATATTCAATCAGTCATTATTGGCTTAGGAATCAACCACAATATGGGGGATTTTGATTGTCAAACGCCATGGATAGATATTCAACAAATACTGGGCAAAGGCTTGAATAAAGTGGGCTTGAGTGTGGATTTAATCAGCCAATTAATTGATTTTTGCCAGCTGTTTGCAAGGCATGGTTTTAATAAATTTAGCACCCAGTGGCAGGCGCTGGATTATCTATGCGGTAAGCAAATTAGTTTTGAAGGGGGTACGGGGCGCTGTTTGGGGGTTAATCAACAAGGATGTTTGCTACTTGAGACTCAGGACCAAGTGCGGGCTGTTTGTTCTTCCACTTGTCTATCTTTTCGTTAACTAAGGCGTGCTAAACATTGGTTTAATGCTAAAATCCCAATTCCAATCAATATTTAGATTCTATGCCTGAGAATACTTTAAAGATAAAAAACATCAATAAATCGTATGCAGGCAGAAATGTGGTAATAAATGCCACATTTTCAGTAAAAAGTGGTGAAGTGGTTGGTTTGTTGGGTCCAAACGGTGCTGGCAAAACCACTTGTTTTTATATCACCTGCGGTTTAGTTCGGGCTGACTCAGGTCAAGTGCTTCTAAACTATCAAAAAATTGACCATTTACCAATGCATCAGCGCTCTAAACTAGGGCTGGGCTATTTACCACAAGAGCCTTCTATTTTTCGCAAACTTTCTGCAGAAGATAATGTTATGGCAGTCCTACAACTCAATACCAATCTCAACCCTCAACAAAGACAGTCGCGATTAGCCCAGTTACTGGCAGAATTTAATATTGAATCAATTCGTCATCTTAATGGTATCAGTCTATCTGGCGGTGAAAGAAGACGGGTAGAGATTGCTAGAGCTTTAGCCATGAATCCAAAATTTATCCTACTTGATGAGCCTTTTGCTGGAGTTGATCCAATTTCTGTGGGTGATATTCAACACATTATTTATCATTTAAAAGACCAAGGTATTGGGATTTTGATTACTGACCACAATTACCGTGAAATGTTAGATACCTGCGACCATTCTTATGTGCTTCATAGTGGTATTATTATTGCCAAAGGTAGCAAAAAAGAAATTCTTGATAATAAAAAAGTGCGAGAAGTTTATCTTGGTGAATATGAATAATTTTGCATCTATAAATCTATAACCTATGTCTGTTGAACATAATTTTATCACTTTGGGAATTGAAAGTTCCTGTGACGAAACTGGCATAGGTTTGTATGCCACTAAACAAGGGCTAATTGCTCATCGGCTATTTTCGCAAGTTAATATTCACGCCGAGTATGGTGGCGTAGTGCCAGAATTAGCATCACGCGAGCATATCCAAAGAATTGTGCCGTTAGTCAAGATGGTTTTAGCAGATGCTAATTTGAATCTGGCAGACTTAGGGGGTATTGCTTATACCGCTGGTCCCGGCTTGGCAGGAGCACTTCTGGTTGGCGCTGCGGTGGCTAAATCTTTGGCATGGGGTTTGGGTATTAACGCTTTGGCAGTCCATCACATGGAGGGACATTTGCTGGCACCTCTACTTGAAAATCTGCAACCAAAAATGCCTTTTGTGGCTTTGTTGGTTTCTGGCGGACATTCGTTATTGGTTGATGTTCGTGGCATCGGATGTTATAAAATTTTAGGTCAATCATTAGACGATGCAGCAGGTGAAGCCTTTGATAAAACTGCCAAGATTTTAGGGCTTGGTTATCCGGGTGGTCCAGCACTAGCAAAACTTGCTGAAGAAGGCGATGAATCGGTTTTTAAATTTCCCCGACCAATGACAAATCGCCCTGGCTTAGATTTTAGTTTTAGCGGGCTAAAAACTTTTGCTAGAAACACCTTTATCCAACACCCTCAGAAAAAAGCCGATATTGCCAAAGCTTTTGAAGTGGCAAGTATCCAAACATTAACAATTAAATGCCGTCGTGCCTTAGAACAAACAGGTTATAAAACACTGGTGGTTGCTGGCGGTGTGAGCGCTAATTTAGCCTTACGCAAGAGATTAGACATAATGGGGGAAAATCTCAAAGTTGCGGTTTTTTATCCACGCCAAGAATTTTGCACCGATAATGGCGCAATGATTGCTTTGGTTGGACACTTGCGCTTGCTTCAAGGACAGTGCGATAGCGATAATAACATCAATATCAAGCCACGCTGGAGTTTGGAAGAATTGTTAGCCGTATGAGCAAACTCAGTCAATTATTCACCCGCGCCTCTACTGGGCTTGATGCCCCTTTAGTAACTATTGAAGTGCATATTTCAAGAGGGTTGCCGGGTTTTTCTATTGTAGGTTTGCCAGAAGGTGCGGTGCGTGAGAGCAAAGATCGCGTGCGGAGTGCGATTATGACTTCGCAATTTGAATTTCCCAAAGGGCGGATTACCGTGAGCCTCGCTCCTGCAAATTTGCCCAAAAGTGGCGGGCGTTATGATTTGCCGATTGCCATCGGTTTGTTACTGGCCTCTAAACAAATTGAATCTAAAATTAAATTGGATAGCTTTGAATGCTATGGTGAGCTAGGCTTAGACGGCTCTTTGCGTCCCACCGAAGGCTTATTGCCAGCGGTGATTGCTGCTTGTAAGGCAAAACATCCACTGATTGTGCCAGAAGAAGAATCCAATCAATATGCTTTAGCGAGCAAGGCTGTGGTTTATCCTTGTCATCATTTATTACAAGTATGTGCATTTTTATCTGGGCGCTGTGATGTAGATAAACTCTCGTATAATTTAACTGATACCCAACCCATCTACAATCTTGATTTTTCCCAAGTTAAAGGGCAACATCATGCCAAACGCACCTTAGAAATTGCTGCTAGTGGTGGGCATAATTTACTCTTAATCGGTCCTCCCGGTGCTGGTAAAACCATGTTAGCAGAGCGCCTGCCTTCAATCATGCCACCATTAGAGAGCAACAAAGCCTTAGAATGTGCCAGCATTTATTCGATTGCCAACAAAACACTAGACTTAACCCAGTTAAAGGTGCGCTCATTTCGTTCCCCACATCACTCATCATCCGCTGTAGCTTTAGTCGGTGGTGGTTCAACCCCCAAACCGGGTGAGATTTCATTAGCACATGAAGGAGTATTATTCTTAGATGAATTGCCCGAATTCCCGCGTAGCGTTTTAGAAGTTTTACGCCAACCTTTAGAAAGCGGCGTCATTCACCTCTCACGCGCTGCTCAGCAAGTCAGTTTCCCCGCCAATTTTCAACTCATTGCTGCTATGAATCCCTGTCCTTGTGGTTTTTATGGCGATGGCACCGCCAAATGCCACTGCACCGAAGACCAAATTAGCCGTTATAAAAATAAAATATCAGGTCCCCTATTGGACAGAATTGATATGGTTTTAACCGTGCCACCACTACCCAAAGAAATACTACTGAAGCAAGACACACAAAATGTAGAAAACAGCAAAACTATCAGAGAAAGAGTAATCAAGGCCCAACATATCCAAATCCAACGGCAAGGAAAATCAAACGATAAACTCGCCCCTGATAAAATAGAAAAAATAATTAATTTAACCCAAGACAACAAACAACTTTTATCCAAAATGATTGACAAACTACACCTCTCAGCCCGTGCCTATCACCGTATTTTAAAAGTCGCCTGCACTATTGCAGATTTAGAGGGTAGCGAAGCTGTTAATAAATCACATTTGATTGAGGCAATCGGATACCGGCGTTTTGAAAATTAAAATCCCCACCAACCACTACTTAAAAATTTTTAGATTTTTTTAAAAAAATCGTGGATTAGTTAGCCTTTAAAAACCAATAAAGATACCTTAAACCCCAAGAATTTGTTTAACAAGTGGAATAGTAATGTTGCTTTTTTGTTGTAGCGATGCTTTGTCTAATTGGTTGATGGCACTTAATAGGTAAGATAGATCTCGTGAATAGTGTTTAAATAAATAGTCGTAAATTTTGCTCTCAATTTTTAAGTTGCGAGCGTTTATTTGTTGTTCAATGATATGTTTTTTGCTGACATCACTAAGCGTTTCAAGGTGGAATGGTGTGGCTAAGGACAGGCGTGTTTTTAGGTCATTCAATAAATTTAACTCGGCAGGTATAACATTACCACTGATAATCAATTTAGTTGTGGTATTTGCCACATGATTATAAATATCAAATAGATTTTGCTGCTGGTTTGGGGTTAAAAATCCAACATTATCAATGCAAATCCAATTGTTATCATCAAGATTATGCAAAACATCGCTAGGCAAAGTTTGGGCGAAGTCAAGATAAGCCACTGAGTATGATTTTTCCAAAGCAGCAAAGGCACAACCTTGTAATAGGTGGGTTTTGCCACTTGATTTTTCACCGTAAATATACACTACTGATGAGGTTTTTAGGGTCAATAAATTAGATAAAAATTCAACAATTTGGCGGTTTTTAGTGCCAATAAAATTACTCAATAGCATTTTACTATTGAGTGCAAAAGGCAGAGTTAATTGGTTCATTATCAGCGTTCTTGCAAAATGACTTGTTTAATCCAAATCCACACATAATCCGCACCGCTGAGCACGGTTGAGGTTGCTACCACAATGAAAAACACCTGTAGCCATTGGGTGGATATTGGGTAAATTTGTGCCAAAATTAGGAATAATACCAAGCTAATTTGTAAAACAGTATTAAATTTAGATAGGTTTGAAGGGGTTAATAATTCATCTCTTTCGGTATTTGCACCCAAAAAATAACCAACTGTGGCAGCCACAATCATTACATCACGCAAAAAAATCAAAACCAACAACCACCATGGCAATAAATCAATCAAAAAAAGGGCAATAAAACTGCCTGTTAATAACAATTTATCCGCCATCGGATCAAGAATTGACCCTAATCTGCTTTGATAACAAAACCGTTTGGCAATCCAACCGTCTAAGGCATCGGTAATCCCAGCAATAAAAAACAATATAATGGCTAAAGAATAATTATGATTTAATAAGGTCATTACTACAGGTACTGTTAAAATAATGCGTAAAATTGAAAGCACATTGGGTAATGAATAAAGTCCCACTTTTGATTTAACTGACAAAAAATTTAAACGACCAATTATACTTGGAGACCTTTGCATAGTTATGAATAATTATGCAAAGGTCTCATTTAAAAACTACCATGCCATCACTCACTTACCAAAACTCAGGGGTTGATATTAACAAAGGCAATGCGTTGATTGATTGCATTAAACCGATTGCTAAATCTACTGTTACAAAAGGAGTACTCGGCGGTCTTGGTGGTTTTGGTGCCATGTTTGAGATTCCCATTAGACAATACAAAAACCCAGTCTTAGTCTCAGCTACAGATGGCGTTGGTACCAAACTTAAAATAGCCCAAATGTTAAACAAGCACGACACCATCGGCATTGATTTAGTGGCAATGTGTGTTAATGATTTAATTGTACAAGGGGCAAAACCGCTATTTTTTTTAGATTATTATGCCACTGGCAAACTCAGCACTGAAGTTGCCACATCTGTTATCTCTGGCATTGCCGAGGGTTGTCGCCAAGCACGGTGTGCTTTAATCGGTGGTGAAACTGCAGAGATGCCGGGCATGTATCAAGGCGAAGATTACGATTTGGCGGGCTTTTGTGTTGGCATTGTAGAAAAAAACGCCATCATTAACGGCAACAAAATAAGCGCTGGCGACCATATTATTGGCTTGCCCTCTTCTGGCGTGCATTCTAACGGCTACTCACTGGTTCGCAAAATACTGCTGCAATCAAACCCAACCCAAGCACAGCTAGAGGCACTGATAAAGCCAACCAAAATTTATGTTGAATCTGTTTTATCGTTAATTGAAAAATTCAAAATTCATGGTATCTCGCACATTACTGGTGGTGGATTATTAGAAAATATTCCTCGCATATTACCCACAAATCTAAGTGCTAAACTTAATAAAAATTCTTGGCAACTGCCTAATATTTTTAAATTCCTACAAACCAATGGTAATATTAAAATGATGGAGATGTATCGCGTTTTTAACTGTGGTGTTGGCATGGTGGTTATACTCCCAGCCCAGCAAAGTATGGCCGCTATCAAACACCTCAATAAAAATGGCGAAAACGCTTGGCTCATTGGCGAGATTACCCAAAACAATGGCAAACAAGTCATTATCTAATATTGTAGTTTTAATCTCAGGTTCTGGTTCAAACCTGCAATCTATTATTAACAATGCTGATAATATTGGGGTTAAAATTAAATGTGTGATTAGCAATAAAGCGGATGCACTTGGCTTACAACGGGCAAAAAATGCTGGTATTCAAACCCGCATTATTACCCCCAAAAACCCTACCAAACGCAAAGAATTTGAAAAAGAATTGGCAGAAAATATCAATAAATTTCATCCAAAACTGATTATTTTAGCGGGCTTTATGTGGATTTTATCAAGCGAGTTTGTTGAAAAATTTGAGGGGAAAATCCTCAACATCCACCCTGCCCTTTTGCCAAAATTCAAAGGTTTAAACACCCATCAACGCGCTATTGACGCAGGCGAACGGGTGGCGGGTGCTAGCGTGCATTTTGTTAGCTCTGAGGTAGATTCAGGTGCGATAATTATGCAAAAAAAAGTGTTAATTGCAACAGATGATACTGCGCAAACACTGGCAAAAAAAATTTTGGCACAAGAGCATATTCTTTACCCATTGGCAATTAAAAAAGTTTTACAAAATTTATGAGAATACTATTTTTATTATTATTATCAAGTGTAGCCTTTGCCCTTAAGCCACACACTGCGACTTATTCATTATCAATAATGGGGCTTGAAATCGCCGAAGAACAGCGGCAACTGACCCAAGAAAATGGCGTCTATCGCTATCTTGAAAATGCCCAAACCACAGGCTTGGCAAAGCTAATTAAAGATTATCAAATCAATGCACAGTCTAATTTTGTAATTGATGAATCTGGTATCTATTCACAGCATTACAAACTGTTTGAACGCGATGGCGAGTTGATAAAAAAAGACATTGATATTCAACCTCAAAAACCACAAATAGACCCGCTCAGTTTATTTTTGTCACTCAGCCACGGCTTAGCACAAAATCCAAAACAAAGTGATTTTTATTTTGTTGTTAATGACGGAAAAAAAGTTGAAAAACACCATTATCAACAAGTGGAAAATAAAAACAGCAATCTTATCAAAATCATCAACCCAGAAAAACACATTGAGGCTTATTTTGCCAAAAATAAACATTATCTGCCGGTGATTGTTAATAAGAAAAAGTTCAGTTATAAACTCAATGAAGTTACCTTTTTGGCACCTAAAGAATCAAAGTAGCGGTTTTAAATATTGTCCGGTATAAGATTTTCCTATCTCAGCCACCGCCTCAGGAGTGCCAGTGGCAATAATATCTCCGCCCCTATCACCTCCCTCAGGACCTAGATCAACAATCCAATCAGCAGTTTTAATCACATCTAAATTGTGCTCAATAATAACGATGCTATTATCACGCTCACGCAATCGGTTAATGACTGATAATAATTGTTTAATGTCATGAAAATGTAGCCCTGTGGTTGGTTCATCAAGAATATAAAGCGTTTTTCCAGTGTCTATTTTTGCAAGCTCTTTGGCGAGTTTAATACGCTGCGCTTCACCACCAGACAGGGTTATGGCATTTTGCCCGAGGGTGATATAAGACAGCCCAACATCAACGAGAGTTTGTAGTTTTTTGTTAATTTTTGGAATCGGATTAAAAAACGCTGTCGCAGTTTCTACGGTCATATTCAATACTTCGGAGATGTTTTTGCCTTTGTATAAAATTTCCAAAGTTTCACGATTATATCGCTCGCCATCGCATACATCACACGATACATAAATATCGGGCAAAAAGTGCATTTCTACTTTAATTAATCCATCACCTTTACAGGCCTCGCAGCGACCGCCTTTGACATTAAAACTAAAACGCCCTGCCTTATATCCTAGAGAACGCGCCTTTAAAGTTTGTGAAAATAAATCACGAATCAGGGAAAACAAGCCTGTATAAGTTGCTGGATTTGAGCGTGGTGTGCGTCCAATCGGGCTTTGATTAATATTAACCACTTTATCAAAATACTCCAGCCCAGTAACGCCCGTATAAGCCGCAGGTATTGTTTGCGCGTGGTTTAATTCTCGAGCCACCAAAGCATATAAAGTATCGTTAATAAGGGTAGATTTACCAGAACCAGACACACCAGTAATACAAGTCAGCAACCCTACAGGAATAGACAAATCAACTTGGTTGAGATTGTTACCTGAAGCACCCTTAATAATAAGCCAATGATTCGTGGGCTTACGCGCATTTGGCACTGCAATAGTTTTACGGGTACTGACATAATCGCCCGTTAATGATTTAGTATTATCGCTTACCTGTTGTGGAGTGCCATGAGCAATAATCTCACCACCATGCACACCAGCACCAGCACCGATATCAATCACATAATCGGCTTGTTTAATCGCCTCTTCATCGTGTTCAACCACAATCACGGTATTGCCAATATCGCGCAGGTAAGTCAGGGTATTGAGTAGTTTTTTATTATCTCTTTGATGGAGTCCAATAGAGGGCTCATCCAACACATATAAAACCCCCATCAAACCTGCACCAATTTGGCTGGCTAGGCGAATCCGTTGTGATTCACCGCCTGATAGACTGTTAGCACGGCGTTCTAAACTCAAATATTCCAGCCCGATATTGATTAAAAATGTCAAACGCTGAATAATTTCTTTTAATATTTTTTCTGCAATTTGACCACGCACACCTTCAATCTTTAAATGCTTGAAAAAATCATGGGCATTGGCAATAGAGAGGCTGCTAATATCATTTAGATTTTTCCCATTGATAAAAACATTTCTAGCCGACTCATTTAGCCTGCTGCCACCACAACTGACACAATCTCGACTCACTATATAACGCGAAAGATCTTCTCTAACTGAACAAATTTCACTTTCTTCATAACGGTGTATCATTCTTGGAATTACACCTGCAAACGGTTTTGCTTTACCTATCCACCGCCTACGACCTTTAATTTTAGAAAAATCAATTATTTCTTTACCGCTACCATAAAGGATAATTTTCCTGTGTTGCTCACTGAGTTGCTGATAAGGAATATCAATACTAAAACCATAATGTTTGCCAACTGACATTAAGATCTGATAAAGATAAGTATTTGACCGACCCCAGCCAGAAATTGCCCCATCTGCTAGACTCAACTCAGGATTGGTGACTACTTTCTCAACATCAAACATATCTTTAATGCCTAACCCATCACAAACTTGACAAGCACCAACTGGATTATTAAAAGAAAATAATCTCGGCTCTAATTCGGTTAATGAATAACCGCATTCAACACAGGAAAATTTAGCCGAAAACACTAATTCTTTTTGCTTGGATTGATTGTCCATAGGTGCAACACGCACCAAACCCCCACTCAAATTAAGCGCAGTTTCTAAAGATTGAGACAAACGCAGGGCAATATCTTTTCTAACACTTAGACGGTCAATTACAATTTCAATATTGTGGTGGGATTTGCCATCAAGTGCCTCCATTGAATCTAAATAAACAACCTTACCATCCACTCTTGCACGCAAAAATCCTTGATGAGAGAGCTCTTCAAGCATTTTTGTGTGGCTACCTTTGCGATTTTGCACCACTGGAGACAGTAGCATAATTTTCTCACCTTCGGGCAACTGTACTACACTATCAACCATTTGTGAAACCGTCTGAGTGGTTAAATCAATTTTATGCTTCGGGCATTTTGGCACGCCTACTCGGGCGAACAACAGCCTTAAATAATCATAAATTTCAGTAATGGTACCGACAGTTGAACGCGGGTTATGCGAAGTGGCTTTTTGCTCAATAGAAATGGCAGGCGACAAACCCTCAATATGATCGATATCAGGCTTTTCCATCAGTGATAAAAATTGCCGTGCATATGCTGATAAAGACTCAACATAACGGCGTTGTCCTTCGGCATAAATAGTATCAAATGCTAAAGAAGATTTACCCGAACCTGACAGACCGGTAATGACCACCAATTTGTTACGCGGAATATCAATATCAATATTTTTAAGGTTGTTCGTGCGTGCGCCACGGATACTAATTTGCTCCATTCTAAAGCCAGATTTCGTTGTAACAAAAGCCTCCATTATAACGCTCAAGGTAGGTAAAATCACCATTAATTTAATTGTCTCCAGTAACCATGAGTCAATATCAACGCATATTAATTAAATTCAGTGGCGAAGCACTTGCTGATGCAAAAGATACCATTAGCCCAAATACTTTGGATAAGATTACAAACATTATTCAATCTGCACTTAAACAAAAAGTTGAAGTGGCTATTGTTGTTGGCGGAGGTAATATTTTTCGTGGTGCAACGCTTTTGAACGCGGGTATAAACCGTGTTACTGGCGACCACATGGGCATGCTTGCCACAGTGATTAACGCCCTAGCACTGGCCAACACATGCAAACACGCCAATATTGATACTTTAGTTATGTCGGGTTTTCCAATTGGTGGCGGGGTTTGCGTCCCAACCAACCACAACCAAGCAAAACAAGCACTCAGCAAAGGGCGGGTTGTGATTTTTTCGGCTGGCACTGGAAACCCCTGTTTTACCACCGATACAGCTGCGGTGCTACGCGGTATTGAAATAGGTGCAGATATTATTTTTAAAGCCACTAAAGTTGATGGCGTCTATACCCATGACCCAATAAAAAATCCCAAAGCTAAGCGTTATCAAACACTTAGTTTTAATGAGGCGATTGAAAAAAACCTCAAAATTATGGATACTGCTGCTTTTGCGATGTGTCGCGAACACAATTTAAAAATTTGTGTATTCAGCATGTTAGATAATACACAAACTTTATCTAATATTTTAAAAGGCGCACCACTGGGCACAATTATTAGTAATCAAACAAACACAATGGAGGGATAATGATGTTAAATGAAATACAAAATGATGCCAATGAACGCATGAATAAAACCCTTGCTACATTAGACAGTGCATTTAGTAAAATTAGAACCGATCGCGCCCACCCTACCCTATTGGAGCAAATCCAAGTAGATTATTATGGGCAGATGGTGCCAATTTCACAAGTTGCCAATATCAGCGCCGAAGATTCACGCACCCTTAAAGTGTTGCCATGGGAGAAAGATATGGTCGCAGTAGTTGAAAAATCAATTATGACTTCTGATTTAGGGCTGAACCCACAAACCATAGGGCAAGTAATACGAATCCCTCTACCACCACTTAACGAGGAACGCCGCCGTGAATTGGTTCGCGTGGTCAAAGACGAGGCAGAACAAGCCAAAGTCGCAGTGCGTAATATTCGCCGCGATGCCAATTCTGACTTTAAAGAATTATTAAAGGAAAAGGAAATTTCACAAGATGAGGCACACAAGGCGGAAAATAACATTCAAAAAATTACCGATAATCACATTAATATCATTGATGAAAAGTTAAGTAAAAAAGAAAATTCGCTACTTAAAATATAATCATTTTAAAAAATAATAAAAAAGCCTGCAACCGCAGGCTTTTTTATTGGGGTTTTATTTGTCGGGGTTTTATTAGTAGAAACCCTTGCATAATGTATGAATAATCATCAAAAACCCATCTTCAACCAACTTAGCAAAATCTCCTATTTTACTAATCACATACATTGTAAAAAGTCTCTAGTAATTTTCTACGCAATCAAAATAATCTTTCCATCTGCCAGGTGAAAATTCAGTGCCTAGTGCATCAAGCGGACCTGTATTATATAAAAAACCACTTGACAATGCATCTTTAAATCTTTGAATGTTGGCAGCCGATAAACCTAATCTATCTTCACAAGCTTTATGCGCCTCAGCAGTTACTGGTGTGCCAGAAGTTGTGTGCCCAATAACTTTTTTAGAGGTGTCAGTTAAGGTCATATTTTTTGCATCTTTATCACCAACCACAGCTTGGTCAGCTGCTGGTGATAGTGCATCTAACGACTCAACTGGACCTTTATCACGATCATCACCACCTGCTATTACTCCAGTTATTAAAGCAAATATTGCTAAAAAATTTAAAATTTTTTTTGTCATTGTTGTTCTCCAAAAAGTAAAAAAATGTAACGAACCTGTATTTTATACCATTTATTTTTTAAAATAGACCTTATGATTAATAATTTTTCTAAATATTGCGCATCAACTCAAATATCAACAATTTGTACTCCGCTAATTCAGCGCTCAAACCAAGCCTTTGTAGTTAATAATGGCAATATTCTTAGATGGAGGAAATCGCTTGAGACAATCAAACAACAAAAGGCTGGAAAACTAAACTATGCAAAGCCCTATCTTCATATTGATACTTGCATCAATCAGGCAACTTTACAAAAATCTCTAGAAAATCTTATCCCGTGGCGTAAAGGACCGTATCAAATTGGTAATTTGCAGGTGGATAGCGAATGGCGTGGCGACATGAAATGGGATAGACTGAGCCCATATATTCGCCCACTTAAAAATAAAACCATCCTTGATGTTGGTTCTGGCAATGGTTATTTCACTTATTTAATGGCAATGGAAGGGGCGGATATTGCACTTGGAATTGAGCCCTTTTTACTGTTTAATTATCAGTTTCAGGCAATCCGCTGTTTAATTAAAGATCCACCAAAAGCCTTTGTTTTGCCTCTGTCTTTAGAACAGATGCCAGATTCTCAAGTGTTTGACACGATATTTTCAATGGGTGTGCTCTACCATCAAAAAAAGCCTTTGCAACATCTACATAAACTTAAAAATCTGCTGACCAAAGAGGGAGAATTAGTTTTAGAAACTTTGATTATTGATAAAAAGCACGGCACCCAAATCATCCCTAAAAACCGCTATGCAAAAATGCGTAATGTTTATTGCCTACCCTCGGTAGAATTATTACAAACTTGGCTAACAACAGCTGGTTTTAAAGCTATTAAATTGGTAGATATTAACCAAACTAGCTTTGTAGAACAATGCGCAACACGCTGGATTGGCGATAATGCACAATCGTTGCAGGATTTTTTAAACCCAGACGATATAAATTTAACCATTGAGGGTTTGCCCGCACCCAGACGCGCTTTATTTATCTGCCATAAAAATGTATAATTGACCGATGATTTTTCGTGTGATATTAATTGCTTTTTTATTTAGCAAAAATGCCATTGGCGCACCTGATATTGTGGTTAGCATCAACCCCCTTCATTCAATTGTAAGCGCACTCACCAAAGGCATCACAACGCCAAAATTATTGTTAAAAACTGGGCAATCAGCGCATCATTTTCACTTGCATCCCGCGCAATTATCTTTATTAGAAAAGGCAGATTTAATCGTTTTGGTACATCCTGATTTTGAACATGGGATTGCCAAAGTGCTTAACCACATCAAACCCAACAAGCAATTAAGGCTAAATCAAAAAAGCCAAAATAATCATCACAGCTGGTTAGACATCAACCATATCCAGCATTTTGCCGCAGCACTTAGAGATAAATTAAAACATATTGATATGGAAAATAAGACTATCTATCAGCAAAACTTCAAATTACTTAATCAGCGATTAGAGCAGTTAAAATCTACCGTTAAAAAAAAATTATCAATTTATAGTGAAGTGCAAGTTATACCGTTTTCCAATGCATTTGCCTATTTTCTAAAGGCCAACAATCTAACCCATACACCCCCTATCACCCAATCGCACGCACAAAGATTGAATATCAAAGCAATATTAAATGGCAAACGAACTATTAAAAATACTCAAGCAAAATGCTTACTCAGTAGCTCGCAAATACCTCAAAAACAAATCCGCGTCATCATTGAAAGTTCTAATATTAATACAGTTAGCATTGATATTATAGGTGCGGGTATCCCCCCAGGTCCGCAACATTATTTCCAACTGATACAAAATATTACCCACAGACTCATTCAATGTCTATAAAAACAGCGTTTAATAAAGCCTCTGCCAATTACAATGCACATGCTTTTTTGCAAAAAGAAATTGGATCGCGTCTGGCTCAAAAATTGAGGGTTATTTCCACCAATACTGAGGCTATTCTAGACCTCGGTTCAGGCACAGGATTACTCACCACACAACTACAAACATCCCATCCAAATGCACAAATTATCTGCCTAGATTTTGCTCGTCTGATGTTAAAAAAAAACCCTGCAAATCATAAAATATGTGCCAATGCCTACGCCCTACCACTGGCTGATAATAGTGTTAATATGATTGCCTCTAATCTGATGATACAATGGTGTCCTGATTTAGAAACGCTGTTTTATGAATGCCATAGAGTGCTTAAAAATGACGGACTGTTGCTATTTTCCAGCTTTGGCACTGACACCTTAAAGGAGTTAAAAAAAAGCTGGTCAATGGTTGATGATAAACCCCATGTTAATACTTTTATGGATATGCACGACATTGGCGACCAATTACTCCAAAGTGCCTTCCAATCACCTGTAATGGAGATGGAAACTCTAACACTAACTTATCAAAAAGTTAGTGATTTATTACAAGACATCAAAGCGATTGGTGCCCAAACAGTAGATAATCGCTCAAAATCTCTTACCGGAAAAAATAAATTCCAATTGATGACAAAAATGTATGAAACTTATCGCACACAAGGAAAATTACCTGCAACCTATGAGGTCATTTATGGACATGCATGGAAAGTTGGCTGAACTCAGTTTGGTTTTTATGAGATTTTTGGTGGAAAAATGGGAAGGATTGGCAAAATGGAGGTAGATGGTTTTTAATTAAGTTGGATGCGCGACCCCCATGGCACTTGCTGTTTGCCTTTTACCAGCCATAATACCGGGTAGTTTGGCTCAGATTTTGGAAATCTGCCCTTGGCATCGGTGAAATAGATTAACACATCATTTGGTGTGTTTTTGGTTTTGATGTAATCAAATACGGGGTTAAAATCAGTGCCACCGCCACCGCCAAATGAATCAGGAAATTGGATTTTTTCCCAAGCCTCAAAATGCCAAGGTGAATCCTGTGCCAATTTGTCGTCGCAGGCAATTAAAGTAATGCTGGCACGAATATTGGCTTTAATGGCATTAATTTCTGAGGTAAATTTATCAATCTCGTCTTGAGAAATTGAGCCTGAGATGTCAATAGCTACGGTGATACTCATTTGTCTTGATTTAAGAGATGGAAAAATAGCATCTCCCATACGCCGCGAGGGGCGGGAATAAGTAAAATCATCATACGCAAAAGCCGACATATACTGGGCTAAGAGCGATTGCCATGGAACCTGGGGTTGCAGGAAAAAACCAATCAACTTAGCAAATTCTGCACTAAGTCTGCCCGCTTGTTGTGCCAATTGTGCGCTTGAGGCTAAGTTTTTTTGCCACTGGCTTGCTAGTTTATCTATTTCATCGGGTTGTAGAGGCTTTGGCTGCTGCGCAAATTGTGCACTATATTGGCTTTGGCTTTTCTTAGATTTATCTTTTTGTTTTGGGGATGAGTTTTGTAATTGATCTTCGCTGATTTTATTGCTAGATTGCAAAAGGTTGTCATTATTAAAGTCGTCATATAAATGTTGATCCATTGGCTGTTGATTAAGATTATCAGCAATCATGGGGTAAATTTCCTCGGCAATCATGCCCTCATACTGTTGATAGATTGGCACCTCAATAGGCGGACGAAAACCCTCTTTAATTAACAATGGATTGATAGCAAAATCACAAGCCAGATCCCATTTATGTTTGCTACGCATGCCTCGACGAGCAAAATGCGTGAGCGCACAATGCAGTGCTTCGTGAATCAGCACAAATTTAATCTGCGAATTATCTAGTGCATCAATAAACGCAGGGTTATAATAAAAATTTTTAGCATCAGTGGCACTGGTTTTGCACCAATCATCTGCAACAACAAGTGGCAAACGCAGCACCAAATTACCCAAAAAAGGCTTATCTAACATTAACTGGGTGCGAGCCTTAGTGAGTTTTGCCATAATTTTATCTAAATCTAGTGCTTTTTTATCTGTATCAATTACAAGATCCTCAGCAACCACTTTAACCCCTATCTTAGTTTGCAACTCCTCACCCTGCCCTATTTTCTTAACTTTATTTATTTTGGGGTGTTTTGCACTTAACTGTTTGATGTTTTTTCGTTGCCCGTTCGTGAGTAATGCTATATTGGGGAATAATTCTCTATCCTCTGCCCTAGTATGGGTTTTTAATAAAGTGCCAAATTCAGCCAATAGATCAGGTTTTTCCACCAATGCTTGTGCTAATTGATAGAGTTTTTGGTGTTCATTAATAAGCCGGGTGCATAAGGCATCTAACTCAGCTGATTTGCCTTTAAGTGGAGTGAAAATTGCCTTTTCTTCGGTCTCAAAATGGGTTTGAAAACTAGCCCTAAAAGTTGTTGAAATTTGCAAACAAAGAGCGTCAATCTCAGTCAAACTCCCAGATTTTGCAACATTCACTGCCTTATTGCCAAGCGCTAGAGAAATATGGTGTTCCTTAGCTAAAACCAATAATTCATCGGCTACTTTCATCACCCAAACTGCCCATCAATCCTAACTTTAAAAAATAGTGGCGTGTAAATTAGCAAAAACATTACAAACGATACAATCCACAAAACCTGTGAGCTAAATATCCAATAAATATAATACTCAGGGCTTATAATAGGGGCTATCACCCTAAAAACAAAAGATAGACTCAATATTATAAAAAGCCTATTTAATAGTCTGGGCGGCGCAAACACATTACGCCCAGTATGCCCCAGGGACACCCTACTCATCATACTAAGGGTCATCAGTGCAATACCAAAGGCAAAACTATGTAGTGCTATATTAGGCATAAATATCACAAAATAAGACAAAGCATTAAGCCCAAAACCCAAAATAATAAACCCATAAGCACAATAAATACTCCACAGTAGCGGCTTTTTCCAAATACCTGGGTGATGCCAATTAAACAATCTAAGACTGTGAATGACAAACAAAATACCCGCCAAAATAGCGGATAAAACACCTTGTGAAAAAACCTCAATCGGAATAAATAATAAAACCAAAAATAGTGAAGATAAATCTAACCATTTAGAATTTTTTAATCCACTATCTAAATGCAAACCACGCTCAATAAAAAACGGAATCAATCGCCGTGCCATCATTAAAATTAGACTGATGATTAAATAAAAACCCAAATACAGCCCCCAAACTTCACCATGCTCAACAATGCCGAGCAAACCCAAATAAAATAAGCCATGTGCCACTGTTATTAACAATAATTTACCAATAATGCCAATCTGTTGTTTTTGCTTGGTTTTAATAATTGGATAGGCAATTGCAACAATCGCAAAACCCAAAAAACCCACATCAATTAACGCCTGAAACGCAAGATATTGCAAAGGTATAAAAGGTAAGAAACGCCCCGCTATCCACAGCACAAAAAGTGCTAATAGTGGCTTGCCATTTAGGGTTTGTAAGTTTGTCCAGTTCTTAACTGCACTCAGCAAAAAACCAACAATGACTGCCACTGCATAAGCAAAAACCATCTCATGTCCATGCCAAAGGTTAACGCTTATATTAAGATTTAATATGTGGGTATGAAAAAACACCAGCCAAAGTGCCATAAAAATAACCCCAACCAAACCAGCAGCAAAGAAAAACGGTCTAAACCCTAAGCGTAAAAAAGGTACTATTTTGTGTTTGTGTTGTTCAAGACTTACCATCAATCAAATATAACATCGGCAACTTTCCCTGCCCAGTCACTAAATTCGGCAATGGAAAAAATATCTTCACCGATGGCACGCTGCATATCTGATACTAACATCACGCCAAGTTCTTTTTGTGGAAAATCACGCGCAAAATTAAGAATATTACCCCAAATTTTATTAGCGTTGGCATGGTTTTTAACACTAATCGCTCTACCGACTAAAGCACAACAGATGGCGTATTGCAAATCAATTGACTCTGGGATTGGAGTAACCTCACCAGCAACAATCAAATCAAGATCTGGCAAATCTTTAAGGTGTTCAATAAAAGTTGTTACTTCAAGACCTGCTGCCTCGCCGACACAAGCACTGGCAGCTTGACTAAATAAATCTAGATTATGGTCAAATTTTTGCAAAGCACGATGGGTAAACTCCCAAGTCCTAGGTGAGGGAAAGGCGTTAGGATTGTGCGCAAAATCAAATTCAAATAAACGCTCTGGACGATAACGCAAAAAACTAATAATACGCTCATCAATCTTATTTTTATACGCCCAAGCCACCCAATCGTCTAAATTAACATCTAGTTCATAATGAGAAAAACGATTCGCCAATGGTGCAGGCATAGAATAAGTAACACCGCGGTCGCCCTGACGATTACCAGCAGCAAAAATTACCCAGCCATCAGGCATTTGGTAATCCCCCAAACGGCGATCTAAAATTAACTGATATGCGGCGGCAGATACGGTGGGTGGCGCTGAAGTAATCTCATCCAAAAATAAAATCCCACGCTTACCATGACGCACCACATCGGGCAATAAAGACGGAATAGACCAATCCACCAATGCCCCATTTTTAAATGGAATACCGCGCAGGTCACTCGGCTCCATTTGCGACAGGCGAATATCAATCATTGCCACCTTATGCTGAGTTGCCACCTGCGCAATAATTTGTGATTTACCAATCCCCGGCGCCCCCCACAACATCACTGGCGTGTGATGCCCAAGGGTAACCGATTTAAACTCTTGATTAAGAATTGCACTAACTTGCTGTGGACGCATAAAAACTTGATAAAGATAAAAAGCGCTTATTCTACCGTAATAAAAAGTTAAAATCTCTAAAGTATGAATAACTCAAACTCCATCTCAGAAGAATTATTTAATTTTCCTTGCGATTATCCAATCAAAGTGATGGGGCAAGATTGTAAGGAGTTAAATACCAATATTTGTGCTATTATTGAGCACCACACGGGCAAATTACACCCCAGCCAAATTAGTAGTAAAAAAAGTAGCCACGGCAGATACATCTCTTATACAGTTAGAATCATTGCCACCAGTAAAATACAGCTTGATCATATTTATCAAGAATTAGAAAACAGCCCTTGGGTGGCTTATGTTCTATGAAAATTATCAATCTGGGTCTGGAAGATTTTTCACAGACTTGGAACAATATGAAAACTTTTACCGATACCCGTGATATTAACACCGAAGACGAACTGTGGGTTGTTGAGCATAATCCAATATTTACTCAAGGCATCTCAATTAGAGAAAAATATCCATCAAGTATTGGCAATATTCCAGTTATTAAAACTGACCGCGGCGGGCAAATTACCTATCATGGACCAGGGCAGATTGTGATTTATTGCCTGATTGATATTAAACGCCTAGGCATCGGGGTTAAAAAAATGGTATCTTTTATACAGTTCTCCATCATTGATTTACTCGCTCGTTATCAGCTTAAATCACATTTAATCAAGGATGCACCTGGAGTGTATGTTGATAACGCTAAAATTGCCGCTTTAGGGTTAAAAGTCAAACAAGGTAAAACTTACCACGGGTTAAGCCTCAATGTTGATATGGATTTATCGCCTTTTAAAAAAATTAACCCGTGTGGATACGATAATTTAAAAATCACCCAGCTGAGAGATTTAACGGATAATATCAAATTAGAAAATAGTGGCAACGAATTAACTCAGATTCTCACAGAATATGTTACAAACAGTTGAAATCAAAGCCTTAAAGGGCGAATCTAAAATATCGCGTTTAAAAATTAAACCCGACCCAACGCGCCCAGCCTTAAGAAAGCCAAGCTGGATCCGTAGCAAACATCAGGCCAGTGCAAGATCTGAAAATTTAAAAAAAATTTTAAGAGAACAAAAACTCTTTACCGTTTGCGAAGAAGCCTCCTGCCCCAATTTGAGTGAATGTTTTAGCCACGGCACTGCCTCATTTATGATTATGGGACAAATTTGCACGCGTCGCTGCCCATTTTGCGATGTTGCCCACGGAAAACCGCAGGCTTTGGATGCTCACGAACCACAGCATTTAGCTGAGACCATTAAAAAAATGGGATTGCAATATGTCGTCATTACTTCAGTGGATAGAGATGATTTAGACGATGGTGGCGCAAGGCATTTTAAACAATGTATTGATAAAATTCGCCAAATCATACCACAAACTAAAATTGAGATATTAACCCCCGACTTTAGAGGCAGAGTTGAAAAAGCCTTAGAAGTTTTTAAAACTTGCCCACCCGATGTCTTTAACCACAATCTTGAAACCGTCCCCAGCCTCTACCCAAAAGTGCGTCCCGGCGCCGATTATCAACATTCCCTGCGGCTATTACAAACTTTCAAACACCAACACCCCAAAGTAACAACCAAATCTGGCTTAATGCTAGGCATTGGCGAGAGCCAAAAACAAGTTTTAAATGTCCTCCAAGATTTAAGAAAACATGGGGTGGACATGCTAACCCTAGGTCAATATCTACAGCCAAGCAAATACCATTTGTCGGTAGAGACTTACATTACCCCCGAACAGTTTATCAATTACAAAACAATGGCTACCCAAATGGGTTTCTCCCAAGTTGCCAGTGCCCCTATGGTGCGCTCATCTTATCATGCTGATTTGCAGGCGGCTGGGTTATAAATAAAAAACCCTCTGCTTTTAGTTTTACAACAAGCTTTGATTATTCACCATCAATTATTACTATCACAAAGGTCATTTATTACACCACTATTTGAGTATTCAAACGCCTCAGCATTGCCACAATTAACTGTGCCTGAGACTGATTGATTGACACTACCAGGAGCAACAGAGGATCCTTGTTCTGCTGCTTCGTAAGTGCTAAAGCTGAAGATTGCAAGATCGCCATTAATATCAGAATCTGCCTCACTAAAAAAGGAACTATTTTGATACATTTCTATATCACCATTGACGATAGTGCCATTGTATAGAGATAGATTGCTATTACCAAAAATTTCAAAATTAGCTGGCATTGTGCCACCATTTTCATTTACAAAAGAAGATTGCAGCTCAATATTAATATTTATATTGCCCCCACTGGGATGAGAAAATTCAACGGCATAAGGAGATAATTGATTTGCCTCGTCTGACACAATCAATAATGAATTTTCCTCAATGTCAATATCTTCTGTGGCAACACTAATTGCATTTTCACTACGAGGAATTAATAACATATTGGATGATGCACAAACCTCAATCTCACTAAATGATGTATCAATGGCAACTTGTTGAGCAATAAAAGAAGAATTAAAACACACTTCTAAATCACCAGTGATTTGATTACCGGTGCCATCTTGTTCAAAACGCGTTTGTTCAAATGTAGATTTCACTATGCTTAATGAGTTAATGATGTTATCAGCCCCTCTGAGCGAGATAGCAACCCCATTTATCGCCGCCAAGCCATAATCATCATTGGCATTTGCTGCAGCATTAAGGGTATTGCCTGATTTTAAAACAACACTGGAATTAACCGAAGCAAAAATACCCGAACCACAAAATGGATTATTACAAGTCCCATTGCCACTACCATCAATACCAACAGTACCATCAGTATTAATCGTGATATCCGATAAAATTGCCACCGAATTATTAAACAGACGCATACCATAATTATGTCCATTCAAATCAACATTAATTAACCGTACCCTACTGTTATTGCCTATTCTCATTGCATGAAAATTTAAACCAGCATTGATCGTTAAATCTTTCAAGGTAAAACGCCTATCCCGAGTCTCAAAGGCTCCAGACATACCATTGCCGCCAGTATTAGGCTGTCTTTGTACTAAACCTACTGGATTGATTGAGGTATATTGATAATTCTCATTTTCTGCACTACTAAAACCAGTAGCGTTACCTTGAATAATGTTAGTATTTTTATTGCCAGACCCACCTGAACCTTGGATGGTAATGCCATCACGGCGCAAATAAATATCATCAATACAAGTACCAGTTATTTCAATGACCACCTTGCCATGTAAAGGTGAGGTTTCAATCGCTGCTTGTAAAGATTCTCCACTACTACAATCAACGCTAATAATTGGATTATCTGCGCTACTAACAGTAACTGCGGCAGTGTTAGAGCCGCCAATAGATACTTGATTTACGAAGTTAGTTATTGCTGTTGCTGATGCTCGTAAATTATCAATTGCATCGGCATTGGTCGCTATATTGCTTGTATTGGTTTGAATATCATCAACTGTTGCTGTTGCTGATGCTCGTAAATTATCAATTGCATCGGCATTGGTCGTTATATTGCTTGTATTGGTTTGAATATCATCAACTGTTGCTGTTACTGAGGTTTGTAAGGTGTTAATTGCTGTTGTATTGTTTGTAACATTACCTGTATTGGTTTGAATATCATCAACTGTTGCTGTTGCTGATGCTCGTAAATTAACAATTGCATCGGCATTGGTCGTTATATTACCTGTGTTGACACTAATGCTATTGGTATTAGTAGCAATCCGGCTATCATTATCATCCACCGCATTTTTTACATTTGTAAAATTTGCATTCACATCATCGGCCACCGCTGGGGTGTTTGCCACAAAAGTGTTTAGAGTGGTTACACTACCCGCCCAAACCATACCACTTATAAATAGAATAAACGCCAGTATGGTAGTGGCTTTAGTTAACTGTTTCATTGTTATCCTCCTAGTTGTTAAATTTAAGTTGTCACTGTTTTATATGCTCTATTCTTGTGCCTGCCAAGTACTCCCGTCATTCCACATAAATTGCCCCCAAATCGCACCTGATGCCGGTGTGTCACTTACTGTAATAGTAAAGGCAGGCAGGGAAGATTTAACGCCATTAGCCACAACACTAACGATAATATTACTAAAAACCCCAGTACTACTTGGAATGCCGCTAAATGCACCAGTATCAGAATTAAAATTTGCCCAACTAGGCTTGTTCTGAATCTCAAAACTCAAGGAATCACCGTCAATATCGGCGGCATCTGCTAGGGTAAATGTATAAGTTGTACCAACCGTGGCACCTGTAATTGGACTAGCACTAATCGTTGGGGCATCATCAACAGGGTTAATGGTAATATTCACAATAATCGTATCAATACCGCCATTATTATCCGCTACTTGAAGAGTGAAACTATCTGTGCCATTATAGTTGGTATTAGGTGTATAAGTGATAGTAGGGGTATTGCCAGTGCCACTGACAACAGCGTTGCCATTAGTGGCATCAGTAGTTAGAGACCAGCTGAGTGTGTCGCCAATATCTTCATCAGTTGCGCTAATGGTTGGAGCAACAAAGGCAGTTGGGGTAGCATCTTCATCCATAGTGATAGTAACACTATTGCCTTGGGTAATAATTGGGGCATCATTAGTATTATTAACAGTGATGATAAAAGATTGTTGAATACTGGTACTGACATCACTAACTTGACTGGTACTGACATCATCACTAACTTGAATAGTAACGCTATGCGTGCCAACATCACTATTTGTTGGTGTACCCGAAAGAACTACATCACTAAAACCCAACCAAGTAGGGATATTTATTACACTAAAATATAGGTCGTCTCCATCTATATCAGTGGCAGTGGCTGAATAACTATAGAGAACATCCTCAGTGGCAGTGGTTTTACCATTGGAGGTAAAAATTGGGATATCGTTCACTGGATTTATCTCTATGTTAATCACCACTTCAGCCCTGCCACCACTATTATCTACCACGAGCGCAGTGAAACTATCTGTGCCATTATAGTTGGTATCAGGTGTATAAGTGATAGTAGGGGTATTGCCAGTGCCACTGACAGTGGCAGTACCAAAGTTGGCATTTGTAGCCAATGACCAAGTTAAAGCACCCCCCATGTCGCTGGCACTAACATTGACATTAAAACTTGTAGCGTCGTCCTCATCTACTGTGGCAGCAACTGGGCTAATAACCATAGGGTTAAGATTGACAGTGAGTAGATAAGAATCACTGGCTGCTTCGCATTTATCGCTCTCAGTAGTACTGGCAGTAATGGTTGTAGTGCCAGAATCAACAACACTAATTTCATCTGTGCTGGGTTGAATTGTAGCAGTGGAGGTGTTACTGGAAGTGTAGGTAATTGTGCCCTCACATGCGGCGGGTTGAATTGTAGCAATTTGTGCCGTGACAGTTGAACCTATATCACCACTAATAAATCGATTATTTCCTGCATCAATATTAGGCTTCGCCAAACGGGTGGTTATATCTGTTGTCTTATCCCCTCCTGTTGAATCACAAAAGTCATCCACATTAACAGTTATTTGGGTGCCGGCTGTGGTAGTAACCGTTAAAGTTCCGCTAAAACCTGCTGGAATATATTGAAACGCAATAAACCCACCCCTATTAAACTGTCGTGTCTCATCAATATCAGCATCTGGGACTAATAAATTGAAACGATACGGAGTGAAATCAGCCCTATCTAACGCATCTTTTAAATTAAATCTTGAGGTGCAGCTAGTTGAATAAAACCAATCCAAATTATAATACGACAAATGGGTTGCTGAATAAACTACATCATATAGGCCATCTGAGGTATCACTATCAACCACCTCTCCCTCAGATTCATAAGTCCATTTGCCTGTATCTTCATCATAACTCCAAATGGGCACCATATCACCTATATTCACCATCTCGCCTTCGCCATCTTTGATGTCCTGTGGAAACTGCATTGCCACTTTAATAGGCTGGCTAAAATTGCGCACTTTATTACCATCTCCATCAGTAATGGTAATTGCAGCAAAGCTTGCGGATTTGAAACTAATTGGCATCTCACCAGTTTGACTCTGCCCATCAATCGTTAGACCATCTACTTGTGCAACCACATTCAAGCCACCCGGATAAGCAGCCAAAGCTCGGGGCATAGTTGGGTCAAAATTAGTAACTCTCAACACAGTTGCTGCAACAGTATTGCCTTGTCTATCAGTGAACATTGTGTCTGGTGGAATGGTTACTTCAACTGTAGGGCTGCCAGCTTGTGCTGTTATTGTAAGTGTTTCATTAACCATTCCTGTACTCATTTGCCCACTGATATCCTGTTCAGAGACCATTATGCCTATGCCTGGTGCATTTAGTTGGGTGCTAACTAAGTTTAAATTTATTTCATAAATTCTTTGCTGTTTTGATAAGATTACTGAAGATCCAGAGTCTATATAGCCATCTGCCTTAGTGATTATGACCAATTCTTGGTCGTTACTTGGATCATTAATTAAAAAAACAGTGGCAGTTTTGGTAATGCTGTCTATGATCATTTGATTTATTTGCTTGCCCGTGTTATCAATAACAGCCGCACCTGTAAAAGTTAGAGTGACTGGCGTGTCAATCGTAGCAGCAGAATTCGCATTAGTCAGATCGATAAAAACACCATACATATTGCTGCGTAAATGTGAAATGGCTTGGTTTTCATCAACCAAAGACACGCCTGCAATTTGGGCTAAAGTATCTAAAGCATCATCATCATCAAAATTAAGACCATCGTCTGTAAATTTATCAGCAACATCGGGGCTAATATCAATGGTGCTGGTGATCGTGCCGTCATCATCTAAGGATTGTAACAATCTAGCTATTTTAACAACGGTATTATCAGTAAAATTATCTCTCTTGACACCAGCAAGATCCTGGGGGAAAATTTTATTATCAGCAGGAAAAGTCTTCATGATGGTGCCTAACTCCAGAGATCCTATTTTGAAAGTAACGGGAGTATTTTGACAATTAAATTCACCCCCATTTTTGGTGATTTTGGTGATGCCATCACAAGTATAACTCACACCATTAATCGGTGAATCAGTAAGAATTCTAGTGACGCCCTGATTATTGTCTGCAGAACCAGTTGTAGAATTACAGGAAGTTAATAAAATAGTGAACAATAAAATCAATAATAATTTAAATTCAATTTGTGCAAACATGTCTTGACTTCCTCAACTAACTACCGACTTATATGATTAAATGTAAAATACCTATCGGCTATTTTAACTTACCTTTACTGATTTGTCAAGTATAAATAACATCAATCTTAATTTGATAGTTATTCAGTTATTCCAACTATATACACCAGCGCATCAGAAGTGCTCGTCTTAGCCGCGGTTTGTCGCAATCACAACTAGCACAATTATTAACTGTGAGTCGTAGTGCCGTCAGCCAGTAGGAGTCGGTTGAAAACTCATCCCCCAGCACTCAACATCTACTGCAAATATCAAAAATATTAGGGGTGAATTTTGAATGGCTGGCAACAGGTGGTAATACAAGTCAAAAAGACATTGTAGAAATTATTGATAAACCTGAATTTAGTGCCGAAGAATTAGAGATTTTAGAAACAATTAACACATGCCAGTCGGTAAAAAAAGAGCTTTATTGACTTTTTTAAAATATGAAATAGTCTCGCATAATTGTGAATGATCAAAAAAACCCGCCCCTATTTAGCAATTTCATTGCTGTAAGCAAAGCTACGCCCACAACCTTAAAGACCTAGCCGTACTCTTGATAGAGTTTAAATTTTTGCCTGCGGATAAAAATTGCGTAAAATGGGGGGTTTTTTGAGGGAAATATGGCAAATTACGCAACCAGCCAATTTAAAAACGGCTTGAAATTAATGCTTGAGGGTAACCCTTGTGAGATTTTGAATAATGAGATTGTCAAACCTGGCAAAGGTCAAGCGTTTAACCGGGTTAAATTTCTCGATTTAATCACTGGGAAAATTTTGGAAAAAACTTTTAAATCTGGCGAATCTTTAGTGGCCGCTGATGTGATGGAACTGGACCTGCAATATCTTTACAATGACGGCAATACATGGCATTTTATGCACCCAGAATCGTTTGAACAATACGCTATTGACGAGGGCATTATAAGCGATGCTAAAGGCTATTTGGTGGAACAAGATATGTGTGTGGTTATCCTTTGGAATAATAACCCCATCTGTGTTACCCCGCCTAATCATGTGGTGCTTGAAGTGGTGGATACCGACCCTGGATTAAAAGGCGATACCGCAGGCACAGGTGGCAAACCAGCCACTATGAATACTGGCATTGTAACTCAAGTGCCATTATTTATTAATATTGGTGATAAAGTCAAAATAAATACACGCAATAATGAATACACGGGCAGGGCTTAACAAACACCACCAATGCCTACAAAAAATTCGCACTTTTTTTGACCAACAAGGTCTAATTGAAGTGCAAACACCGATGTTGCTTAATTATCCAGCCCCTGATGCTTATATTGATAGTATTGCCGCAGTTGTGAATCAACAAATTGATTCAAAAAAAACCCAGTATCTGCACACTTCACCAGAATTAGCAATGAAACAATTATTAGCACATGGCAGTGGCGATATTTACCAAATTTGCCCTGTGTTTCGTGATAATGAACAGGGACAGCGTAATTTTAATGAATTTACCTTGTTAGAATATTACCGTTTGGGGTTTGATATTCATGCTTTAATGGATGATATTGCACAACTACTAAAAATACTCGGAATCAAACATAAGGTTAAAAAAATATCTTATGTTCAGGCCTTTTTTGAGTATGCAAATATTGATATTTTAAATACTGATTTTGATGCCCTCAAAGCAGTTGCCATAAAGCTTGGTTTGAGTGTGGATTTTAAATGGATTGAAGATTTACAAATACTGTTATTCACCCATCTTATTGAACCAAAATTAAAATCACTCCCACTGTGTTTTATTTACGATTATCCTGCTACACAATCCGCATTAGCAAAAGTTACAGGGGCAGTAGCACACCGTTTTGAGCTGTATATGTCAGGTGTTGAAGTTGCTAATGGGTATGATGAATTACAAGATGCAAAAGCCTATCGGCTGTGTTTTACCAATGAGATTAACAAAAGGTCCGCCTTGGGCAAAAAATCGCTCTGTGTTGATGAAGATTTCTTGCTGAATTTGTCCAGCCCTGTGCCACAGTGTTCTGGCGTGGCAATTGGGTTGGATAGATTATTAGAAAACCTCTAAAGTAGATTGACCCTATATAAATTCGGTTAAAATTACCAAAGATTAACCACACTCTTAACCTATGATTAGATTTATTTACCCCATTCTTTTGTTATCTCTATCAGTACAGGCGTTGCAAATTTTGCAGCCTGTTGATACTCATAAAACAACGCCTCAACACGGCGACAACAAACAAAATGTGCAACATTCAATGGATAAAGCTTTGGTTAATTTGAAAAAATCTGCCAAAAGTGGCGATGCACATGCTCAGTTTAATTTAGCTAATATTTATCATAATGGAATCGGGGTAGAAGTCAATCAAAAACTGGCTTTTTACTGGTATTTCCAAGTTGCCAAACAAGGCTATGCTAATGCGCAGTTAAATGTTGCCAACAGTTATTATCATGGCAAAGGCGTAGCAAAAAACTTGAAAAAGGCAATTTATTGGTATGAAAAATCCGCTAAACAGGGCAATCTATCAGCACACTATGATTTAGCATTGTTACGCCTTAATGGCAACGGCGTTGAACAAGACACAAAAAAAGCCCTATTAACTTTGCTTGATTTATCAGATAAAGGCTATGCTTTGGCACATTATCAATTATTTTTAATTTATCAAAGAGGGGTCATTACCAATAAAGATAGTGAGTTAGCTAAATTTTATTTGCGTAGAATTTCACAACCCAAACATGCCAAAATCCAATACCAACTCGGCAAAGATTTCTACGATCAAGGCATGAATGAAGATGCCTATTTTTGGATTAAATTAGCCGCTGAAAACAACCACTTACCAGCAGCTGAGTTATTAGAAAAACTTGACAAAAGCAAACAACAACAAGCAGCCGAATTGGCAAAAATAGAAGAAGAAAAAGCTATTGAAGCACAAAAAAGGGTTGCCGCCGAAAAAGCTGCAGAATTAAAAAAAATACAAAAGTTGGCAGAGTTGATAAAAACCAAAAAATTAACAAAAATACCAAAACCATTACCCCAGTCTATATCAAACTTTCCATTAATTACCCAAAATACGCTAAATAATCCACTATTAACAAAAAATAGTGTAAATTTTATTCCTAGTCATTCGCAAATTGCCGAATCATTAAACAATAACTCCAAAACGCTAAACAGCCTAGAAAATTTAGTGTTAGTTGCCAAACAAGGCGACCCAATTGCACAACATAACCTTAGCCTACTTTATAGCGCTGGTGAAATCGTTCGTAAAGACAATAGAGCTGCGTTTATTTTAATGAATAAAGCAGCTAATCAGGGGCTAACCCAATCACAAAATGCTTTGGCAGTAATGTATATCAAAGGCACAGGAGTAGAGAGCGACCATAAAAAAGCCTATTATTGGGCTACTATTACAGCACAAAAGGGCGACAAACGAGGCAAGCAGATTTTGCTGTATTTAATCAATAACTTTTAATATCAAAAATACTTGGGGTATTTTTTTATAAATATATGATGACCTAAATGAATTGATGAAAAAATATTCAATTTTGTTACTTTTATTACTAACAAATAGCGTGCCTGCAAATTGGCAACATAAAAATATTTCTCAGGCTGTTTTTGCCAAATCGGTTGAAAATAGAATGCCAATTGAGATAATTACTGAAGCAGATAATTCCCTAGATAAAATTTATTTTTTTACCAATATCCGTAATCTTGCGGGCGATAAAATTACCCATCGCTGGATTTATCAAGACAAGGTCAAAGCTGAAGTTAGTTTTGCCATCCAAGGCAACCGCTGGCGTGTTTGGTCAAGTAAAAAACTTTGGCACACATGGGACGGACGCTGGCAGGTTGAGGTCGTTAATAACTTGGGTGATGTTTTATTAAATAAAGAATTTACATACAAAAAACAACCGAAACAAAAAAATGAATAAAATAAAAACAAAAATAAATAAAGTGGTGCTTGCCTATTCGGGTGGTTTAGATACCAGTATCATCGTCAAATGGCTACAAGATACCTACCAATGTGAAGTTGTAACCTTCACCGCTGACATTGGTCAAGGCGAGGAAGTTGAGCCTGCGCGTCTAAAGGCCAAAGCCGCTGGCGTTAAAGAAATCTACATTGAAGATTTACGCGAAGAATTTGCCCGTGATTTCATCTTTCCGATGTTTCGCGCGAATGCTATTTATGAAGGCGAATATTTACTCGGCACTGCGATTGCACGCCCTCTAATCGCTAAACGACTAGTGGAAATTGCCCACGAAGTCAATGCTGATGCCATCGCCCACGGAGCAACTGGCAAAGGCAATGACCAAGTGCGTTTTGAGCTAAATGCCTACGCCTTAGATGCCAGTATTCAAGTGATTGCCCCATGGCGTGAATGGGATTTATCCTCACGCGAATCTTTAATGAATTTTGCCACAAAACATGGCATTAAAATTGACTATAAAAAGCAGGGCAAAAAATCCCCCTATTCAATGGATGCTAATTTACTCCACATTTCTTATGAAGGTGATATTTTAGAAGACCCATGGATACCGCCAGAAGAAGAGATGTGGCGCTGGAGCACCGCACCTGAGAATGCTCCAAATAAACCACAATATATAGAATTAGAGTTTGAAAAAGGTGATATTGTTGCCATTGACGGCAAACCTATGTCGCCTGCAACAGTGATGACATGGCTCAACAAATGTGCTGGCACACATGGCATTGGTCGTAATGATATTGTAGAAAATCGTTTTGTCGGAATGAAAGCACGCGGCTGTTACGAAACCCCAGCAGGTACGGTGATGTTAAAGGCGCATAGAGCAATGGAATCACTCACACTGGACCGCGAAGTAGCCCATCTCAAAGATGAGATAATGCCCCGATATGCACAGATGATTTACAATGGCTTTTGGTTTGCCCCAGAGCGCGAAATGTTACAAGCAGCAATTGACCAAACCCAAACAAGCGTCAGTGGTATAGTGCGGTTAAAACTCTACAAAGGCGGTGTTAATGTTATCGGGCGCAAATCAAAAAACAGTTTATTCAATGAAAAAATTGCCACTTTTGAAGACGATAACGGCGTCTATGAGCAACAAGATGCACATGGATTTATTAAACTAAACGCTTTAAGATTAAAGCTTAAAACATTAAAAATAACATGAATGATTGTCTATTTTGTAAAATTATTGCTGGGGATATTCCAACGGATAAAATTTATGAAGATAAAGAAGTATTGGCATTTTTTGATATTGATGCACAAGCCCCAAAGCATTTTCTGGTTATTCCCAAACGCCACATTGCTACCCTCAATGAAGTTGATGATACAACTTTAATGGGTAAATTGAGCCTAACTGCCACTAAAATTGCCAAACAACTCGGGCTTTCCAAGCAAGGCTATCGACTGGTAATAAATTGTGGCGAGCAAGGCGGACAGATGATTTATCATCTACATTTGCACTGTCTGGGTGGGCGCCAATTAAACTGGCCGCCCGGCTAATTTTTTTATAAAACACGGCTTTAATAGATTAAAATCTCTGCATTTTTATAACTTTTTTATATGTTATGAGTAGTGAATTTTTAAATCGACATATTGGTCCAAAACAAACAGAAATTGAACAAATGCTAGACAGTATTGGTTGTGATTCTTTAGAAGAAATGGTGGCAAAAACAGTACCAAAGGAAATTTTGCTCGGTAATCAAATAGGTCTTAGTGAGGGCTTGAGCGAGCACGAGACTCTATCTTTAGCAACAAAATTAGCCACTGAAAACCAACTACTGAGAAATTTTATCGGTCAAGGCTACTATGGTACTTTAATGCCAGCGGTGATTGAGCGTAATATTTTGCAAAATCCGGGCTGGTATAGTGCTTATACGCCTTATCAGGCAGAAATCTCTCAAGGTCGTTTGGAAATGTTGCTTAATTTTCAACAGATGATTATTGATTTAACGGGCATGGATATTGCCAATGCTTCACTGTTAGATGAGGCAACTGCCGCCGCTGAAGCAATGATGATGGCAAGGCGTATTAATAAAAACAATAAATCAAAGCGTTTTTTGGTGGATCGCAACACCCATCCGCAAACTCTCACCATTTTACAAACCCGTGCCAAACCTTTAGGAATTGAGCTGATAATTACAGACCTACAACAAAATGAATACAATGATTGTTTTGCTTGTTTGTGGCAATATCCAGCTACAAATGGTGTTGTGCGTGATTTGACAAATGATATTGGCAAAGCAAAAAAAAGCGGTCATATCACCATTGTCAGCTGTGATATTTTGGCATTAACACTGCTTAAAACCCCAGCTGAGATGGGGGCGGATATTGCCATTGGCAATTCACAACGCTTTGGTGTGCCCATGGGTTTTGGTGGTCCGCATGCGGCGTTTTTGGCAGCGGGCAATGAATTTAAACGCCTACTGCCGGGGCGCATTATTAGTGTGAGTCAAGATGTACTTGGTAATTTAGCAATGCGTATGGCGTTGCAAACCCGTGAGCAGCACATTCGCCGTGACAAAGCCACTAGTAATATTTGCACCGCCCAAGTACTGTTGGCAGTTTTGGCAGCAGCTTATGGTATTTACCATGGCGCTGAAGGTCTGCGCAGTATTGCATTGAGAGTGCATACGAATGCTGCTCGTTTGGCTAAAAGTTTAAGTGTTGCGGGTTTTGAACTGGAAAGTGGGCAATTTTTTGATACCCTTACCTTAAACACCAACAATGCTAAAACTTTATTTGTTAAAGCACAAACCCAAAATATCAACCTCCGCTTAATTAACCACACTCAACTGAGTATGGCAGTTGATGAGACCACAACTGAGGATGATTTATTGGCATTATTAAAGATATTTTCAATCCACAAAATACTAGATTCTAAAATTAAATTGTCAAAAAATATGTTTAGAACTTCTAATTATTTAACCCATCCTGTATTTAATAATTATCGCTGCGAAACTGAGATGATGCGTTATTTAAAACGCCTTGAGAATAAGGATATTGCCCTTAATCATTCCATGATTGCGCTCGGTTCTTGCACAATGAAACTCAATGCTGCAGTGCAGATGCATACCATTTCATTACCGGGTTTTTCATTGTTACACCCTTATGCACCTAAAAATCAAACTCAAGGATATCAAAAATTATTCACAGATTTAGAATACGCATTGGCGGAAATAACTGGCTATGATGCGGTATCTTTGCAACCAAATGCTGGATCTCAAGGCGAATTTTCTGGCTTGTTGGCGATTCGCCACTATCATCACTCGCGTGGTGAGTCACAGCGTAATATTTGCCTAATTCCCGCTTCCGCCCACGGCACCAACCCCGCCAGTGCGGTGATGGCAGGAATGGTTGTGGTGATTGTGCGCTGCGACAAGTTTGGCAATATTGATATTAATGATCTACAGACTAAGGCTCAAAAACACGCGGATAAACTCTCATCAATTATGATTACTTACCCTTCCACACACGGTGTATTTGAGGCAGAAATCAAACAAGTCTGCGATATTATTCACCATAATGGTGGGCAGGTTTATTTGGATGGTGCAAATCTAAATGCGATGGTGGGTATTACCCGAATGGGCAAATTCGGTGCTGATGTTTCACATATTAACCTCCATAAAACTTTTGCCATTCCCCATGGCGGTGGTGGTCCGGGCATGGGACCTATTGGGGTCAAGGCACATTTAGCACAATTTTTGCCTGGTAATCCGCTGGTAAAAGATTCTAACGCGGTATCGGCAACAATGTATGGCAGTGCCTCAATTTTGCCAATTTCTTGGGCATATATTAAATTATTGGGAAAACACGGCATGCAACATGCCACTGAGATTGCAATTCTAAGTGCAAATTATATTGCCAATCGACTACAGAATTATTTCCCCATTCTATATCAAGGTGAAAACGGTTTTGTAGCACATGAGTGTATTATTGATATTCGCCCCTTGAAAGATGCCAGCAGAATCTCTGAAGAAGATATTGCCAAGCGTCTAATAGATTATGGTTTTCACAGCCCGACCATGTCGTTTCCAGTGGCAGGGACTTTGATGATTGAACCCACTGAGAGTGAATCAAAACCTGAGATTGACCGTTTTATTGCTGCGATGATTAATATTTATGGTGAAATTCAAAAAGTCATCAACGGGGGGTGGGATAAAACCAATAACCCCCTTAAAAACGCCCCCCATATTGCACTTGAGATGGCTAGCGATTGGAATTATCCTTATTCTAGAAAGGAGGCTTTTTACCCACTTAAATCTTTAGAAAATAATAAATATTTCCCGCCAGTCAAACGCGTTGATAATGTATATGGCGACCGCCATCTATTTTGTGCTTGTCCAGAAATTTCTGAGATAGATGAATCTGATTTATAAACACCCATTCAATCGTCATTTCGTAACATAAAACTTGAATTAGAAAGCATGGGTGAATATTTAGGCGTCATCAAGACCAGGAATATACATAGATTCCAACACCACTTTTTTAACTCTAGGGTCGCAACCGCCCTCGTCTTCTATACGCTCTTTAACACGCTCAGCACATTCAGTTAAATCTTCACACTGAAAAACAACGGTTTTAGTCGCACCGTTTTCTTCTAAATGTATGCTAAGTTTTGCACCTGCAAGGGCTAAATTAACAAAGCTAAAAGCCAATAGTATAATGATTGTTTTCATTTTGCATACCTCCTCTTATAAAAATATTATAATATAATAACATACTAATATTATATAAGCAAATATTTTGTGCCCACCCATAACACATTACACTTCTCTTTGTATATTCTTTCTCATTCATTATTAATATATTCAATCGGGCATTTTCCCAAGTGAATAATGCACTCTTTTAGGGTTATACCAAAACAAATAATCGCTCATTTTATCGTTAAACTCTTTGCCGTTATTCGTTAGCAGATGTTGCATTTCAAATAGATAATATTTTAAGATTAGTTAAAAAACAGTCTAGTTAAAAATCCTCCAGCCTCGGACACGCTACAAAATGGGAAAAAGCAAGTGCTAATTTAAGATTATTCAGGTCTTCCTTGTTGGGGAAAATGTAGTGTGTTTTTGAAGTTATACAATAATAAATCAAGAAAAAACTACAATACTGATGCTGTTTCTACCAATAAAAATAATCTTTAAAAGGCTATAATATTTAAAAATGTAGGCTCTAAATTTAACTAAGATCTTTGCATAATTATAAATAATCACCCAAAAGTCTCTAACCGATGCAAAAATAACCAATACAAAAAATCTTACCTAAAAAAATATGCCCAATTCAGCCATTAAACTAAGACGCAATATTACTTATCCGTTGCTCACTTTGTATGGATTAGGGACTATTCTGGGGGCAGGTATTTATGTATTGATTGGCAAAATTGTAGCAAATGCAGGAATTTATGCCCCAGTTGCTTTTTTATTAGCCGCTATTATTGCTGGATTTAATAGTTATTCTTATGCTGCTCTTAGTTCTCGTTATCCTCAAAGCGGAGGCGAGGTTAATTATGTTAATGCCGCTTTTGATATAAGATGGCTATCAACTATCGTTGGAATATTGCTTATCTTAACGGGCATTGTCAGTGCAGCAACCTTGGCAAATGGTTTTGTTGGCTATCTTAATGTTTTTATACTTTTACCTGAGATTTTAGTGATTAGTTTATTGGTTATTATTATGACATTGATTGCCGTATGGGGGGTTAAGCAATCTTTAATTATTGCTGGTCTAATCACCCTAGTTGAGATAGGCGGTTTGTTATGGGTGGTGATTAACAATATTGGTGCGTTGTCAAATCTAGGCGAATATTTACCCAAACTCAACTATTTGTTGGTGGATATGACGCCTTGGTTTGGGATATTCGCTGGGTCATTTTTGGCGTTTTATGCTTTTATTGGTTTTGAAGATATGGTTAATATGTCAGAGGAAACCATACAAGTTAAAAAAACTATGCCCAAAGCGGTTATCAGTGCTTTAATTATCAGTTCTATCATCTATATAATAATTGCAATAATTGCCATTTTAGCAGTGCCCATCTCCCAATTAGCCAATAGTTTAGCACCGATAGCACAGATTATGAAAAGTCATAGTCAACAGGCTTATTTTATTATTAGTTTAGTGAGTCTGATAGCAATTATCAACGGCATACTGGTGCAAATTATTATGGGTTCAAGAGTGTTGTATGGAATGAGTAGTAGTCAGTTAATATCACCACATTTAAGGCGGCTACATCCAAATTTTCAAACCCCAATTATTGCCACCCTATTCGTTGCTTTAATGGTATGGATTAGTGCGATTAGTTTGCCCTTGGTTACCTTAGCACAATTAACCAGTTTTATCGTCATTATTATTTTTTTATTGGTTAATATTGCCTTAGTCGCCATTTTAAAAAAAGAAGCCTCACTACCGACAGACGCCATGTTTATCCGACCCTGGATAGTATGGCTTACAATTTTATTAAATATTAGTTTTTTACTGACCAAACTGTTTATCTTCTAAATTTAAATTATCCTCATTTTGTTGCGAAAAAAACACCATGAGCATCAAGTATTTTGTTTGTAAAATGATGCCCTTAAAAAGATTTCAAATAAATTATGATTATAATTCCAGCAATAGATTTAAAAAATGGGCAATGTGTGCGCCTTCGGCAAGGGGCAATGGAAGAGAGCACGGTATTTTCTGATAACCCCCTACAGATGGCAGTACAATGGGCGGCACAAGGAGCAAAAAGATTGCATTTGGTTGATTTAGACGGTGCGTTTGCAGGCAAGCCAATGAATATTGTGAATGTTACTGAAATTACCAAAGCAGTTCCCAATCTACCAGTGCAAGTTGGCGGCGGTATTCGTAATATGGCAGTTGCTAATACCTATATTGAGGCGGGTGTGAGTTATTTAATTATTGGCACTATGGCAGTAACAAAACCCGAATTTGTCACTGAATTATGTGCCGAATTTCCCGGTAAGGTGATTGTCGGTTTAGATGCAAATAAAGGTCTAGTGGCAACCGAGGGGTGGGCTAGGCAAACGGATTTACAGGTGCTGGATTTAGCAAAAAAATTTGAACAAGATGGGGTGAGCGCTATTATTTACACTGATATTGCCAGAGATGGCATGATGCGTGGGGTAAATGTTGAGGCGAGTGCTAATTTGGCAAGGCAAACCACAATCCCAATTATTGCCTCAGGTGGCATTACCAATATAGATGATATTAACCGCTTATTAAATGTGGCACATCAAGGTATTTTGGGGGCAATTACAGGGCGTGCAGTTTATGAAGGTACGCTTGATTTTAAACAAGCACAAGCACTTTGTGATGCACATTGAAGTTGCCTACGCCCTAGCGGATAGACAAACCCTACTCCACCTTGAAGTGGATGAAGGCACAACACTCAAACAAGCGATTGATCTAAGTGGTATTTTGGACAATTATCCGCAAATTGATTTAACAAAAGACAAAACTGGGATTTTTGGTAGAATTGCTAAGTTGGATACAGTTTTGCGTGAAAAAGACCGCGTAGAAATCTATCGTCCATTGATCGCCGATGCCAAAAAAGTGCGTAAACAAAGAGCGCTCGCAGGCAAAACTATGCGTAGTAAAAAAACTTAGTTTTAGGTAAAATATCAACCCTATTGTTAATGAATTTTGTATGAACAAAAAGCAACTTATAACGATTTTACCTTTTCTACAAAGACTCAAAAAAATTTTTCACCCGCCAATACATTCTAAAGATGCGCTTTTGCAGGTTCTAAAAGAATCTGAAGAAAGCCATATTATTGACTCACACTCGCGCTTGATTATTGAAGGCACAATGCAGCTTGAAAAATTGGAAGTGCGTGATGTTATGGTGCCAAAATCAAAAATGGTAATGATTGAACACAATACGCAAGTCAAAGCATTGCTTGATATTATGATTCATTCATCGCATTCTAGATTTCCAGTTATCAATACAGATAGTAATAGGATACTGGGCATTATTTTGGCAAAAGATTTGCTGGGTTATCTTGCCAATAACAATAAAAAGATCGAATTTAATTATCGGGAATACTTGCGTAATGCAATTTTGGTGCCTGAAAGCAAAACCCTAGGCGCCCTGCTGAGGGATTTTCAAAGTAAAAAATCACATATGGCAATTGTAATTGATGAGTATGGCGAAATTGCTGGTTTGATAACACTTGAGGATGTGCTGGAGCAAATTGTGGGTGAGATTGAAGATGAACATGATTTTGAACAAGACAGCATTATTGATTTTGGTGATGGGCGTTATTTACTCAAAGCCAATACCCCATTAGAAGAATTTAATGATTTTTTTAAGGTTAAGTTAGCTATTGATGATGTTGATACCGTAGGAGGTTTTGTAGTTGCAGGCTTTACCTATCTACCAAAGCAAATGAGTAATATTGATTTGCAAGGTTTTAATTTCAAAATTTTAAAAACCGATTCTCGGCGCTTGCATTTGTTAGAGGTAAAAAAAATTGGGACTAGCACCAAAAACACTTAATCAATGTCATCTTTAGAACAGGTGGGTTTAGAATTACTAGATAGAGAATATTCATCCACGATGATTGTTAAATTTGGGGGAGAACCTGTTGGTATTGATACCATTGCCACTGCCATTGGTGAGGAAAAAGGCACGATTGAAGACATAATAGAGCCTTATTTCATGATAGAGCCTTATTTAATTCAACAAGGTTTTGTTATGCGAATGCCTAGGGGACGAACAGCAACAGACCTTGCTTATCAACATTTAGGACTCAAACCACAAGGAAAATTATTGTAATTGATATTATTATGAATATCAAAATTAACAATCAAATCATTGTTGTTTGTTTACTATTATTTTCTATTGATGCCTTTGCTGACAAAATAGTTATTGCTGCACTGGCTTTCTCAGGTGAAGCTTATGCTCAAAAATCGTGGCAACCAACAATTGATTACTTACAACAACATATTCCTGAGCATTCATTTAAGTTAATTAGTATTGAGCCTAGCAATGTTAAAACTTTAGAAAACTTAGTGGCTAATCAACAAATAGATTTTGTTATTACTCAACCTATTTCTTATGTTGATTTAGAAGTTTTGTATGGGGCAATCAGTATTTTAACTCTGGTTGATAAATCAAAATATGCTCAATTTGGTTCGGTTATTTTTACCCATTTAGAAAAACCTATCTATACCTTAAAAGATGTTCAAAACCGTGTTATTGCAGGGGCAACCCCCAAAGGATTGGGTGGGTGGTTGATTGGCTATAACACATTTTTAGAAGCAGGATTTAACCTACATAAAGATGCTAAACAAGTTAGATTTTTAGGTGTGCAAGACAATATTGTCAAAGCAGTTTTAACTCAAGAAGTTGACATAGGTATTGTGCGTACTGGTGTTTTAGAGAGAATGATGAATGATAATGAACAAATTGCTGAAAAAATTCGCATTATTCACCCACAAACACAACCCAATTTTCCTTATTATTTAAGTAGTGAACTCTATCCTGAATGGGCGTTTGCTAAAACCAAAAAAGTGAGTAATAAATTAGCTAAGCAAGTCGCTTCTATTTTGCTATCAATGCCAGAAAATAGCCCAGCTGCAAAAGCACGCGGTTATTGGGAATGGATCACACCGATTGATTATCAACCGATACACAGTTTAATGAAAAAACTCAAAATTGGTGCTTATCATCATCATGATAAAGTAAGTTTTATGCAATATACCAAACAAAATGTTTTGCAAGTTATTTTGGTCATTGTATTATTGTTGGTGTTGATAATCGCTAGTGCTTGGATATTCAAACTTAATCGTGGCTTGAAGAAGTCACAATATTCATTACAAAAACGCCATGATTTGATGCTAAATTCGGTTTATGATGGTATTTATGGCGTTGATTTATCGGGCAAATGCACTTTCATCAATAAAGCCATGACTGATATAACAGGTTGGCAGGCTGATGATATGATAGGCAAACAGCAACATCCAATCTTACACCATAGTCATGGTGATGGTGCCCATTATGCCATTGATAAATGTCCTGTTTATCAGACAATTTTAGATGGAAAGAATCGCTTTATTGAAGATGATGTTTTTTGGAAAAAAAGTGGTCAATCTTTTGCTGTTGAATATAGTTGTACAGCAATCAAAGATAAGTCTGGTCGTATTACCGGCAGTGTTGTTGTTTTTAGAGATATGAGTGAAAAATATAAAACACAACAAATATTACAAAAATATCAATCAGATTTGTTTCATATGGCTCGTATTAATACTTTAGGAGAAATGGTATCAGGCATTGCCCATGAACTTAATCAGCCTTTAACAACGATTAATACCAGTGCTTTTGTTGCCAAACAGTTGTTAAATAGTCCAAAAATTAATCGCGAAAAATTATTAGAAACAACACACCTTATTAGCACGCAAGCTGAACGCTCTGGCAAAATTATTAAACAATTACGCCTATTGATTAAAAAAGAATCATCTCAAAGACTTTTAGTTAATATCAATAATTTGATTGAAGATGTGTTAAAAATTATTCAAATTGAAGCAAACAAACTGTCGGTTAGAATTGATTGTTATTTTGAAAAAAATATACCTAAAATATCAGTTGAGCCGATTCAAATAGACCAAGTGATTTTAAATTTGTGTAAAAATGCCATTGAAGCACTTCAATTGACACCAATTGGTCAGCGTCAATTAACTATTAGCACAAAAATAGTCAACGATGTTATTGTTGTCAATATTAAAGATAATGCAAAAGGCGGTGTTAATACACAAATCATAGACACCTTGTTTAATCCATTCATTAGCAGTAAGCAACAAGGCATTGGTTTAGGATTGTCAATTAGTAAAGAGATTATTAGTGCTCATAATGGCCATCTATATCTCAAATCTTCAGATAATCAAGGCAGTGAGTTTGAATTAACTTTACCTATTTTGAATAATGATTAAACTCAAAAATCATTCAGCAACTATTTTTGTTATTGACGATGATGTTCAAGTTTGTAAAGCCATTAAATTATTAATGGAATCTGTTCATCTGAATGTGATTAGTTTTACCAGTGTACAAGATTATCTTGAGACATTTGACCAAACGCAGATAGGTTGTTTAATTGTTGATGTGCGTATGCCGAAGATGAGTGGGATAGATTTACAACAGTATTTTTTGGATAAAAAAATTCAACACCATCCACCTATTATTGTTATCAGTGGTCATGCTGACATCACTACTGCGGTTAAAGCAGTACAGTTAGGTGCATTAGATTTTATTGAGAAACCATTTAATAATCAGCAGATGATAGATATTGTTCATAAGGCAATTAAAATAGACAAGGCAGCCTATCATGATTTTTTGCATATGAAAACTTTGCATAAGAACTATCAAAGTTTAACTAAAAGAGAACAACAAGTTTTTGAAGTAGTTGTTACAGGTAAAGCGAATAAAGTCATTGCTTTTGATTTATCTATTAGTCAATCAACCGTAGAAGCCCATCGTGCCAAAGTGATGGAAAAAATGTCAGCAAATAATCTATCGGAATTAGTTAAGATGGCAATCTTACTAGGACTATTGAGCACTTAATTTATTGGTATAAACCCCAATACAAATTACTATATCTCCTAATTTATTTATCTTTTATTGTTATTGATAATGAGCATCTTGTTTATTATTTCAAAATAGGGAGAGTGTGATGTTGCAAATGGCAATCAAATTAGTCTTGATATTAGGTTTAGCATTTACCCAACTGGTTTATAGTGCTGATGATGATTTTATTGAAAAGAAAGTGGTGCTACAAATCAGTGATTACAATCCCCAAAAACAAACCTTGGTATTGAATGTGGCAAATAATGTAATTAAGCATTATGGTCAAGATGTGGTTAAAGTTGAGGTGGTTGCTTTTGGACCGGGGTTGCGCCTATTGCAAGAGGGCAATGCAAATACGGGCAGAATACAATCATTGGTTGACAAAGGAGTGCGTTTTAGTGCGTGTTCTAATACGGTGAGGAATTTTGGTAAAAAGCTCGGGCATGATTTGGCGCTAAACTCAAATGCGGTTAGAGTTTCAGCGGGTGTAGTTAGAATTATAGATCTATCAGCAGATGGTTATCAACTTATCAAACCGTAAGATTAAATTAAATCATATTAAATTAAGGAGTAAAAAATCATGAAAAAAATATTATTATTGTTAGTTGGAATTTCGGTTTTGCCTGTTAATGCGGCAAACTGGCTAATGTTACAAGGTACTGAGCCTGAGGGCTCATCGGATCGGGCAAAAGTTTGGGGCTTTGTGCAGCCTGAGTATGTGCGCACCAGTGACACTAAAATTAAAGCTGGACCTTGGGCTGGGCAAAAAGCTATTTTTAACCAGAATAGACCAGATTCAGTGGCTGATGAATTTAATGTACGCCGTGCTAGAATTGGGGTCAGAGGGGTTGGTTTTCCGCTTGATTCTAAAACCAATTATTTTATGTTGGCAGAATTTGGTAACAACGGTATCACCAAAAACGGTAGTGGCAGTGCCAAAATTACCGATATGAGTGTTACTATGAATCACATTCCAGGTTTTAGAATTCGTGCAGGGCAGTTTAAATTCCCTGGCTCAGAAGAGGCTTTGCGTGCTATCCATGTGGCAAATTATAACCATTTTTCTAATTTTACCAATCAAATGATTTTAGAGCGTTTTTTTGATGGCACTGGTGCAGCAACTAATACAGCCAATGTGCTAAATGGACCTGTCGGGGCGTTTAGAGATATTGGGGTGCAGATATTTGATACCTTTAAACAAGAAAATGGCTGGGAATACAGTTATGCAGTTATGGTTGGCAATGGTAATGGGATTGCCAGAGGTGATAACGATGATAACAAAGACACTTATTTGTATTTCTCAGCTGAGAAGGTTTATGGTGGTAAAGGTCCTAGAAGAGACCATCTTAAATTATTTGTTTGGTCACAAGATGGCGAGCGTACCCTAACCAAAGAAGGCGCTGGAGAATATGACCGCGAAAGAAGTGGCATTGGCGTTACCTATAAACAAGGCAAATATCGTGCTGGCGCTGAATTTATGCGTGCCGATGGGATGATTTTTAACGGCACTGATGGGGCCGCTCTACCAGGTTCTGAGGGTAGTAATGGGAATATTGCCAGTTTTAATATAGCCACAGAAGGCGAGGCAGATGGTTATTATCTACATTTTGGTTATGCAATTACCCCAGAATTAGAATTAGATATTCGTCATGATGTGCTTAATAGATTAACTGATAATAACACAGCTGAGCGTGAATTTACCACCACCACTTTAGGAGCACAATATTTCTTTAATAAAAAATCTCGTTTAACGCTTAACTATGAATCACGAGATGCAGAAGCACCCGGTCTTGCTGGTAATCATAATGCCAATGTGATTCTTAGTGGCATAGATGATAGAATTTCTGCTCAATTATTGTTTATTTTCTAAGTGCATTTTTCTTTCCTTGCTTAAAGCAATTAATTATTTAGTTTTAAGCAAGGTTTTTATTGTTTAAAAAACATAATAAAAAATGCAACTCATCTCTCTTTATTATTAGCAACTTAACCAATGCTTTAGACGCAGTATGAATGGTACTAATTTGTGTGAAGATGATTGTGATGACAATAAAGACATAAATGCTATTAAGGACTATATGCAATGGCTCACAGATGTTTATTATGACAGCCATACGCAAACGCCTGTCTATGGATTTCCTACATTAACCATTTATCCAGTGGGTAACATTGCCAATGGTGAAAAAATTTATAATCAAAAATGTGCGTTTTGTCATGCAGATAAAGGACAAGGTCGTTATGAAAATAACCGTTATTTTCGCCCTGCACTATGGGGTAATGATTCTTACAATAATAGTGCTGGCATGAATAAGGTTTATAAGTTAGCAGAATTTATTCGTGCTAATATGCCTTATGGTAGTGGTGGTTTGCTAACCAATCAAGAAGCAAAAGATGTTGCTTGCTTTATTAATAAACACGACCGTCCTCAAGGCAACTTTGATGCTAGTCATACCGACTCAAGAAATGACTGTCAAAACAGATGATATTGCCAATCGGTTAAAATGTGAGTAGTGGTAAATTTTAAAGAGAACACAATGAAACAATATCAATCAACAAGTCTAACAGTGGTATTTTTAAGTCTTAATAGCGATTTTTAGTTAAAGCTTTATCAGTGAGTTGCGCTGTTATAATTCGTTATTATGTCAGCAATATTCAAACAATTATGGTTTCGTAATCCTAAAGAGTCTAGTCCTTATATTAATGATATTGCAGTGCGTATTAGGGCAGGGATATTGCTTATTATTCCGTTATATCTTGGCTTAGTTTTGTATGATGTTTCTTATACTTATCGTTGGGTAGTGGATGAGGCAAGCATTCATGATACTTATGAGACAAATTGGGATGGGCAAATTATTTATAGTGCCGAAGTACTAAGACGAACTTATGATTACACGGTGCAAACTTGGGTGTTGTTTTATGCCTTGTTTGAAATGTTAGTCAGTTTATTTGTTTTTACCAGTCGTCTATCACCGACTATTTTAATCAGTAGTTTGTTAGCTAAGCGGATGCCCCCTGTTTATAAACCGCTTGTTGTTAAACGATTTGCTTGGGTAATAGGTGCAAGTTTGATTACTGTATGCCTTGTATTTTTTAACCCAGATACTGTTGCAACTTGGGTTAATGCGATATTTGCAACACCATTACTACCGACAGATGAAAACTTTTTGCCCAAAGATACCGGCATTGTTATGGTTTGGATTTGTTTAAGTTTAATGTGGTTAGAGGCAATTCTTGGATTTTGTGTGGGTTGTCAGGTTCATCATTTGTTAGTTCGTTTGGGTATTGTAGATAAACCTTGTGATATCTGCCGTAGTGAATAAAAAAAAGGGGGGCTGACACCACCATGTATGTAAAACATTGTAAATGAAAGAAAAATAAGCAACTGGAATTGATAAAATACTTCGTTGCAAGCACAACAGCTAGAACAGCTGCTGATTTAAGTAGTGTTCATCACAATACTGCGATGAGATTTTTTTATAAACTGCGAGCGAAAATCGCTCACAAACAAAATGAGCGAAACGAGCAGTTTTATGGAAAAATCAAATTAGATGAGAGCTATTTTGGTGGTAGAAAAAAGGCAAAAGAGACAGAGGTGCTGGTGGTAAAGTTGCAGTTTTTGGCATTTTAAAACGAGGCGGAAAAATCTACACTCAAATCATTATGGACGCTAAAGCAAACACTCTACTGCCCATAATAGGTGATAAGATAAAACCTGACAGCATTGTCTATAAAACTTTTGGAATCAAGCAAAAAGACACATGAGAAAATTTAACGGTATTCCTAAAGAACACTTTGAATTATTCTTTCAAGAATATGAGTGGCGATTTAATATTGGTTCGCCTAGATTGTTATTAGCAGACTTGAAAAATCTGCTTAAAGAGGATTATTAGGTGTCAGCCCCTTTCAAAATTTTAAAAACTGATTCTCGGCGCTTGCATTTGTTAGGGGTAAAAAAATTGATACTAGCACCAAAAACACTTAATCAATGTCATCTTTAGAACAGGTCGCACAACAAGCTACACGCTTGTTGAGACAATACAAAATCAGTGATTACGAAATATCATTAAACACTGGTTCTGGGATTACTACTACAGTTAGGTTGGGCAAGGTTGAGGCGCTACAATACCATTTAGGTAAGAATTTTGACATTTTTGTCTATATCGGGCAAAAAAAAGGATACGCCTCAAGTCTTGATTTAAGCCAAGACGGCTTAAACAAAACGATAGAATCTGCCTATCTAATTGCAAAATACACCCACGATGACCCTTTTAACGGTTTAGCACCGAAGGCACTAATGGCTTTTAATGCACCAGATTTAGACCTTTATCACCCTTGGGATTTAAGTGCGCAACGCAGTATTGATTTGGCAAAGGAATGTGAGTCAATTGGCTTGCAACAAAGTGAGATTGATAATTCGCAAGGTGCTGAAGTGTCTAGTTTTCAAGAGCAAATGCTCTATACCAATTCTCGGGGTTTGGTTGCTTTGCAAAACACAACCCGACATTCATTAAATTGTGGGTTAATTGCCAAGCGCCTTGATGACAAGCAAACAGGGTATGAATACACTACAACGCTTGATGCTAAAGAGATGGAATCACCAAAACAAGTGGGCGAAAAAGCTGCGTTGCTGGCACAACAAAAACTCAACGCAAAATCACTCAACGCTAGAAAATGCCCAGTTATCTTCATCCCTCGTCTTTCAAATGGGATATTTTCACAATTATTAGGGGCTTTGAACGGGTCCAATCAATACCAAAAATCTACCTTTTTATTGGATAGCATGGACCGACTTATATTACCTGAGAGTATTAGTTTAATTGAAGATCCGCTGGTCAAAAAAACACTCAACGCTAGGGCATTTGACCAAGATGGTGTGTTAAAACGCCAACAATATTTTGTCCAAAACGGTCGTGTTTGTTCTTATATAATGGGGCAATATTGTGCAAACCAACTGGGCTTAAAAACCACTGCCAATGCAGGTGGTGTAAATAATGTAATGATTACTCCTAATTTTTCAGGAGGACTTGATGAAATGATTAAAACCATGAATAAAGGTTTAGTGGTAACTGAGCTGATGGGGCAAGGAATAAATCTCACAACAGGTGATTATTCTCGCGGTGCGGCAGGTTTTTGGGTGGAAAATGGTGAAATTCAATACCCAGTCTCAGGCATTACCATTGCTAGCAATTTAAAAGATATGTTTCTGGGCGTGGTGCATATTGGCAATGATATTGATAGGCGCAATAATATAAAAGTCGGCTCAGTACTGGTTAATCAAATGGCAATTGCAGGGCAACTATAATGGTTCACTCTAAATTTGATATTGCCATTATTGGCGGTGGCATGATAGGACAGGCATTTGCACTGAGCATGGTCAATACAAATAATAAAATTGTCATTATTGAGCCAAATAATGTAAATCCAAAGATCAACCAGACATTTCATCAACGGGTGAGTGCCATCACCCCAGCTTCAGAAGCATTGTTAAAAAAACTCGGGGCTTGGGATTTAATTAAGCGTAAATACACTTTTATCAATACCAAAGTTTGGGAACAAAATTCACCCGGTCATTTGGATTTTTATGCAGCAGATGAGGGTTTGACACATTTAGGGCATATTATTGAAAATGATGCGATGCAGTCTGCTTTATTCACTGCACTGGATAATACAGATGTTCAATTTATTAACGCCAAACTTGGACATATTAAAAAGACCGAAAAAGGTTATCAAGTAATATTGAATAACAATCAACAATTACACTGTGATTTGTTGATTGGCGCAGATGGTGCGCACTCAAAGCTTCGATTGTTGGCTGGTATTGAAGTGAGCAAAATTGATTATCAACAAAAGGCTATTATTTGTAATATTAAATCTAGAAAAAGCTTTCAAAAGACTACTTGGCAACGGTTTTTGTCCGATAGCATTATTGCCCTATTACCACTGAGTGATAATCAAGCCGCAGTAGTTTGGTCAGCTGAAAATCATCTTGCTGATACATTGATTACACTGCCCCAAAAAACTTTTGCTAATAGGCTTGCAGCAGGTGTGGAATATCAATTCGGTACATTTGAAATATTGGGTAAAATTCAAACTTTTCCACTCATTGGGCGCAGCGCTAAAACCTATGTTAAAGAAAATTTAGCCCTCATTGGTGATGCTGCACACAACATTCACCCACTGGCAGGACAAGGAGTCAATTTGGGTTTTTCTGATATTGAGGTTTTATCTAAACAATTACAAAGTAATAGCAAACTGCTTGGTGACTATGGTGTGTTGCGTGCTTATGCACGAGCACGCCGATTAGACAACGAATTGATGGCAAAAACCATGACTGGATTGAATTGGATTTACAAAGAAAATAACGAGCCACTTAGATGGCTACGGGGCTGGGGGATGAATTCAATTAACAAAACTCCAATATTGAAATCATTTTTTCAAAAATATGCTATTGGTAGCAAGCACTTGGGGTAATAATTGCATTGGGTTTTATATCCCAAATCTCAGCACTTAATTTTTCTACTCGTTGGCAGTCAAATGCCAGCCCGTATAGTCTTGGGCTTTGCCACTGTTGCATTTGTTTTTTAAACGCCAAAGTGCGGTCATAAAATCCACCTCCCATACCAAGCCGATTTTTATTTTTATCAAACCCAACCAGCGGCATAAAAATAATCTCCAGTTGCTGGGCGTTTAAAATATGGGTGGAAATCGGCTCATCAATGCCAAATTTATTTTTTTTATAAACTTTTCCAACTTTTGCAAATTTAAGACTTTTGCCTACCAATATTGGTAGATAGATTTTAAATCCTTTATTTTCTAAAAATTTTTTTATATATTTTGTCTCAATTTCACCGTCATAGGGCAAATATAATGCAATTTTTTCTTTGAATTGAAAAGAGAGTATTTTTTGCACTTGAGAAGATAATTCTTGAGCAAACCTTTCTCTATTTAATACCGATATGGCATGTCTTTTTGCGCGTAGAGACTGTCTTAATGTTTGCATGATTTAAGCATTATAGCCAACAATTAGGATTAAAAAAAGAATCCATTGTGCCGTGCCTGAGGAACCTGAACCATAAGGCTCAAGGTGGAAGTTTGAAGCCTACCGCAGGCTTCCCAGCCGCACTGGGCTTGCTCAATAGTAGTCTATCGCATCTCCTATTTTATTTATTTATCGGCTCAGGAACATAATCAACCACAAGCACAACAGACAGTTATTATTATCACCCTTTTAATCCACTAAGATTAGACTTTTTTTGCAAAATCTAAATTTTTATCCTAGACTTTTGCAACAATCTCGTAGGAGTGGATTTTTAATCTGCCTGTTGAGGATTATTGACATAAACCAATTAGAACCCGACCATAATCATGCTAAAAATCCATGGCAGTAAAAGCAAATTCTCGTATGCTACACTATATTTAGAATAAGTTAAAGCGGATCTAAAGTTTCCCTAAATTGGCTCAATATCTAACGCTTCCCAATTATTACTATCAAAGTTAATGACAAACCCGCACAGCATATTTGAAGCCTGAACTTTCATTTCATCAGACAACTGCCAAATACGGTTACACTCTGGAAAACCGACAATATCCATATAATTATTGATGCGCATAACCTCTTTTTTGCTAAGTTCTAGATTGGAAAAAGTGATGATGACATCATCAATAAATTCTGGCTTTTTTAAATTATAGTAGCCCAGTGCTTCATATTTTTTAACAATTTTTATGCACTCTTGTAAATGTTGTTTGAGTTTTTCGCTGTTGTTGTATCCTTGAGTAATAGAGCTAACATTATCCTCTTCAATAACGATTGCGGTTATCTCTGGATAAACTATGATTTTTTTTCTGCTCATAGGTTAGTGTCTAAAATGACGCAGGTGAGTGAAAACCATAGCAATACCATGCTCATTCGCTGCTATAATTACTTCGTCATCACGCATTGATCCACCAGGTTGAATAATAGCTTTAATCCCTGCTTTGGCAGCAGCATCAATGCCATCTCGGAACGGGAAAAAAGCATCTGATGCCATTACTGAGCCTTCAACAATTAGACCCTCGTCACTGGCTTTAATGCCTGCAATTTTAGCAGAATATACCCGCGACATTTGCCCAGCGCCGATACCAATAGTCGCTTGGTTCTTAGCATATACAATGGCGTTAGATTTCACCATTTTGGCAACCTTCCAAGCAAACAATAAATCTTTCATTTGAGCTTTAGTTGGAGATAACTTACTCACGCATTTAATATCGTCTTCACCAACCATACCCAGATCGGTATCTTGCACCAGCAAACCTCCAGTTACCCGTTTGTAATCAAATGAAGGCTTGGCAGCGGCTAAATTGCCGCATTCTAATACCCGTACATTAGACCTGCTTGATATGACTATTTTTGCATCATTATCAACCTTTGGGGCAATAATCACTTCAACAAATTGTTGGTTAATAATAGCTTTTGCGACCGTTTTATCAAGGGTGCGATTAAAGGCAATAATACCACCAAAAGCAGAAGTTGGATCAGTTTTAAAAGCAGCTAAATAAGCATCATGAATATTGTCACGAACTGCTGAACCACAAGGATTAGCATGTTTTACAATGACACAAGCAGGGGCAGTGAAACTACGCACACATTCAAGTGCAGCATCGGAGTCAGCTATGTTATTAAATGACATTTCCCGACCTTGAGATTGGGTTGCTGAGGCAATGCAAGATTGGGTAATGTTATTTTCAATATAGAATGCGGCATTTTGATGCGGATTTTCCCCATAACGCACGGATTGTGCTTTTTGCAGTTGGAGGTTGATGGTATTTGAAAAACCATCTCTATCTTTACCCAAATAATTGGCAATCGCCCCGTCATACTGAGTGGTGTGCTCAAAAGCTTTGATCGCAAGTTTGCTACGCATCTCTGAATTGATATTGCCAGCTTTATTGATTTGATCAATCACCATTTGATAATCCGCATTATCAATCACAACCGTTACAAAAGCATGATTTTTTGCAGCTGAGCGCAACATTGCTGGACCGCCAATATCAATGTTTTCAATCGCCTCTTCAAGAGTGCAATTTTTTTTATCAATAGTGGCTTGAAAAGGGTAGAGATTGACCACTACCAAATCAATTGGCTTAATGTTATTTTCAGTCATTACAACATCATCAATGCCACGCCGCGCCAGAATGCCGCCATGAATTTTTGGATTAAGGGTCTTAACACGACCTGCCATCATTTCGGGGAAACCAGTATAGTCTGATACCTCAATCACGGGAATATTATTGTCAGCCAGAAGTTTTGCAGTGCCGCCTGTGGATAAAATCTCAATTTTTTTATTGGCTAAAAAATCAGCCAATTCCAAAATGCCAGTTTTGTTAGAAACACTAATTAAAGCACATTTAATCACGGTATTGCAGGCTTTCTTGGAAACCTTTTATTAATTTGATTATATCTTTGGTTTTTTTTGTAATATTTCTTCGCTTTATACCTAATTTTATAGTTGTCATTTTTTGCTATTTTTCAAGTCGTCAATTTTTTCAGAGATTATAAAGCTTAATTTTTTTCTTAAGAGTACCGCGGTTGATGCCTAGAATTTTTGCAGTCTGGCTATGGTTTCTTTCGGTGTGTTCTAATACAAATTTAATCACCAAAGATTCAGACTCTTGCATTACCATTTTATGCACGCCATTTGCACATTCGCCATTTAATTGTTGAAAATAACGCCTAAGTTTTGCGTCAATACATGCGGGTAAATCAGTCGAACTCATTTAAAAAATTCCTAAAATAATTAGCATCGATTATGGTTTTTTATCAAAGTGTGTAGCATACCAAAAAATAGGCTTGGCTGGATAACTAAGTGCTCAATTTTCACTAATTTTATGCTTTGGCAGCTTTTTTAGTTTTTTCTAATAAGCGTTTTTGCTTGAGTTTGGATAAATAATCCACAAATAAAATACCGTTTAAATGGTCAATTTCATGCTGAATGCAAATGGCGAGCAATCCTGTTGCTTGTAATGTAAATGTCTCGCCTTTTTCATTGAGTGCCTGAACCATAATATGATTAAAACGCGACACTTCTGCTTGAAAACCAGGCACCGACAAACAGCCTTCAATATGGGTTTCTCGCCCATCTTTTTCGGTGATTTTCGGGTTGATAAAACACAAAGGACGGGACTGGTCCTTGGTCTCACTAATATTGTGTTTGCGGTTTTTTAATAAAAGGTAGTCATCTTCAGAATCAAGCACATCCGTCACTACTACTTGCAGGTGATGATTAACCTGAGTGGCAGCTAGCCCAATGCCGTCTTCAGCATGCATTGTTGCAAACATATTTTTAACTAACTTTTTAATTGTATTATCAACCGTGCTAACTTTTTTAGCAACGATGCGTAAGCGACGGTCAGGATAGCGAAGAATAGGCAAAATCATGATTTTTGGATTATGGTATTGGTTGGTTTTTTTAATTGTTCCAAGTAGTCTATATTGTAATGCAAACCGCGGCTCTCAGTTCTGTTAATTGCAGATTGAACAATAATTTGTGCGGTTTCAACTAGGTTTCTAAGCTCAATTAAATCGGCTGAGATCAAATACAATCGATAATATTCATCCACCTCAATTTGGATTTGAGACAGGCGTCTTTGCGCTGAATAAAGACGCTTATTACTACGCACAATGCCAACAAAATTCCACATAATGCGCCTGATTTCATCCCATAGATGTGATACCACCACTTTTTCTTTTGAAGGTGAGACTCTTGAAGCATCCCAATCGTTAAAATTTGGATATTCTAAGCTTAGATTTTGCTGGCTGATATGACGCGCACAAGCACTGGCAAATACCATACACTCTAACAGTGAATTACTCGCCATGCGGTTTGCACCATGCACACCAGTATGGGCAACTTCACCAATGGCGTATAAATTGCCAATATTGCTACACGCATTAATATTGGTTTGGATTCCGCCACAAGTATAATGCGCCGCTGGTACGACAGGAATAGGTTGGACGGAAATGTCAATCCCAAAAGAAGTACATTTTTTATCAATAGTGGGGAAATGTCTTTTAATCCAATTTTTGTCTTTAAAAGTAATATCTAGATAAACACAATCAAAACCATGGGTTTTCATCTCTGAGTCAATCGCTCGGGCTACAATATCGCGGGGCGCTAATTCTTCTCTAGGATCGTATTTATACATAAATGCCTCCCCATTTGGCAATATTAGTTTGCCACCTTCCCCGCGTAGTGTCTCAGAAATTAAAAATGATTTAGCATGGGGATGGTAGAGGCAAGTGGGGTGAAATTGGGTAAATTCCATATTCACAATGCTACAACCTGCGCGATACGCCATGGCAATGCCATCGCCCGTTGAGGTATCAGGATTAGAAGTGTAGAGATAGGTTTTAGCGCCACCACCAGTCGCAATGATGGTTTTATGGGAGATAAAGCGCTCAACTCGGTTATTAGATTTATTGAGAATATACCCTCCATAACAATGCTGGTTTTTGATTAGCAAATCAATGGCAATAAAGTCTTCAAACAGGCTAATATTGCTCTTAGATTTAACTTTTTTAAATAAATTAGTTTGGATAGATCGCCCAGTTTTATCAGCAACATGCGCCACACGCCTGTTACTATGCCCACCTTCTGTGGTGAGGTGGTATTGTCCGTTTTTGTGGGTAAAAATAACACCCGCCTGTTCTAAAGCAGCAATTGCACTTGGTCCTTGTTCAACCATAAAACGAATGGCTTTTTTATTGCCCAATCCAACCCCCGCTGATAAAGTATCGCTTATATGCGATTGGAAATTATCATTCGCATCTAATACAGCCGCTATGCCGCCCTGCGCATAGTAAGAACTGCTCTCAAGGATTTTGTCTTTAGCAATTAAGGCAATAGACAAACGATCTGCTAATTGCAAAGCACTCATCATCCCAGCACTGCCAGTGCCAATAATTAAGACATCAAAGTGGTGCTGTGTTGGCATTTTCTTAAATTTTTGGCTTTACCATCAAAATAAATTTTGGCAACAGTGTTAGGTTTGCCAGTAATGCACTCAGCATAGCAATTGCGGTAAATATGCCAAAATAGATACTGGGAATAAAGTTAGATAAAATTAGAATCAAAAAACCTAGGGTGATGGTAATTGAGGTGTAGAACATTGCCAAACCAATACTTGCATGCGAGCGATACATCGTAGCGAGATAATCCCCATCTTTTTGAAATTCAGCCCTAAAACGATGAATATAATGAATGGCATCATCCACACCAATCCCAATGGCAATAGCAGAGATGGTAATGGTCATTAAATCCAGTGAAATATTGAGTATCCCCATAATGCCAAGGATAAACAATGAAGGTAGCATATTAGGAATGATCGCAAGAATTGATAAACTGATTGATCTAAACACAAATAAAAACATGATAAAAATGACTAAAAACACAGCCGCAATGGTTTTAATTTGCGAATCAAACAGGCTTTGTAACATATTGTTATACAATACCAACATACCAGTAATATGAAAATTATCTGCTCCAAAGCCAATATTTTTGGTAATATGGGTTTGTATTTTTTGGATCAAAGCATTGCGTTTTAAATCTTTGTTGGTCTCTCGAACCCGAATGACCATACGCAACTGTCCACTGTCCTCAGATAAATAAGGGTTTAACACATATTTTTTGGCTTTTTCTGGAATTTGACCTTTGACAACATTGAGAAAAAAACCGCTCAACACACTGCCGTCGTTTGCCTGAGTTAAAATCTGCATCAAGGTATCAATTGATAAAACTTTTCCAGTTTCATCTAAATTTTCTAAATAGGTATGGATTTTATGAATATCGGCGCGTAGATCTTCGTCAAACCAGTAATATTGCCCCAAATCATCAAAAATGATTTCTAATGGAATAGTGCCACCAAGTTCCTCATCAATCAAAGTCAGCCCTTGGTTAATTTCTGTGTTTTCTTTAAAATAGTCAATAAAGCGGTTTTCAACACTGAGTTTACTAACACCAAATCCAGCAATGCCAATCAACACAACAACCATGACTAACAAATGATTACCAAATCTTTCTACAAAGTTTGCTAATCTATAGGTGGTATTGAGCTCGGTTTTAAACTTTCTAACTTTGGCTTTGGGCAATAATATCATGATGATTGGAAACGCCAAAAATGACAATACCAACGAGATACTAACACCAATTGACATCATCCAGCCAAAATCAATCACCGGCTTGATGCCGCTAATAAGTAACGAACCAAAAGCGGCGATAGTGGTCAAAGTGGTGAATAAACAAGGTTTAAACATTCTCTGTAATGTATTTTTAATTAAATCACGGTATTCTAAATTTGGGTTTAGTTGTGCTAATTCCCGATAACATACCACCAAATGCACAGTAACGGACAGAGTCATCACCAATAATAACGAGAAAAAATTACTTGAGATGACAGTAACTTTCCAGCCTAAAAATCCTAAAATACCACTCATCATTAAAGCGCCAGTAATGCTTATACCAATTGGCATTAAAACCCAGCGAATGCCTTTGAAAATAAGCGCTAAAATCAACATCATTAGCCCAATGACTGCCAAGCTAAAAACAATTAAATCATTGTTAATATAACTGATAATATCAGTGGTAATCATCGGCACACCACCTAGAAATAACCCAGCTTTGTCACGATATTTTTCCAAAATAGTGCGAATCTCAGCAATGGTTTTGGCCTGCAAGCCGGTTTGTAGGGTTGTATCTTTTAACACTTGTTTTTCAATACTTTTAAGCCGCCTAAGTTCGTCTTTTGACAATTCATTATTGACGCGTTGAAGACGCAAATCATCACGCTGTTTTCGTCTTTTGTCAAACACTGGATTATCTTTTAGAGTAACTAAAATTGCGCTGGTTTTGCCATCACTACTCACCAAATTATTGCTGTATAGAGGCGATGATTTAAACTCATCATTTGCCAACATCAAATCCGCATTGCCATTACCAATGGTAATATTTTTACTTGCTAAATCTGCTAGTGAGATTGGTGGTGAACGAAACAATGGCACATCAAGAATACTGGTAACTGATTTAACTTGTGCAATGGCTTGTAAGTCTTTTTTAAGGTTGTCAAGGTGTTGAATCTGTGCTGAGTTAAGTAGGTCATCTTTAACTTGATAACTGACGATTAAAAAATCATCAGAACCATATTTTTTTTTAATGCTTTGGTAATAACGCAGATTTCTATCCCCTTCTAATACCAATGAATCTGAAGAGGCGTCAAGCTGAAAATTAGAAATTTGGACAATAAAAAAGCCAGCAACCAGTACCAATAAAATCAGACTAATACGCGATTTTTTGAAAACAAAATCATAAAAATATTGCATCGATTTATTGGTTTTTAAAATTCAAAATTTGCCAGCGTTTCTAAACCTTGCATGGTATTTAAATGGGTTTCAAAAAGTGATTGCGTCTGCCATTTATGTTCATTGATTCGGGTAATGAGTTTTGCATTCATAACATTACCTGTGCCTTCCACCACAAAAATACGCCCACCAACATTTAGCAAATGAAAATAACGACCGGTAATTTTCGGCACTGCCGTGCCTACAATAACAACATCAAAAAAGTCATTTGAAGTCCAACCTTTTGAGGCATCTCCCACTTCAAGTTGGACATTTTTAATATCCAACGCGTCAATCTTTTTCCGTGCCTTGGCGCTAAGTTTTGGATCGATTTCAATGCTGGTGATAGATTTGCAAAGTTTGGCAACCACTGCTGTTAAATAACCGCTACCGGTGCCAATTTCTAAAATTTTTTCATTTTGTTTAATATTAAGTACTGCTAACAACCGTCCCTCAATTTTAGGGCTAAACATCTTGGCTTTGTCGCTCAGTGGAATTTCAATATCGGCAAATGCCAAATTCTTGTATTCTTTTGGGACAAAATTCTCTCGTGGCGTGTCTTTGAGCGCATTATTAGCAATGTAATTTAGCCCACCCCAAGGACGAATTTGGTTATCAATAACATTTTCTCTTGCTCGTATTGTATTCATGTTTTCCATTTATCGTCATTTTTATTTTTGAGATTTTAATGTAATTTTTTACCTATTTTTATTGGTATTATCTGTAAGATTAATTTTATTTTATTTTTTGAGTAAAAAAATATAAAAAAGACCTTTGTATAATTGTGCAAAAAATCTCTAAAAATTTTATTGGTTTAATTGCTTAAGAACCGCAACAAGCGGTTACTCTTCAACTTGAGTCTCAATCCCAGCCTCGGTTTGTGCTTCGTTTAATTGTTCTGAGAGGGCAGCTTCAGCGTCTGCGGCTTGCATGATGCTTTCTGCGCGCTGGGCACGGCGTTGTTGATGATGAGCAAAGCCTGTACCTGCCGGGATTAAGCGTCCAACAATAACATTTTCTTTTAAACCTTGCAAGGTATCAACACGACCTGTGGTTGAGGCCTCGGTCAATACGCGAGTGGTTTCTTGAAATGAGGCAGCAGAAATAAAAGATTCTGTTGCTAACGATGCTTTAGTAATACCCATTAGTAATCTTTGGTAGATAACTGGGTCTTTGCCTTGTGTTTCCAATTGTTTGTTGGTATCAATAACCCGCATATATTCAACAGTTTCTCCATTGACAAATGATGAATCTCCAGCATCAACCACCTCAACCTTGCGTAACATTTGTTTGACAATTACCTCAATATGCTTGTCCGAAATATTAACCCCCTGGAGGCGATAAACATTTTGCACTTCTTTGACTACATAATTTGCCAACGCCTCTACCCCTAAAAGACGCAGAATATCATGGGGATTAGAGGGACCATCAGAGAGAACATCACCTTTCTCAACCGCTTCACCATCAAAAACATTAATTTGACGCCATTTGTGAATCATCATCTCAAATGGTGGCTCACCATCTTCAGGAGTAATTATCAAACGCTCTTTACTCTTAGTTGGATTACCAAAACTCACTATCCCTGTTGCTTCTGCAAGGATTGAATGGTCTTTGGCTTTGCGTGCCTCAAATAAATCAGCAACGCGTGGTAAACCACCAGTAATATCACTGGTTTTAGAAAGGTCTTTGGGAATTTTAGCCAGTACCTCACCCGCAGAAATAACTTGCTTATCTTCTAAGTGAATTTTTACATTTGAGGGCAAGTAGTGGGTTGATAATACAATCTCTGGATTTTTTTCATCAACCATTTTAATCAAAGGTTTCAGCCCTTTTGCCGCTACTGACCTCTGTGCCTCACCCACCACTTCAAAGAAAGTTAGACCTGTTAAAGGTTCGGTATTTTTAACTACCGTAACCCCTTCAACAAAATCAACAAAAATAACACGACCTGATTGCTCGGCAATAATGGGATGAGTATGAGGGTCCCAATCGGCAATTTTATCTTGAGCTTTGACCGTAGTACCTTCTTGAACATGCACTAATGCACCATAAGGGATTTTATAACGCTCCGCTTCTTGTCCTTTTTTATTGCGAATGGTTACCTCTGATGAGCGTGAAACCACTACTAAATCACCCTTCGTATTGGTAATAGATTTCACCCCCTCAAGATGGACAATGCCGTCTGTATTGATATTGATGCTACTCACAATGGTTGAGGCTGATGCCGCACCACCAATGTGGAAAGTGCGCATGGTTAGTTGAGTACCCGGCTCACCAATGGATTGGGCTGCAATCACCCCGACTGCCTCACCTACGCCGATTTTATGACCGCGTGCCATATCGTTGCCATAACAAGAAGAACAAACCCCATAGCGAGTTTCACAGGTAATGGTTGAGCGCACTTTGATAGATTCAATACCTAAATCATTAATTTTATTTGTATCTTCTAAAGTTATTAAATGTCCTTTTTCTAACAATATTTTTTTTGAATCTGGAACTAAAACCATCTCGGCAGCTACCCTACCGACCACTCTATCACCAAGTGTTTGTACAATATTACCACCTTCAATAACGGCTTTCATTAGCAAACCATTCTCAGTGTTACAATCTTCTTGAGTAATAACCAAATCTTGACCAACATCAACCAAACGCCGTGTTAAATAACCTGAGTTTGCTGTTTTTAACGCGGTATCTGCCAAACCTTTGCGTGCACCGTGGGTTGAGATAAAGTATTGCATATTATTCAAACCTTCGCGAAAGTTTGAGGTAATTGGGGTTTCAATGATTGATCCATCTGGCTTTGCCATTAGACCACGCATACCTGCCAACTGACGCATTTGTGCAGGCGAGCCTCGCGCGCCCGAATCTGCCATCATATAAACCGAATTAAAAGAAGCAAGTTTTTGGGTTTTGCCATCAGCATTGGTAAAATCTTCAAACCCAATTTCATCCATCATCGCTTTAGCGACATTCTCAGAGGTGCGGGACCAAATATCAATCACTTTATTATAACGCTCACCATCGGTTACCACTCCTTGTGTATATTGTTTTTGGACATTTTTAACTTGTTTTTCTGCCGCTGTAATCATATTTGCTTTAGATTGTGGAATGGTCATATCATTAGAACAAAATGAAATGCCTGATTTGGTTGAATATTGGAAACCCATATACATCATCTGATCAGCAAAAATCACCGTGTCTTTAAGTTCCTGAGTTTGATAACAAATATGAATCAAATTTGATACAACTTTTTTGGTAATGGCTTGGTTGATTAAATCAAACGAAAGTCCAACGGGTAGAATTTTTGAGAAAATAGCACGACCAACAGTTGTATCTACAATCCGTTTTTTACTTGGCTGATATTTTCCTTTGATTTTTTTATATTCTTGAATGCGTAATTTAACTTTAGCATGCAGCGCAGCTATGTCTGATTCGTAGGCATTTAATGCCTCAGTTGCATTTGCAAAAATAAGCCCCTCCCCTTTTTGATTAACCATATCACGAGTCATATAATAAAGACCTAAAATCACATCTTGTGAGGGCACGATAATTGGCTCACCACTAGCGAGGTGCAATACATTATTAGATGCCAACATAAGGACTCTTGCCTCTAATTGAGCCTCTTCAGATAAGGGTACATGTACTGCCATCTGATCGCCATCAAAATCAGCATTAAATGCGCCACAAACCAGAGGGTGTAATTGAATTGCCTTGCCTTCAATCAATAAAGGCTCAAATGCCTGAATACCCAGACGGTGTAAAGTTGGTGCACGGTTTAACATGACCGGATGCTGGTGCACTACTTTTTCTAAAATATCCCATACTTCTGGGATTTCCCCCTCTACCATTTTTTTTGCTGCTTTAATCGTTGAGGCTAAACCTTGAACCTGCAAGCGATTGTAAATAAATGGCTTGAATAATTCCAGTGCCATTTTCTTTGGCAAACCACATTGGTGTAATTTAAGATAGGGACCGCAAACAATCACCGAACGCCCTGAATAATCAACCCGCTTACCGAGTAAATTTTGGCGGAAACGACCTTGTTTGCCTTTAATCATGTCTGCAATTGATTTAAGTGGACGACGGTTATTGCCCATCACCGCACGACCACGGCGACCGTTATCAATAAGTGAATCTACCGCTTCTTGCAACATCCGTTTTTCGTTACGGACGATAATTTCTGGTGCATCAAGCTCTAATAGCCGCCCTAAGCGATTATTACGATTGATAACACGGCGGTATAAATCATTTAAATCTGAGGTGGCAAAACGACCGCCATCAAGCGGCACCAAGGGGCGTAAATCTGGTGGCAAAATAGGTAAAACATTAAGCACCATCCACTCTGGTTTATTGCCTGATTGAATCAGTGAATCAATCAATTTAAGGCGTTTATTGTATTTTTTGAGTTTGGTTTGGCTTTTAGTATTTAAGCTGTCTTCACGTAAATTAGCTGCTTCTTTTTCAAGTTGCATCTCTTTTAAAACATCTTGAATTGCCTCAGCGCCCATTTTCGCCTCAAATTCATCATCACCGTAGTCATTCAAAGCATCAAAATACATCTCTTCGGTAAGTAATTGCTTATGCACTAATGGAGTGGATCCAGGATCGGTTACTAAAAAAGCCTCAAAATACAAAACCCGTTCAATGTCTTTGAGAGTCATATCCATGAGCAATCCTAAACGCGATGGCAAAGATTTAAGATACCAAATATGGGCAACAGGAGCAGCCAGCTCAATATGCCCCATCCGTTCTCTACGGACTTTTGATAAAGTTACCTCAACGCCACATTTTTCACACACTACATTGCGGAATTTCATGCGTTTATATTTACCACATAGGCATTCAAAATCTTTCATTGGACCAAAAATTTTGGCACAAAATAAACCTTCTCTTTCTGGTTTAAAAGTGCGATAGTTAATGGTTTCAGGTTTTTTCACCTCGCCATATGACCATGATCGAATTTTTTCTGGAGCGGCCAAACCCACCCGAATTGCATCAAATTCTTGTTCTTTATTTTGTTGTTTTAAAATAGTTAATAAATCTTTCATCAAATTCTCCCAATTAGTGTTGCTCTAATTCAACATCAATGCCCAACGAACGGATCTCCTTCACTAATACATTAAACGATTCTGGCATGACTGATTCGGCTAAGTTAATCCCATCAACAATGCTCTTATATATCTTCGCACGACCGCTAACATCGTCTGATTTTACCGTTAGCATTTCACGCAAGGTGTGTGCGGCACCATACGCCTCAAGTGCCCAAACTTCCATCTCTCCAAAACGCTGACCACCAAACTGTGCTTTGCCACTGAGCGGCTGCTGGGTGACTAAGGAATAGGGCCCTGTTGAGCGGGCGTGCATTTTGTCATCTACCAAGTGATTGAGTTTTAACATGTGCATATAGCCTACCGTTACTGGACGATCAAACATCTCACCAGTACGCCCGTCATAGAGTTGCTCTTGCCCTGATTCTGGCAAATTAGCCAATTTTAGTAATGATTTAATATCTTCTTCTTTAATGCCATCAAATACAGGGGTTGCCATTGGCACACCAGTGCGTAAATTGTTAGCCAACTCAATGATTTCTTTATCGCTAAAGGCGGCTAAATCTTCTTGTTTACCGTAAGCATTATATATTTTGTCTAAAAATACTCTAATTTCTTTGACCATCTCAGCTCGTTTTTCATCTAACATCAAAGCAATTTTGTACCCTAAACCTTTTGCCGCGTAACCTAGATGAACTTCCAACACCTGACCAACATTCATACGAGATGGCACCCCGAGCGGATTAAGTACTATATCAACGGCAGAACCATCTGCCAAATAAGGCATATCCTCAACTGGTGAAACGCGTGAAATTACACCTTTATTACCATGACGACCCGCCATCTTATCACCGACTTGAAGAGTTTTTCGTGTTGCTACATAAACCTTAACCATTTTCATCACCCCAGGTGGTAATTCTGCACCTTCATTAATCTTGGCACGCTCATTTTCAAAAAATTTATCAAACTCAGCTTGCTTGGCTCTGGCTTGTTTTGCCAAAGTTGCAACCTCTTTATTCACGCTAGAATCCTTGACTTTGATTTTTACTACATCAATATTTTCCAAAGGTGATAGCATTTGGGCGTTTAACTTATCATTAGCTTTAATGTTGCCAATGCCTTTGCTTACAATGTTGCCAGAAAGTTTGGCACGCACTCGACGATAAATATCACTATCAATAATGCTAAATTCATCATCAATGTCTTTTCTAATCTTTACCAAACGATCTTCGTCAATACTCAGTGCTCTTTTATCTTTTTCAACATGATCGCGAGTAAAGATTTGCACATCAATCACTACACCAGATTTTGAAGCCCCAACACGCAACGAAGAATCTTTAACATTGTTGGCTTTTTCACCAAAAATAGCGCGTAATAATTTTTCTTCTGGGGAAGGCACAGTTTCACTTTTAGGAGTGACTTTACCTACCAGAATATCACCACTTTTAACCCGTGCGCCGACATACACTACACCCACTTCATCTAATTTAGACAAGGCAGATTCGCTAACATTAGGAATATCTGCAGTAATTTCTTCAGGACCGAGTTTGGTATCCCGAGAATAAGCGGTTAATTCTTCAATATGGATACTGGTATAACGGTCTTCTTGTACTACTCTTTCTGAGACTAAGATTGAATCTTCAAAATTGTAACCATTCCAAGGCATAAAGGCAATTTTCATATTCTGACCTAAAGCTAATTCACCCAAATCAGTTGAAGGACCATCGGCCAGTACATCGCCCATTTTTATTTTATCCCCTGCTTTTACCAAAGGTTTTTGGTTGATACAGGTGTTTTGGTTGGAACGCGAATATTTAGTTAAATTATAAATATCCACACCCAACTCACCTGCTTTTGTTTGTTTGGAATCAACCCGAATGACCACCCGAGAGGCATCAACTGCCTCAACAACGCCACTGTGTATAGCAGTTACACAAACACGCGAATCAGTTGCCACCACACGCTCAATGCCAGTGCCGACCAGAGGTTTTTCAGCTTTTAACACCGGCACTGCTTGGCGCTGCATGTTAGATCCCATCAATGCACGGTTTGCATCATCATGCTCTAAAAATGGAATTAATGATGCTGCCACTGAAGAGATTTGTTTAGAATCAATATCAATTAAAGTAACATCAGCAGAATTAACAAAAACAAATTCATTTTTGTGTCGGCAAGAAATCAGATCATCGGTTAATTTTCCTTTACTATCAACATTGGCATTAGCTTGAGCAATGGTATGTGCAACTTCATCAATAGCAGAAATATAGACAATTTCATTGGTTACTTTGCCATTTTTAACGGTTTGATAAGGGGTTTCTAAAAAACCATAATCATTGGTTCTAGCATAGACTGCCAAAGTGTTAATCAGCCCAATGTTGGGCCCTTCTGGGGTTTCAATCGGACATAGGCGACCATAATGAGAGGGATGCACATCACGCACCTCAAAACCTGCACGCTCACGGGTTAAACCGCCTGGACCTAAGGCAGAAATACGGCGTTTATGGGTGATTCCTGAAAGTGGATTGACCTGATCCATAAATTGTGACAATTGCGAAGACCCAAAAAATTCTTTAATCGCAGAAGAGACGGGCTTAGAATTGATTAAATCCTGGGGGGTTAGTTCGTCCGTCTCTGCTAGGTTTAACCCTTCTTTCACTATTTTTTCAACGCGAATAAGACCAATTCTAAACTGATTTTCAATCATTTCGCCAATCGATCTGACGCGCCTATTGGCAAGTGTATCAACATCGTCAACGCTGTCATTGCCGTTTTTAATATCAATGAGCAATTTCAATACATTGATAATATCCTCATTGGTCAAAACATGTGAGCCTGTTTCTGAGGCAATGCCTAGACGACGATTGAGTTTCATACGCCCTACTTTAGAAAGATCATAGCGCTCACTTTTAGAGAATAAATTATTAAACAATAAATTAACTGCATCTTCGGTTGCTGGCTCCCCAGGTCGCATCACATGATAAATAGACATCCGCGCCTCTAAGGTAGTTTGGGTCTCATCCAAACGCAATATATCAGAAATATAAGCCCCGCCTTCGGATTCATTAACATATAAAATCTCAATCTTTTTAATCTTATTGGCACTCAAAACCCCCAACACTTCTTTGTTAATAACGGTGTTGGCAGCTAACAAAACTTCCCCTGTTTGTTTATCAATAATTTCTTGCGCAATGACTTTATCAAATAAATACTCAAGCGGTGCATTGATTGATTTAACTTTTGATTTTTCTAATAATTTTGTATGTTTGTCGGTAACACGGCGACCTTTTTCAACAATAATATCAGCCCCTGATTTAATATCAAATTCTGCAATAATGCCACGCAATTTGGCTGCTGATAAACTTACATCACAAGATTTCACTTTGAGTTTAATGTTGGTTTTTTCAAAAAAAGTATCAAGAATTTCCACACTATTCAAACCCATTGCCCGTAACAAGGTGGTAACGGGCAGTTTTCTACGGCGGTCAATTCGTGCATAAAGATGCTCATGATGATCAAATTCAAAATCTAACCACGATCCGCGGTAAGGAATAATGCGTGATGAAAATAGGATTTTGCCTGAAGAATGGGTTTTGCCTCTATCGTGTTCAAAAATCACCCCGGGGGATCTGTGTAATTGTGATACCACAACGCGTTCTGTGCCATTGATAACAAAAGTGCCAGTTTCGGTCATCAATGGTAATTGACCCAGATAGACATATTCTTCAATAATTTGTTTAACCCGGCGTTTTTTCTTTAAAGTTGAGCCATTTTTATCAAATAAAACCAAATTTAATTTCACTCGTAATGTTGAGGCAAAAGTTGCCCCGCGTAATTTACACTCTTCAACATTAAATTTGGGCGCTTGTAATTTATAATCAACATATTCAATTTGAGCATAACCATTAACTGCTGTTATTGGAAAAATTGATTGAAATACTGCATGCAAGCCAACATCTATTTTAACTTTTTTACCTGCTTGAATAAAATCGTTGAATGAATCGATTTGGATAGCCAATAAATCGGGTTCAACTAAAGTTGATTTTCTAGAGCCAAAATTATTTCTAATTCTCTTTTTTTCAGTGAATGAATAAGTCATGAATACCTCGTATAAGTTGGTTGATTACAACAAAATTCTTTTAATATTTTTGTCTAAATTGCCTCTCTAAAATAAAAAATACCAAAACCTCCTATATGGAGATTTTGGATTTTTACATCTGACTAAGTTATTTTAGTTCTGCGCTAGCGCCGGCTTCTTCAAGCTGTTTTTGAATCTCTTCTGCCTCAGCTTTATCAACACCTTCTTTTATAGGTGTTGGTGCTGCCTCAACCATATCTTTTGCCTCTTTAAGACCTAAACCAGTGATAGCGCGTACAGTTTTAATAACTGCCACTTTTTTATCACCGAACGCTGTTAATACAACACTAAACTCAGACTGCTCTTCTGCCACATCGCTAGCATCTCCACCAGCTACTGCCACAGGCGCTGCTACCGCTGCTGCAGATACACCAAATTTTTCTTCCATTGCCGAGACCAGCTCAACAACATCCATTACCGACATATCGGCAATTGCATTTAAGATATCTTCATTTGATAATGCCATGATATTTACTCCTTTTTTATTTATTATTGTTTTTGTTCTTTAATCGCTGCCACTGCTCTAGTTACTTTTGTCGGAACCTCATTTAGAGTTCGGCAAAATTTCTCAACAGGTGCCAACATCAAAGCCATAACCAAACCAATCGCTTGATCTTTAGTAGGCAGGTCTGCAATCCGCCCCAGTTGATTTGAATCAATAAATTCGCCTGAGATTCCCAAACCTTTAACGATTAAATCTGCATTTTCTTTAACAAAGTCTTGGAACACGCGTGCTACGGCACCTGGGTCATTCTCGGAAAAACCTAAAATTACCGGTCCACTAAGAACGGATGTTACGCATTCACAATTTGTCTTTGCCAGTGCCCGCTTTGCTAAAGTATTTTTTACTACGCGTAAAGATACATTTTTCTCTAAGGCTTGAGAACGCAAATTGGTCATTTGTCCAACACTCAATCCACGATACTCAGCCACGCCAACGGACACGCATTTATCTGCCAGTGCATTGACCTGTTTGACAACCGCTTTTTTTGCTTCCAGATTTAGAGCCATTTACCTCTCCTGAACAATTTAAAAATAAAAGCTATCAATTCGATAACTCTCCCTTATTTAGAGTATTTGCATACCCTCTACATAGGCCGATTGGACAATCAATTAAACAAACACACCAAAAATATGTTTGCACCTATGGTCTTTGAGGTAGCGAATAAATCCACAACCCAAAGAATTTTTTTAGTAGATAGATTAGGTATCTACTGAAGTTAAGTCAATACTAAAACCTGGTCCCATAGTTGAAGAAATGCTCATTTTTTTGAAATAAACTCCTTTGGTAGAACTCGGTTTTGCTTTTTTCAATGCTTTTATTAAGGCGTTAATATTTTGTGCCAATGCCTCAATACTAAAAGACGCCCTACCAATACAACTGTGGATAATGCCAGCTTTATCGGTGCGATAACGCACTTGACCTGCTTTGGCATTTTTAGTGGCTGTTGCCACATCCTGTGTTACCGTGCCGACCTTTGGATTAGGCATCAAGCCACGAGGTCCTAACACTTGACCTAGGCGACCTACAATACCCATTGCATCTGGTGAGGCAATAATCACATCATAATTAAGATCTCCGTTTTGCATGGATTTCATCAAATCTTCCATGCCGACAATATCTGCACCAGCATCCTTTGCCTTGCTGATATTATCCCCTTGCGTAAATACCGCAACACGAACTGTTTTTCCTGTACCATTAGGCAAAACCACAGCACCACGCACATTTTGGTCTGATTTTTTGGTATCCACACCAAGATTGATACTCACATCAACCGATTCATCAAACTTAGCCTTGGCGCAGTCTTTTAACAAATTAAGCGCATCATTTATTGGATAGCGCTTCCCCATCTCCAGCTTGGTCAAATTATCTTTTTGTATTTTTGTTAATTGTGCCATTTATCAACCCTCCACTTCAATACCCATTGATCGGGCTGTGCCAGCAATAACATTAATTGCCGATTCCATGTCATTGGTGTTTAAGTCTTTCATTTTAATGGTGGCAACTTCTTCTAATTGAGCACGCGATATTTTACCAACTTTATCAGTATGCGGGACGCTACTGCCTTTTTTAATGCCTGTTACTTTTAAAATTAACAACGCTGCGGGCGGAGTTTTGGTAATAAATGTAAAGCTACGGTCATTATAAACCGTAATAACTACAGGCACTTTCATGCCTTTATCAATATTCCCAGTTTGGGCATTAAACGCTTTACAAAAATCCATAATATTAACCCCATGCTGACCAAGCGCAGGACCTACTGGTGGCGAAGGATTTGCCTCTTGTGCTGGGATTTGTAACTTAATATAAGATTCAATTTTTTTAGCCATTTTTCTTCCTTGAGGATTCTACCTCATGTGGGTACAAACGCCAATTAGGCTCCCCTGTTTAAGACAACTATTATTGTCTTTTTTATGTTTTCTCTACTTGAGAAAACTCTAGTTCTACTGGCGTAGTACGCCCAAAAATAAGCACTTCTACTTTAAGTAAATTCTTTTCATAATCAACCGATTCAATGATGCCATTAAATTCATTAAAAGGTCCGTCAATCACTAAGATTTCTTCGCCAGCCTGATAAATCACTTTAGGTTTGGGTTTATCAGCACCTTCTTGCACTCGGGTGAGAATTTTATCAACCTCGCGCTGGGTAATCGGCGAAGGCTTGCCCGATGATCCACCAATAAAACCAACCACATTATTGGTATTTTTCACCAACAACCAACTCGGCTCGGTCAATTCCATATTGATTAACATGTAGCCGGGGAAAAACTTGCGCTCGGCAGTTTTCTTTTGACCACCTTTGAGTTCTACCACTTGCTCGGTAGGAATCATAATATCACCTATCAAATCTTGTAAGCTTTCTCTAACAGCTGATTCTTCAATTGCCGCTTTAACTTTAGCCTCATAACCGCTTCTAGCGTGAAGCACATACCATCTTTTAGCCATTGGAAGAATCCTTTTAATTTGTTAGTAACTGTACAGCCCAAGTAAAAAATGCATCAACAATCCATAAGAAAATAGCAACAATCACCACTGCTATCATAATCATGCCCGTTGTTTTAATAGTCTCATCACGCGTTGGCCAAACAACTTTACGCAGCTCAATTTTTGTCTCTCTTAAAAACGATTTAAGGCGGATTCCTTGTGGTGATTTAAAAAATACCAATCCTGCCAATACTAAGCCCGCCAATAAAGCCAACACTTTATACAGCGTTGTGTTCAACCCTAATGGATCTATATAGAATATGGAAAATGAGGCGATCACAATTAGGATCGAGGCAATCATCCCAAATGAAAATTTTTCTGTTTGCGTTATTTTACTCACATTACACCCTTTAATATGGCAGGCAAGGAGGGACTCGAACCCCCACCCAACGGTTTTGGAGACCGCCACTCTACCAATTGAGCCACTTGCCTTTTAAAAACCCTAAAACTCAAGCCAAAACTGAGATTAACATATCTAAAATACTAATTAAGACGCTTAATCTATCACCTTAGAAACCACGCCTGCACCTACAGTGCGACCGCCTTCACGAATGGCAAATCTTAGACCATCTTCCATGGCAATGGGTGAGAGTAGTTCTACACTCATCTTAACATTATCACCCGGCATGACCATCTCTACATCATTTGGTAACTGACAAGCACCTGTTACATCTGTGGTTCTAAAATAGAATTGCGGGCGATAGTTGTTAAAAAATGGGGTATGACGCCCACCTTCATCTTTGTTAAGAATATAGACTTCTGCTTCAAATTTAGAATGCGGCTTGATTGAACCTGGCTTGGCTAAAACTTGACCGCGTTCTACTTCTTCGCGCTTAGTGCCTCGTAACAATACACCTACATTATCACCTGCTTCGCCAGAATCAAGCAACTTACGAAACATTTCTACCCCTGTGCAAGTGGTTGTTTGAGTGTCTTTAATGCCCACAATTTCTAATTCATCACCCACATTGACCACACCCGCCTCAATACGACCAGTTACCACAGTGCCACGACCTGAAATTGAAAATACATCTTCAATCGGCATGATGAAAGTTTTATCGGTATCGCGCTTAGGGGTTGGAATGTAAGAATCTAGTGCTTCAACGAGTTTTAGGATTGACGGTACACCGATATCAGAGCTGTCGCCTTCTAAAGCTTTAAGAGCAGAGCCGAAGATAATTGGGGTGTCATCACCAGGAAAATCGTATTCGTCTAATAACTCGCGGATTTCCATCTCTACTAATTCAATAAGTTCTTCATCATCCACCATGTCGGCTTTATTCATATAAACAACAATGTAGGGCACACCCACTTGTTTAGATAAAAGAATGTGCTCGCGAGTTTGTGCCATAGGACCATCGGTTGCAGCAATGACGAGAATGGCACCATCCATTTGTGCAGCGCCAGTAATCATGTTTTTAACATAATCGGCATGTCCTGGGCAATCAACATGTGCATAATGACGCGTTTCTGATTCGTATTCTACATGAGCGGTTGAAATGGTAATGCCACGCTCCCTTTCTTCTGGGGCATTATCAATATCTGCATAATCTTTAAATTCACCGCCTCTAGCCTCTGCCATGACTTTAGTAATGGCAGCTGTTAAAGTAGTTTTACCATGGTCAACATGACCGATAGTACCAACATTAACATGGGGTTTGGTTCTTTCGAATTTTTCTTTTGACATTTTCTCTTCCTCTATTTTAAAAATAAATTAAAACAAGTAACACTGGAGCTCACCAGCGGATTTGAACCGCCGACCTCTTCCTTACCAAGGAAGTGCTCTACCGACTGAGCTAGGTGAGCGCAACCTTTTCTACATGGAGCGGGTAACGAGAATCGAACTCGTCTCATTGGCTTGGAAGGCCAAGGTAATACCAATATACGATACCCGCAAATTTTTTATCCATTTAACCCTATTTTTCCCTTGTGGTGGAGGGGGAAGGATTTGAACCTTCGAAGGCAGAGCCGACAGATTTACAGTCTGTTCCCTTTGACCACTCGGGAACCCCTCCCCAAAAAACAATCGCATATTATCCCATAACTATTTTAAATAGAAACATTAATTTAATATTTTTTAGTTTTTTTGCTATAGGTCTAGTCGCAGTTGGGATTTCTTGTCCAATTATACAAGGGTCTCTCTAATAATTCTTGACTACCCAAACCCAAAAAATAAAACTGCGCGCCCATACCTTAAAAAAAAAATTATTTTTCCACATAAAAAAACATAATTAGATTCTATTTTTCAGTCAAAATATTGCGATTTTTATCAATAATCAACAAAGCCACATATTTGTTTGGGGGAGGGCGATTTAACCACTTGTCATACCAAAAAGACAAGTGCTATCATTGATAGATTCAAAGAGTTTGGTGTTTGCGGCTCACATATATCAGATTCCCTACTAACAATAATTTCAACTAGACTTGTTAAAAAAGTTTGTCCACACTGCTCAATTAAAATGAGTGTTGAAAGTATTGAGCGTAAAAATCAGGAAAATTTATATAAAGGTGGGCACCATTTTTATCATTTAAAGAAAAAATACTTTTCACTGGTTTATTGATTTTTAAACAACACCCACCACAATCTCATCAGCCAATGCCTGTGCTGGTAATAGGGGTGTTATCTTGCATAATAACACCCTGCGATAATAAATAAATTAAAATAAAGTGATTGTTTTTATAAATCATCTTGAGGTGAAAAAAAATATTTATTTTTGAGATGTTATCTATCTACTGTTTTTGTTATTTGGATTTAGATTATAAACGCAATATTTAAAAATGGAAGCGCTACTATTTTTATGATAAAAAAGGGGGTGAAAACTGCCATTTATAGTACCAATCTTAATGCCCCTTATTCAATGCTAAACAAACAACAAGTTGTGGGACCCCCATTTGAGTTGAGTGGCAGTATAGCACTTAACCCCGTTATAGCACTTAACTTATTAGTGAATTTAATGGCTGTTTTTATCTTTTTGTTTGCTACACGAAGCCTGCATGGGCTTTTGTGTAGTGGTGTCCTTTTTTACTCGTTATGCCTTAACTCATAGCTCATTGTTGATTGTTTTAGTAAGGCTTGTTAATCAATTTTGTTGTTTTTTCATTAAATATAGTATTTTTCCGGTTTAGTCAAATGGGTATGTTTTTGCATGGTCACTTTATTGGTTATCAGTTGAAAAAGACGATGGCTATTCCATTTGAATACATAAGATATTGCACTTGAAGGTATGGATTCAAATTTATAAAAACAAGCAGAAACCCTTGGTGTCATTGATTTTTTAGAACTTTTTATTTACTAATAAACCCCATTTTTTATTAGATTTTTATTTTTTTTATAATTTATCAATATAGGCAAGATATTTCTTTATAATGAGTATTACCAAAATTCTGGAGGCTGGCAACAGACAATGATTGGTTTTTATGCTTTTTTGCCTCCTTGTCTTTGTAAAAGATAATATTTGGTTTTTTTTAACTCTTGAGGATAAAATATGAACAAATCAGAACTAATCGATGCAATTGCATCAACAGCAAACCTTTCAAAGGCAGATGCAGGGCGTGCATTAAACGCAACGACTGACGCAATTACCTCGGCGATGGCTATGGGTGATGGTGTGCAATTAACAGGTTTTGGTAGTTTTGTTGTTAGAGAGCGTGCAGCACGAACAGGTCGTAATCCGCAAACTGGTGCGAGCATTCAAATTAAAGCTTCTAAAGTGGCTGCTTTTAAAGCGGGCAAGGCACTTAAAGATTCTGTCAATAACTGATTGATTGATGAGTTATAAAAAAAAGCACCTTCGGGTGCTTTTTTATGTCTATTCAGTAATAAAATAGCTCTTTTTATTATTTATATGGAGCACTATTAGTATGGAGCGGACTTTATCAATTATCAAACCAGATGCCATTGCCAAAAATGTAATAGGGAAAATTTATACACGCTTAGAGGCTGCTGGCTTTAGAATCGTAGCGGCAAAAATGCTACATTTAGACATCAATTTGGCGCGCGGTTTTTACGCAGTACATAAAGAGCGCCCTTTTTATGATGAATTGGTTAAATTTATGACCTCAGGTCCTGTTATGATTCAGGTTTTAGAAGCTGAAAACGCGGTTGCCAAGTACCGTGAAATCATGGGTGCAACCGACCCCAGAGAGGCAAAAGCAGGTACAATCCGAGCAGATTTTGCACAATCTTTAGATGAAAATGCCGTACATGGTTCTGATTCTTTAGAAAACGCTACCATTGAAATTGAATATTTTTTTGGGCAAGACGACATTTGCCCAAGAACGCGTTAATTTTTTTATTTTTTGCGTAATAACAAAGCCGCTTAATACCATTTTTAATTAAATGCAATATAGGCAAAACCTTTTTGGCCTTAATCAACAAGATCTGGATAATTTTTTTTCACAACTGGGTGAAAAACCCCATCGTACCAAACAATTTATGCAGTGGGTATATCATCAACGCGAATTTGATTTTGATAAAATGTCAAACTTGGATGAACAACTAAAAGACAAATTAAAAACCGTTGCAACCCTAGATTTACCAAGGGTTGTTGTACAAAATTTTGCCTTAGATGGAGTGATCAAATGGGTGCTTGATTTAGGCAATCAAAACCATATTGAGACGATTTATATCCCCGAAAAAAAGCGTGGTACCTTGTGCATTTCTTCGCAAATTGGTTGTGCGTTGGCCTGCACCTTTTGTTCAACAGGGAAGCAAGGTTTTAATCGCAATCTCTCAACTGCAGAAATGATTACTCAGGTCATGATTGCCCAGCAATATTTACACGCTAAAGACAAGAATATTTCAAATGTGGTATTTATGGGTATGGGCGAGCCACTGCTTAATGAAAACGCCGTTTATCAAGCTTGTGGTTTGTTGTTGGATGACTTAGCATTTGGACTCTCAAGACGAAAAGTTACCATCTCTACCTCAGGCATTGTGCCAGCCCTTTATCGTCTAGCAAAACAGGTTCCAGTTAGTCTGGCAATTTCTTTGCATGCTGCAAACGATGCCTTGCGTAACGAATTGGTGCCAATTAACCAAAAATATCCGCTTAAGGAACTGCTGGCAGCTTGCCAAAATTATCTAGATTCAGGCACCCAAGAGCGTCATATTTTATTTGAATATGTGATGTTGGAAGGGGTCAATGATTCCGCACAACAAGCTCGGCAATTAGCAAAATTATTGTATGGTATAGCAGCTAAGGTAAATTTAATTCCCTTTAATCTTTTTCCAAAAAGTATCTATAGAACCTCAAAAACGGCTACAATTAAGACTTTTCAAGATATTTTATTTGATAATGGCATTCGCGCCACAACGCGTCGGGTTCGTGGCGGGGATGTGCTTGCCGCCTGCGGACAGTTGGCGGGCAAGGTGGTTGATAAAAGCGGGCGGTCTCAGTTATGATAGAAGGTATTTATTACTACCCTTGGCAAAAGAAGAATAACACAAAATTCAAATTATGGATTTTACTATTGGTATTAATATTGATTATTGTTTATTGGTCTTTTGACAACAAAATAAAGTCCGAAACTTCTAAATCAAAGCGGATTATTATTAGCGGTCCAAAAATTGAGACAGTGGTTAAAAACCCACCTCCTCAACCTACTCAAAGCAGGCAAAAGCCTCCTGAAATATTGGAAAATTTAGATGAACTGGTAGAAATCTACCAAAAAACCCAATGAAGCCAACACATAAAATCAAACGCAGAAAATCTAAAAAAATCTTTGTTGGTGATGTCTCAATTGGTGGTAACTCACCGATTACAGTGCAAAGCATGACCAATACCGATACTTGTGATGTTGTAAAAACTTTACAACAAATTAGTGCTATTCAAGCTGCTGGCGCTGATTTAGTGCGTGTTTCTGTACCAACAATAACAGCGGCACAGGCATTTAAGGAAATCAAGCGACAATCCAATATTCCTCTCATTGCCGATATTCATTTTGATTATAAAATTGCAATTAAAGTGGCTGAATATGGGGCTGATTGTTTGCGCATCAACCCTGGTAATATTGGTCGAGAAGATAGAGTGCGTGAAGTGGTTTCTTGTGCTAAAGACCATAATATCCCGATTCGTATTGGGGTAAATGCAGGCTCGTTAGAAAAAGATTTGCAAAAGAAATACACCGAACCGACTCCTGAGGCAATGGTGGAATCAGCCCTTAGACATATTGATATTTTAGATCGGCTAAATTTTGATAATTTTAAAATCTCGATCAAAGCATCCGAAGTATTTATGAGCGTGTTTGCTTATCGGCAATTGGCTACACAAATTGATAACCCACTGCATTTGGGTATTACTGAGGCTGGTTCATTTAGGACAGGTGCGGTGAAATCTTCCATTGGACTAGGTTTATTGCTTGCTGAGGGTATTGGCGATACCATTCGGGTTTCACTGGCTTCTAATCCAGTAGATGAGGTTAAAGTAGGGTTTGATATTTTAAAGTCGCTAAATTTGCGCAAAAAAGGTATCAATCTTATTGCTTGCCCCTCTTGCTCGCGGCAAAAATTTGATGTTATCTCAGTGGTGAATGAACTGGAATCACGCTTAGAAGATGTGGTTGATCCAATTGATGTGGCAGTGATTGGTTGTGTGGTTAATGGCCCAGGCGAGGCAAAAGCTACGACTGTAGGCTTAACTGGCGGTAGCCCTAATTTGCTTTATACTAAAGGTCAAACCCACTCTAAGGTAGATAATGCACAACTGGTTGATGTCTTAGAGGCACAAATCCGCAACCAATTAAACCAATCAATTTAGCGAGACATTCTTTTATAAACCTTCAATCGATAGATCAGTTGAATTGTCCAGTATCCAACAAACGCACTAACAACAGAAAACAGCAAACAGCCGAGTAAGAATGGCTGCCAAATATCCCCAAACACTGCCCAAACATAGTCTAATGAGATAATAAAATCTTGTTCAATTTCAACTTTTAGAATCCATGCGCCGAGTTTATAACAAGCATAGAAAATAGCTGGCATGGTCAAGGGGTTACTAACCCAAACCAAGGCTATCGATAATGGTAAATTAGCAGAAAAAATAATCGCCGTAGGGGCCGCTAAAAACATTTGAAAAGGCAGGGGAATAAAGGCACAAAATAAACCAATTGCAAAAGCTTTTGAGATTGAGCGCCGATTAAAATTCCACAAGCTAACATTGTGCAAATGCTGGGAAAGCCAACTCAAATAAGCATGATTTTTTAATTCATCTGGGTTAGGGCTGTAAGATTTGAGAAATTTTTTCATAATTTTATTGCCTTGAGAATGCCATCAGCGTCTAAGCCATATAAAGCATGCAATTCCTCTTGGCTACCTTGTTCGCTAAATTCATCCGGCAAGCCTAATAGCATGAGTGGTGTGGTGATATTTTGAGTATGTAAAAACTCGCTAATTGCACTACCACCACCACCTACAACGGTATTATCTTCAACCGATACTAACTGCTTATGAGTGTTAGAAAGCTCAATAATTAGCGCCTCATCTATGGGCTTGATAAAACGCATATCAACCACAGTGGCACTCAATTCTCTAGCAGCGATGAGCGCCTGATTTAGTGTTGTGCCAAAAGCCAAAATAGCAACGCTACTGCCCTTTTTAACAATATTGGCTTTGCCGATTTTTAAAGTTTGTTTGCTGGTGTAATTTTTTAGCGGAGAAATGCCTTTAGGATAACGCACACAAGCTGTGCCATTAAAGGCATAAGCAGTGTTTAACATTTGGTACATCTCAATGGCGTTGCTAGGTGCCATAATCACCAAATTAGGCACACAGCGTAGAAAACTTAAATCAAAACAACCCGCATGAGTTGCTCCATCAACACCCACTATTCCTGCACGATCAATGGCAAAAACCACATTTAAATTTTGTAAGGCAATATCATGAATCAACTGGTCATAGGCGCGTTGTAGAAAAGTCGAATAAATTGCCACCACAGGTTTAAAACCCTGCGTTGCCAGCCCACCTGCAAAAGTTATTGCATGTTGTTCGGCAATACCAACATCAAAATATTGCTGGGGAAACTGTGCTGCAAACGCGCTCATGCCAGAACCTATGCACATTGCTGGGGTAATGGCTATGAGTTTTTTATCATTAACGGCATTATCAACTAGCCATTGACCAAAAACGCTACTATAACTTGGCAAGATGGTATTATTCTCTGAGGAAGAGGTAACGCCGTGGAATTTGCAAGGGTCGTTTTCTGCTGTTTTTAAACCACAACCCTTTCTGGTAATGACATGCAAAAGTCGTGGCATTTTTAGTGGTTTTAAATTTTGTAATGTTTTAATAAGCATCGGCAAATCGTGCCCATCAATAGGACCAAAATAATCAATTCCCAATTCCTCAAACAAAGTGCTGGGCAAAACCATACCTTTTAAATGTTCTTCTGAGCGTTTGGCAAATTTATACGCTGTTGGTATTTTTTCTAAAAATCTCAAAGACTTTGATTTTATTGAAGAGTATATTTTTCCAGAAATTAGTTTAGTGAGATATTTGCTCATCGCGCCAACATTTTTAGAAATACTCATGTCATTATCATTGAGAATAATCAGCAGGTCAGTGTTTGAATCTCCAGCATGGTTCATCGCCTCAAACGACATACCGCCAGTAAGCGCCCCATCACCAATGATGGCAATAGATTTATCTCTAGTTTTATTAATTTTATTGGCAATTGCAATCCCTAAGGCGGCACTGATTGAGGTAGAGGAATGCCCTGCACCAAACTCGTCATGGACACTCTCTTCGCGTTTGGTAAAACCACTCAAGCCATCTTTTTTTCTCAAGGTGTGCATTTTGTGCAAGCGCCCAGTGAGAATTTTGTGGGTGTAGGTCTGATGCCCTACATCAAATACAAAAGTATCATTTGGTGTATCAAACACGGTATGCATGGCAAGGGTTAACTCCACTGTACCCAAATTTGGCGCTAAATGACCTCCAGTTTTTTGCACATTGGTAATTAAAAATGTGCGTATTTCGTCTGCTAGAGATTGCAACTCTTCTAAACTGAGTTGTTTAATATCTGCAGGGTGGTGAATTGATTCCAACATAGGATAATTTTACCAGCAAGTTGGGTATTTTAATATTTCAAATGGTAAAATATGCCATTTGATTTTAAATTAAGAATCATGTTTGTCGTTTGTGCTTTGTATCAATTTACTCGTTTAGACGATTTTACTCAATTCCGCGCCCCCTTATATAAATTGATGGCAACATTAGAAGTTAAAGGCACGATTCTTTTGGCTTCAGAGGGGTTAAACGGCACTATCGCTGGCACCCAAGTAGCGATTGAAAAAGTAGTACAATTTTTACGCAATGACGGGCGATTTAATAATTTAGAAATCAAATTCTCCCAGAGCAAAACCCTCCCCTTCAAACGCCTCAAAGTTAAACTTAAAAAAGAAATTGTAACCCTGGGTATAGCAAATATTGACCCAATTGCTGCCAACGGCATCTATGTTGCGCCTAAAGACTGGAACGCCCTTATTAGTGAGCCTGGCGTGGTATTGATTGATACCCGTAACAATTATGAGTATGAAATTGGTAGCTTTAAAGGTGCGATTAACCCTAATACTGAGGCGTTTAGAGAGTTTCCTACTTATACAAAAAATAATTTAGAGCAATACCGCACTAAAAAAATAGCCATGTTTTGCACTGGTGGCATTCGTTGTGAAAAATCCACTGCTTATTTAAAATCCCAAGGTTTTGAGACAGTCTATCATCTGCACGGCGGTATTTTAAAATATTTAGCAAGCGTTGATAAATCCCAAAGTTTGTGGGAGGGCGAATGTTTTGTTTTTGATGATCGGGTCTCACTGGGACATAATCTTGAACAGGGAAAATACGACCAGTGCCACGCATGTCGCTACCCCATCACTGATAAAGACAAAAACCACCCAAATTATGAAAAAGGAATCTCTTGCCCCCGATGTTATAATTTGCGCAGCCCATCGCAAGTTAGCCGTTATCGGCAAAGGCAGTATCAAATTGAGCTAGCAAAAGCTAGGGGCGAAGAACACTTAGGCGATAATGCCGCTCAAATTATTAAAGCCAAAATAAAGAAAAAAGCCACCCAACAATATTAAACATGTTTCTACCTCAGGATATTCATAAACTCAAACAGGATTTGAGCATTCAAACCCGTCTTTTGGGTCATGATTTAACATTCAAAAGCCGTTGGGGCGTATTTAGCCCACGCGCAATTGATGAGGGCACCGAATTATTGACGAGACATTTAGAGATTGGAAAAGCCGACAACTGTCTAGATTTAGGCTGTGGTTACGGGGCAATTGGGCTAGCCGTGGCAAGGGCATGCCCCGATGGCGAAGTGCATATGGTAGATAAAGATTTTGTCTGCATTGAGTTGGCGAATAAAAATGCCAAATTAAATCATATTGATAATGTTTATGTGTATTTATCCGATGGGTTTTTGAGTATTAATAAAAACAATTATTTTGAGCAAATTATCTCTAATGTGCCTGCCAAAATCGGCAGAGAACAACTGAGCATTATCCTCTATGACGCCTTTAATGCGCTTAAATCAGACGGCAAGATTACCTTTGTTACCATTAATGGTCTGCGTCATTTTATCAAGGATAATTTTAAATCCGTTTTTGGCAATTACAAAAAACTCAAACAGGGGAAAAAATACACCGTTGCCAGGGCTGTAAAAAAGTAAAATTAAACTTTAACTGGAGGAAAAAATGATGGATGTTATGGATAAAATTCAAAAACAAATAGACAGCGCGCCGATTGTTTTATATATGAAAGGCACTCCGCAATTCCCACAATGTGGATTCTCAGCGCGTGCTGCACAAACACTTGCCTCAACAGGGGTGGAATTTGCTTATGTAAATATTTTTGAAGACCCAGAGGTTTTTCAAAATCTACCCGCATTTGCCGACTGGCCAACTTTTCCACAAATTTATATGAATTCTGAGCTGGTAGGTGGCGGTGATATTATTGTCGAAATGGCTGAAATGGGCACTCTTCAAAGCACCATGCAAGAAGCTACAGATAAATTTAATAATAACTGAGACTAAACTAACGCTGCTTGACTAATTTAACTTAGAGTCTATAATCTACATTTTTGCCTTTTTGACCTAAAGGGGCTATAGCTCAGCTGGGAGAGCACTACACTGGCAGTGTAGAGGTCAGCGGTTCGATCCCGCTTAGCTCCACCAAAAAGCAAAAAAATATGTCGCCTTCGTCTATCGGTTAGGACCCCAGGTTTTCATCCTGGTAAGAGGAGTTCGATTCTCCTAGGCGATGCCATTTTTTTTAAAAAAAAATATGTCATTTTAATAATTTTCATTGTGGAAGGTGTTAATGGAAAATCAAAACCCCTGCCCACATACCTACTCAGTGGCTGTTGAAACTACGCACCCCTATTTTTGCATTACTCGCTCTTACCATGACGCAGCCTAAAATGCTTTTTATGACTAAAATCTACTCAGCCATTATCTTTGCCAACCATAAGAATTAACCACACTATTGGCTGATGTTTTGTCTATGGTTAAAACCTTTTTTTATTTAAGTGTTTGACTGATTTTGATACTTTGGAATATATAAATGAGTACTAATTTAACACTTAAATGAATGAATTTTAATTTTTTAAGTAGTTTGTGTAGCAAACTATTTTTAGTAAATTTGGCATTAAATTTTGATAGATTGTAATGATATAACCTACGGTAGCATTATTCATATTTAAACGGTGTTTTGGGTTTAAAAATAATAAATCATAAATCTGATAAGGCTGCAGTCGCCTAGTATAATTCGCCTCAGCATTGATATTTTTTATTTTTATCTCATTGAATTGAATTAATTTTTTATCTTCAACATACTGGAATAAATTTAGATACAATATATGTGCTGTCAAATACGAAGTGTTGATTTGGTCTTTGATGCCGTAACGGCTAAAATCTGTTGCATAAGTTAATAAATTTTTATTGAAAAACAGTTGCTTAGTAAAGCAAATAAAACACTGGTCAAAAAGAATGATTTTTGAATACGGCGATTTAAAAGTTTTGCGGTTAATTTTATCAAACCAAAACATAGGTGCATTTTGATTAAATTGGGGCACGGCAACATCAGGTTTAGTATTTAAAACAATTTGTTCAAATTTTCTAAAATCACCTTGAATAAATTCAACATCATCATCTAAAAAAATATAATATTCATATTGTTGGGTTAATTCTCTGGCATATTCTATCAAAACATGACGCCCTGTATCCCAGTGAGTATTTGGAGCATAAATAAAATTGGGTTTATTGATTTTTTGTTCAAAAACCAAGACAATAACATCAGCATTATCACTTTCTAACACCTGGTGTCTATCTAAAAATTTGATTCTAGATTGCACTAAATATAAAAATTGTTTGGGCATCTAAGTTTGTTTAAGCAAATAGTTAATGCAAGATGATTGGCTGGGTGCGTATTGTTCATTACGAGATAGTTTGAAAAAAGGCGCTTTGCTGGTGTTTAACATTTTTTTATAAGTATCTGATAAATCATTTAATTGCTCTTTTGTTTGCAAGGCAAAAAACTCAATGCCACCATTTTTATCAAATTCACCCGCATTAGGGATATGGGCATCAAGCTTGATAATCTTATCCCATATTTGTGCAAATTTATCATCATTATGATAACACTCATTAAAAAGCTTAAATATAAGGTAGTATTGGCCAGCCACTAAGTGTTTCTGCCAATATCTATATACGGCACTATAAAGTTTTTTAATCATATAGTGGTTTTTTGTAGATACCAAGAAATAACTACTCGCCATTGCTAAAGAACCCCCTGCTAGCCTTAAATTTTTACCTGGATTGCTCAGGGCAAAAAAATCTTGTTGAATATGGGGCGATAGCCATTCATCCAATGGTTTTCGACAAAATAAAGTCGCATCCACCCAAATACCGCCATATTGTTTTAATAAAGCCACCCTGATAATATCTGAGCGGTGTTGTATGATAATTGAGTGATTTTTAATTAATTTTACAGTGGGGTTGGTTCGACGCAATAACCGCTTAATAAAAGTCTTAAGCAAGATTATTGTCATTGCTATAAGTTGTTTTTTTCTATAATTCGGCATCCAATTTTTTATGTCAAAAAATTCAAGTATTGTGTCTTCATCTAAAGCACGAACTTCCCACTTAGGATTGTGTTTTTCCCATGATTTTTTGCATTTTTTTACCAATTCTGGTGCTTGTTCCCAGCCTTGTTCCCAATACATCCAAATTATTTTAGGTATGTTTTTTTGCATTAATAAAATATCTTTTTTAGCGACCGAATAAGTTGTTTTAAAAATTTATATATATGTAATTTTTGGGCAATATTACGAGCGATAACTAGTATTTTTCTTTTGTATGAGGAAGCCCAAAAAGTTTGCCATCGATTCAAAGTGGTTATGTAATTTTTATAATAATACAAATACCTATTTTGCTTAGAGATATGAGTAGCGCACCAATCCATACAGTCCTCAGCGCGCTTAACTGGCTGTTGTGGTTGCTTGTCATACCAACTATTTCTAGCATAGCCAAAATATTTAAAATCATCCACACAATAATCATAGACTTTATTAGCAATGTCCTGTGTATAAAAAGCACTTGCTTTGCCAATAGGAATGCTTGCATTAACATGTGGTAAGGTTAGGGTTTTATTAACTTTGTATTGGGTTAAATACTGATTAAAGTCATCTATCCAATGGTTAAAATCTTTAATGTCATACCACTTCATATTATCAAGGCTTGAATATATCGGGTGGTAAATCTGCATCCAGTGTTGATCTTTTTTGCCACCATTATGCAAGTAGTTAATAAAATCTTCAAACTCAACAAAGTTGGGTTTGGCTAATTTTTCAAATATATACATGCGGTAACTTATATAACTTCCTAAAAATATTTTATCTTTCCATGCAGAAAATATTCGCTGATAAGGGTTGAATTTAATGCTAAAACGATACCAATTAGGGGCAAATAATATTTCGGCAGCCAAAGTCTCGTCTTTTATAAAATCCCAACCTAAAGTGAGCGAGGTGGCATTAAATTTAGCTAGATTACTGTTATCATGAACATAATTTGGGTCAAAATCATAATTTTTTGGGGTATCTATATCAATACCATACAAATCGTACAAAACACTTAAAACAGAACTGCAAGCAGTTTTTCCGCGTTGAAAATAAATAAAACGATATTTTCTATCGTAGAATATCATAGGCAGTGTACTACCCTGTGGCACAATAAAATCATGTGGCTCAAGCTCTTCTTTGAGGGCTCTTATGAGCTGTTGTTGGGTTTTGTCTAACTTACTATTATTTATCATAGGCGCAGTTGATTTTCTATTAAGATAATCTGGATGCTGGGTATTAAAAATTTTCCCAATGTCAACGATGGTAGCTTTAACGGGCTTGGGATTAGGCTTAATATCATAAAATTTATAATTATCAAGTATTATTTTAGCGTGATTAAAATCATTTTTAAAAGTGCTATTGTGGCATAAGTGATTGAATTTATTGAGAATAAGATTAAGCGGATTATACTGTATATTTTGACTATCTCGATGTGCCACGCTTTGAGTATTTTTAATATTAACCGTATTTAACACCAAACATTTATCCGCAAATAACTCGGTGGCAACATACTGGGCATACCACATTGAGCCTTCTGACCCGTGGTAGATTACTGGAAACATTAAATCGGCAAAATGCGAGGCAAAAATATGGCAGTATAAATCATGCCCTTTGACACAAAAAACTTTTTTTTTATCCGCTGCTATTTTTTTTCTTAGTGCCTTATCCCAGCACCAATTATCACCAAATATGGTGCCGGAAAGTGGGGTATAAGCACTGAGAAAATCACTTATTTCTTCACTAACCGAGCGCTTTGTTTTTGAGCAAAAATCAACATCATCATCAATAAAAATATAGTATTCATATTGTCCCTTAGTTTTTTCATACAACAGACTCCGACCTTCTGACCAAGTGATATTTTTAGCATAAAAATCAGCCTGTTTATCGCGGCGGTTATCCGCCCAGTTGAGACGAAAACAATCACTGTAGCTGGTTGTAAATTGCCTTTTACGCTTTTTGGCTAATTTAGTATTAGGTTTATTGCCTTGCTCAAGGACGGCGAATTTTTTCATTGTTCGTCTTTATTTAAAATAAAAGCATTATAATCAACGCCA
>JYIN01000011.1 GCA_002007405.1 Gammaproteobacteria bacterium Gsub
GGTAGGGGGAGAGGTGCTGCCTCCATCTGAATCTGAGCCGTTACAAGCAGCGAGTGTTAAAACGATAAAACTGGTTAAAAATAATTTGCTTAGTTTAAACATGGTTTTTCCTATTTTAAATTTTAATGACAAATTACAACTGTTTTTGGATTATACTGCTAAAAAAAATAATAAGGAGTAAATTATGAACGATTTTGCAAAAAAATACGCTGAATTTGCAGTTAATAGACGCAAAATACTGTTATTGATTATGGGTGTGGTTACGCTGATATCCGCTTTTTTTATTAAAGATTTAGATATTCGTAACGACCCTGATACCCTATTACCAGAATCTAACCGTTATGTAGCAACCAATGCTTATGGAGAGCAAAAATTTGGTTTTGGTAATATCATGGTGATGGGGTTTGTTTTAAAAGATTGTGTTGGGGGTGATAATCCCTATCAAGACGCTGACGAAATCGTGCGTTATAACCCAAAAACTGGCTTGCGGATTCATGAATCTGCCCCTGCAAAAATGACCAGAGCAGTTTGTGAAAAAGCAGGCGGTTCATGGGAGGATGATGTTGATGTTTATCAACCATGGTTCGTAAATATGGTGCAAAAGGCACACAATGACATGGTCGCACTTAAACATTCTCGGGGTAATAATTTTATGGATATTGCAGCTCAAAAGATTAAATATATGGGCACTTCAGCAGAAGGCGGGCTGAAGTTTGAAAGGCTTGTTCCAGTTGCTGGTATTAGCACCATAGACAAACGATTAGCCACTACCCAACTGGTACACCTTAAAAAAGGCATTGAAACCAACCCTGTATTAGCCCCAATGTTGATGTTAAAACAAACTGCGGAGGGAGAGCGTTGTGAATTTGCTAAAAAAGGTTGGTTTGATGACAGCGTATGTCGGGCAAAAGGATTTTTTATTGTTGGAGATTATGCCGACACAGTTAAAACCGATTATCTGCCTTGGGTGTCTTCGGTGCTGGATTTAGTAAGTGATATTAAACTTAAATATGGTGACAGAGTAGAGGTTAGGATTGCTGGTGAGCCGTATTTTCTAGCTTTTATGTTGTATGATTTGGTGCAAAAATGGTGGTTGTTTTTAGTTTCGTTTTTGATTGTAGTGGCAGCCCTTTGGTATCTTAATAAAGGGTGGCGAGGTTCGGTATTTCCCTTGATTGGGGTAGTTTCAACCATTATTATTACTTTGGGCTTGATGGGTTTTACCCAATACAAACTAACCACAATGATGGTACTAACGCCTATGCTTTTACTCGCCATTGGCACTGGACATGCAGTGCAAGTTGTGAGGCGTTATCTAAATGAATTACACACCCAAGATTGCACCCCTTTGGCGGCTGCTGAGCAAGCAATCGCCCATACTATTGTGCCTGCAACATTGGCAATTGTAACCGATATGGTGGGCTTTTTTACTTTGTCATTTGTGGATATTTCATTTTACAAAGCCTATGCTTATTTTGGCATGTTTGGGATGCTGACAATTTTGATAACCACCACTACTATTGCCCCGATTTTAATGGCAGTTTTTTCACCCAAACAATTAGAAAAAAATAATGCCATGTGCGAATCTTCAAATTTTGAGAAATCAATGGCAAACACGCTAACCACCGCCATTACCGGAAAGATGAAAATTATCCCAATTGGAATGATTATCGCCTTGGTTGCTTGGAGTGCGATAGAAACCAAAATTTATACGCCCACCGACAAAAGCCCAATGCCGGGCTTAGAAGTAGGAATTAACTATTCACGAGCGGCATTTAAATACGATTCAGATGCCAATGTTGATTTACGCCGTTTGGGAGAGGTGATGCCTGGAGTCATCTCGGTAAATATCCCCATCAAAGGCAAGCCTGAGCATTTTCCAATGTTACCCCCTTGTAGCTACGATGGCTCAGCACCCAAAAATACAAAATGTTGGGATGAAGACGAAGACGCACCACAAGGGGCGTTTAATAACGCTGAAGTAATGGCAGCAATTGAAAAAACTGAAGATTGGATGCGTGCACATCCAAATATTGGATTCACAGGTTCGTATATTCAATTTTTGAAAATAGTTAATATGTTGATGATGACCCCACCCGGGCAAGAGCCAGATTTAAAATACTTTCATGTGCCAAATGCGGCTTTTATTGCCAAAAATATGGATGTTTATGGAGATCCGCAAGACAAAACTTGGGTGCCTGATGCAAATGAAATTGTTACTGGTTTTAATGGCTTATTGGAGGCAAACACTTCGCAGGGAGATTTAGAATCTTTTGTTGCCAAAGATTGGAATGAGGGAGTGATTATGGGTTTTGTCAATACCATGGACCCAGTTAAAACACATCAAACAGTGGCAGACATTCAAAAATTTTTTGCAGATAATAAAAATCAGCTGGGTTTTAACTTGGTTAATTGGGGTTATAAATCAGGTGATATTGTAAAAATGCCCGAAAGTGGAAAAACCGTGCAAATTGAAGACAGCGGCACTGATAGCGTCTCAGTAGGTGGTTTTCTAGGAGCCACTGAGGCAACGCATGATGTGGCAGAATCGGAATACATTAAATCACCACTTATAACCGCATTGGCAATTTTTGCGATTGCAGCACTGATTTTTGGCTCACCCTTGATTGCGGGTATTTTAACAGCTACTTTATTGATAACGCTATTTGGGCAATACGGGCTGGGGGCTTATTATACTCGGGTTGAGAATTGGTCTGGCAATCTACATTTTGCCACTTTGGTATCGCTATCTATTGCGATGGGGCTGGGCGTTGATTATGGTGTTTATATGATTTCTCGGCTTAGAGAAGAAATGTATGCGGCTGGCGGAAAGTGGGTTGATTCATTAAAAAATACCTTAGAGACAACGGGGGCAGCGGTGTTTGCATCAATTTTAGTGTTGTTGGCAAGTTTTATTCCACTGTTAATGACACAGTTGGCCAATACTTGGGCGCTTGGCGTGTTTATCTCTCAAGCACTGATTATTGACATGGTGATTGCTTTGACGATTATTCCGATATTGATTTATGTTTTTAAACCTAAATATGTTTTTTTTAAAAAAAGGCTTGAAGAAAGCAAAACATAACACAAATGCTAAAACAAAGAACAGAAAAACAAATAACAAAACAGGTGAGGATTGTTGCCAGTATGGCATCCCAAATCCACTTTAACCCGTAATATAAGGCGTTTGGGCGAGGCGTAGCCGTTTTTTCCCGTGCCTTCATATGGTAAAAACTTATCTGTCATATGGTAAAAAAAATCAGCAATCCTTGTTTTTTTATGGGAGTGCCTAACAAGAAAAAAATGTTAAATGCTTTGGCAAAAAATAAAAGGTAAAATTTATTTATTTTTGCTAATTCCAGATTATGTCAATTACAGATTTAGATACTCAGGTTTCTTTTCAAAATTTAATCTTAAAATTGCAATTATTCTGGGCATCAAAAGCCTGCACGCTACTGCAATCTTTTGATATGGAGATGGGAGCTGGAACTTTCCATCCAGCAACTTTTTTGCGTGCCATAGGTCCTGAGCCATGGAAATGCGCTTATGTACAACCTTCAAGGCGCCCTACCGATGGACGCTTTGGAGAAAATCCAAACCGCTTGGGGCATTATTATCAGTTTCAGGTATTGCTTAAACCCTCACCACAGGAGATTCAAGATCTATACTTGGAATCCTTAGCCGAAATTGGCATTGATTTGGCTAAACATGATCTGCGCTTTGTAGAAGATAATTGGGAGTCACCCACACTCGGTGCTTGGGGGTTGGGCTGGGAAGTTTGGTTAGATGGTATGGAAGTAAGTCAATTTACCTATTTTCAACAAGTTGGTGGTCTTGTTTGCAAGCCCGTTTCTGGAGAATTAACCTATGGTTTAGAGCGTTTAGCGATGTATCTGCAGGGTGTTGATTCAGTGTTTGACCTAACTTGGGTCAAAGGCGTGAGTTATCAAGATGTGTTTCATCAAAACGAGGTTGAGCAATCTAAATATAATTTTGAAATTGCTGATATAGAAGTGCTATTCAGGCAATTTGATGAGGCCGAGGATATGAATAAAAAACTTATTGCCTGTGCCCTGCCCTATCCTGCGTATGAACAGGTTATGAAGGCTTCACATTTATTCAATTTGTTGGATGCGCGCCGTGCCATCAGTGTTACTGACCGTGCACGCTTTATTCACCGGGTGCATACTATGAGCCAAAAAGTAGCCCAAACTTATTATGATTCGCGGGCGGCTTTGGGCTTTCCTATGTTAAAAACTCAGTGAAGATTTTTTCTAAATTTTATCAAACTGTGCTCACTTGGGCTGGCTACAGATATGCTAGCGTTTATTTGGGTTTTTTAAGTTTTATTGAGAGTTTTATTCTGCCCTATCCACCGCCTGATATTTTATTAGCGCCGATGACATTAAAAAACCCACAAAAAGCCTACCAATTTGCTTTTGTATGCACTTTATTTTCAGTTCTGGGGGGTGTTGTTGGTTATTTAATTGGTGCTTTTTTTATTGACTTAATCATGCCACTGATAGAAAAAATGCACTATCTTGACGAGTTGGATACGGTCAAAGATTATTTTACCCAATACGGGGTGTTGATTATTATTATCGCTGGCTTCTCGCCCGTGCCTTATAAGATCTTCACCATCGGTGCAGGAGTTGTTTCAATGGTATTTTTACCGTTTGTTGTGTTTTCATTTCTATCACGAGGGGCACGGTTTTTTTTGGTAACATTTTTGGTTAAAAAATTTGGTCAAGAATGTGATACTTGGCTTAAAAAATACATTGACCGACTCGGTTATGCCTTGATTTTGATTATTTTTATAGGGGTTTGGTATGCAAATATCTCAAATTAAATTATTGGTGCTAATGGCTGTTTTATCACTTAACGGTTGCTCTTCGTCTGCTCCTGATAAAGCAAAAATTATTGTTATTGAAAAATCACTTAATTTGGACAAAACCAAACAAGACTCACCACCAGACAATGCCAAGTCTGAAAAAAACATCGCGCCGAGTGCGAAAAAGAAAGAAATTTTGAAAGATTACGCACCCATTCCAGTTATGGGTAAAATCATTCAAACTTTTTCCAAACAAAATCCGCAAATCGTCTTTGAGACCGAGCAAGCTCAGCCAGTACGCGCAATTCTTGATGGCATTGTGATTTATGATGAAAATCCAAAAAACCATGACAAAACGATTGTCATCAAACATCCGCTGGGTTTTTATAGTTTTTATACCCCAAACCAAAATCTAAAAATAAAAAATGGCATGCGGGTAAAAAAAGGACAGATTATCGCCTCAACTCAAGCCTCAAATTTTTACTTTAAAATAAAAAAATTTTCCACCCCAATCAATCCAATTAAATATTTGAAATAATTGTTAAAATAAAATCTATGAATGAATTTTTGCAGAATGCAGCCCCTTACCAAATAATAACTGCTCTTTTTATTATTGCCTTGATTACACACTTGGCATTGAGTTTGGTGCTTAAAAAAATTTCCCATCACGCCCATAAAACTAAAAATCAATGGGATGATTATTTGATAAATGCAATAACCCCACCACTCAAAATGCTCGTTTGGTTTGGATGGATTTACTTTTCTATTATTATATTCAGAGGGCAAGTTGAGATACTCAATAAAATTGTTAAACATACTGACATTATCCTTATCTTTATTATTACTTGGGGAGTTCTTAGAATTATCTCTGGGGTTGAGGCTTATTTATTAAAAAATAACCTCAATGTTGATAATGACTCTGTGCGCTTGATTACGCGACTTTTCAAAATTCTTATTATTATTGCCATTGCACTTGGTATTGCTCAATATTTAGGATTTTCGATCTCCAGTTTGCTGACTTTTGGTGGGGTTGGTGGCATTGTTATCGGCTTTGCTGCCAAAGACATGTTGGCTAATATTTTTGGTGGGTTGATGATTCAAATGGACAAACCTTTTTCAACTGGAGACTGGATTCGTTCAACTGAATTTGAAGGTGTGGTAGAGAAAATTGGCTGGCGAATTACCCGGATTCGCACCTTTAATAAAAACCCAGTCTATATTCCTAATTCTATCTTTGCATCACTTCCAATTGAAACCCCTTCACGCATGAGTAATCGCCGCATTAAAGAGATTATCGGCGTTCGTTATGACGATATTGAACAACTGCCTGATATTATTAACGCAATAGAGGATTTATTAAAATCCCACCAAGATATTGACCATTCTCAACCACTTAGAGTCTATTTTAATCACTTCAATGCCTCATCCCTTGATTTTATTATCCATGCCTTCACCAAAACCACCAGCAAAGGAGAATATCAGAAAATAAAGGCTGAAATTTTGCTTGATATTGCAAAAATTATCGCCCAGTACAAAGCACAAATCGCCTACCCCACCCAAACGCTACACATTGCCTCAGACAACAATTAAAAAACTTCCGCCTTGCATCCAGTAAAAAAATATGAATAAACTATACATTCGTACTTTCGGCTGTCAAATGAATGAATACGACTCCAATAAAATGACTGACATCCTCAAACACTCGCATGGCTTAGAGGTTACCAGCGATCCATTTGAGGCGGATGTTTTACTACTCAATACCTGTTCTATTCGTGAAAAAGCCCAAGAAAAACTCTTTCACCAGCTAGGTCGTTGGCGCAAGCTCAAAGACCAAAACCCTAAGTTAGTGATTGGCGTTGGTGGCTGCGTAGCATCGCAAGAGGGGGCGCTCATTCTCAAACGCGCGCCCTATGTGGATATGATTTTTGGACCTCAAACCTTGCATCGATTACCCAATATGCTAAATGATGCACTCGGCAGCAAACAAGTCAGTATTGATGTGTCTTTTCCAGAAATTGAAAAGTTTGATTTTCTGCCCCAACCAAAAACCAGTAGCGCATGCGCTTTTGTTTCTATTATGGAGGGTTGTAGCAAATATTGCTCGTTTTGTGTGGTGCCTTATACCCGCGGCGAAGAAGTCTCGCGTCCGTTTAATGATGTGCTTCAAGAGGTGAATATTTTGGCAAATCAAGGTGTGCGTGAGGTTAATTTACTGGGGCAAAATGTCAATGCCTATCAAGGTTTAATGGACGATGGGCAAAATGCAGATATAGCTTTATTGATAAACATTGTGGCACAAATTGAGGGCATTGAGCGGATTCGCTATACCACTTCACACCCAGTGGAATTTAACGACCGCCTAATTCAGACCTATGCCGAAGTGCCAGAGCTGGTCTCACACCTACACCTGCCGATTCAAAGTGGTGCTGATAAAATTTTAACACTTATGAAACGCGGTCATAGTACTTTAGAATACAAATCAAAAATTGATAAATTACGCCAAATTCGCCCTGATATTTCCATCTCGTCTGATTTTATCATTGGTTTCCCAGGTGAGGATGAAGCTGATTTTAACAACACCATAAAACTCATTGATGAAATTGGTTTTGATAAATCTTTTAGTTTTATTTACTCACCGCGCCCTGGCACACCTGCTGCTACCTATCCCGATGATGAATCAATGACAGTAAAAAAACAACGCCTGTCCCAGCTACAAAAAATCATCAATAAAAACACCGAGTCAATCTCTAAATCAATGATTGGCAGTGTGCAAAAAATCCTAGTTGAGAATATCGGCAAAAAAAACCACACTCTATTCGGCCGCACCGAAAATATGCGTAACACCCATTTTCAAGGTGACAGTTCTCTAATCGGGCAAATTGTCAAAGTAAAAATCACCGATGCCCGCAACAATTCCCTAATAGGCACCATAATTTAAACAGTGCCTTATTTTTTAGAAGCAATTAACTCAACGAAGCTCTTACACTTATGGGTTAATAAGTATAATGCTGACAGACGCCCCAACAGCATCCTAAAACACTGACCATTGATTGATAAATTTATCTAATTAAGCAAAGATTATGAACAACAAAAATAAAATTAGCGTCATCGTGCAAACAAAATACTTAGAGCAAGAATCTAACCCACAAAAACAAAGATTTGTGTTTGCCTACCATATCACCATTAAAAACTTAGGTGATAATACTTGCCAGCTCATCGATCGACACTGGCATATTACCAGCGAGGACAATACAACCGAAGAAGTCATTGGACAAGGCGTAGTGGGGCAACAGCCTTTTATTGCACCCAATGAACAATACGAATATACATCGGGGGCAATATTAACCACACCAACGGGCAGTATGTATGGCGCTTATGGTATGCTAAATGATGACCATGAGCGTTTTGAGGTTAGCATTCCTGAGTTTGGTCTATTTGGACCTAGAACCTTACACTAACCCACTCTAATACACTATGCGATTGGTGATATTCAAGATAATTTACCTGCACCTAGACAATTATTTAAAAAAGTAGATTAAAACTACCGCATTAACGCTTTAAGTTTGGAAGGTAAAAAACTTATCCATTTTAATAACAATCACTTAATCACCCGGTTTAGAAAAAGTATTATTCAGATAAATAAATCTAATTTTTATCGGTTATTATTACCAATACATATTACAAATAAGTCATCGGTTGGTGTTATTATGCTGGAATTATCCCTCGTCTAATACCACGCAGTGGCGAGGATACTAGGCTTGGGTTAAGAGTTTGATATCATCAGCCATTTTCTCTACTCGGTGTGGTGCTGGGAAGCCAGCAAAAATTTGGCCGTCAGGACTGAGTAAGTAAATCCACGCTGTGTGGTTGATTAGGTAGGTGTTTATACCTGCAGGGATTTTGTCTGTTTTGGTTAGAATCTTTTGCTTTCCTTCTACTTCTATTACCCGTTCATAGTAAGCGCCGAATGGCTTGATAAAATTATCAATTTGCGCTTGTTTTCCAGTTACGCCGATAAAATCTTTATTAAAAAAAGTAACATAGGATTTAAGCACTTCTGCGCTGTCACGCTGAGTATCAAAAGTAACAAAAACCACTTCGGGCGATGGCAAGCCGCGTTGCTTGAGGATTTTTTTTAATTGATTCATATCCATCAACCCTGTTGGACAAACATCAGGACAATGGGTATAGCCAAAAAATAATAAAGTCCATTGATTTTTAAGTCGGGCATTATCAAAAATATCCCCATTATGGTCTAAAAGCGAAAAATTAACCAACGCTTTATCAGGATTAACCAGTAGGGTTGAAGTTTTGAGTGCTCGTTTGAGTTTTTTGTAATCGGTATTATCACTGCTAAATACAATGATGACCAGTGCAAAAATGGCAATTAGGACAATGGCTAATATGGATTTTTTCATCAGTGGGAATGAGGCTGGTTTTTTGCCTTAACTTCAGCGTCTATTTTATACGATAAGCCATTATCAAATACCAAATTAATCACAACTTTTGAGCCGATATTAGGCACAGATTTTGGTTTAATCAACATGATATGGAACGCACCTGGCTTTAGTGTTGTTGTGCTGTTTGGCTTGATTGCTATAGAATCTTGTTTAATCATTTTCATCACACCATTGACTTGTTTTGAAAGGTGTAATTCCCCGCGCTGATAACCCTTGGCTGATGCTGATAATAATCTGACAGTATTTGGGGTGTGGTTTTGGATTTGCATAAACAAACCTAACACTGATGCAGTGGGGGGTGCAGAACGAACCCAGGGGTTTATAATTTTAATATCTGAGGGAGTTGCCTGATTTTTATATTCTGCAAATGCAGGTAAAGCATAAATAAAGGCTAAAAATAAAGGTAGAAAATAAATGCCTCCTACGCCATTAATCCTCATTTTAAAGACCAGTAAAAAAATCTCTGATTATAGCCTTAAAGTGCTAACAAAGGTAAAATAAGCATTATGAAAATAACCTTAGCAATCCAAAATTCAGAACAATTGAATAATATTTGTGGCTCTTTAGACCAACACATTGAGTTAATTGCACATAACTTAGGTGTTGAGATTAACAACAAGGGGGCTGATTTTTCCATCACTGGTAATAACGCTGAACAAGCCGCAAAAGTGTTAGACGATTTATTGTTATTATCTAATAAACAAACTCTAAGCACGCACGCCGTAGAAATGTGTATTAAAACACACACCCACAATGACTTACCGAGTCAAGCTATCAGTATAAAAACCAGGGGCAAAGTCATTCAAGTGCACAGTGCTAACCAGCAATATTATGTCAAATCCATAGCCAAAAAAGACGCCACCTTTGGCATTGGTCCTGCTGGAACTGGTAAAACTTACCTCGCAGTTGCCAAAGCCGTTGAAGCATTAGATCGTAGCGATGTACGGCGTATTGTGCTGGTGCGCCCCGCAGTAGAGGCGGGTGAAAAACTGGGGTTTTTACCGGGCGATTTAAGCGAAAAAGTTGACCCCTACCTGCGCCCTATTTATGATGCACTATATGAGATACTGGGTTTTGATAAAGTAGGTAAATTATTAGACAAAAACATTATTGAGGTCGCGCCTCTAGCCTTTATGCGTGGTAGAACACTAAATGAGTCTTTTATTATTTTAGATGAGGCGCAAAATACCACCATTCCACAAATGAAAATGTTTTTAACGCGTATGGGATTTGGCTCAAAGATGGTCATTACCGGCGATATTACCCAAATTGACTTAACAAACCCTAATCAATCGGGGCTCATTCATGCCACAAATGTGCTTGCAAATGAGGCAAAAATCTCATTTTGCTATTTTCAGCCCAAAGATGCAATCCGACACAAATTGGTGCAACGCATTGTCTTAGCATATGAAGCCTTCAGGTAAGAAAATTATTGTCGCTCTCTCAGGCGGTGTTGATTCTTCGGTTGCCGCCTTACGGTTGTTACAACAAGGCTATAAGGTTGAGGCTTTATTTATGAAGAATTGGGAAGAGGATGACAATAGCGAGCATTGTAGCGCCGAACAAGACCTGTGTGACGGACAAAAAGTGGCTGATAAACTTGGCATTAAACTCCACAAGGTTAATTTTTCTGCCGATTATTGGAATGATGTATTTACTCATTTTCTACAAGAACACAAAAAAGGTAGAACCCCTAACCCCGATGTATTGTGTAATCAAAAAATCAAATTTAAAGTATTTTTAGAACATGCCCTATCTCTGGGTGCTGATAAAATTGCCACTGGACACTACGCTAGAATCAGTAATTGTAATGGTACTTACCAATTAAAAATGGGAGTAGATAAAAATAAAGATCAAAGTTACTTTTTGTATTTATTAAACCAGTATCAACTTTCAAAAAGCCTGTTTCCATTAGGTGAAATTAGTAAAACCCAGGTGCGTGAAATTGCCACAAAATACGATCTAGTTACCGCAGAAAAAAAAGACTCAACTGGTATTTGTTTTATCGGCAAACGCAACTTTTCCCAGTTTTTAAAAACTTATCTACCTAAACAAAAAGGGGATATTGTTGATGAACACGGTAATTTTATCAAATATCACCAAGGCTTGGCTTTTTATACCATTGGACAACGAAAAGGCTTAGAGATTGGTGGCGGATTTGGATCCTCAGATGAGCCTTGGTTTGTGGCAGAAAAACGCCTTGAGACTAATGAATTATTAGTTGTACAAGGAAATAATCCTGCTTTGTATCATCAAGCTTTAGATGCCTCTCAAGTGCATTGGATTGGAAAAATACCAACCCTACCACTGGTATGTAGTGCTAAAATACGCTATCGTCAACCAGGGCAAATTTGTAGCATTGTACAAGGTGATAATAAGCGATTAAATCTTATTTTTAAACAGCCTCAACGCGCCATAACGCCAGGGCAGTCTGTGGTTTTTTATACACAAGATACCTGTCTTGGTGGTGCGATTATTGAAACCGTCCATGAATAAACTAAAGCAACAAACCTTAGCCTTAGCCTCGCTACTGCAAACCGTAACCTTGGTTGATCAGCTAGCATCTACTGGCACTTGTGATGACAAAAGTAACAAAGCCAGCCTTAAAAGCATCCTTACCAATAGCACCAATGTTGGGGAAATATTTGGCTCTATCAATGAACTTTCAATAGGCTTAGGTGCAATTAAAACTGCCTTTGGAAAAAAAACTACATCCATGCAAAATATTATTTTTTATGCTATCTCACTTATCAATCTTGAGAAAAAACTAAGAAAAAACCCAAATTTATTAAAAAAAATATCGGCTGAGATTGATGTCATCAAAAAGCAAAAATTTTTTACAATTGAGCATTCCAATTCTTTAGCGCGTTTGGCTGAGCTTTACAAATCAACCTTAGGCAAGATCAATCCAAAAATTATCATCAATGGCAAACAAATTTACCTATCCAATCAGCGGACTGCTGATCATATTAGGGCGCTATTGTTGGCCGGTATTCGTGCTGCTTCGCTGTGGAAATCCCAAGGTGGTAAGACTTGGCAGTTACTACTCAAAAAGAAAAAAATACTTAAACTGGTTGATTCTATGGATTTTTAATTCTGTGCTTTTTATATTTGAGGTATAATTTCCGATTTCTCAATCTTTTAAACTTTTAAACTATGGCTAATTCACAAAGCTCTAAAAAACGCGCAAGACAAGCAATTAAACGCAACAAACACAATTCTCAAATCCGTGCAAAAGTTCGGACTTTTATTAAAAAAATAACTTATGCACTTGAGGCTGGCAACAAAGAGCACGCCCAAAGTGGTTTCACCGCCATGCAAAAAACCATTGACCAAGCAGTCAATAAAGGCTTAATCCACAAAAACCAAGCAGCGAGAAAAAAATCACGCCTTAACACCCAAATTAAAGCATTGTAAATCCTGCTGTGTATTGCTTATAATAAAAACCCTCAGTTGAGGGTTTTTTAAACATGAAAATCAACAAAGAAGATAGCCAATTATTCAGATCTGCGGTTGATGATAACGCACCTTTTGACAAAGACGCTCAGCCATCTAACCACACTCAAAAATGGGGAATTTTTGAATCTTATGATAACACAACCATAGCCAATAATTTGCTAAGTGGTGATGTAGTCGCCTATAAAAAAAATGGGACTCCGCCTAGAATGATTAAAAGAATGAAACAAGGAAAAATCCCCCATCCTCCAGTTTTAGATTTGCATGGTCAAACAGCATCTGAGGCTTGCAAAACCTTAGCCAAATTTATCTATCAACACCAAAATCGGCAATTTATCCATGTGATTCACGGCAAAGGGCATCACAATGAAAACAAAACCAGTGTTTTAAAAACGCAAGTGGTTCATTTTTTAAAACAGCATCCACAAATATTGGCATTTAACTCTTGCCCCGCCAGAGATGGTGGCACTGGCGCTTTGTTTGTATTTTTAAAACACTGAGGCACTTAATTCTAATGTCGGAAAATATATTTAATAGTGAAGAAATTTACACCGTATCCGATTTCTTATCCTTGTGCAATACCAGCATTGAAAATAACATTCCTACTTGTTGGCTACAAGGCGAGATTTCTAATTTTTCTCGCCCTGCTTCTGGACATTGGTACTTTTCTCTCAAAGACAATCAAGGGCAAATTCGCTGTGCTCTATTTAGACTTAATCAACGCAATATCAAATTTAGCCCCGAAAATGGCGTGTCAGTATTGCTTCGTGCTGCCCCCAGTCTATATCAAGCGCGAGGTGATTTTCAACTGATTATCCAACATATTGAGCCAGTAGGGATTGGTAATTTACAGCTTGCTTTTGAACAACTTAAAACCCAACTCAAAAATGAAGGTCTGTTTGCTGCCACACATAAAAAACCCTTACCTACTATAGTTAATACCATTGGCATTATTTCTTCTTCTAATGGTGCAGTGATTCAAGATATTATCAAAGTGCTCCGTAGCCGCTATCCGTTTGCAACAGTTTTGCTATTTGATTGTGTAGTACAAGGCGAAGAGGCAGCAGAAAAATTAGCTGCTGCCGTTCTTGCTGCAGATAAATCAAATCGCTGTGAGGTGTTAATCATAGCCCGTGGTGGTGGCTCAACTGAAGACTTATGGGCGTTTAATAAAGAATCCCTAGCTCGGGCAATTTTTGCTGCTAAAACCCCAATTATCAGTGCCATTGGGCATGAAACAGACACCACCATTGCTGATTTTGTAGCTGATGTGCGTGCCCCCACCCCTAGTGCTGCAGCAGTGGTCGCCACTCCTGATAGGTTAGAATTACTAGCAAAAACCAATAAACTGTATGCCGATTTATATCAATTTAGCCAACAAAATCTGAGCAACTATCAATCCCAACTGAGACAATTTAGCCTCAATATGCCTAATTTAGGTAAGCAGTTCAATACCTTCGCACAAAGGGTAGATATTCTAAGCACGCACCTAAATTATCAAATAAGGACTAAAATTAGCCTAAACCGTGGCGAGCTCACCACAATATTTGAGCAACTCAAACAACACTCACCCAGCGCCCACATTAGTCACAAACAACAACTCAATAAACTGGCAAAAATACAACTCAAACAACACTTTAAACACTTGATAGAACAACATAAAAATCACTTGCATATTTTGTATAAACAACTCCAAAGCGCCAACAATAACGCCATAGAGTGGCAAAAAAATATACTGGCAAACCATGCGCTCGGGCTTGAACACCTCTCACCACTTGGCACCCTTTCGCGTGGCTACACAATGACCATGCTTAATAATCAATTAATAGATTCAATCACCAAGGTTAAAATAGGCGATTCACTCACCACGATATTCAATGATGGAAAAATTCATACCCGGGTTAGGAAAATTGAGAAAAAATAGCCTCCACTTTAGCCTCCTACTTTTATTAAATAGTATTGTATTGGCAAGCATACCGGTAACAAATAATCCGATTTTAGGTGGTATTGCGGTAGTTGATTTTACAACTCAACACCCGAACCCAAAGGCGTTTTATAATAAAATTCCGCTCTATGTCCAGCCCATAAAAGACCAGCACTGGCAAGTTTTGATAGGTATCCCACTGCAGGAAAAACCGGGGAAAAAAACCCTAATCGTAGAGGATTTTAGCACTCAGAGATTTTACTTTGAGGTGATAGACTACAACTACGACGAACAACACATTACTCTAAAAAACGATAAAAAAAAATACCTTAACCCAAATTTACAACACCTAGATCGCATCAATAAAGAACGCCTTATTTTGTCTGAGGCTAGAAAAACATTTTCCAAACCCGCCTTATCAAAAGGACACTTTATCCGCCCTGTAAAAGGAATTACCACTAGCCCTTTTGGATTACGGCGCTTTTATAATGGACAAGCACGGCGCGCACATACCGGGCTTGATTATGCTGGGGATATGAACACCCCGATTCTCTCGGCAGCGGATGGCAAGGTTTTATTAACGGGTCATTTTTTCTTTAATGGCAAAACCGTATTTATTGACCACGGACAGGGGCTAATCAGTGTCTATATTCATATGAATAAAATAGCTGTTAAACAAAACCAAATGATTAAACAAGGTGAGATAATCGGCACCGTTGGGCAAACTGGGCGTACCACTGGAGCGCATTTACATTGGGGGGTTTATCTTAATCAGGTGAGCGTTAATCCTAACCTATTATTAAAAAAAAATGAAATCTAATGTCTCTTTATTGCGAAGATTGGGCGCGGTTGTGTATGATATTTTCTTGGCTTTTTCTTTGGCATTTTTTATTGTTGCCGTAGTGCTTATTATCTTTTTTGAAAAACAATCACAAAACAACCTGTTTATTTTTGCCTCAACCCTTATCAGTACTTATTTTTATTTTACTTGGTCGTGGGTCAAGGGCGGACAAACTTTAGGCATGCGAGCTTGGGGAGTGCGAATAGTCCAAAATTCTGGGAAGAATGTTACTCATAAACAGGCTCTTATACGCTTTATATTGGCTATTTTTTCATTTACAATCGGGGGGTTTGGTTTTATTTACCAATTATTCAATGCAGATAACTTAACTTGGCACGACAGATTGTCTCATACTTTACTGGTGAAAAAATGAGAGCACAAAACTCACGCAAAAAACCACTAAGATTATTGATTGTATTCCAAAAATATTGGCTTATTACAGTGCTTTTAGTTGTTCTAATAACCTTGATAAGACAAAATTTTATTATCAATAAATTTCCATTTTCTCTAAATAATAAACGACAAATTATCAAACAAAATATTAGCCTTAATGCTGATTTATCAAAAAAAAATGAGGCTAAAAAAACACAGCTTAGCATACAAACTGATGCCAATATGGAGGCTTTAGAATCCAATGCGCGTTACCGCTTTGGGCTGATTAAAAAAAACGAGACTTATTATCAAATCAATAACCCTTAAAAAAAAACCAAGACAGTAATGATTGATAAATATTTTTTAATTTTACCTGCCAGTGGTATCGGGGCGCGGATGAGAGGCAATATTCCCAAACAATATTTAAAATTAGACAATGGGCTGAGTGTGCTCGACCAAACCTTAAAAACTCTGCTTAGTATCAAACAAATTGAAGGTTTTGTGATTGCAATCAAAAAACAAGACCGTGAGTTTAGAAAATCAAAATTTAACAATCACGACAAACATTTAGCAACTGCCATAGGTGGCAAAGAGCGAATCCATTCAGTCATTTCCGCATTGGCAACACTCAAACCCTTTATTAAAGACAATGACTGGGTGTTGGTGCATGACGCAGTGCGCCCTTGTGTGCATGCTGAAGAAGTGCAAAACCTAATCACCCAGCTCAAATGCCACCCTATTGGTGGATTATTAGCAAGCCCAGTGGTTGATACTATTAAGCGTGCTACAAAAGAAAAAAATGTGCAAACCACCTTAGACAGAACCCACCTCTGGCACGCACAAACACCGCAAATGTATCGCTTTGGTATTTTATCCAAAGCACTCGAAAATGCCATCCAAAATCATCTTAACATTACTGATGAATCCAGTGCTATTGAACATCTAGGGCTTAAATCCGCATTGATTGCCACTGGAAAACATAACTTTAAAATTACCACAGAACAAGATTTGGTATTGGCTAATTTTTATCTAAACCAATAAAAAAACTGGAATTTTACTTAGTGTTGCGGGCGCGTTTGCGTTGATTTTCGGTTAATAGGCGCTTGCGAATGCGGATATGGCTGGGGGTAACTTCCATCAGTTCATCATCATCAATAAATTCCAATGCCTGCTCTAAATCTAATTTAATCGCTGGGGGCAATACCACTGCATCATCAGATCCAGAAGCACGAATATTAGTAAGTTGCTTGCTCTTCATCACATTAACTACCAAGTCTCGATCTCGGGTGTGGATGCCCACCACCATACCCTCATAAATAGCAGTATTGTGTTCAATAAAAAATTTGCCACTTTTTCGCAAATTAAAAATCGCATAAGCCACTGCCTGCCCCTGATTCATTGAAATTAACGAACCATTGGAACGCCGCCCAATATTGCCTGATTTTTGTGGTTTATACCCATCAAAACTAGAGCTCATCAACCCAGTGCCAGCAGTTATGGTTAAAAATTGCCCTCTAAAACCAATCAAACCACGGGCTGGGATATTACAATCAAGTTTTACCCGCCCATTGCCATCTGGGGTTATATTGGTGATTTCTGCCTTTCGTTCGCCGAGCCTTTCCATAACACTGCCCTGATGCTGCACACGAACATCCACGCTCAAATTCTCAAACGGCTCACAAACAGCGCCTCTAATTTCTTTAAGAATCACTTGCGGACGCCCCACTGCCAATTCAAAACCCTCTCTACGCATGGTCTCAATCAAAATTGACAAGTGCAACTCACCGCGCCCAGAAACCAGAAATTCAGACACATCTTGGGTATTTTCAACCCGCAGAGCAACATTATAAATCAACTCTTTATCAAGCCGATCACGGATATTCCTTGAGGTAATAAACTGACCATCTTGCCCCGCAAAAGGCGAATCATTCACCCGAAAAATCATTGATATTGTTGGTTCGTCAACTCTTAACGGTGGCAAAGGCTCAATGGCTTCAGCCTCACATAGCGTGTCTGAGATTTTAATATTTTCAATTCCAGTTACACAAACAATATGCCCAGCCTCAGCGGCGTTAATGTCAATTTTTTCCAAACCCAAAAAACCTTGCAAATTTGTGATTTTAACCTTGCGCTGAGCACCTCTAGAATCTACCAATACAACTTGTGTGTTTTTTTTAATTGTGCCTCTGGTAATACGCCCAATGCCTATCGTGCCCACAAATGAAGAATAATCAAGTGCTGTAATTTGCATTTGTAAGGGGGCATTCGCATCTGCCTTTGGCGCGTTGACTTTATCCACAATGGTTGCAAACATCGGGTTCATATCACCAGAGCGCACATTATCTGTAAGCGCGGCATAACCATTAATACTAGAAGCATAAACAATGGGGAAATCCAACTGCTCATCACTTGCACCAAGCTGGTCAAACAATTCAAATATTTGGTCAATGACCCAGTCTGGACGAGCAGCATGTTTGTCAATTTTATTGATGACCACAATAGGATTTAGCCCCTGTTCAAAAGCTTTTTTAGTAACAAAACGGGTTTGCGGCATGGGTCCTTCTTGAGCATCAACCAATAATAAAACACTATCCACCATTGACAAAACCCGTTCAACCTCACCGCCAAAGTCAGCATGCCCAGGAGTATCTATAATATTGATGTGATAATTGCCCCATTTAATCGCAGTATTTTTACTAGAAATGGTAATCCCGCGTTCTTTCTCTAAATCATTCGAATCCATCATTCTATCGGTTAATTCAAAACGCGTGTCAAAAGTTTGTGATTGTTCAAGCAACCTATCAACTAAAGTGGTTTTGCCATGGTCAACATGTGCAATAATGGCAATGTTTCTAAGTTGGGTGCTCATACAAAATCAAGCCGATAAAAGGCGTTATTATCCTTTAATATCAGCACTCGCTAATACTATTTTAGAAAAACCAAGCATGTTAAAATAACACCTATCTTTTATTTGCTGATGATTGACAAAATGGCAGATAACAGCAGCACTTTAAGATTAAATTGCACTAAATAATGGCAAAAAAAAGCAGCTCAGCGCGTTGGATGAAGGCACATTTGGATGATGAATATGTAAAAAAAGCGCGCCAAGAGGGCTATCGCTCACGCGCAGTTTATAAACTCATAGAGATGGTTGAAAAAGAAGGTTTTATTAAACAAGGGGCGAGAGTTTTAGATTTAGGTGCTGCCCCTGGCAGCTGGAGCCAAATAGCGCGACGATTGGTGGGTAAAAGCGGACAGGTTATTGGCAACGATATATTGCCTATTGAACCGATTGCTGGGGTTGATTTTTTACACGGCGACTTTACCAAGAGCACAGTTTATGAACAATTATTAAACCTTATGGCAGGTAATAAAATGAATGTAGTGCTTTGCGATATGGCGCCGAATATGAGTGGGCAAACCTGTGTTGATATGGCAAAGTCTATCTACTTATGTGAATTGGCCCTTGATATGGCAAAAAAAACACTCGCCCCAAAGGGGTATTTTTTTATCAAAGTCTTCCACGGCGATGGTTTTGATGGGTTTATTAAAGCTTGCCGCAGTACTTTTGTTAAGGTCAAAATTTGCAAGCCTAAAGCCTCACGCACGCATTCTAAAGAAGTTTATTTATTGGCCAATAGGCTAAAATAGCGCCATGCAAAATTTTGATGATATTCGCGCCCTATTAAAATCAGACTTAGAAAAAACTGACGAAGTATTAATTAGCCGCCTGAGCTCTAATGTTGCCTTGATTAACCGAATGAGTGACTACATTATTAATGCTGGTGGAAAACGCCTACGCCCCCTATTGTTGCTGCTTTGTGCACGAGCAACCCACTACCAAGGTAATTATCATCATGTCATGGCAGTTGTTATTGAACTCATTCATACAGCCACCTTGCTTCACGACGACATTGTTGATAAATCTTCAATGCGTCGCGGTCAAGATACAGCACATGAAATTTGGGGTAATGCTGCTAGTGTTTTAGTGGGGGATTTTCTCTATTCACGCGCCTTTGAGATGATGATTGAGCCAAATTCAATGACAATCATGCAAATATTATCTAAAACCACCAATAATATTGCTGAGGGGGAAGTATTGCAACTGCTAAATTGCCAAAACTCAGATTTAACCGAAGCACAATATTATCAGGTGATTGAGCAAAAAACCGCTTGTCTTTTTCAAGCAGCGGCACAAATCGGTAGCATTTTGTCGGCTACGGATAAAACTCAAGAATTGGCCTTTAAAAATTATGGACTGCATCTAGGCAATGCTTTTCAAATTATTGATGATGCGCTTGATTATAATGCTGATACCAAAATTATAGGCAAAGAGGTTGGCAATGACTTGGCAGAAGGAAAGACCACACTACCGATGATTTATGCACTTGCCAACACAACCGGAGACGACAAGCAATTATTAAAAAAAGCCATCAATAATGCAGATCGCTCCAAAATTACCCAAGTGATTAAAATCCTATCTTCGGTAAATGCCTTTGATTACGCGAGAAAAAAAGCCCAAAAATCTGCTGAACTTGCCAAACAATCGCTCGCCTCTATTCAAAACTCAGAGTATAAAGACGCCCTGATTCTATTGTGCGACCTTTCTCTACAACGCACCTCATAAAATATGCTCACGCCCGATCTAAAAACCCAAATTCAGCAATCATTTAATGCTGCCAAAAATACCATGCCTGGTTTTAAAATTCGCAAGACACAAAACAAAATGATTGCCGAAATTTCCAAAACTCTGGCAAGAGAATACCCCAACAGCAAACCAATCTTATGTGTAGAAGCACCCACTGGCACTGGCAAAACCATGGCATATCTACTCAGTGCCATTCCCATCGCTAAAGCTAGTCAACATAAATTAGTAGTCTCCAGTGCCAATGTTGCCCTACAAGAACAGCTGCTTAATAAAGACATGCCTGAGATACAAAAATATTGCATGATTGATTTTGAATATGTTTTAGTCAAGGGGCGTTCGCGTTATCTTTGCGTGCGTAACTTAATCAATCTACTTGAGGACAATACTAAAAAAAACCCATTGTTTGAGACTCTTTCATTGTGGGATTCCCCGCCTGGTGAATATCAAATCAAACAATTAAATAAACTTTTAGAGGATTATTCTGATAAAAAATGGAGTGGTGAAATCGACGACCTAACTCAACCACCAGATGGCACTTTGTGGAAAAAAATTGCTTGCAATCGTTTTACTTGCAGTGCAAAAAATTGTGATTTTTACAACGATTGTGCCTTTTTTAAAGCACGCAGACAAATTACCAAAGCTGATGTGATTATCGCCAATCACGATTTAATTTTGGCAGATTTAAACACTGGTAATACCGTGCTACCCACTACGGAAAACTGCGTTTATATTTTTGACGAAGCACACCATCTCAACCAAAAAGCCTTATCACATTTTTCACTCAATACTAGCACTGAATCTATTAAAACCAGTGTCCGCCAAGTCCAAAATATCGGAGAAAAAACAAGCAAAATTATGCACAGTAGCAGCCCTAAAAATAACATCAAACAAATTGATAATTATTTGGCTGAGTTAATTTTATTATTTAAAAATCTTGATTTTAATGAGGCTGTGTATCTTTTTCCTATAGGCGTGGTGGATGTTTCTATTCAATCTATTTGCCAAAATCTCTACACTACAATGAAGGTTATTAATACCGAGTTTGAAAAACACAAAGAAACTTGGCAAAATTACCTTAAAATCACCTCAATTCAAAAAACTACCAAAGACCTGCTTGATAATGCCATCGGCGAGTGCGAACAACATTTGTCCGCCATTTTATCATTGTTTTCGTCTTTTTTACAGATAGACGAATCTGGGCAAACACCACACTCTCGCTGGATTGAAGAAACCTCCCTACCCAATAAAAAAACCAACTATATCCTCAACAGTGCACAGATTGATATAGGCGCCAATTTAAACCATCTAATCTGGTCAAAAGTCGCAGGCGCAGTGCTGACCTCAGCCACACTTTCATCATTAGGAAGTTTTGAGCGTCTAAACCAACAACTAGGTCTAACAAAGGCAGAAAACCAATATCTACGCTTGCCTTCACCCTTTGCATTTGAGCAAGTTGATTTTATTATTGCTAATTTTAAAAATAACCCAACACAAATCTATGAACATACCCAAGAAGTTGCTGTGCAACTATTAAAACGCATTGATAAAAACGCAGGTTCATTGGCATTATTCGCCTCTAATAAACAAATGCAGATGGTGGCAGATTTAATTGAAAAAAAACTCAAGTGTACTTTATTTGTGCAAGGTGAATTTTCCAAAAAAAGTATCATTAAAAAACACCTTAGCCTACGCAAACAAAACAAAGGCAGCGTGATTTTTGGATTAGATAGTTTTGCCGAAGGGGTTGATTTAAAAGGTAACAATCTAACCCATGTAATCATTATAAAATTACGCTTTAGCGTGCCAACCTCACCGATTGAAAAAACCACAAACGACTATCTAAAATCTCAAAACCGTAACCCATTTATGGAGGTATCCCTAGCGGATGCCTCGCTTAGACTTATTCAAGCCTGTGGCAGACTGATTCGTAGTGAAACTGACAGCGGTAAAATCACTATTTTTGATAATCGCTTAGTATCAAAATTCTACGGCAAGCAACTCATAGATGCCCTGCCTGGATATAACATTGTGATTGAATAACAAAACTCTTATTTTGCAACGAGTCTTTAACATAAAATAAATCAATCTTAAATTGACAACTTTTTAATACATTGGATAAATCAGATTTAACGCAGCGCAGTAATGCAAGTCAAAGAGTAACAATTATCGGGACTGTGGTTGATTTTTTATTGGCAATTTTTAAAATCATTGTTGGTATTTTGGGCAATTCTGGTGCTTTGATTGCAGATGGCATTCATTCGTTTTCGGATTTATTATCCGACGGCATGATTTTGTACGCCAATAAACACTCAGCAGAAGTGGCTGATGCTGAACACCCTTATGGTCATGAACGGTTTCAAACCGTTGCAACACTTGGCTTATCTGTTATTCTAGCGATTATTGGCTTAGGAGTTGTTGTTGACGCATTAGAAAGATTGGCCAACCCTGTTTTGCTAAAGTATAGTGGATTTTTATTGGGGGTCTCTGCTTTGTCAATTTTTTCTAAAGAGATATTGTATTGGATAACTTTGAAGGTAGCAAAAACTTATAAATCTGATTTACTCAAAGCCAATGCTTGGCATCATCGCTCGGATGCATTGTCTTCTGTTGTGGTATTTATTGGTATTTTTGGTAGTTTGAATGGATATTTGTATTTAGATAGTGTAGCGGCAATTGTGGTTGGATTAATGGTGGTTTCCATTGCTTGGAAACTAGGAGTCAATGCCACCAAAGAACTGGTAGATACTTCAATTGATGCTGGACAAATCATGCACCTGCGCAATAGCATTAGCAAAATCAGTGGGGTGAATAATCTGCATTCGCTACGCACAAGAAAAATTGGGCAACTCATTTTTTGTGATGTGCATGTGCAAGTAAACCCCTTTTTAAGTGTGAGCGAAGGGCATATGATTAGTGTTAGTGTTGAACGCGTGGCAATGGCATGTTTGGAAGATTTACACGATGTTGTTGTGCATATAGATGTGGAAGATGATGAAACCCTATCACCTTATGAAAACTTGCCAGAGCGCTCAATAGCACTGAATATTTTAAATAAAGCTTTGGTTGATAATCGCTGTAAAGACGAAGTTGAGCGGATTCAACTGCATTATTTAAAAGGCAAAATTCATGTGGATTTTTTTCTGCCACTGCGTTGCTTATCTGCAGATAACGATTATGATGCTATTTTTAATAAGCTCACCAAAGTGGTCTCTAAATTGCCTGATTTTGGTAATGTGCGGCTTTATTTTGGTAAAAGTTAATGTTTGGAAGCAAGGCTTTGCACGGGTAAAAAATATTTATAAACAATGGTAAGCATGGCAAATTGCCCCTGCTAAAGCATCTGCAGCATCTGCTTGAGGGGCGGTATTTAACTGTAGCGATTTTTGCACCATATAAGACACTTGCTCTTTAGCGGCATGCCCCCTACCCAATACCGCTTTTTTAATTTGATTGGGGCTGTATTCCACCACACTAATAGCATTAACGCCTGTAGCAACAATAATTGCCCCTCTAGCATGTCCGAGTTTGATGGCAGCATCTGGATTAGGGCGGTCGGGACGCATAAAGGCGCGTTCAATTACCACAACTTCAGGCTGGTATTTTTTAATAATTTCATCAATTTCAATAAAAATGGTAGTAATACGCACGGTTAATTCACCTGTAGTGCGGATACAACCACTGGCAATATAATTAAATTTTAGTTTATTGGCATCAATCAAACCAAAGCCCGTTACTCTTGATCCGGGATCTATACCTAATATTTTCATGTAAAAATTTTATCATGAGACTTTTGCATAATTAGATGATTAACAAAATGGGATATTTTGCCGAATTGGTGATTTTTTTATACATATCATTATTTTATGATATACTTTTGTATTTTTTCAGGATAATGCTATGCCAGTAATAGAACTCAGAAAAGATAATTTTGATGCAACTATTAAAGATAATGCGATTGTTATTTTGGATTTTTGGGCACCTTGGTGTGGTCCCTGTAAGCAATTTGCCCCTACTTATGATGAAATTTCTAATAAATTTAAAAATGTGGTGTTTGCGAAAATCAACACTGAAGAAGAGCAAGAATTGGCAGGAAAATTCCAGATTCGCTCGATTCCCACTTTAATGATTTTTAGAGAACAAATTGCCATTTTTTCAAAGCCTGGCGCTATGGCAAGGGCTGATTTAGAGAGAGTGATTAATAAAGCACAAGACCTTGATATGGAAATAGTGCATAAAGAAATTGCCAAACAACAAAACGGATAAAACACTTTTGTGACCTTTGCATAGTTACACAAGGAGGTCTCCTTGTATTAAAACTCAGAGTCTGGGCTTACTTGGTTGATTTTTTTAAAAATAAATTCCGGTAAGTTTTTTCATTAAATCCGACTTCAATGTTATTATTAGTTACCAGCACTGGGCGCTTGATAAGGGTTGGGTTTTTTAATGTTAATGCTGGTGTGATACTTTGCCTTTGGACAAAAGATAAATTTTGATAGGCGGTTGAGCGTTTGTTAATCAATTTATCCCAGCCCAATACATCTACGAAATTCTGCAAAGTTTTCTCGTTAATTGGGTGCTCTCGTAAATCCACAAACTCAAAATTGATGCCTTGCGATGTTAAAAATTTTTGGGCTTTTTTAACACTGTCACAGTTTTTAATGCCATACATTATCATTGTCAATACCTCTTAAAAGGGGGTTTGTGTGCTCTAGCGCGTAGCCAATTTAAGGTTTTAAAAGTGGGGTCGTGGTGAATAAATTTGAGTTCTAATTTGTGTTTACCGGGAAACTCTAATAAAAACAAACCTAGCAAAATAGAAACTACTCCCTGACCGGGGGTAACCAGCATAATAAAGCCTGCAATTAGTAAAATCAAGCCTATCAAACTTTTAATTGTCATCATCACCAAATGTATGGGGGTATTAATTTTTAACTTGCGTTTTTCTAAATTAACAAAATAATCCTCATCAATAAGCCCTAATAAATAAGGCGTAAGTGCAAGTGTTAAGATAAAAACAACCGTTGAAACAATACCTATCCAAACAAAATAATCTTGATAATTTGCCAACCATGGGTTAAGAGAATCTAACATGATAACAAAAAGGTTACAGGACCATCATTAATAAGTGAGACTTGCATATTTGCACCAAATATACCAGTTTTAAAATTGTTATGCTGTTTTTGTATTTTTTGAGCAAAATAATAATATAGTTGCTCGGCTTCAACAGGCGGCTTAGCAGTGGAAAACCCCGCTCTAGTGCCAGATTGAGTATCTGCTGCCAAAGTGAATTGGGAAATAAGCAAAATATCACCATCAATGTCTTTAACTGACAGATTCATTTTGTTATTTTCATCTGCAAATACACGATAAGATAATATACGCTTGAGTATTTTATCAACATGGGCAGTAGTATCAGCCTTTTCAATGCCAACAAAAACCAATAAACCTCGGTTGATTTTGGTTGTCATTTTGCCATCAATTTCAACTTTAGCGCTGCTAACACGCTGGATCAATGCCTTCACTTGGATAAGTAAGCAATATCGGCTACGGATAAAAATAATTCTCTTACCCAGCTAATCAGGCTCAGTCTTTGAGCCCTAATCTCCAAATTATCATCATTAACCATCACATTATCAAAAAATTTATCAATTACAATTTTAAGTCCTAAACATTGTTCAATAACAATTTTATAATCATTTTTATTTTTATCCAGTATAGAAAACGCTCGAGCTGTTGCTTCAAATAAGTTTTTGTCAAATTTTGTAGCATATTTTGTATTTTCAACACGGCTAAATTTTGCATCTTTTAAAATATTTTTAATCCGTTTATTCGCCTCAATTAAAGCAATTGAATTGTCATCTTGCATAAAAATACTTAACGCTTCAATGCGTAAATGCCAGTTATACACAGAATCACACGCATCGTTTTTAAGATTTCTTGTTGAGGCCAATACCGCTTTGACAATATTTTTATCAATGCCTTTTTCTTGATAATAAGTATATAAACGATCTAAAATAAAATCATCAATGCCAGCAGTAACAATTTTGTTAGATTGATACAATCGAGCAGACTCATAAATCAAGTGGGATAAATTTATCTCAAGTTTTGCCTCAATTATCATACGCAATAAACCGAGTGCAGAGCGTTTTAAGGCGTATGGATCTTTTGATCCTGTGGGTTTGTGTCCAGCACCATAAATGCCAACAATATTATCCATCTTATCAGCAATTGCCACCGCCAAAGCCACCTTTGTGCTGGGCAAATCATCACCAGCAAATCTAGGACGATAATGCTCACTAATTGCATTAACTACGGCTGAAGACTCGCCATCATTTTTGGCATAATAGCCACCCATCACTCCTTGCAGTTCGGCAAATTCACCAACCATATCAGTTACTAAATCTGTTTTGGCTAATAAACCCGCTCTACCGCTATGATTAATATCTGCACCAATGATATTGGCAACACTGGCGGATAATTTGGCAATGCGCTGTGCTTTATCACCCATTGAACCAAGTGAATGCATAAACAAAACCTGGTCTAATTTGGGCAAACGCAATTGCAAAGAAGTTGCCCTATCTTGCTCCCAAAAAAATTGTGCATCAGCCAGACGCGCTCTAATCACACGCTCATTACCTTCAACAATCATTGACAAATCATTGCTATCAATATTGGCAACGGCAATAAAAGTCGGGAGTAATTTACCCGAATCATCGACTATATGAAAATATTTCTGGTGGGATTGCATCGCTGAAATAAGCACCTCTTCAGGAATAGATAGAAACTGTGTGTCAAAAACACCTGAGAATGCGTGTGGGCACTCAACCAAAGCACAAACTTCAGCTAATAACGCCTCGTCAATCACCGCATTTGCTTGACACTTGGCAGCAACACCCATAACTTGGTTATAGATGATGGCTTTACGCGCCTTAAAACTCACTTCTATTCGTGCTTTTTTAAATAAGGTTTTTTGATAATCTTTAGCGTCTTTAATGTTGAATTCCCGCTCACCTGTAAAACGCAATCCTTGCGTGGTGTTGCTGCTTTTAATGCCCATCACTGAAGCATTGACCACCTGAGTGCCGAGCATCATAATCAACCAATGAACTGGGCGCACAAAGCTAGAATCTAAATCAGACCAACGCATTGTACGGGTGATGGGAATTTTTTTAATTGCTGTATTGACAATATTGGGGAGCAATTTAGTAGTTTTTACACCCTTTTTCTGAGTGTTAAAAAAATAATAATCGGTTTTACCCAATGCTTTTTGCGTCAAATCGGCTTTAGTAACGCCATATGATTTGGCAAACCCTTCTACTGCTTGAATTGGCGCATTAACAGCGGGACCTTTATGCTGAATAGTTTGGTCCGCTTGCTGGAGCTGCAAACCATACACCAATACCGACAAACGCCTTGGCGTGGCAAAAGATTCAACTTTGCCATGTTGTAAATTAAAATCATCCAACTGAGTGACTAAGTTATTTGTTAGTGCGATGGATAATTGCTCTAACAATTTGGGGGGCATCTCCTCAGTGCCGATCTCTAATAAAAAATCATTGGTATTCATTTAAACAACTCTAAATCTTAATCTTCCCTTAGTTAAATCAATCATCACTTGGCGGTTACAAAGATGGGTTGGAGGGGGGTTAAATTGCCTATAAACACCAGCAATAGAGACTAATTGTGGGTTAAACGATCGGATAAAAATAGTGGCAGTTTTATCACCAGAAATGCCAGCAAATACTTTGCCACAAACTTCTTTATACGCAGCAATACTGCCATTTGCTAAAATTTCGGCATCTGCCCTAACTTTGTCTAACAACACCAAATCACCATTCTTTGCCAGCACTTGCATTGATGAGCGGACTTGGTTGTTTATAATTTTGGGTGGTAGCGGGGCTTTGTTTTCTATAGGTGGAATCGGCTCTTGCTGGAGTTCTTTGTTTTTACTTACACTTGGTAACTCACTAAATATTGCTAAACCCGAAAACTTAGCAAAATCAATTATCTCTTGTTTATTAGTGCGCACGCCAACTACATAGATGTTATTTCTCCCCAATATTTCAACTAACACTGCCAACTCATTCGCCTGAAAATGTTTGTTGACAATTTCTAAAATAACTGGCGCCTGATTAAATACTTTGTCATCTGCTAAATCGGCAATTTTAATAGCTATGTCATCAACATTATTGCTCAATATTTTGAGTGTATAAAGCGCCTCAGTTTGAATTTTAACTTCAATGATAGGGGTTTTCTTCATCTGTTTTAAGTTTGCCAACTTTGAGTACAATCCAAAAAATACCAAACCCGACGCATGCCTGTTTCCCCGCTTAACATAAGATTCAACGGGGTTTTATATTTGAATTTTTTAACTGGTCGCCGAAGCCAAATGCCGCAATATTCTTGATGGGTTGGGTAAGTTGTGGCTAAGGATTCAAAAATACCCAGAATCATCTCACTTTGATTGATTAAATGCTGGTCAAAGTCAAATGTTTTATCGCCCCTTCGATACAAATACAAATGCCTTGCTTTAAAAGATTTTGGCAAACCCAGTAAATCTGCTTGTTCTTGGTCTGTCAACTTCCATGTTTCCATAATTTGGGTCAATTGATGTGTTAGTTGGATTTTTTGTTGGGTGTTAATTGTGTCAATGTTTATCATCAATTGTTTTTAATTCACCCTAAAATAAAACAAAATTTCACGATCAAATACACTTTTATCTGGGGCAGGTGGCAACGGTGATGCTTTATATACAGCACGCTCAATAGAATCCTTGAAAGATTTTGCCCTGACGCCACTGCCAATATTGCATGATTGTAAATTGACACTGGCGACCGTACCATCAAGCGCTTGCAAAATATAAACATCACAACCCCAATCGTCTTGTGCACCTTGGTAACGCCATTTTTCTTTTACTCTGGTAGCAATTTGGTTAATGTAGTTATGTTTAAGTTCATTTAATAGATCTTCTTGAACAACTGCTCTTTCGTGGTCTTGTTCTTCTTGTATGGCTTGGGTTAATGTGCGTTCCTGTTGTTCTTTTTTAAATTTTTTAGCTTCAATGCTTCTATTTTTTTCAATTTCTTGTTTTTTCTTTTCCGCTTCTTTGGTTTTTTTCTCAGCTATTTTTCTCTGCTCTTCTGCTACTTTTTTTTGTTTTTCAGCTTCTTTGGTTTTTTTCTCAGCTATTTTTCTCTGCTCTTCTGCTACTTTTTTTTGTTTTTCAGCTTCTTTGGTTTTTTTCTCAGCCAAAATTTTGGCTTTTTCTTCTTTTTTAGTTTTTTCTTTAAGGCGGTTAATCTCTCTTTGTTTTTTATAACGCTTATCTTCTAACTCTCGCAAACGCTTTTCTTTAAGTCGCATTTCTAAAGCTTTTTTCTTTTTTATATCTGCTAAGCGTTGCTTTTCTTTGTTGATTTCTGCTAAGTCAATGGTAATGGCTTTAGGCACACTAAATTCGGGTTTTTTAAGTTCTTGTTGCTTTATTTCCCAGGATTGAAATCCTGTAAAAAATAAACCAACGAGCAAAATAAGATGCAATAATACTGCCACCCAAAAGGCGATGGGGTGGTTTTTAGCAAGTTCTGGGAGTTTGATAGGCATTTTATTAAATATCTGGGGACTCGGTAATAATGCCCACCTTATCAACACTTGCTTGATTTTGCAAATAATCCATCAGTGCAATCACTGTGCCATAATCCACTGTTTTATCACCTCTGACAAAAATCTTCATTTGTGGAAAAGTCTCTAATCTAGCAATCACCCGCCCACCAATGATATGTAGTGGTAGGCGCTCACCTGTATTGGTCTCAGCGCTCTCATCTTCAATTGAATTGATAAAATAATCCCCTTTTGCATCAATGGTGATAATGGTAGGTTGTTGCTGACTAAACTCAACCATTTTAGACTTAGCGTTGGGTAAATCAACTTCAATACCTTGCTCAATAATTGGTGTAGTCATCATAAAAATTACCAGTAATACTAACATGACATCAATATATGGGACGATATTGATTTGCGCATCAATCGGCAGTTTGTGGCGTTTTGGCAATACAATCATGGTTTTTATCTTTGGAAAATAACAAATAATTGCTCAATAAAGGCTGAATATTTGTTAGCAATGTCATTGACTCTATTGCTTAGGCGATTATAAAAAATCGTGGCTGGGATGGCAGCAAATAAGCCAAAAGCTGTTGCAATCAATGCCTCAGCAATGCCAGGGGCAACAATGGCAATGGTGGCCTGTTTAACAGAAGCAAGACCAATAAATGAGTGCATAATTCCCCAAACTGTGCCAAACAAGCCAATATAAGGGCTGGATGAGGCAATCATTGCTAATACACTCAGGCTGCTGTCTAATTGATCAATTTCACTATTTGCAGTTGTATTCATAGCTCGGTAGGCACGCTCGGAATTGAGCAGATTATCTTCATCATCATTTGTTTTGGGATGAGAAAATTCTTCATAACCTATAGCAAAAATACGCTGCATTCGGGTACGATTAATGTTGATATTAGGGATATTTTTATAACTTTTTTTAATGTTAAGGTCAATATCAAATTGATTATTAAAAACTTTAATATCTTTTTTAGCATTAATGAGCATTTGTCTTTTTGATAAGATTAAAGTCCAAGAATAAATACTCATCAATACCAAAATAAGCATAACCACTTGCACAACTATGCCCGCATTTAAAATTAAACTAAAAATTGATAAACTATTATCCATTTATTTTCTCCAAGATGATTGGTTCAAGTTTGAAACTGTTTTGCACACAATAAACCGTAATTATAAGCGGTTAGTATGATACCTTATTTAAGACTTTTGCTTGGGCATAAATAAGCCTTATTCGGTAAATAAATCTTTGCTGTTTGCAGGTTTGCTCAAGCCCAAATGGGCATAAGCCAAATCTGTTGCACTCCGCCCACGCGGCGTGCGCATGATAAAACCTTGCTGGATTAAATAAGGCTCTACCATGTCTTCTAAAGTAGCGCATTCTTCACCAATAGCAGTTGAGAGGGTGCCTAAACCAACTGGACCACCCGAGAATTTATTCATCATAATAGATAAATAATCTCTATCCAACTGCTCCAAACCCAGATTATCAACTTTGAGTTCAAGCAATGCCTCATGGGCAATTTTTTGATGCACCTTACCATCGGATCTAATATCGGCAAAATCACGCACCCGGCGTAATAGGCGGTTGGCAATTCTAGGCGTACCACGCGAGCGTTTGGCGATTTCTAACGCTCCGCTTGAATGCACATCAACCCCCAAAATATGGGCAGAACGGGTAACGATTTTCTCTAAATCATCTACCTCATAAAATTGCAAACGCGCAACAATGCCAAACCTATCTCGCAGGGGCGAGGTTAGCATACCCGCACGGGTAGTCGCACCAATGAGTGTAAATGGCGGCAAATCAAGCTGTAATGAATGTGCAGCCACACCCTCTCCAACCATAATATCCAGCTTAAAATCTTCTAAGGCTGGGTATAAAATTTCTTCAACCACAGGGTTGAGACGGTGAATTTCGTCAATAAACAAAATATCATAAGGATCAAGTTTGGTGAGAATGGCTGCCAAATCCCCAGAACGCTCCAACACTGGTCCTGAGGTTTGCTTAAAACCTACCCCCATTTGATGGGCAATTACATTTGCCAAAGTGGTTTTTCCCAAACCCGGAGGACCATAAATTAAACAATGGTCTAAAGCATCGCCACGCTTTTTCGCCGCCTCAATAAACAACGACAGCTGTGATTTAACATCATTTTGCCCAATGTATTCTGCTAAAGAATTCGGACGCACTGAAATCATAACAATATCTTCATTGCCTTGCTTGTCCCCACCAACTAAAGAATCTTCTTCTATCATGTTTATTTTTTTATGAATAAAACTAAAATATTGATTTAAAATGCCATAATCTAAAGTTTCAATCTATTTTAGTGTAGCAATGGCAATGTCTTTAAAAAATAGTTTGATTTTAATGTCTTTAATGGTGTGAATTAGGCGGATGGTTTTAGGTAGATGATTGCTATAGCGAGAGAGCACTTTTAGATTCCAATCAGAATTATCAAAATGTTGGTTAAAAGCAATTTTACCTAAATCTTGAATAGGAAAATGCCAACCCGCCTTTTTTTTCATCCATTGTTTAAAATTGGTTCTGAGTAATTTTTCATCAACCAACAAACCTTGGTTATTAGATTTGATAATGACTTGCCCTAAACCAAGCAAGGTAGTCAAAATCAGTTGATAATCGTTTTTTTTAAAATCAACTTCAAAACTTGCATTTTCAGATTTGCCATTAAAAATCACGCCAATCTTACCTTGTGCCTGCCATACTTTGGGTACAGATTGGGGCGGTTTAATCAATGTTGTTTTATTCTCAAATAAAGCACAACCTTGTAAAAACCCCAGTAGTAATAATATTGCTATTCGCCTCATAAGATGTTTATTTTAGACCCTTAGGGTATAATTAAGCGCTAATTTTTGTTTTTATCCAAGTATGCTACGATTTGCAATTTTAAGTGTTAATCATCAGCTGGCACCTGTTGAGGTGCGAGAAAAAGTCTCATTTGCCCCCCAAACTCTAAGCCATGCGTTAGAGCATCTTAACAATACTGCTGGGATTGTAGCTTGTGCCATTCTCTCTACTTGTAATCGTGCTGAAATTTATGCAGTGATTGATGTTGATAATGGAAAAACAATTCTCAGTGATTACCTCAGCAATATCCATAATATTAAGCCTACGGAACTTGCACCTTATTTGCTCTATTTTGAAAATGATGCTGCCATTAGTCATATTTGCTATGTTGCAACTGGGCTGGATTCATTAGTTTTGGGTGAGCCACAAATTTTGGGGCAACTTAAAGATTGTTATCATATTGCTAAAAAAGCACACACCCTTAATAAATTATTAGAAAAAATATTTCAACATACATTTTCTACTGCTAAAAAAGTTAGAACCGATACCCAAATTGGTACCTCACCTGTTTCTGTGGCGTATTGTGCAGTCAAACTCAGCGAGAAAATTTTCACTGATTTAACCCAGCAAACGATAATGCTAATTGGTGCTGGTGAGATGATTGAATTATGTGCCCAGCATCTGAGTCAAAAAGGCGTTACTAATATGATTTTTGCCAACAGAACGGTTGAAAATGCAAAAAAAATTTCCAAACCCTATAACGCTAAGGCTGTGAGTCTAAGACAACTTTCAACCTATATCTCAACAGCAGATATTATTATTTCTTCAACCGCAGCATTGGTACCGATTATCGGTAAAGGGCTGATTGAAACCGCACTCAAACACCGAAAATACAAGCCGATTTTTATGCTTGATATTGCCATCCCCAGAGATATTGAGGTAGAAGTCGCCCAATTAGATGATGTGTTTTTATACACGATTGATGACTTGCAACAAGTGGTGAACAACAACATTGATAACAGACAAAAAGAAAAAACATTGGCAGAAGAAATTATTACTGCCCAAAACAAAAAATTTAACACTTGGCTGGCAACACTGCCGAATGAAGAAATTGTGCAATCTTATCGGCAAAATGCCGACCAAATCAAAACCACGGCACTTGCCTACGCACTAAAGAAATTAGAAAACGGGGGGGATGGTGCTACCATCATCAAACAATTAGCCGACCAACTGACTAACAAACTACTGCACATGCCGTTTAAAAATATCAAACAAGCAACACAAGTGCAACTTGAACAATGCAAGGCCTGTATTCCGAATAATACCAGCAAAAAATCATGAATGCCTCTATTCTATCTAAACTTGAACAAATATCCATGCGCCTTGAAGAAGTCAATGCCGAATTGTCTGACCCCACTGTTGCCAAAAATCAAAATAAATTTCGTCAATTATCTGTTGAACATTCGCAACTAACCCCTATTTACACACAATTTTCTCAGTATTTATCCACCCAAGCTGATATTGAGGCTGCTGAGAGCATGTTGAGTGAGAACGACGAAGAAATCCGTATCATGGCTAAGGCGGAGATAACTGCAAACAAAGAAAAATTAGCACAATTAGAATTAAAACTTAAAAAAGCCTTATTACCAAAAGACCCAAATGATTCGCGTAATATTATTATTGAAATTAGGGCTGGGACTGGTGGCAATGAGGCTAGTATTTTTTCAGGCGATTTATTTAAAATGTATTCCCGTTACGCTACAATACAAAAATGGAAAATTGAGGTGATGAGCGCAAACCCTGGCGAGCATGGTGGTTTTAAGGAAATCATTGCTCGTGTTAATGGTACAAATGTCTATTCAAAGCTCAAATTTGAATCTGGCGTTCACCGTGTGCAACGCGTCCCAGAAACCGAATCTCAGGGACGCCTGCACACCTCGGCTTGCACTGTGGCAATTATGCCTGAGGTGGAAAATATTGAAGAAGTAGATGTCAGCATGGGGGATATTCGGGTTGACACTTTCAGGGCAAGTGGTGCGGGCGGGCAGCATGTTAATAAAACCGACTCAGCCGTACGCCTAACACATATACCAACTGGCACTGTAGTTGAATGCCAAGAAGGACGCTCACAACATAAAAACAAAACACAAGCATTGTCGGTATTGGTTACAAAAATTTTAGACACAAAACGACAAAAACAACAAAAACAACAAGCCTCAACACGCAAGGCGTTGGTTGGTAGTGGCGACCGCTCACAAAGAATCCGTACCTATAACTACCCTCAAGGACGCATCACCGACCATCGTATTAATCTCACACTATATAAGCTAACTGAAATTATGGAAGGCGATTTAGCAAGCATTATTGAACCGTTGATTATTGAACAGCAAAGCAAACAATTAAGCGAACTCAATGATGCTTTAGATTAAAGTTAAAAAATTGAGAAAAAACAAACAAAATACCTAGTGTAATCACAATCGCAGGACCTGTGGCTAAATCATATAAAACAGAACTGCTCAGCCCAACAATCACGGCTAATAATGCAGCAAAAATTGATTGAAATACCATCTGAGTTGGGGTACGGGCAAATGCTTTGGCAATAGCAGGTGGAATAATCAACAATGAAGTAATCAACAACACACCAACAATTTGCACAGAAACAGACACCGCAAATGCAATCATAAACATAAATAATAATGGGTAGAATATATGCTTGAGTCCTTCTGCTTTCGCCAATTCTTCATCTAAAGCCAATAACAATAAACGCTGCCAAAAAAACAATAATAAAGTTGCAATAATAATCAGCATACTATACACCCAGACAATGTCATAATTGGTAATAGATAAAATATCACCAAACAACAATGAAAAATAATCCCTATTAACACCGCCTATTATTGCCAATACTACAATCCCTAACGAAAGTGCAATATGGGAAAAAATCCCCAATATTGCATCATTAGAAAGAAATTTTTGTTGCTGTAAAACCACAATCAACACAGAAAAAACCACGCCCACTAATATCAAGCCAAAATGAATGCCAAGCCCACTGACAATCCCTAAAGCAACACCCAATAATGCACTATGAGAGATAGATTCTGAAAAATAACTCATGCGTTTCCAGATGACAAAACAACCCAGTGATCCAGCAATAATTGAGATACCAACAGATGCCAATACTGCCCTAAAAATAAAATCTTCCATTTATTGGCAATCTGAGCAAAGACCATATAAATATAGACAATGGTCCGTTAATTGATAGCCGCGTTGCTTGGCAATATCGTGTTGATGTTGTTCAATAACCTCATCTGAAAATTCATCAATTTTGCCACATTTAATGCAAACCAAATGGTCGTGATGCTCGGCATTAGACAACTCAAATACCGATTGCCCATTATCAAAATTAAGTTTATTAACCATGCCCGATTCTTCAAACTGCGTCAAAACCCGATAAATCGTTGCTACACCAACCTCTTCACCCTGCATGATTAAAGCCCGATAAATATCATCAGCACTCATGTGATGATTTTCATTGGTTTCCAAAATTTGCAAAATTTTGAGTCTTGGCAGGGTTACTTTAAGTCCTGCGGTTTTTAAATCTTGAGCGTCCATATCATTATCCTTTAGGTAAAATTGATAAAACTTTTATTTATTTTAAATCAACCCATGAACAAATTAACCTTAATTATATTTTCACTGCCTTTTTTATCAGCCTGTTCGCCTTCTATACCAGATTTTCCGAAGCTATCCATACCCACTCTATATAAAGCAGATACTCATCAAGGCTCCGTATTAAACCGATTCCAAGTCAATCAATTAAAATTGGGTATGTCAAAAACACAAGTGCGCGATTTAATCGGCTCGCCAAGTGTGATTGATCCTTTTCACAATAACCAGTGGGATTACATCAATCATTCTACTCTGCATAAAAAAGCCGATATTCGCTATCGCCTAACTTTGAAATTTAAAGGTGATATATTGGTTGATATTGATACCAGTGGTATTGCCTCATTGCCACTCTTGAGTGATAATAAAAAAACATTAGAGGATGAGGGTAAAAAAACTACCCAATAAATTTTATCGTAAGGGGGCGACTACATTTTGCAATGTCAATCTATCAGCAATCATCCCTGCAATACTTTTAGCGCTACTTTCAGCAAGTTTTTCTAATAGGGTTTTTTCTTTCTCATATAAAATTCTTGAATCAACACCAACGAGAGTTTTGGCAATATAACTGGCATCAGCAATGCCATCTACCAACCCCAGTTTATTGGCGTCTTTCCCAAGCCAAACCAGACCCGTAAATAAATCTTTGTGTTTTGACAATCTCTTGCCTCTACCTTGTTTAACAGCATTGATAAAATTTTGGTGTGATTTATCCAAAATATGAGTTTGAATATGGGCTACAGCAGTTGCATCCTCTGGTGAGAATGAATCTAAAAATCCTTTGTGTTTTCCTGCGGTATAAAGCCTTCTTTGAATGCCGAGTTTTGCAATCGCATCAACCGCACCAAAGCCTGATATCACAACGCCAATACTACCAACAATGGAAGATTCGTCTGCATATATTTCATCAGCAGCTGAGGCAACATAATAACAGCCTGAGGCGCAAATATCTTCAATCACCACATAGATTTTTTTATTAAACTGTTTTTTAAACATGGTAATCGCTTTATAAATTCTGCTAGATTGCACAGGCGACCCCCCAGGCGAGTTGATTCTTAAAATAACCGCTTTAGAGTTTTTTGCCTCAAATGCGCTATGTAATAATTCAATCGCATCATCTGCATCAATTGAACCTGCATTTTGAATAGTGCCGTCTAGCACCACTTCGGCAACAAAAGGAGATTCTTTTTTGAGTGTTGTCTCTAATACACCACTTTCATCAATACCAATATAAAAAATAAAAGACAAATAACCAATAAATAGCAAAGTTATCAAAAGCCGTAAGCGACGCCTAGATTTATTCTGACGAACAAATTCTAAAGCAATATCAGCTAATTGTTCATCTGCAGTGCGTTTCATATATAATGCCTCATCATGTTAAAAGTAGAAAATTTGAGTTGTCAAAAAGGTTACAATTTGTTGTTTGAAAATCTTTTTTTTAAAGTCAACTCAGGTGATATTTTACGCATCACAGGGATAAATGGTAGTGGTAAAACTTCAATTTTGAAAATCTTAGCGGGTCTAAGCGCACAAGAACAAGGCACGGTTACTTTAAATGATAATCAAGTTAAGTCCGATGCGTATCAAAAACAGGTTTTTTATCTAGGGCATCTGTCTGCACTCAGCAATGAGCTCACCAGTGTTGAAAATCTCAAATTTTTAACAGTATTAAATCATCCAGTTAATTTACAGTCATTAACTGGAGCATTAAATAAAATTGGCTTAAAGGGCTATGAAAATGAGGTTTGTGGCAAACTTTCAGCAGGTCAAAAACGCCGAGTTATTTTGGCAGCACTGTTTATTTCTACAGCAAAAATTTGGCTACTTGATGAGCCTTTTACCGCACTTGATTCTATAGGCATCACGATTGTAGAAAATCACATTATTCAGCACTGTAAAAAAGGTGGGATATGTATATTTACAACCCATCAAGATTCAGTATTACCTAGCCAAAAAACTCTTGCCTTATGAGTAAAATCTTCACATAAATTATGAATATTTATACCCAAACCTTAAAACGCGACTTACGCATAGCTATCCGAAACCGTACAAGTATTCTCAACCCGTTATCGTTTTTTGTGATTTCAGTGTCCCTATTTCCTCTTGCCATTAGCCCAGAGGCCAGCATCCTATCACAAATTGCCGCTGGTATTATTTGGGTTATTAGTATGTTGGCAGTTTTGCTGTCTTTGAATGTTCTATTCCATCATGATTTTGAAAATGGGGTGTTAGAACAAATGGTGATTTCTCATCATTCCTTACCATTATTAATTTTGGCAAAAGTTAGTGCGCATTGGATTTTAACTGGCATCCCAATCATTATATTGTCGCCTTTATTAGGCTTGTTTTTATTTTTAGATAGCGAGGGGATTCAAATTTTAATATTAACTTTGCTACTATCAACACCAAGTCTGAGTCTAATTGGGGCAATTGGTGCATCACTGATTGTTGGTATTAAAAATTCTGGGATGTTATTATCGCTACTGATATTACCTCTATATATCCCGATTTTGATTTTTGCCTCAAGTGCGGTTTCTCAAGCGCAATTTGGCTTAGAAATCAGCGCACAACTATATTTTCTGGCAACCATCTTAGTGGTTAGTTTAATGACAACACCCTTTATCAGTAGCTTGGCGTTAAAAATTAGTTTAGAATAATTCTTCTTTATGTTATAATTTTTTCCATAACGCTGATTTGCCCGATTGCTAGCGTGGTTGTTTAGGTAGCCAAAATAAGCTAAAGTAGGATTTCTTCTAGAAAACCCGCTTTATGGGTTTTTTAATTTTTAGAGGAATTCAAATGATTTTTACCTCCGAATCTGTCTCTGCTGGTCATCCTGATAAAGTCTGCGATCAAATCTCGGATGCTATTTTAGATGCCGCCCTATCCCAAGATAAAAATTCACGCGTTGCGGTTGAAACTTTAGTAAAAAACAATGCGGTAATCTTAGCAGGCGAAATAACCACAGGTGCCAAAATTGATTATCAAAAAATCGTCCGTAACACCATAAGCGACATAGGCTACAACAAAGAAGAATACGGCTTCAACTCCGCAACATCTACAATCATTAATTTATTAGGTGAGCAATCCCAAGATATTGCCAGAGGTGTGGATGGATTTGCAAACCATGAACAAGGTGCTGGCGACCAAGGGCTAATGTTTGGCTATGCGTGTAACGAAACTACTGAGTTAATGCCTGCACCGATTATGTTGGCACATAAATTAGTTAAACAACAAGCAAAACTGATGAAAAATGGCGCATTAAACTGGTTGCGTCCAGATGCAAAAAGCCAAGTGTCTTGTATTTATGAGGGGCATAATATTATCGCTATTGACGGTGTTGTGTTATCAACCCAACATGACGAGAGTGTCCAGAAAAAAGACTTATTTGAGGCAGTTATGGAAGAAATCATCAAGCCCATATTGCCGAAAAAATGGCTAAATAATAACACCAAATACTACATTAACCCAACAGGTAATTTTGTCATTGGTGGCCCTGTGGGTGATGCAGGACTCACTGGGCGTAAAATTATTGTTGATACTTACGGTGGCATGGCCCGCCACGGTGGAGGGGCTTTTTCTGGCAAAGACCCATCAAAAGTAGATAGAAGTGGCGCTTATGCCACTCGTTATGTGGCTAAAAATATTGTTGCAAAAGGCTTTGCAGATAAGTGTGAAATTCAAATCTCGTATGCCATTGGGGTGGCGCAGCCAACCTCAATTAACATTGAGACTTTTGGCACGGAAAAAGTAGCCATTAGTAAAATCGAGGGTTTTGTCAAAGATAGGTTTGATTTGCGCCCGAAAGGCTTAATCGCAATGCTTAATTTAAAACGCCCAATTTACCAACAAACTGCCAGTTATGGACATTTTGGTCGCACTGAAGATACAATTAGTTGGGAAAAAACCGATAAAGTTTAAAATTTCTCTTAAAACAATTTATATGGTTTCAATCGAGACCGTTTGATGCATAAATTTGCCCTTTTTGGCAAAAACCACCTTACCAGCTACAGTTGCAAATAATGTATCATCCTTGCCTCTACAAACATTGGTGCCGGGATGGAATTTGGTACCGCGTTGGCGAACCAAAATACTACCCGCCAATACTGGTTGACCTCCAAATTTTTTAACGCCAAGGCGTTTTGAAACCGAATCTCTGCCGTTGCTTGTGCTTCCGCCTGCTTTTTTGTGTGCCATAATCTACCTCTTATGTTTTGATTTTATCAATTTCAATTTCAGTAAAAGATTGTCTGTGGCCTTGCTGTTTCATTGAATGTTTGCGACGATGAAACTTCAAGATATGGATTTTTTTTCCTTTGCCTTGCGCAAGCACCTTTGCCTCAACGGTTGCCTTTGCAACTAAGGGCGTTCCGATTTGCACTTTAGCGCCATCAGCCACCATCAACACTTCATCAAAAATTACTTTTTTACCAGTCTCAGCTTCTAATTTTTCAACCCTCAAAATAACGCCCTGCTCAACTCTGTATTGTTTTCCGCCCGTTTTAATGACTGCATACATAAGAAAAACCCCAACTTTGTTACTAAAAAAGATGCGATTATACGCTAACAACTGACTTTATAAAAGAGAGTTTTTAAGTATAATTTGGGGTTTTTATTTAAAATGGACAAAGACAAAAAATGATTATTTTTGAAACTAATATGGGCACCATTCACATCGAAATTAATACAAAAAAAGCACCAATTAGCACACAAAATTTTACTGAGTATGTCAATGCTGGCTTCTATGACGGCACAATTTTTCATCGTGTGATTAAAAACTTTATGATTCAGGGCGGAGGTTTTACCAAAAACATGAAACAAAAAGCCACCAAAGCTGAGATTAAAAACGAAGCCAATAACGGTCTAAAAAATACTAAATATACTTTGGCAATGGCAAGAACCAGTGCGCCACATTCTGCCAGCTCACAATTTTTCATCAATACTGCTGATAATGCGTTTTTAGATTTTCCCGCCCAAGATGGCTGGGGTTATTGTGTATTTGGTGAGGTTACTAAAGGTAGTGATGTAGTTGATAAGATCAATTTGGTTGCCACAGGTAATAAAGCTGGACATAGCGATGTGCCAGATGATTGTATTATCATTAATAGAGCCTATATGCAATAATGCCCACTTCACTTATTATCGCAGACTTACACCTTATTGCTGACGAGGTTGAACGAAGTAATTTATTTATCAAATTCTGCGTAGAAAAAGCGGCAAAAGCAGATGAATTATTTATTCTCGGTGATTTATTTAATACTTGGTTGGGAGATGATTTATCACTAAGTTACTACCCTCAGATTATCGTAGCATTAAAAAAACTCACACAAACCACTAAAGTTTGGGTTATGGTTGGTAATCGAGATTTTTTGTTAGGCTCTGATTTTGAACAAAAATCGGGTTGTCGGTTGATTTCTGAGCCTTATTTGTTGAAAAAAAACAAGCAACAATATTTGTTAATGCACGGTGATGGATTATGCACTGATGACACCAAATATCAGCAACTAAAAAAAATATTACGCCATCCTATCACCCAATTTATTTTCCTGAGCTTGTCTAAAAAATTACGCCTAAAATTAAGTGGTCAATTACGCAAAAAAAGTATTCAAGCTCAATATTATAAATCGCGTGAAATTATGGATGTTAATCAAACCACAGTTGATGAATTGATGCAAAAATACCCCAAAACAAACCTCATTCACGGGCATACGCACCGACAAAACACCCATATTTGCAAAAGTTACAAGCGTTATGTGTTGGGTGATTGGTCAAATAAAAAAGGTTCGGCAATTGAAATCAATAGCGCCCTAAACTGGCTTGAAATTAACTAAACGCCTGACCAAATCAACATCACTTACCTTTAGCAATATTTTTTCATCCAATGCAGGCAAAGTTTTGAATTTTATTTGTGTCATCATGGCAATCTCTGGAATTATAAAAAGCGCCTTATCGCCTTTTGTATCAACCACCACACCATCGCCTTGCCATTTTGGATTTTGGATTAAATACAAACATTTGTAATGGTCATTGCTGGCACGCACAGTTTTGCTAACGCTGGGCATAGTTGTATTGATAATACCAATAATTGCTTTGATTTTTTCCTCGTCAAGTGTGTTTTTACCTGAGATAAAGTTGGAAAGTTGTTGATGTGCTAATAAATCTATGTATCTTCTGAGCGGGCTGGTTATTCGGAGATAAGCATCAAGCCCTAGCCCATAATGCGGCAAGGGTTGGGTAGAAAATACAGAGCGTTTGAAACATTTGCTGGCTTTGAATGATTCTGATAGGGTCAGGGTGTTTTTATTGTCTAAAGTTTGTTGTGAAAATACTCCTTTATCTTGGGTGGTATAGGGCATTACAATACGGTTTTCAATTGCAAATTTTGCAATTGCATGACCTGTCATCACCATTATTTCTGCCACCAATTCTCTGCCTGGGGTCGTGTGTTGGGATAAGATCGTTACCCGATTAGCCCTAAATTTAATATCAACATTAGGTAAATTTAAGTTAATTGCACCATTGGCATCACGATATTTTTTATGCGCTTGGGCAATGGTTTGTAATTGTAATAACTGTGGGTTTGATGTTAATAATTTATCTGCATCATCATAACTGATATTATTTACTTTAATTACGCTACGCAGAACTTCAATATCTTGGATTCCCCCTCCTTCGCCTTCAATGACAAAACCCACTGATAAAGCAGGTGATGTTTTTTCCAAACCTAGGGCACACACTGAAGTTACCGCAGTTGGCAACATGTGTAGAGTTTTCTCGGGTAGATACAGGTTAGAAGCGCGTTTTTGTGCATAAAGATCTAATTCTGATCCATGAGATGCCACACAAGATACATCAGCGATATGCACCCACACCTTATCACCATCAATACTGATGGCATCATCTGCATCTTTAGAATTAGCATTATCAATGGCAAAACTAAACAGATGAGTCAAATCAACACGCTCAACCTTAGGCACACTCACTGGCAAATACTCTTCATTATTAATGCCGTAACGCACAGGATAGGGGTTAAACGAAGGGGTAAAGTATTGTAATTTTAATAACAATCCATGTGCAGTCTCTGGGGTATTTTCAATGCCTAAGTGGGTTAAAATTTTAGCGTGTTTGGATTGATTAAGTGCCACTTTTTCAATGGTTTGAATACAAGGAAGGTCTTTTTCATGGTAGCGATTATTATTAATATTTTGCATACAATGAGCTAAATTTTTCGCCTCTAATGCTTGTGCCTCGCGTCGCATTTGAATGCTTTTAACCTGTTCAGGAGAACGGATAAAAACGCGTTCTTTTTGCCAATAAAAATACAAACCATCTTCAACCAATAAACAGGCACACCAAGCATTTTGAGGGCTATATTCGTCAAACAGCCACTCGGTAATTTCCTGTAGAGTCAAAGTTTCTTCTTGGAATTCAGCCAATATACTCATATCACCCTGCGCACAATCATCCTGCACTTGAACAAAATCGGGGTGGATGAGGCGAAAATCTTTTTCTCGAACCGAACGCATTGTGGCATCGGCAAATTCTAAATTAAATTTGCGTCTATTTTGACCAACAATACGGGCCGGCTTACCTTTATAGGTAACTAGGGCATTAATCAATTTTGGCTTAATCTAATAGGTTTGAATAAGTGGTAGCATCCATTAAACTCTCAATTTCATCAGATCTAAACCGCACCAACCAGCCTTCATCATAGCAACTGGTATTGGCTAGTTCTGGAGTATCTTCTAGTGCTTCATTCACCGCTAATACCTCAAGATCTACTGGGGCAAACACGCCACTGGCAGCTTTGACTGATTCTACCACACAGAATTCATCTGTTTTTGAAACCATATCGCCTTCGTTGGGTAGCTCAATATAGACCATATCCCCCAGTAAAGACTGTGCATGGTCAGAAATGCCTAAAGTATATGTCCCATCTCCATTGTTTAGAATCCATTCATGGGTTTTCGTGTATTGTCTATCTTGCCTTATTTCACTCATTATTAATCTCCAAATTTAATCATTATCTCAAACTAAAATCTCGCCATTACGAACGAATGGAGGTTTGACTATTTTAGCCGATACCCAATTATTGCGTATCTTGATTTTGACCAAACCGTGTGCATCTTTTGGCACTTTTGCCAAGGCAATGGCTTGGTCCATAGTGGGTGAAAAAGTTCCAGAAGTTACCTCCCCTTCGCCCATATTTGTTTCAATTTTTTGATGATTACGAATCACCCCTTTGCCCTGCAGAATAACACCAACTATAGTTTTTGTTGGTGTTTGATTTTCTAATGCGCCCCTGCCAATAAAATCACGCTGGGGATTAGAAAAATCTACACTCCAACCAAGTGCCGCCTCAAGTGGCGAAGTTTTTTCATCCATCTCAGCACCATACAAACTCATTCCCGCTTCTATACGCAAGGTATCTCGTGCGCCCAAACCACATGGTTTAACACCTGCCTCCAGCAATCTTTTCCAAGTAAATTCAGCGGATTTTTTAGGCAGTATAATCTCAAATCCATCTTCGCCAGTATAACCAGTGCGAGCAATAAATAAACCACCGAGATTTGTCGCATTAAAGGGCTTTAATCCACCACAGATCTCTTCAACACCGGGAATTGCTATAAACACTTTTTCCCGAGCACTGCGACCTTGAACTGCAATTATCGCCAAATCAGTCATTGGGCTAATACTAAGATTAAAATCATTGGCTTGTGCATTAATCCAAGCAAGATCTTTATCTCTTGTGCTGGCGTTTGTTACCATGCGATAATTTTCCCCATCCTGGTGATACACAATCAAATCATCTATCACGCCACCTGTCTCATTGAGCATACAACTATAGAGCGCCCTACCACGGGTTTTTAATTTATCAACATCATTTGCAAGCAAATTTTGCAAAAATATTTTGCTATCCACACCTTTAAAATCAACCACGCTCATATGGGAAACATCAAACATCCCTGCTTGGGTTCGGACTTGATGGTGCTCGCTGATTTGTGAGCCATAATTGAGTGGCATCTCCCAACCACTAAAATCAACCATTTTGCCGCCAGCATCAATATGTACTTGATATAAAGGTGTGTGTTTCATGCTTTTTCTCTAGTATATTTTGAGATAAAAATCACAGTGATTATCACCAATATAAAAGTCAGCCCCATAGTACCAAAAAGTTTGAAATTGACCCAAGATTCTTCAGTTTTTTGGGCGACAAGGCAAAGTTTTTCTACCGTTGTTGTTTGGCAGTCTAATTTTATCAAATCAATTTTTTCATCTAACGCAGTAGCTATAAATAACGCCTCTCTCGCCGCAACCGCTAATTTAACATAATAACTATTAACCAGTGCAATCCCAACAAACCCCAAACCCCAAAACCAAGTCAGTCGTTGCCAAACTTGCGCTGGTAATTGAAGTTCCTTGCCCATCACATGTTGCAACAATGTTTTTTTACCAATCCAAATACTTGCAATCAGCACAAGTGCAAACACTACATATAATACGCTGACTTTCCACATAATAAAGGCAGGATCTTTAAGTGCCAAAGTGACTCCACCAAAAACCACCAATAACACAAAAGTAATGATGTGAGTTTTTTCAAATTTGCCATTTTGTAGCCGCGAAATTGTCATTTGCACCGCAGTTGCAGCAATCATGGCATAAATTGCCGCATATAAACCTACGGTTTTATAAACAATAAAAAATAATGCAATCGGAAAAAAATCAAGTAAAAATTTCATAAACAACCCTTTGAACAATAAATCTTGCCGTTTTGGATAATGGCCTCATTTTCAGGAATATGGGTCGCACAAACGCTACAAGATAATATTTTGTTAGTGGATGGTTTTTGGCTTGATTGGCTTGATTGGCTTGATGGTCTTCTCAATTTCTTAAGCATGCTAAAACCTAACCAAACAAGCAATGCAATAATAATTATCTTAACAATGCCCATACAATTTTTGCCTCAAAAAGTTTAGAATTTTACCCATACTCAAGGGTATAATGCCTGATTTTTATGTGCCTATTAAAAGTCATACCAACACAACGCCCGGGTGGTGAAATAGGTAGACACACAGGACTTAAAATCCTGCGGGAGTTAATCCCGTGCCGGTTCGATTCCGGCCTCGGGCACTATTTTTATGTTTATAATTTAGATGGTCGATAACACAGAATTTTTTAACTATGCAAAAACATATTATCTCAACCGACAAAGCACCTAAAGCGATTGGCACTTATTCACAAGGGGTGTGCATTAGTGGCGGATCAACGGTTTATCTATCAGGTCAAATACCCTTAGTAACAGAAACGATGGAAATGATTGAAGGCGGTATCAGCGAGCAGATTAATCAGGTGTTTAAAAACCTATCTTATATTTGTGCGACTGTCAATGGCAGCTTAAATGATATTGTAAAACTCAATGTGTATTTAACTGATTTGAATAATTTTTCGCTTGTTAATGAAATTATGTCCACTTATTTTGACAAACCATTTCCTGCGCGTGCAGCTGTTGGTATTTGTGAGTTACCCAAAGGTGCTTTGGTAGAAATAGACGCTATTATGGTCATTGAAGAAGAGCGCTATAGCTATTAAAAATGCGAGACCTTGCTGACCCAATTATTTCTCTAAATGGGTTGGGGTCAAAAACACAAGACAAACTAAATGCCATTGGCATTTATAGATTGGAACACTTGTTGTTTCACCTGCCATATCGTTACCAAAATAAAACTAAATTAACAAAATTAGATAATGCGCAAATTGGTGAAGAAATATTGGTGCAACTTACGATTGAACGCATTGAAGAAATTCCCAGTCGGCAGAGACAATTATTGTGCTATTTAACAGATGAGTACAGTCAAAAATTAATCTTGCGATTTTTTCATTTTAATCAATACCAAAAACAACAATTCATCCGCGGCGACACAATTCAATGCTTTAGTGAGGTAAAGATTGGGCGACAAGGTTTAGAAATGCACCATCCAGAATATCGCCTAATTTCTAAGAGTCAGTCGAGTTTATTGGAAAAAACCCTCACCCCTGTTTATCCACTAACTGCAAATATTCGCCAAGCACAATTAAAAAAATGGATTGGGGAAGCTTTGGAGACTTTGCAACAATCGCCACTGCCCGATAATTTTAAGGCTATATCCAAATCCATGCCCACTCTCAAGCAAGCATTGGCAACACTACACCATCCACAAAAATATGAAGACATTGAGAAAATTGCCCAGTTTAAACACATTGCACAAAAAAGGTTGATTATTGAAGAATTATGTGCTCATCAACTGAGCTTGCTCAAATTTAAAAACCGACGCAAAAATAAGGTTGCGAATATTTTTGCGATAAAAAATACTTTATCTAAACAGCTATTAAAGTATTTAGAATTCCAATTAACCAACGCCCAACAGCGCAGTATCGATGAAATTAATGCCGATCTTAACTCTAATCACCCGATGCTTAGATTATTACAAGGTGATGTTGGCGCTGGGAAAACTATTGTCGCCGTTTTTGCCTGCTTACAAGCCATTGAAAACGGCTTTCAAGTAGCCGTTATGGCACCTACTGAAATATTGGCTGAACAACATTTATATGGATTTTCAAATTATCTTGTGCCACTTAACATTGAGGTGGCTTTTTTGGTTAGCTCACAAAATGCGAGCGAGCGTGCTCGGCAACTAGGCAAAATTGCATCCGCCAAAGCCCAAGTAGTCGTTGGCACACACGCCTTGTTTCAAAAAACAGTTAATTTTAATAAACTCGGCTTAGTGGTGATTGATGAACAACACAAATTCGGTGTGCACCAGCGACTCTCACTCATGCAAAAAGCCCACAATACGCCGCACCAATTAGTGATGACTGCCACCCCTATCCCTCGTTCACTGACTATGAGTGCTTATGCCGACCTTGACTCGTCAATTATTGATGAATTACCGCCCGGTAGAGTACCGATTAAAACCATTGCACTTAATAATTTTAGAAAAGATGAAGTGGTTGAAAAAATTAAAAAAATTTGCGCAGCCGGCAATCAAGTATATTGGGTTTGTACGCTGATTGAAGAATCGGAAGTTTTGCGCGCTGAATCAGCCACTAATACCTTTCATTATTTACAGGAAAATTTGCCTAATTTATCAATTGTTTTAATTCATGGAAAAATGCACAAAACTGAAAAATCTAAAATTATGTTACAATTCTCACGCGGCGAAATTAATGTATTAGTCGCCACTACGGTAATTGAGGTCGGTGTTAATGTGCCTAATGCCTCACTCATGGTGATTGAAAACTCTGAAAGACTGGGTTTGGCACAGCTACACCAATTGCGCGGTCGTGTGGGGCGCGGCAAAGATGCCAGCATCTGTATCCTCATGTACCAGCCACCGATCGGCAACAATGCTGCCCAGCGTTTAGATATTCTTAGAAAAAGCAATGATGGCTTTGAAATTGCCAATAAAGATTTAGAATTACGCGGTCCAGGTGAAATTCTGGGCACACAGCAAACTGGGGTTGCAAACATGAAAATTGCCAACATTGTGCGTGACGGCTATCTACTTGAGAGGGTAAATTTTTATTCGCAACAGCTCTTGCAACTAGATCAAAACCAACAACAAGCGTTGATTGAGCGCTGGATTAGTGATGATAAAACCGAATATGTCAATGCTTGAGGGAAAAATATCTTTATTATTATGATTAACACCCAAGATTTAATTTGGACAAGTTTGGCTGATGCGACCAGCCCGCCTGAGGCAATACTAACATGGCTTGTTGATGAGCAATCCCTAACTGGAAAATTAAAACAAAAATTTGCTGATTTTTCTGTTAATGTAATATCGCAAACAAAAACAAATGCACATGCGAATGAAAATTGTATTTTGGATTTTGAAGGTGCGTGCATCGTTCGTGAAGTTGAATTGTTTGGTGGCGGGGAAGTGATAGTATTTGCACGCTCTATTATCCCCATAACCGAAGACACTAAAAATTTACTCAAAATTGGATCTAAACCATTGGGTGAAATTTTATTCAATCACCCTAAAATTAAACGCGGACAGTTACAAATTACCCATACTGGCAATATTTGGGGCAGAAGATCAACCTTTACCATCGGCACAACCAAACTGCTGATAAGTGAATTTTTTTTAGAAAACCTCTATGCGCGATAAAATTTTCACCCAAAAAAATGACTTGGTGAATTTTACCTTTGATGCACAAGTAGCAGCTGTGTTTGACGACATGGTCAAACGCTCAGTCCCGGGCTACCAAACTTTGATTGAAATGATGGGTTTGTTGGTTAAAACCTACGGACAAAATAATACAAATTATTATGATCTTGGAACCTCAACTGGGGCTGTTTCTCTAGCATTAGGGCTTAACAACACACATAAAAATAATAAAATTATTGCCCTTGATAATTCACCTGATATGGTGCGAAAATGCCAAGCAAATCTTAAAGGGAAAATAACAAACTTTGAGGTTATATGTTGCGATATACAAGATATATACTTTGATAATGCATCTATTGTGGTTTTAAATTTAAGCTTGCAATTTATCTCTCCAAAAGTTAGACAAGCCTTAATTGATAAAATTTATCAAGGATTAAATGCACGCGGCGCACTCATAAGTTCTGAAAAAATCCACTTTGATAATACCCAAAAACAAGCTGAGATGGCTAATTTACACTTAGATTTTAAGCGTGCAAATGGTTACAGTGAATTGGAGATTGCCAGCAAACGCCAATCTTTAGAAAATATTTTAATTACAGACACCTCCAAAACCCACCTCAAACGCTTCAAAAAGGCTGGATTTAGCCAAAGTTTTTGCTATTTTCAATGCCTAAATTTTGCCTCTTTCTTGGCAGTTAAATAAAAAAATGCACAAGCTCAAACACATTGCATTTTCTTCAATAGAAAAAGACCTAAATAATCCTTAAACCAGATACTTGCTTTTTCCCATTTTAAGAAAAAAATCTATGGATATAAAACCAAAGCATTAGTTAAAATGTTAAATCTCTGGTTAAAATAGCAGATTTGGGCTGGATAATACAAATAAATCAACCAATGAATCGCAGATTGCAAAACGGGTGAATTGATTACAATCTTTATGATTTAGAAGAACCCAGAAGAGTTTAATGATAAAATGAACGATTATTTATTTTGGCATAACCCTACCTAAAAGAGTGTATTATTCACTTGGGAAAATGCCGCCGATTGAATATATTAAAGTGAATGAGAAAGAATATACAAGGAAAAGTGTAATGTATTATTATCAAAGAACCACTAGCGAAACTAGAAAATTTCTTAATTAAACAATTAAAACAAAAAGACTTATTTTTGTTATCTGTTTGGATAAATTAAAAAATGAAAATTATCTTTCCTTGGGATTAAAAATATGCCGATTTTATTCGTCCAATTGATTTAAAAAAATGGGGCTTACGCTTTTTAACAAATAATTGTCATGCTTTTAATGATTGACAATTACGATTCATTTACTTATAACTTGGTACAGTATTTTGGTGAGTTGGGGCAGACGGTTGAGGTCTATCGTAACGATAAAATTACGCTGTCAGAGATTGAGGAACTAAACCCCGAATTTTTAGTCATATCCCCAGGACCTTGCACACCGAATGAAGCAGGTATTTCAATTCAAGCCATTCAACATTTTGCTGGAAAAATTCCAATGTTAGGGGTTTGTTTGGGCTTTCAAGCTATGGCACAGGCTTTTGGTGGCAAGATTGTTGGGGCAAAAAAAATCATGCATGGTAAAATCTCAGCCATTCATCACACGGGCAAGGGTGTATTTACACAATTAAAAAATCCTCTCAATGCCACACGCTATCATTCACTGGTTGCACAACAATCAAGCCTGCCAGATTGTTTTGAGGTAGTGGCTTGGACTGAGGATAAACTGGGTAAGATTGATGAAATTATGGGTATTCGGCACAAAAAAATGGCAATTGAAGGAGTGCAATTTCATCCCGAATCTATTTTGACTGAAGCAGGTCATAAAATGCTGGATAATTTTCTTCTTAAAAAATAAAACTAAAAACAATTATGGAAATACTTGAATTTTTACTTAACGATAATCAAATATTTATCACCCTTACTTTGGTAGTTTTAGTGGCGTTGCTAATTGGCACTATCATTGCTGATAAACTAAAAAAATATCAAGAAGTTGACCCCAACGGCGCTATTACACTCATGGATGAAAAGGATTTAACCATTTTAGATGTGCGTGAAGTCAAAGAAAGAAAATCAGGATTTATCCCAAACGATACTCATATTCCACTTGCCCAAGTTAAAAATAAGCTAACGGCATTAGATAATAATAATAAAATCTTAGTTTATTGTCGTAGTGGCTCTCGTTCAACACATATCGCAAGACTCTTAACACGCAACAATTTTGAACAAGTATATAGTTTAAAAGGCGGCATACTGGCATGGAAAAAAGCCAATTTACCAATCAAGAAATAAGACAGATAAAAAAACATGAAACAAAACATTATTTATTGCTCAGATACTTGTCCATTTTGTCAAATGGCCTATCAACTACTTGAAAAACACAATATTGCTTTTAAAAAACACTTAGTCAAAAATCAAACCGACTGGGACAGGCTTATGGAAAAAACAGGGCAGACAACCGTGCCACAAATATTTATTAACGGCGTCCATATCGGTGGTTTTGATGATTTATCTGCCGCGGAACAATCAGGTAAATTAGATGATATTTTAAATGGCTGATCTCACAATTATCGGTGCAGGGGCTTGGGGAAGTGCATTGTCTATTGCATTGTCAAATAATTTTAGGCGTATTTATTTGCATACCCATACTCAAAAAGAATGTACAACTTTAATGCCAAAACACCCTACTTTATCAATTCCTTACCCCGATAATGTTGAACTAACCTTTGATTTATCAGACCTTCAAAAAACCAATAATATTTTAATTGCAGTGCCCAGTTATGGTTTTTTTACGACCATAAATTCTATTGCACCTGTGCTGACTCAACAACATTTTGTTGCTTGGGCAACCAAAGGTTTTGACACACAGCGAAAGTGTTTTCTACACGAAAGTTTCAAATCTGTCTTAAAAAACCACCAAAGTTGTGTTGTTTCTGGACCTAGTTTTGCATTTGAAGTAGCCGAAAAAAAACCCACCGCATTAACCGTTGCTTCAACGGATAAGAGAACTCGAGATTATTGGGCAAAAGCACTCACTACCCACACTTTAAGAGCTTACACCAACGCTGATATTATCGGCGTTGAAGTGGGCGGTTCGGTAAAAAATATTTTAGCAATAGCCGCTGGTATCGCAACAGGATTAGGCTACGGTGCCAGTACACAAGCAGCACTGATTACTCGAGGCTTGGCAGAGATGATTCGATTTGGGGTAAGTCTAGGGGCAAATAGGCAAACATTTAATGGGCTCTCGGGCCTAGGCGATTTAGTGCTGACTTGCTCAGATGACTTATCACGAAACCGCCGTTTTGGCAAGCTGCTAGCTGCCAACCAAAGTGTGGAGCAATCTCTAGATAGCGTGGGAGCAACAGTTGAGGGTTTGAATACCTTAGAATTGGTAATCTCAATTGCTAAAAATAGGCAAGTAGAAATGCCAATTTGTATGCAAGTATATCAAGTTATACAAGGAAAAACCAGCCCAACTGAGGCAGTTAATTATTTGATGTCACGCGCACAAATTGATGAATAAAATGGGAATCTTATCAAAACAAAAATATATGATAGTCGTTTTTATCGTAAATAAATTAAGACAATTTTTCAAGTATTTAATACAAATTAATTTAGAAAAATGTTTACAATAAGAATTATTTTAACGCTTTTCAAATATTTTGAAATTTAAAAAAACTTTATTGGTTTTGGCATTATCCAGCCCACTTTATGCAAATGAATTTTTGGCTTTAGAGGCTTGGGTCAATTCCTTAAAAACACCAAATTTTGCAAAAATCAAAGATGTGAATCATAGAAAAACAATGTTTTTTAATTATTTGCTACCTATCATTAAAGAGCAAAACAAAAAAAACAAAATTATCCGTAAGCTAATAATAAAAAATCATCTTAACCAAGCACAACTTGATAAATTGGCAAAAAAATACCGTTTGTCCAACCCAACCAAAGCTCAACTTTTAAATGCAGTGGATATTATCCCTGCCTCTTTGGTATTAGCCCAAGCCGCTATTGAATCTAACTGGGGGCGGTCAAGGTTTTCCCAAAATTGGCATAATTATTTTGGTATCTGGTGTTTTAAATCGGGTTGTGGGATTGTGCCCAGAAATCGCAACAAAAATGCCAAACACGAGGTCATGCAATTTGCATCTGCCTATAAAGCAGTCGAATATTATCTACTTAATCTTAATCGTAATCACGCCTATGAGATGCTACGAAAAATACGCGCTCATAAACGCAATAACCAGACCAAACTAACGGGTTTGGGTCTTGCTGAGGGTTTGGAAAACTATTCAGGTATCGGTTATGAATATATTGAATTAGTGCAAGACATTATTAAACAAAACAATTTAGCTAGGTTTGATTAACAATGGGGTGAGTTTTTTGAAAAAACTGTTTGTCTACCTTCACCACCAAAACGAGTGGCAAAGAAACCAATAATCAGCCCAATCAACGCCCCCTCTAAAACAAACCAAAATGGTGAGGTGATAATACCATTTTCACCAAATATTGATGTCATCATAGTCTGCATATCCTTATAGATAAATAAAACCAATACAAAATTCATCCAAGCCCCTAATATACAGGCACGAAACCACCACGGAAGAGGTAGTTTAAGGACAGGATGGTAGGTAAAGACACCAAATACCCCGACCACTGCCCCAACCGTTATATACCAAAATAAAATTCCAAAACGCAATAAGTAGCCTGCTTCGGGCAAAAAATAGGGCAAACAAATAAAACCAATCAACCCAAATGCAAAACCAATAATTTTACCAATTGCCACACGGGTTACTAATGAAGGGTTTGCAAATATATAATTTTTTATATTAACCCATCCCTTATTTAACTTTTACTTCAATGTTTTTTGGTCTTGTTTTCTCTGATTTAGGAATATTTAAATTAAGAATGCCGTTTTTATATTCTGCCTTCACGCTTTCAGTCTTCACAGATTGGGGCAAGGTGAAACTCCTGATAAAAGAACCATAAGTGCATTCCATACGGTGCTGCTTTTTATCTTTAACTTGCGTCTTTTTTTCACCTTTAATTGTCAAAATACCATTTTCAATATTGACATTAACATCTTCTTTTTTAACTCCTGGTAATTCTGCCTTCACCACAAAGGCATCTTTTGTTTCATCAATATCAACAACAGGCATCCAATCACCAACCTCAAACATTTTATCATCACTTGTTGCAAGTGATTTTCTTGATGATCTGGCATATTTATCAAACAACTCTTCCATTTCAATAAACGGGCTCCAAACAGATAAACTCATAATACCCTCCTCAACTATTGTTAATTTTAAAAATTAGATTTTATAATCAAACATAAAATATAAAACCCAGTTTTTATTGTACTTGAATCCATACTCTAAAGTCAACTCCCCCTTGTTATTCGCTTAGCATTGGATAAGGCATTAAGATTGACCACTCAGCCCACCTATCACTTTGTTTTGCAAAATAAAACGATACTTTACACGCCCACCAGCACAAAAAGTGTCGCAAACGCTATATTGGGGGAAAATTAAATGAAAACCATAATAGTTTATTAGGGCAGTTTATACCCAAGTCTATGAGGTTTGCAATAGAATGCAGTTGAATTTGCTAAATTTAAAGACAGTTAAAAATATAGCGTTTAAACAACCATTATGATTAACAATATCTATTGATTACTTGTTTTTAGTACTCTTTGTTTGTTTCTTTGCCAATCTTTAGTTTTAATATCCTGTCGTCTATCACGCGCCTTTTTCCCTTTAGCAACTCCAATTTCCAACTTAGCCTTGCCTTTTATCCAATATAATTTAAGCGGCACAATGGTCGCCCCTTTTTGATTGATTTTTTCCTTTAATCGATTGATTTCAAAACGATTTAACAGTAACTTTCTACTTCGTGTTGGGTCGGCATTGACATGAGTTGAGGCACTTTTAAGGGCTGAAATATGTGCTCCAAACAAAAACAATTCATTATTTTTTAATATAACATAACTTTTAGCAATTTGCATCTTGCCGCCACGCAGACTTTTTACTTCCCAACCTTGTAAACTCAGTCCAGCTTCTAAAGTTTGTTCTATAAAATAATCATATCGTGCTTTTTTATTCAGCGTAATCGTATTTGTAAGTGTTTTTGCTTTTTTACTTTTTTTAGCCATCATTAAAACTATGCATCATATTGATAAAAATGCCATCGTACCCTACTCTTGTCAACAAATGTATCAACTGGTTAACCAAATTGATGCTTATCCGCAATTTCTCAACTGGTGCTCAGACTCTTCTATTTTAAAGCAAACTAATACTCAAATCATCGCCTCAATAAAGATTAACAAAGGAGTATTTAATCAAAGTTTTACAACAGTTAATACCCTAACCCTGAATGAACGCATTATTATGCAACTTCAAAACGGCCCTTTTAATCATTTGCATGGTGTGTGGTTATTCACTCATCTAAACGATAATGCTTGCAAAGTGGCGCTAACATTAGAATTTAACTTCACCACCAAAATTGTTGATAAAGCAATTTCACCGATTTTTACCACAATTGCCAACACTCAGTTAGACGCTTTTATCGCCCGTGCAAAAAAAATCTATGGATAATCCTAGAGCAGTTCACTAAGAAATTGATCATGAATGTTTTTAAATTGGCATATCAGGCTTTGATGAGTCCCTGTGTTGAAGAAAAAATTACCTTTACTCATCAACTTTATGATTTGTCCATCAATCATCGGCTTAATTACCAGTTACAATACCCAATTCACTCAATCAGCGATCCCGGACGCCCAGATAGACCAAACTTGGTGCGTTTTCAGTCTGTTCCCAAACGCGATAAATCTAATATTGGCATGATTAAAACTATTCATGCTATTTGTCATATTGAATTTAACGCTATTAATTTAGCGCTTGACGGGATTTATAGATTTCAAAAAATGGCAGATAAATTTTATCAAAACTGGATTCAAGTCGCCTTTGAAGAGACCCAACATTTTGGCTTGATAAATAAATATTTAAATGAACTGGGGTATCAATACGGAGATTTTGATGCACATAATGGGCTTTGGCGTATGGCACATGAAACCGATTATGATGTGCTCGCCAGAATGGCATTGGTGCCTAGAGTATTAGAAGCCAGAGGTTTAGATGTTACCCCCAGTATTCAAAAAAAATTTTTAAACTCTGATTTTCAGCCTATGGCTGATATTTTAACGGTAATTTTTAACGATGAAATTAAACATGTAAAAATCGGTAATTATTGGTTTCACACTCTATGTTTGGAAAAAAAATTAGACCCACTTAGCACTTTTGACCAATTTGTTAAAAAACATATTGGCAAGCAATTGCATGGTCCTTTTAATATAGAGGCGAGAAGATTAGCTGATTTTTCTAAAACTGAACTTGATTATTTACAAAGACACTAAGAGCTTTGTATTATGATGAATAATCATCAAAAAAATATTTGTTACCGCTTAATTTGAGTTAGCCAAACACCAATTTTATTTGTCAATCGTTGCCCTGAATCGCCCTCTTGATAATAATGATCTGCATCTTTGACCAACATTTGAGCGCTATTTTTGTTGAGTCTTGGCCGTCTCAATTGTGCCAGACGCAATACCCCAGGGAAATCATTTTCAGCAAAAATATCCAATATTGGCACGCGCATTTTTTCTAACGGATAAGGCTTAACTAGCTTTTGTTTGTAATCTGTTGCCCCCATACCAATACCAACAAACGCCCTAATATCAGTGTCGCCAAATCTATCAATATAACTCATTGACATGTGGGCGCCACAGCCATGTGCAATTAAAATAATATTTTTGACCCCCCGTTGTTGATAAAAATCAATCGCCGCCTTAATACGCGCATGTGCATAGGGGAAAATTGGCACATAATCATAGTATCTTGCGGTTTTATCCAATATCGGCATTTGCACTGAGAGTGTGTCCCAGCCTTTTTCTGCCAACCCAACTCGAATCGGCTTAATGGCATTAAACCAGTTCGCATGATGCCCACGATTATGTAAAATAATAGCCCCACCTTTGGATTTTTCAGCTTCAGACTGCATAAAAATAGAAAAAACTTCTCTGCCGTTTTTGAGTGTTAAATATTCAACATCACCTTCTAAAACTGAATCTTCAATCTCACTAATCACTCGATCTTCGCGTCCATAATTAGGTGCTACGCCATGGATAAATTGATTAAAATTTTTTCTAAGCTGATTAGGGTTAAAATCACCAAAGATCGGCATTTCTGGCAATGGTGGCACTTGTGCTTTTGGCACAAAAGCGAGACTCATTTGTGAAAATGATAATAACAATAATAGTAAGTATTTATCTAACATAACTTTCACTTAACTTTTCCAATGCGTTTTCGGCATTGGGATGATTATTATTTTTGGCTCGTGTTAGCCAATAATGCGCCTGTTTTATAGCGTTTTTTTCTAAAAATAGTGAGGCCAAATTAAATTGTGCATATTCATCATTTTGTTTTGCCGAAAATAGCCACCAATCCTGGGCTTGTTGCAACCTGCCCTTCTGGTAGTAAAGCATTGCCAATTCACTTTGTGCATAGGACAAACCCTGTTTTGCAGCCTTTTCAAACCAATAAAAAGCCTTATTTTTGTCTTTTTCTACTCCCAATCCATGTAGATAACTCAGCCCAATATTATTTTGGGCTACAACATGCCCAAAATTCGCCGCTTTTAACATATAATAAAATGCCTTATTGTTTTGTCCTTGTTGGGAATAATCATAACCAATTTGATACCAATTATCAGCTCGATCCTCAGCAATCAAAGATAGGCTTAAAATCAAAAAAAAGAGTGCGATTAACACCCTTTTATTAAAACCAATGAACAACAACTTATTTGCTAACTGTGGTTAAACCAAACATATGCCAAGCATTCATACCACCACGGTAGTATTTCAACTTGCTATCGGGATAACCCAATTTAAGCAAGGCTCTGATGCCAGCGGGAGATTGCCCACACCACGGACCATTACAAAACATATAAAGAGTTTTGGCTTTGCTATAATCAAGAAAACCATCGGCTTCTACCACATTGAAATTTTTCACCAAAATATCAATCACTGCAGTTGGATCTTTAGCCACAGCTTTGCTATTAATAGTGTTAAACGGGATATTAACAGAGTGTGGAATTGTGCCACCTTTTGCAGCACTCGTCCATACTGGGGTGCGGTTATCCATCAACAACTTGGTTTTATCGCCATTTGCCACAGCTTTTGCCGCATTAATCATATCCAACTCAGTGATGGTTTCAACCTGAGCAGGCGCAAATGGATGCGTGGGCTGAATACAAAACGGTGGACAAGGACGCGAAGTCTTTGCAAACGCTGGGTGGATGGTGGCTTTGGTGTCTTGATTGCGTGAAATACCTGCAATTTCCATAGACCCTTTAGTGATACCAACCGGCTTAGCATTGACCGTTGTTGACGCTAACAATGCTACTGACGCAGCACTTACTACTAATGTTTGAAGTTTCATACTTCTTCTCCTCTTATTATAAAAAAATAACCCATTACTGAGTTTTATTAATAACATCGCTTGTTAGCAATATTAAAAATTCTTTGTTGTTAAAATCTCTCAATCACAGCTCGGTTCTTCTTCAAGGTTGTGCTGTGCATAATAATCTGCCACACAAATCTCACGCTTGTTATCATCTAAATCCTCACAAAGATCTTTAGCGCCATCACGCACTGCTTGTATTTGTTTCTCAGTAGGGTTTTCACCTAAAACTGCAACCCCATCCTTTGCATCAGCAAAGACATTAAAACTCAAACCAAAGGTCAATAAAAGCCCGAATAATAGTGATTTTTTCATTAAAATACTCGTTTAGTTATATTTACTAAGGAACCACTTTACATTATGAATATTAAAATTACAAGTTTTTTTTTATGTATTTGTATATCATAATATACTAATTTAATAATTCATCCATCGCTTGATTTGCCAATTTATCTGCTATTTCATTTCCTATATTGCCACTATGCCCCTTAATCCAATGCCAATTAACATTATGTTTTTTATTCAATACCTCAAGACGCTTCCACAACTTAACATTTTTTACTGGCTTATTATTGGCTGTTTTCCAAGCTTTTGCCTTCCACGCTACTATCCATTGATTGATCCCATTCATTACATATTTAGAGTCGGTAAATAAATCAATCTTAATCTCATTTGACTTAATTGCCTCTAAGGCTTTAATCGCCGCCAAAAGTTCCATTTGATTATTAGTGGTGTTTTTCTCGGCACCTTTGAGTTTTTTGTCGCGTTTGCCATAATGTAGCCATACGCCCCAACCACCAATGCCGGGGTTACCCCGACAACCACCATCGGTATATGCAATTATTTTATCCATCAACATTTACCTGTAGCCAATATTCTAACAATGCCAAGTGCCAAAGCCTTGAACCGTTTAATGCAGTCATATAATTTTTAGGCTGGTTAATCACTTTTTGTACAAATGTTTGATTAAATATACCACGATTAACACAAGCATTAGAAGTGAGTATAGCGGACATAAATTCTAAAAATTCACCACGGACATATTTTAATGCTGGCATGGGAAAATATCCCTTTCTCCGATTGATAATACTATTGGGCAACAAACCTTTAGCAATTTGTTTGAGCGGGTATTTACCCTGATTAGCCATTTTTAAACTCGGTGGCATACTCAGTGCATGTTCAACCAAGTGATAATCCATAAACGCCGTGCGCACCTCTAAGGCCCATGCCATTGCCATATTATCAACGCGTTTAATAGGGTCATCAACCACCAAACGAGTAATATCAGTGCGAAAAACCTTATCCATAAATTCATCGGTACCAGTTTTGGAAAATTCTTTTTTAAGCCAAGTTTTGGTATGATTGCTACTGTGGTGATTTTTATTAACTGTTTGTAAATATTCTGCATACGGTCTATCAATATAATGCTTAGTAAAGCGCTCAACTGCATCACCCTTTTCAGCATACATTCGTGGATACCAAAAATACCCCGCAAAAGCCTCATCTGCACCTTGACCTGAGAGCACAACTTTACCGTGTTTGCAAACTTTCTCAGAAAGTAGATAAAACGCTACCGCATCTTGTGCCACCATCGGCTCTGCCATATTGGCTACCGCCTCACCCAAGCGCAGCAAAACTTGAGCATTATCCACCATATACTTTTGATGTTGAGTGTTAAATTGCTTAGCTACTTGATCAGAATATTCAAATTCAGAGCCTTTTTCATCATCAATATCTTCAAAACCGATAGAAAAAGTGCGAATATTTTCATGCCCAGATTCATGCAACAAACCTACTAACAAAGATGAATCTAACCCGCCTGAAAGCAAAACTCCAACCGGCACATCGCTAGCATTCATCCTCTTATCTACTGCCTGAATCAATAATTCATGAGCACGATCAATATAAGCCTCATCACTAAGTCCTATTCTTTGCGCTTTTGGTTGCCAATAAGTTTTTTCCACTATTTTGCCTTTTGAATCAACCGTTATCGTGGTCGCGGGTTTAATTTTTTTTACCCCATTTAAAATAGTATTCGGTGCTGGCACTACACCGTGCAACGACAGCTGCTGTTGCAACGCTAGTGGATTGATACTGGTATCTATTTCAGAACCTAAATCTGCCAATAACGCTTGAGTGTTAGATGCAAAACTAAATGCAGCACTTGTCAAACTAAAATACAAGGGTTTGATGCCCATTCTGTCTCTGGCGACAAACAGTTGCTGCCTGTTTTTATCCCAAATACAAAACCCAAACATGCCATCTAAATGTTGCACACAGTCCTCACCCCAGCGGTGATAAGCCTTTAAAATCGTTTCTGTATCTGAGTGTGAAAAAAAACGGTAGCCATAATTTTTTAATTGTTGGCGTAATGTTTTGTAATTGTAGATTGTACCGTTAAAAACCAGTACTAAGTTTAAGTCTTCATCATTCATTGGCTGGTGAGCGTGGGCAGACAGGTCAATAATACTCAAACGCTGATGTCCAAAACCAATTTTTCCCTCTATCCACTGTCCATTATCATCAGGACCGCGACGAGCAATGGTCTGCATCATTTTGTCTAAATCCTCTACATTCACTGCCCGATTATCAAACCGCAACTGCCCACAAAGTCCACACATAAATAAAAGTCACAAAGGTAAAATATAATGTATTTTAGCAAACATTAAATAAATGCCACAAACACTTTACGATAAACTCTTCAATGCTCATTTAGTGCGTAAAGAGGGCAACATTGCACTGATCTATATTGACCGGCAACTGATTCATGAGGTAACTTCTCCACAGGCTTTTGAAGGCTTAAAATTGGCGGGTCGTAAGCCTTGGCGCTTGGCTGCTAATCTTGCAGTACCAGAACACAATGTGCCCACTACGCAACGCTCATCTGGTGTTAGCGGAATTAAAGACCCAACCTCAAAACTTCAAATTGCAACCTTAGATAAAAACTGCGAAGAATTTGGCATTAAAGAAATTACCATGAATGATATTCGCCAAGGTATTGTCCATGTGATGGGACCTGAACAAGGGGCAACTTTGCCGGGCATGAGCATTGTTTGTGGTGATTCCCACACCTCAACCCATGGTGCACTCGGGGCATTGGCTTTTGGTATTGGCACCTCTGAGGTAGAGCATGTATTGGCAACTGGTTGCTTGTGGCAATCCAAATCCAAAAATATGAAAATTGAAGTGAATGGTAAGTTAAATTCTCATATCAGTGCAAAAGATTTAGCACTCTACATTATTGGTCAAATTGGCACTGCTGGTGGTGCTGGGTTTGCTATTGAATTCACTGGTAACACAATTGAAAATTTATCTATTGAAGGTAGAATGACTCTATGTAATATGGCAATTGAAGCTGGCGCACGAGTGGGTATCATCGCGGTTGATAATAAAACTATTGATTATGTCAGGGGGCGCCCACTTTCCCCAACTGGAAAAAGCTGGGACCAGGCATGCCAATATTGGCAAACACTATACTCAGACGATAAAGCACACTTTGATAAAGTGATTAGTTTTAATGCCAAAGACATCAAACGCCAAGTTACTTGGGGAACTTCGCCGGATATGGTGGTGGCAATTGATGCGTTTGTACCCAGCCCTAGCAATTCTAAAAACAGTGTACAAAAAGCCAACTGGCAAAATGCCCTTAATTACATCCATTTAAATGCTAATACAAAAATTACCCAAATCAAAATTGATAAAATTTTTATTGGCTCCTGTACTAACGCCCGAATTGAAGATTTGCGCATTGCAGCCAATGTTCTCAAAGACAAATCGATTGCCAGCAATATTAAACTAGCCTTGGTTGTGCCCGGCTCTGGGTTGGTTAAAAAACAAGCAGAGGACGAAGGGTTGGATAAAATTTTTATCAACGCGGGGCTTGAATGGCGTGAAGCAGGTTGTTCAATGTGTTTGGCAATGAATGCTGATAAACTCAGCGTTGGTGAGCGCTGTGCCTCCACTTCTAATCGCAACTTTGAAGGTCGCCAAGGGCAGGGCTCATTTACCCATCTTGTCAGCCCTTACACCGCCGCAAAAAGTGCAATTTGCGGCAAATTTTGTTAAAATTCAAGACATAATTATGGATAAATTTACCACCCTAACTTCTATTGCTGCGCCCTTAGACCGAGCTAATGTAGATACCGATGCAATTATTCCCAAGCAATTTTTAAAATCCATCAAACGCTCTGGTTTTGGAGAAAATTTGTTTGATGAATGGCGCTATTTAGATCATGGCGAGATTGGCATGGATAATTCTAAGCGTCCGCTAAATAAAGATTTTGTACTCAATAAAACAGAATATAGAGATGCAACAATCCTACTCACACGGGATAATTTTGGCTGTGGATCAAGCCGAGAACATGCCCCTTGGGCACTTAAAGATTACGGATTTAAGGCAATTATCGCCCCGAGTTTTGCTGATATTTTTTATAATAATTGTTTCAAAAATGGGATTTTGCCAATTACCCAAGACAAACCCATAATAGATAAATTATTTGCAACAAAAGCCAAAATTAGCATCAACTTGGATGCCCAAACCATTAGTTTCAATAACAAAATTTACACTTTTGAGGTTGATTCCCAGCACAAAAACCGCCTCCTAAATGGCTTAGATGATATTGATTTAACACTCCAGTATTCCGCTGATATTAAGGCGTTTGAAGCCGATTACTTTAAAAAATATAGCTGGCTATGATTGGGCAACTCAGCGGTAAAATCTTAGAAAAAACCCCACCTGAAATCTTATTAGAGGTTGGAGGTGTTGGCTATGAAATTCTATGTCCGATGTCAAGTTTTTATCAAATGGGAGAAGGCACACAGCTGTCGTTATATACCCACTTTTATATCAAAGAAGATGCACAAACACTATATGGTTTTATCTCTAAGGATGAAAAAACCTTATTTAAAGAGCTCATCAGAGTCAGTGGCATTGGCCCTAAAGTAGCACTGGCAATTCTATCAAACTTAGATACTGCCACACTCATTAACACGGTTGCTAACGAAGATGATGCTGTGTTGGCAAAAATTCCAGGTATTGGCAAGAAAACCGCACAAAAACTAATTGTTGAGATTAAAGACCGACTAACAAAATTAACCCTTAGCAATACAAATTATCAAAGCCTTTCCAAAACCAACCGCAACCCCAATAAAATAAAGGCTTTACAAGCACTACAAGTACTTGGATTTAAACTCAGGGAAGCAGAGAAAATGCTGAGCAATATTGAAGATAATTCACTTTCTGTCGAAGCACTTATTCGTCTAGCTTTACAAAATAAATAAAATCTTTGTAATAAAACATGTTTAGAATACTGATTTTATCGTTTTTTTTAATCCTATCACCGCAGGCACATTTTATGAATGTATTAGAACAAGCCTATCATAATAAAGGCGAAGATTATTCACCCAGAACCAAACATATTAATAAACAGGGTCGGGCTAAATTCGTCAATCATTTAATCTTAGAATCATCGCCCTATTTATTACAACATGCACACAATCCAGTATTTTGGTATGGGTTTTCTGACGAGGCGTTTATAGAGGCAAAAAAAGTCAATAAACCTATTTTTATCTCTATCGGTTACGCTACATGCCATTGGTGTCATGTGATGGAAGAAGAGAGTTTTGATGACCTTGAAGTGGCAGATTTTCTCAACCAAAATTTTATCTCAATTAAGGTTGACCGTGAAATTAGACCCGATGTGGATGCCACTTATATGGGGGTCTCACAACTGATAAATGGCTCTGGAGGTTGGCCATTAAATGCCGTTATACTACCCAATGGTAAGGCCTTTTTTGCTGGCACTTATTTTCCTAAATCACAATTATTAGAAATCTTGTCCAAAATAACAACACTTTGGAAAAACGAGAAAAATAAAATCATTAACCAAGCCAATGAAATTGAAAGAATTTTAAACAATACCAATCATAAAACTAAAAGTAGTATTGATAAAAATATCATTACTAAAACCATCCAAGCTTTAATTGCCGATTTTGATGAATTAGAAGGCGGTTTTGGGCAAGCGCCAAAATTCCCACATGAATCTATTCTATTATTACTTATAGACGAGCAAAAACGCCACCCAAATAAGCCCCAACTCAATGCCATTACCATAACCTTAGACGCTATGGCAAGCGGTGGATTGTATGATATTGTCGGTGGCGGTTTTCATCGGTATGCAACTGACAATAGTTGGTTGGTGCCACATTTTGAAAAAATGCTCTACAATCAAGCACAGCTCAGCTTGGTTTATACCCGCGCTTATGAACTAACAAAAAACCCTCTTTATCAACGCATTGCTGAGCAAACCCTAGATTATGTTTTGACAGAGATGAAAAACCCTGACGGTGGTTTTTTCTCAGCGACTGATGCAGATTCACAAGGCGAGGAAGGGACTTTTTTTGTTTGGTCAGTTGAAGAGATAAAAAATATCCTTAATAAAGATGAATTTGAACGCTTTAATCACTGGTTTGACTTATCCGTACACACTGATTTTGAGGGCAAACATATCATCCGCTTCAAACATATAGAATCTATCAATCAGGCAGATTACCCAAAAATCGATAAACTCCTAACCAAGTTATATAAAGCTAGAATCAAACGCGATGCACCTCTAACTGATCATAAAATCTTGCTTTCTTGGAATGCTTTGATGGTTCCCAGTTTGCTTGAGGCAGGAGCGGCTTTTAACCAACCTAAATACACCCAAGCTGGTTTAAAATTGGCAAACTACCTGCAATCTTTTAATAAAAACGAGCAACTGTATAGAGTTTCAATTAACAATAAATTACAAACTCTAGCATTATTTGAAGATTATATTTATCTAGCAAACGCTTACCTATCGGTATTTGATCACAGTGCACAGAAAATTTGGTTAGATAAAACCCTGCAACTGCTTGAGACAATGAATAAAAAGTTTTGGGACAAGGAAAATTTTGGCTTTAATATCGGCAGTGACAATAAATACATTAACAACAGCCGTAAAGAAATATACGACGGTGCCCTACCCTCACCAAACGGGCTAGCTTATCAAGTTTTGGTAAAACTCAACAATCGCACCACAGACAAACATTTACAAACCCAAAAAGAACAATTAGAAAATGCCTTTGCAAGCCAAATCAATCAAGCCCCAGATAATTATAGCTCGTTTATTTTAGGGCTAAATGATGCAACTTTTGGTGAATTATCAAGCGTTCAATATGCTTATAATGGGCGTATCCGCATTCACACCGAGTTAGCCAACCAACAAATTAATATCAATTTAAACCTCCAACCGCTTTGGCACATTAACGCTAATCAACCCTTACAAAGCTCGCTAATCGCTACTAAAATAACCAACCCAGACCCCAAAAATTGGACATTTGAGAAAATCATTTATCCGCCAGCTGAGCTAGTCCAACTGGGATTTTCAAAGGAGAAAATCTCAGTCTATAAAAATCAAGCAACCATCAAACTCAACTTAACACAGCGCTCAGATACCTATCAGCCACCCAATCTATCACTAACACTACAAGCATGCAGCGATAAAGTCTGCCTGCCTCCTATCACCAAAATTTTAAAACCTTAAAACAGGTAGAGACTTTTATATTTGCCTCTTCGGATAACTTTACAATGTGCGGGGTGATGGTTTTTTCTGTTAGGCATGATGATAGATGTACTTTTTCCACTTCACAGAATAGGTGCAATGTGCACTAAGGTGATATAGTAAAGTTAATGCTTTAATCCGTGTTGGTAGGGCATACATTGAAAACCGAGAGAAAAGTAGTTAGCGTACCCCCTACGGTGCACTATTTTTTAGCACTTTTATTTTCTCGCCTGGGAAACCTTTGCGTATTTTTAACAAATAAGCCTTTTTATTTATTGTGTAAAAACCCCATAAGAACAAGCGTCATACATTACATGTACGCACACAACAACTTAACAATCTTGCCAATGCCTGAGTAACGGTTTAAAAAAATCACAAAAACGACGCCCATGGTCATCAAATAAACGATTATCCATTTCCGACTTCTGGTTTATTAAAACTGGTTTATTAAAAAGTGTATTTTTTTCTTTATTGGTAAAAAATTTTGTGGTTACAATTAAAAATGGGTCTTAATCAATTAAAATCTTTGAAAATTAATTGCTTTGTTGAGGCGGTTTAGGGTTTTGGTTTTTCCGACTAAAGTGGCAACTTCGTCAATGGCACCAGCGTTACCGTCGCCACTAAGGGTTAGGCGCAAAGGCTGACCTACTTTTCCGAAGCCAATGTTGAGCTCGGTGCAAACTTCTTTGATGATGAGCTTGATTTTGTCTGCCTGCCAGTGGTTTAAATGGGTTAATTTTTTTTGCAAACTGATAAGTGGGGCTTTGTTTTTAAAGTGTTTTTTAGCAAGTTGAGGGTCAAACTCAGCAAAATCTTGGTAGAACATTTTTACTCCAGATGCCATCTCAGATAATGTTTTGCAACGCTCTTGTAAGTGTTTAATCACAGCATTTATATCAGGTGTTGGGGTGATTTTAATTTGCATCTTTTGTAAATGCCAAGCGAGGTTTGAGCGTAAATTATCAATGTTTGATTGTTTGATATGTTCTTGATTGATCCACAGTAGTTTGTCTGGATTAAAACTGGCAGGTGCTTTATTGACATCTTTTAACTCAAATAAAGCGATCATTTCATCAATGGAAAATAGCTCTTGGTCGCCGTGTGACCAGCCCAGTCGCACCAAATAATTGAGCAGTGCTTCAGGTAAAAAACCTGCATCCCGATACGCCATCACATTCACCGCACTATGGCGTTTTGATAGCCTTGTGCCGTCGCTACCCAGTATCATCGGCAGGTGTGCAAATTCAGGCAGATTCCAACCCAGTGCGTGGTAGAGGTTGATTTGTCTGGGAGTATTGTTAATATGGTCATCGCCACGAATCACACAATCGATACCCATATCGTGGTCATCTATCACCACCGTTAAATTATAGGTAGGTAAGCCATTACTACGAGCGATAATCAAATCATCTAATTCTTTATTATTAACACTAATTTTACCTTTGACCAAATCCATAAAATCCATATTGCCCCGTGTTGGAGTGCGAAAACGCACTGCCCCTGTAGTGAGATTTTTATGTGCGCAATGCCCATCATATTTGGATTTTTCACCTTTTGCTATCAACCCCTCACGCAAAGTTTGCAAACGCTCGGGTGAGCATGCACAATAATAAGCCTTATCCGCATCCAATAATTGCTGAATAACCGCCTGATAACGCTCAAATCTTTGAGTTTGATAATAAGGTCCAGCGTCATAATCAAGCCCTAACCACGCCATGCCCTCTAAAATAGCATCAACCGACTGTTGAGTAGAACGCTGTTGGTCGGTGTCTTCAATGCGCAAAATAAACGCCCCTTTTTGCTTCTTTACCCAAATCCAGGCGAATAATGCAGTTCTAACACTGCCAATATGTAAGTACCCAGTTGGAGAAGGGGCAAATCTTGATTTCATTGCAAAGGTTTTGGAGTAATTTTCTGTGCTTTAGCACGCCAAGTTTGGGCTTTTTTGGTGTCTTTTGGTAGCTCGGTGCCCTCTTCATAGAGTGTGGCTAAAGTTAGCATTGCACCCGGCAAATCAAATTCAGAGGCTTTTTCAAACCATTCAACGGCTTGATCAATGTTCTTTTCTGTGCCTTCACCCATCATAAACGCTACCCCAATCATGTGGTGTGCAAAGGCATGACCTTGTTGGGCCGCCTTCATAAAATTTTCCAAACCCAGGGATTGGTTTTCAACCATGCCCAGACCATTCATTTGCATCATCCCAACCCGCCAGAGCGATTCAGCATCTCCCTTAGCGGCTAAGGGGGCTAATAATTGATACGCCATGGAAAAATTTTTTGCATCAAAAGCCGCTAGACCACTGGACAGGTCGGCTTTAAACGCATCGACTTCATTGCTATTAGACATAAAAAATTACCATCATAAATATTAAAACAAGGAGTGATTTTACCTTGTGAGAGCAAAATTTTAAAACCATTACCCCTGCCTTGATTTGATTTTTTTGGCTAGATTCATCGCACTTTGCATACAAATATCCATATTATAATATTCCCATTCACCAAATCTACCAACAGAATGCAAGTTGATGCTGTTTAAATAATCCTTCACCGCTTTGCTTGAATGCTGATGATTTTCATCATAAACCACATACGCATGCTCGGACACATTGTAGTCAAGCGGCTTTAATAGGTAGTCAAATTTCCTGCCAGCCTGAACCATCTCAGCATACGAATGAACACCGATACTTTCGGTAATGGTTCTTGTTTTGACAGGCTTAAAAAAATTGCCAATATGAATATGACGATGAAAAATGGTATCAGTACTGGGGTAATAACGCCAAGTATCGTCTACTGGCTTAGTATCCCATAGCATATTACTGACTTTATTGAATTTTAATTTTTTGGCGTGTTGAAGAATATTTTGGGGCGTATCTGCCAATAAAAAAGGGGTTAAATTCAACGGCATGGTGCTAATCACCATATCATATTCATCACTGTGGTTAATAGTCCAACTGGCTTTATTTTTCTTAATAGCTGAGACTGTAAAATTTTTAACCACATTTAGCCCCAGCCCCAGTGCTTCAATAAAAGTATTTTGATTGTTTGAATTAGGATAATAAAAAGTACTGTGGGGCATTGTGTCTTTATTATCATCAATCAAGGCGGTAAAAAAATCCGCTTTATTGGGAATCGGTAATTTATCCTGTACCCAAACATAATCCATATCTTCAGGGTTCATCCCCCATATTTTACTGTTGTAGGGGATAAAATATTCCTTTGCTAGGGTAGCGCCAAATTTTTGCATAAACCAATCTTTGAGATTACGCACTGGTTTTTCTTTAGATGAGAGAAAATCTTGGGTCATATTAAAGGCAAGTAACTTGTCAAACTGGGCAATTTCTTTAATCGCGAACTCTATCGGGTAAGAGATGAGGTGGTCGTTAAAAAAAATCTTAGCATTTCTTTGCACATGATGCCATTGGTCTTTGGGTAAAATTTCATTAAAAATAAAATCCATAATGGTTTTATTTTTAGAGTTGAGACAATGTCCGCCAACGATATGATAAGCACAATCATTGATATTTCTGGTACGCGCAATGCCACCCACCTCAGTCTCTTTTTCTAATAAAGTTACCTCAAAATCATCCTTTAATAGCCGACCTAAAGTCAGCCCAGTAACGCCAGCACCAATAATTGCAATTTTCTGCATAAATTCAGCTTGCCTCTAAATTCACAACAAACCAAGGATTTAATAAATTTTCTTTATTATAAATGATGGGCTTTTTGTTGTTAAATTGTAATATTTCCTTACCTGCTTCAAGCACAATCACATGTGCTGCAGCTGTATCCCATTCCATGGTTGAGGAAAGTCTGGGGTAGATATCTGCCTCACCTGTTGCCACTAAACAAATTTTTAGAGAGCTGCCAATTGTTATCAATTTTTTTTCCCTATTGGTTTTTATCGCCTTGATAAAAGTCTTTGTCTCATCAGACAGGTGGGATCGACTGGCAATGATTTTGTAGGTTTTTGTTGATTTTTGAGTTTTTAATGGTAATTTTACCCCATCTTTAAATGCACCAGCGCCTTGCTTTGCCCAGTAACATTCATCTAATGCGGGGGCATAAACCACACCCAATACAGGCTTTCCTTGATGAATTAAAGCGATATTAATGCTAAATTCATCTCTGTTTTTAATAAATTCTTTGGTACCGTCAAGCGGGTCAATAAGCCAAAAATAACGCCAATTTTTTCTTATCTCATAAGGGATATTTTTACCCTCTTCAGACAAAATCGGATAATCAACAGGTAGCTTTTTTAAGCCTTGTATTATCAGTAAATGGGCAGTTTTATCCGCCAATGTTAAAGGTGATTTGTCGTCTTTATATTCAATATCAAAATCTTGATTGTAAATCTGCATAATAGCTTTTCCCGTGTCTTTGGCAATTTTAATAACTGCATTGATTGACACATTATCCAGCATTGATGATCCCTCTTTTTTGTAATAGCTTGATGATTTTTTGCACGGATTCAGCTAAATCTTCAACCTCGGTATTGATAACCATCTCTGGATTAAGTGGTGGCTCATAAGGGGAATCTATACCTGTATAATTTTTAATCTCACCGGCTCTGGCTTTTTTATACAGCCCCTTGGTGTCTCTTTTCTCACAAACTTCAAGGCTGGCTTGGCAATAAATTTCAATAAAATCATCGCTAGACATCATCTTGCGAATCCTATCTCTTTCTATTTGAAAAGGGCTTATAAAAGCTGTTATAACAATCGTACCAGCCTCTATCATCAATTTAGCAACTTCACCAATACGGCGAATATTTTCTTTGCGGTCGTCATGGTCAAAGCCTAAATCACGCGATAGCCCATGACGAATATTATCACCATCCAAAACAAAAGTTAGACAGCCTCGAGTAAATAAAACTTCCTCCACCGCATGAGCCAAGGTGGATTTGCCAGACCCTGAGAGCCCAGTAAGCCAAACAACAACAGAACGGTGTCTGTTAGCAGTGTTGCGTCTTTTACGCGTTAGTGTGGCGTGGTGGTAAATAATATTGTTTTTTAACATCTGATTTTACGATTTTTTTCCTGCTCTGCGTACCACGCATAAGTTTTCCTTAGCCCTTGCACTAAATCTACCCCAGATCTCCAACCCATATTGGATAAACGCGAGACATCACTGAGTTTGCGCAATGTACCGTCTGGCTTGCTGGTATCAAATACCAATTTTCCTGTAAAACCAACCACTGTTTGCATGATTTGTGCCATTTCGGTAATGCTAACATCAACACCAGTGCCAATATTAATATGTGAGAGCATGGGCTGGGTATTGGCTTGGTAGGTTGCTTCATCTAATGCCAATACAAATAATGAACCTTGTGCCATATCATCTACATATAAAAACTCACGCCTAGGTTTGCCACTGCCCCAAATCACTACTTCAGTGGCTTGGTTAATTTTCGCTTGGTGAAATCTTTGCATTAAAGCAGGAATTACATGTGAATTTTCAGGGTGGAAATTATCATTGATGCCATATAAATTGGTGGGCATAACTGAGCGAAAATCCGTGCCGTGCTGACGATTGTAAGATTCGCAAAGTTTAATACCAGCAATTTTAGCCACTGCATAAGGTTCGTTAGTCGGCTCTAAAATGCCTGTCAGTAGTGCGTCTTCACGCATTGGCTGGGGTGTTGCTTGAGGATAGATGCAAGTGCTACCCAAAAACAACAACCGTTTAACTCGGTATTTAAAAGCGGCATGAATTACATTCGCCTCAATCATCATATTTTGATAAATAAAATCAGCAGGGTAAGTATTATTGGCATAAATACCGCCCACTTTTGCTGCTGCCAAAACGACATAGTCGGGGGCTTGTTGTTTAAAAAAATCATCCACTACCCGCTGGTTGGTTAAATCTAACTGTTGATGGGTTTTGGTGATGAGATTATCAAAGCCTTGTTGCGATAATTGGCGAACAATCGCCGACCCAACCAAGCCATGATGTCCTGCAATGTAGATTTTTGAATGTTTGTCTATCAATATTCAACACCGCCAAAGTCATCATTTTCAAGGTCGTATTTAACCATGCTGGATATTAAATCTTGGAAACACACTTGACGCCTCCAACCGAGTTCTTTCTCAGCCTTTGAGGGGTCTCCCAGTAACAATTCTACCTCTGCGGGACGGAATTATTTTTTATCAATCTCAACCAATATATTCCCAGTTTTGCTATCAATGCCTTTTTCATCAACGCCTGTACCTTGCCATTTGATGTCAATCCCCACTTCCTTAAATGCCAATTCAACAAACTCACGAACGGTATGGGTCTCACCAGTGGCAATAACAAAATCCTGAGGCTTGTCTTGTTGTAGCATTAGCCACTGGGCATAGACAAAATCCTTAGCATGCCCCCAGTCTCGCTTGGCATCTATGTTGCCAAGCTTTAAGATTTTTTTTCTACCTTGATAGATTCTAGCAACGGCTTGGGTGATTTTTTTGGTAACAAAAGTCTCTCCTCGTCTAGGAGATTCGTGATTAAACAAAATACCATTACAGGCAAATAAATCATAAGCTTCACGATAATTAACCGTTACCCAATAAGCATATAATTTTGCCGCCCCATAAGGAGATTTTGGATAAAATGGCGTGGTCTCACTTTGAGGCTCGGTGCCGGGAATGCCACCAAATAATTCTGAGGTGGAGGCTTGGTAATATTTACAGTGTATTCCAGAATCGCGAATTGCATCTAATAGACGAACTGCCCCAACTCCCACCACTTCAGCGGTATATTCTGGCACCTCAAAACTCACTGAAACATGCGATTGTGCGCCTAGATTATAAACTTCATCAGGCTGGATTTTGGTCAATAAGCGATGCAAATTGCTGGAGTCGGTAAGGTCACCATGATAGGTGTGTAAATTCGGGTTGTTAAAAATATGCTCAATCCTTTGAGTGGTAAAAATTGAAGAGCGCCGTAAAATCGCATGCACCTGATAGTTTTTTTCCAATAATAATTCGGCTAAATAAGAGCCGTCTTGCCCGGTAATCCCTGTTATAAATGCTTTTTTCATTTTTCTACCCTACCATAAATATCTTCAAATCTCTCAATGTCATCTTCGCCCAAATAACTTCCACTTTGTACCTCAATAATCTCTAATGGTACATCATTTTGATTTTCTAAGGCGTGTTTTACTCCTAATGGAATGTAGGTAGATTCGCCTTTATTTAAGGTCAATACTTGGCTGCCATTGATTGCTGTAGCAATACCGCTGACCACTACCCAATGTTCTGCACGCTTATGGTGCAACTGCAATGATAATTTTGCACCTGGATTAACATACAATCTTTTTACTTGAAAATGCCTACCTACTTCGATACAATCATACCAGCCCCAAGGGCGATAGACCTTGCGGTGAGTGTTTGATTCTTTTCTGCCTTGTTGTTGCAACTTCTGGATTATTTTTTTTACCTCTTGGGCTCTACTTTCATCAGCAATCAAGGTGGCATTTGCGGTATCTACAATCAGCAAATCTTCTACCCCCATCGTAACCAGTAGATGGTGATTGGCATGGATGTAAGTGTTGACGGTGTCTTGGGTGATAACATCACCTTTAATAACATTGCCATTGCTGTCTTTTGTGCCAATGTCATATAACGCTGAAAATGAGCCGATGTCATTCCAGCCAGCAGCCAATGGCACGAGCACAACTTTATCACTTTTTTCCATCAGGGCGCAATCAATGGAATCATTCGGCGAGGCACCAAAAGCGCGTTTATCTAAGCGGATAAAATCTAAATCTAAGATGGCGTTATCAACAGCGGTACTAACCGCCTCTACAATATCAGGGGCGTAAGTGGTAAGTTCGTCAATCAGAGTATCGGCTTGAAACATAAACATACCGCTATTCCAAAGGTAGTTACCCTGCTTTAAATAGGATTGTGCTCTTGATAAATTTGGCTTTTCAACAAACTCTTCCACTTGATAAACCCCACTGCTGTGTTTAATAAATTTAATATAACCATAACCAGTATTCGCCTGCGTTGGCATAACCCCGAAGGTTACCAATTTGCCAGCTTGTGCTTGGCTAGCAGCAATATTAACCGCTTGATGAAATGCAGTAATATCTTGGATAACATGATCTGCTGACAAAACCAATAACAAAGCATCATCAAATTGTTTAATAGATTGCAGTGCAGTAGCTGCAATTGCAGGAGCAGTATTTCTGCCCACTGGTTCAAGCACTATGGTTGGGTTGTTAATATTGATTTGCTGACATTGATGAGCTACTAAAAAACGATGTTCGGCATTACAAATAATGATTGGATTGGTAAGATTATCCAAACCATTTAAACGCAAAATAGTTTCTTGCAATAGGGTGTTATCCCCTGCTAATGACAAATATTGCTTCGGATGTTGCCTACGAGACAATGGCCAAAGTCGTGTGCCAGAGCCACCTGAGAGAATAATAGGCACTATTTTCATAATTAAGGTAGATTATATAGTTCTTAAGATGAGATTTTTAGCAAAATGTTCGGTAGCACTGACAAAACCTTTAACACTGCCACAGTCAAAACGCTTACCCTGAAACTGATAAGCAATCACTTTGCCTTTTTTGGCAAGTGATAGCAGTGCATCGGTAATCTGAATTTCGCCATTTTTATCGACTTTGGTATTTTCTAATGCGGGAAAAATATCGGCACTGAGAATATAACGACCAATAATTGCCAAATTGGTTGGGGCATCTTTAGGGTTTGGTTTTTCAATCATATTGATCACCTGATATACATTTTTTTCAAGCAATTCGCCTGCAATCACGCCATATTTATCAACCTCGCTCATAGGCACTTGTTCAATTGCCACAATGCAACAGTCAGGGTATTTTTTATGTAATTCACTCATTTGTTGAAGCACGCTATCACCTTTATTAACACAAAGATCATCTGCCAAAATCACTGCAAATGTCTCATTACCAATGAGCATTCTTCCGCTATAGATAGCATCACCCAAACCTAGCATTTGTTGCTGTTCGGTATAAGTAAAAGTGCACTGGTTAATAATGTGATTAATCTCATCCAATAAAGATTCTTTAGCACTGCCTTTGATGCTTGCCTCAATATCTAAATGTGGCTTAAAGTGATTTTTAATTGCGGATTTGTGTTTATTAGTTACCATCACCATAGCATTTATGCCCGCACTTATTGCCTCTTCCACGCCATATTGAATTAAGGGTTTGGTGAGAATGGGCAACATTTCTTTAGGAATGGCTTTGGTGGCTGGTAAAAAACGCGTGCCATAGCCCGCCACAGGAAAAAGACAGCGGTTGATTTGATGTGAATTTATCATATTTTATTTAGCGCTGTTACAAATTATTTTTAAGAATAATTTTGCCACGCTCAACACCGGGCTGGTTATAGGTATCAATTTGCAAAAATTGACCAATGACTGAGACCATTAATTGGTAACTAAACATAAGTTTGGCAATATTATATTCATCAACTGTAGAGATGCTAATCACATCACAAGGAATGTCTTTTTGTTCTTTTATTGCTTGAATGGTGGCGTCCGCTTGTTTGTTGAGTAATGCGTTAAAACTAATGCCTTCAACCATTTTTAAATCAATCCCAGTTTTAGGGATTAAGGTGTTGTCTTTTAAATCATCAATTTTGATAAAAGTCATGGTCTTATCACGCACGCCATCAATAATCAATTGCAAAAAACTGTGTTGATCTGCTGGACCAATCAGCGCTACTGGAGTGAGTGCTTGGCGGGTATTATTTTTATTAACTTTACCTAGAGACTCTGCCCAAAGTTGTAGATACCATTTATTAAAACCCTCCAACGAAGAGGAATAAGAAAAAATGACATTAATATTAAAACGGCTCTTATTTTCAACCAAAAATCGTGCCTTTTCAATAATTGGCTGATAATAATGGGTTTTTTTAAAAAAACTATCTACCACCCGCTTACAACCATTCAGTAGATTGTCAATATCAACGCCAACCATTGACAAAGGCACCAAGCCTGCGACACTAAACACAGAAAAACGCCCGCTGATATTTTTTTCCAGAACGAAAGTTTTAATGTTTTTAGCATTGGCAAATTGAGTGAGTTTGCTGTCTTTCTCAGAGATAATGGTGCAATTTGATTGGTCAATACAAACCAAAGTGTTTAAATATTTAAACAAACTTAAAGTTTCAATGGTATCACCAGATTTGCTAACCACTACAAAATGCCCATCATTAACATCAATGGATTTAAGTAGGCGTTTAATTTCTAGAGGGTCAACTGTTTCCAAAAATAATAAATCTTTGGGATATGTATTAGAAGGCAATAAAAATTCGTAAATCGCCCGAGCACCAAGGCTGGATCCACCAATGCCGATAACAATAATATGTTTTTTACTAATATTAGATGTATAAGTTTTGATTTGTGTAATGTCTTGATAGGGTAGATGATAATAGCCCCCCTCTTCACGCTCAGATTTAATTCGCTCAAAAATTTCATGATTGGATTTGATTTGGTAAAAATTTTTATTGTATTGCATTTTTTAAAAGTGTGATGTCGTATAATACGCGAAATAAAACATAGAAAAATATGCCAACCAGATTTATCAAAGCAGTCGTATTTTAACAGAAAAACAATGACTTATAATACGATTGATTTTAACCAAAAAACCATTTTAATCACTGGCGGCGCAGGCTTTATCGGCAGTAATTTGGCGTTTTATTTTCAGCAAAATTATCCCCAATCTCAAGTGGTGATATTTGATTGTTTTCGTAGTGGCGCGGTCTTTAACAATGGCAATTTGCAAAGCCTTGGGCATTATAAAAATTTAATTGGCTTTAAAGGTGATGTCATTTGTGGCAATATCAATAATAGAGATGATTTATCACATTTAGAAAATTATCAATTTGATTATATTTTTCATCAAGCGGCCATCTCTGATACCCGTGTTTATGACCAAGAAATAATGATAAAAACCAATGTCAATTCTTTTTGGCAACTATTAACCCTTGCCAGAGAGCATAATGCGGCGATGATCTACGCCAGCTCTGCAGCGACTTATGGCAATCTGCCTTCGCCACAAACGGTCGGTGTGGAAAATCCCCAAAACCCTTATGCTTTTAGTAAATATATGATGGATAAAATGGCTTCTAATTATGATAAATTGCATCCGCATATGACAATTGTCGGTTTGCGATTTTTTAATGTTTATGGTGCGCGTGAATATTACAAAAATAAGACTGCTTCAATGGTGATTCAACTCGGACACCAAATCCTATCAGGCAATGCGCCAAAACTCTTTAAGGGGTCGGATAAAATTTTGCGTGATTTTATCAATATTGAAGATGTGGTGCAAGCCAATATTTTGGCGTGCAAACCCAAGCAAAACGGTATTTATAATATCGGTACTGGCAAGCCTAGAAGTTTTCAAGCACTTGCTGACATTTTGCAAAAAGAACTGGGCACCGATTTAGGCACGCAATATATTCCCAACCCCTACAATGGCTACCAAACGCATACCCAAGCAGATATTGCAACAGCACAAGCCAATCTGGGTTTTATGCCAAAAATAGACTTAGAAATGGGTATTAAAGCTTATATTCCAGAGATTAAACGCCTGTACGGCAGCGATATTGTATGATTAGGTTACAAGGAAAAACTCCAAAATTATTGGTCGTTGGTGATTTGATGCTTGATCACTACCTATGGGGATCATGTGCACGAATTTCTCCAGAAGCGCCTGTACAGGTGATAAATGTAGCTAGCGAAAGTACGCTATTAGGGGGGGCGGGCAATGTGATCAACAATCTTAAATCTCTAGGGGCAGAAGTTGATGTGATTAGCGTGATTGGTGCATGTAATACGACAGACGAACTTAAAACTCTATTGCTTGATATTGGTGTTGATACACAATATTTAATCACCCAAAAAAACCGAATTACCAGTAAAAAAAGCAGAATCGTCGCCGCACAACAGCAGGTAGTTAGATTTGACCGTGAAAGCGTAGATGAAATCCCTCTTGATAAGCAAAATTTAGTTTTAAAAAACTTTAAAAAAATTGTGGCTAATTATGATGCCATACTACTGTCTGACTACGGAAAAGGTGTTTTAACACACCAACTAACCCAATCTTTAATTGCCACTGCCAATGCTAATAATAAAAAAATTTTAGCCGACCCGAAAGGCTTGGATTATACAAAATACAAAGGCGCTTATTTATTAACGCCTAATAAAAAAGAAGCCAGTGAGGCAACGGGCATTAAGATTAAAAATGAGGCAGATCTCACCCGCGCTATAAAACAGATTAAAACCCAGTGTGATTTAACCGTCTCTCTTATTACTCTTAGCGAGCAAGGGGTGGCAATTTTTGATGAGACATTACGCACTCATCTTGCCAGTGCTAGAGAAGTATTTGATGTAACAGGGGCGGGAGATACAGTGCTCGCTTCACTGGGTTTTGCCTTGTCATGTGGGCTTGATATTGATGCAGCCGTGAAATTTTCCAACCTAGCCGCAGGGGTTGTTGTTGGAAAATTTGGCAGCGCTACTGCCACTTTGAATGAAATTATTGAATACGAATCCAGTTTGCATCAATCCATTAGTGATGAACACATAAAAACTTTAAGTGAAATGACACTTTTAAGTGCAGAGCTAAAATCACGCGGCAAAAAAATTATTTTTACCAACGGTTGCTTTGATTTATTACACGCTGGACATGTGCGCTATTTAGAACAAGCCAAAAGTTTTGGTGATGTTTTAATACTAGGGCTAAATTCTGATAATTCTGTCAAAGCTTTAAAAGGCAATAACCGCCCAATTAACCCGCAAATTGACCGTGCTTATATTTTAGCAGCATTAGAGGCAGTAGATTTTGTGGTCGTGTTTGATGAGGACACCCCCCTTAATTTAATCAAAGCTATTAAACCTGATGTTTTGGTCAAAGGCAGCGATTATGAAGGCAAGGAAATCATTGGTCAAAACATTGCCCACGAATTAAAATTGGTACAATTTATTGACGGTAAAAGCACCACAAAAACCATAGAAAAAATCCAAAAATCATGAAATCTATTATTCAAAATGAACTTGACTCCCACCTAAAAACTGCCAAGCAAATGACAGCCTTGGTTGATAAAATTGAAGAGGCTGCTAAATTATGCATCAATGGGCTAAAAAATGGGGGGAAAATCCTTATTTTTGGCAATGGCGGATCCGCAGCTGATGCTCAGCACATTGCCGCAGAATTGGTTGGTTGTTATAAAATTAAGCGCAAGGGGCTGCCCGCCATTGCCCTCACTACAGATACCTCAGCACTCACTTCTATTGGTAATGATTATGGCTATGAATATATTTTTTCACGGCAAATACAAGCTTTGGCAAACAAAGGAGATATTGCCATTGGCATCAGTACAAGCGGTAACAGTCAAAATGTCATTAATGCCTTAAAACTTGCCCAAGAAAACGGCTGCAAAACCATTACTTTTAGTGGTGGCAAAGGTGGCATAATGAATGCTCTAAGTGATGTTAGTTTGGTCGTAGCATCTGCAGATACGCCACGCATTCAAGAAATGCACATTCTCATCGGGCACATGCTTTGTCATTTAATTGAGCAAACTAATTTTTGATTCAATCGCCTCAAGTACTGTACTGGCTTTAATTTGGCGCATACAGTTATGGTGTTTAAGCGGGCAAATTCGTTGCATACACGGCTGGCAGTCTAAATTTTTTTTCACAATCACACTTTTTTTATTCATCCATTGCCGGGTTTCATTATCTTTTGTGGGTCCAAAAATTGCCACAGTTGGCACTTGAAAACTAGCACCAATGTGCATCGGACCGCTGTCACCAGTAATCAACAAATCCAAATTTGATATTTTTTCAATCAGCTCAAAAACCATTGTTTTACCTGCTAAATTTTGATAATTACTAACGCCTTCTTCAAGCAAAAATTTTTCAATATCAGCAGCAATATCAATTTCATCCGAACTGCCAAAAATAATAATATCGTATTCGCCACAAAATGCACTCGCCACTTTGGCAAATTCCAAAGGATACCAGCGTTTAGCACTACCATACGATGCTCCAGGGTTTATACCCAATGTTTTTTTTGTATTTTTTTGGGTTTTTTTAGTATAAATTTTAAGCGCTCCAGCATCATTATTTATACCCAAAACCCGATTAACAAAATCATTGTATCTTAATACTTGATGCTGGGATTTTTTATCATAACGCTGGTAAATTGCCCTGTGTTTGGTATTTACAAAAAAAATAAAAAAGTGGCTGGAAAACCGCCTTCTAAATGAAAACGCACAATCAAATTGTCCGACTTTTTTAGCAATTTTGTATAAATTAAAAAGGCGATTGCCGTGACTTTTGCTATTGTCAATTATTATTTTTTCTAAATTTGGATGTTGGGAAAAAACTGCACTGGAAATTTTAGTGCCAAAAATCGTCATTTTTACTTTTGGATAAGTGTGAATAATATTTTCAATAGCCGAAGTTGCCATCACACAATCTCCAAGCCAAGTCGGCAGCTCAATTAGAATTTTTTTCATTGATTATTTTTTTAAAACTGTAAAAAGCAGGCATTTTACGAATTTTTCCCGCGCGATTATCTACCAAACCATAGCCGGGTGCGACCAACTGATGCCAATATACGCGGCTTATTTTTCCACTTTTACGAACAATGTCAAAATATTGCCGCATGTATTTTGCATAATCTTTTTCACTGACACATTCTTTTTCGCTGGTAGGCGCGTATGGCGCAGTGTCTTTTAACGGATAATTTGTTTCAGTAATATAAATCTCATTGTTACTCTTATTTGCTAAATGCACTATTGCCGACAGTAGAGTAATTTTATTTTTAAGATTAAACCCATATTGCCGATTATAAGGCGAGCCGCGTCTATCAACATAGAGCAGTGCTGAGAGTTTATCAAATTTAATTTTTTTTTGATGAAACAAACTGCCGATAGTGTAATGGTATTCAAAATCAATCACACTAGGACCTATCAGTTGTAAGTTAGGAAACTGCTCATCTTTAATTTTTTGTACAAGTTGATAAAAATCCAAATACTCACCCACCGTAAAAAATCCCCATTTAGTGCGATTAACAGCGTTACCCACTTGATATTCGGTTGCCAAGTGTTGCAATTTTTCAAAAATAAGTCTGACATTTTTCTCTAAAAGGGCGTCATTTTCAATATTTTCACGATTTTGTAAAATGTTAATCAAAATAGTTTTGCCCCTAAACCCTGCAACAAAATCAACATAATTATCAATATTATCAATATCGGCAAGAGGGATACGAATGATTAAATTCTGCACTCCCAACTCTTCCACCAGCTCATATTGCACTCTGCCTTTGTCTAAATTCACCCCAACCCCAATCTGGGTTCTAGCCTTTGGAAAACGCATCAAAAACTGCCAAAAAAATGCCAGTAGAAAAACCCCAATAAACAATAAAAATAGGGCTAAATGTGCAAAAAAATATTTCCTTTTTTTCTGTTTTTTAAATCTTTTATTGGTGATGATATAGGGCTGGTCAGAGTATTTATCCCATTCAAATTTTTGCTTGTCTGTCATGCACATATCTGCTTATTTTATAAGCCGATGATAAAGTTGTAACACCTGTTCAAATTGCATATTTTCAGCAAATATTTTTTGCGCCCTTAACTGTCCATTTTGAGCTAATTGTTTGCGAAAATCTGGGTTTTTAGCTAGTTTTTCAATTTTTAAAAATAAATCATCAGAATCAAAAGTTTTAAATAATAAACCGTTTTTATTATTGTTAATAATCTCCGTTGGACCGCCACTATCACTAGCAATAACACAAATACCCGCGTGCATTGCCTCAATCAAAACCATGCCAAAAGTCTCTTTTTTAGTTGCCAATACAAGTGTATCCAGCACTTGCATTGTTGCTGCTATATCAAAGCAAAACCCAGTAAAAATAACCCGTTTAATTAAATCCTTTTGGATAAGTGTTTGTTTCAATTCACACAAATAGTTTTGCTCACTTGTATCGCCAATAATCAATAATTGTGCGTCAATACCTTGTTTGATTAATTTAGCAAATGCCTCGATAACAATATGCTGACCTTTTTTAGGCTCAATTCTACCAATAATACCAATTACAAATTGGGCGTTAATATTGTGTTTTTCTCTTAATTTTTGTAGGCTCTCAATATCTAAAAATTTTGGGATTCTAGTGCCAATATACGACACCGAGACTTTATTTTCAAAGTTATGAATAAATTTTTGAGCTTGTTTTTTCAGTTGCTGAGTTACTGTAATCATCAAATCCAAATGATGATACAAAAATCTATGGTAGAAGTTTTTTTTAGCCCGAGTCATGTTCATATGTCGAGTTTGAATTAGTTTTAATTTATGTTTGCTCAATATTTTTGCCAATACTGCCACTGGCAAATCTTTTGTCCAATGAATATGAATAATATCAATTTGTTCTTTGTTGATAAATTTGACTATTTCTATAACACTAATAACACCCCGCTTGACTTGATGAACTAGGTTTTTTGTGCCGTTCAAATAAGGTTTTATCTGACTATCATCAGAAATAAACATAGATACTTTTATTTTTTTATCTAAAAAATTAGCCAATTTTGCTGAATAGATTTCCAACCCACCCCGACTTGGTGATAGGCAAAGTTGTAATATTTTCATAGTAAAAATGGATGTGAATTAAATACAAGTTATCAACGCTTTATTATAAACTTGACCAATAGATCATGCTATCAAAAAATATGTTTTTTAGTCGTTTTTATAGAGGTTTTCTATAGCAAGTAAGGATAGGGTTTTAAGAATGAAAATGTTCAGTATAAAATAACCTATTTGTTGATTTATAGTATCATTTCTCACTGAGCAAAAAAAAAATACAAAAAAGGCAATTATTATGAAATGGGAAACCATCATCGGATTAGAAATCCATGCACAGCTTAATACTAAATCTAAGATTTTTTCAGCTGCTGGCACTGAATTTGGACAAGCACAAAATTCGCAGGCTTGTGCGGTGGATTTAGCTCTGCCAGGCGTGTTACCAGTTTTAAATGAGGCAACAGTGGAAAAGGCAATTAAATTTGGTTTGGTAATTGATGCTCATATCAATCAGCGCAATGTATTTGATCGAAAGAATTATTTTTACCCTGATTTGCCAAAAGGGTATCAAATCTCGCAGTTGGATTTTCCGATTATCGGAAGGGGTAAAATTGAAATTACTGTAGCCAATACAAGCAAAACTATTGGTATTACTAGGGCGCATTTAGAAGAAGATGCGGGCAAATCCATCCATGATTTATATGATGATGACACTGCCATTGACCTCAACCGTGCAGGCACACCTTTGTTAGAGATTGTCTCTGATCCAGATATGCGCAGTGCTAAGGAAGCAATAGCGTATGCCAAAAAAATTCATACTTTGGTGCAATATTTGGATATTAGCGATGGAAATATGCAACAAGGGTCCTTTCGTTGTGATGCCAATATCTCAATTCGCCCGATAGGACAAGAAAAGTTTGGCGTTCGCACCGAGCTTAAAAATATCAATTCGTTTAAATTTTTGGAGCGTGCCATCAATTTAGAAATCCAACGGCAACAAGATATTTTGGAAGATGGCGGTGCGGTTGTGCAAGAAACACGCCTTTTTGATGCGTTAAAAAATGAAACTCGTTCAATGCGTAGTAAAGAAGAGGCAAATGATTATCGTTATTTTCCAGACCCAGATTTATTGCCAGTTGAGATTTCTGCTGAGTTAATTGCAAAAATTAAACAAAACCTACCTGAATTACCGCAACAAAAAAAAGCTCGGTTTATTGCTGAGCTGGGCTTGAGTGATTATGATGCGAATATACTAACTTCGCAAAAAGGATTGGCGGATTATTTTGAAACTATGCTAAAAAGCAATCCTGATAACGCCAAACTGTGTGCAAATTGGGTGATGGGTGAGTTAAGTGCCGCACTCAATAAATACCAAATAGAGATACAAAACACGCCAATATCTGCCCAAAATCTATCCTTGTTGGTGTGCCGCATCAGTGATGGAACGATTTCAGGAAAAATTGGTAAAGACATTTTTCAAGCCATGTGGGCAGGTGAAGGCAGTGCTGATGAGATTATTGCTACCAAAGGGCTAAAACAAATGAGTGACAGCGGACAAATTGAGGCAATTATTGATAAAATTATTGCCGAGCACACCCAACAAGTGGCACAATTTAAGTCGGGCAATGAAAAAATCTTAGGCTTTTTTGTTGGTCAAGCCATGAAAGCTACAGCAGGCAAAGCCAATCCTAAATTATTAAATGAATTATTACGCGCTAAGCTTAGTTAAAAAATCTCTAAACAACCTAAAACAGTCCAACAGTATTAAACATAAACTTTTGAATGCTGATGACAATCGGAAGAATAACCCCTTGAAACACTCCCAAAAGTAAAAGCCCCAAAAGGATAAACAAACCATAAGGCTCTAGTTTTTCATACGAGTAACTTAATCTGTTGGGCAACAGGCTACTGACTACACGGCTACCGTCTAATGGTGGTAGAGGTAAGAGATTTAACACTGCTAAAATGAGGTTGATTTGAATGCCAACCTGCCCCATCGTTGCCAAAAATTGAGAATTGGTATTAATAGAAAAAATAATAACAATTAACCATAACCCTGCCATGATAAAGTTGGCAGCAGGTCCGGCAATGGCAACCCAAAGCATATCGCCTTTAGGATTTTTAAGAGCGCTAGCGTTAATTGGCACTGGTTTTGCCCAGCCGAATATAAAACCTGAGGTGAAATACAAAATTGCAGGCACCAAAATAGTGCCAATTGGGTCAATGTGTTTAATCGGGTTTAGGGTCAATCTACCTAACATTTGGGCACTGTGGTCACCAAATTGTAGGGCAGTCCAGCCGTGTGCGGTTTCATGCACAGTAATGGCAAACAAAATCGGAATTGCATAAATTAAAAAGGTTTGAATGGTTTGAGCATCAAGCATAGGTAAAATTAGGTATTTTTTTCGCTATTATAAATGAAAACCACACAACTATTAATCCCTACACAAAAAGAAGTACCAAATGATGCGCAAATTATCTCTCACCAACTTATGATTCGTGCTGGCTTGGTTACTAAATTGGCATCAGGTTTGTATTCTTATTTGCCAATAGGGGTGCGGATTTTGCAAAAAGTAGAGGCCATCATACGCGAAGAAATGAACAAAGCTGGCGCCCAAGAGGTGTTGATGCCAGTCGTCCAACCTGCTGAATTATGGCAAGAATCAGGTCGGTGGAGTGAATATGGCAAAGAGCTTTTAAGGTTTAAAGACCGGCATGATAGAGATTTTTGCTTAGGTCCCACACATGAAGAAGTGATTACCAATTTGAGCGCACAATATCTGCGTAGTTACAAACAATTACCGATGAATTTCTATCAAATTCAAACCAAATTTCGTGATGAAATTCGCCCGCGTTTCGGGGTGATGCGCGCGCGCGAATTTATTATGAAAGATGCCTATTCATTTCATTTAGATGAAGAATCATTACAAAAAACTTATGCCTTGATGTATCAAACTTATGCCAATATTTTTACCCGTTTAGGGCTTAAATATCGTGCAGTATTGGCTGATTCTGGTGCCATTGGTGGTAACAGCTCACATGAGTTTCATGTTTTGACACAAAGTGGCGAAGATTTGATTTGTTTTTCCGATGAATCAGATTATGCGGCAAATATTGAAAAAGTAACTTTTAAACAAAGACAAAAAACTTGCCAAGCCACAGCTACGGAAAAAAAAGTTGCAACTAAAAAAATCACCAGCATCGAGGCAGTAGCAAAATTTTTAAATATTGAAAAATCCCAATGTGTTAAGGTTTTAATTGTTAAAACAGCCAAAGGCTTTAAAGCCTTGGCGCTCAGAGGCGACCACGAATTAAATAAGCTCAAAGTCCAAAATTTATTAGGCAAATTTGAGTTTGCAACTGATACGCAAATTAAAAATTTAGGTCTGAATAAAGGTTTTATTGGAATTCGGGATTTAGGTATTGATTTGATTGTAGATTATGCTGCTGAGGTGTTGTGTGATTTTGTTTGCGGGGCGAATGTGCAAGATTACCACCTGACTGGGGTGAATTGGCAGGACTCTCAATTTACCTCAACGGATTTAAGAAATGCAACTGAAGGCGACTCCAGCCCTTGTGGCAAGGGTAAATTAAGCATTAAACGCGGCATTGAAGTTGGTCATATTTTCCAGCTTGGCAACAAATATTCTGCTGCTATGGGGGCTAATGTAATTGGCAAATCTGGCAAAGCGATAACCCTCACTATGGGGTGTTATGGTATCGGGGTAACACGCGTTATTGCCGCTGCCATTGAGCAAAATTATGACAAGTGGGGGGTTATCTTCCCAGAATCAATCGCCCCCTTTTTTGTGGTGATTGTACCGATTAACTATCACAAATCTAACCGCGTAAGAAAAATGACCGATGATTTATATCAACAACTATTAGCCGCTGATATTGAAGTTTTGTTAGACGACAGAAAAGAGCGCGCTGGGATTTTATTTGCCGATAGTGAACTCTTAGGAATCCCCCATAGAATAGTCATCAGCGATACCCATGCCGATAATTTTGAGGTGGAATATAAAGCACGCAATCAAACCGATAAAGTGGCAGTAGATTATGCTAAAACTTTGTCATTTATACAATCAAAATTGGCTCAAGTTTGATGATATTTTGGCAATATATGCTCCCCCAACACTGGGCATCAAAGTTGATATTTAAATTGACTCGAATTGAGAATACTTGGCTGAAAAATTTATCTATCCGCTGGTTTATCAAAACTTATCAAGTGGATTTGTCATTAGCAGTGCACGAAAATATCCAAAAGTATCAAAATTTTAATGATTTTTTTACCCGCACATTAAAGCCAGGTATAAGACCGATTGCTGATAGTGCAATTATTTGCCCCGTAGATGGCACGGTCTCACAATTAGGAAAAATTGATAATGCCCAAATTATTCAAGCCAAAAATCATCATTATAGGGTTGATAAATTACTTGCCAATAATGCAAAAAACGCTATGTTTGAGACTGGAATTTTCGCCACGATTTATCTCTCGCCTCAGGATTATCACCGTATCCATATGCCTTATGATGGTAAGTTGGTTGAGATGGATTATATCCCCGGGAATTTATTTTCAGTGAGCCCAAAAAACACCCAAAATATTGATAATCTATTTGCTAAAAATGAGCGTGTAGTGTGTTATTTTGAGAGTGAATTTGGGTTATGTGCCATCGTTTTAGTCGGTGCTATTTTTGTGGGTTCAATACAAACCGTCTGGCAAGGGCAAATAACCCCACCCTATCAAAAAAAAGTACGACATTTTGATTATTCAAAACAGGCGATTTTTTTAAAAAAAGGTGAAGAATTAGGGCGATTTAATATGGGTTCAACGGTAATTATGCTTATCCCCAGAAATAATAAAATATTTAATCTATCAAAGTCCCAAGTGGTAGAAATGGGGCAAGCATTAGTTTAGTTTGGTGAGTTTTACCAGTTTGATGGTTTGTCCAGAAATTTGCACAATTTCAATAAGCACATTATCAATTTTGAGACTAATATCGCGTTCAGGGATACTTTTTAGGGTTTCCAAAATCAGTCCATTTAGGGTTTTAGCATACGCCACAGAAAGGTTGATTTTGAGTAAGGCATTAAGCTCGCGAATGCTAATTTTCGGGTCAATTAAATAACTCCCATCTTTTTGCTGGCTAATCTCCTCAATTTTCTCGCTTTGGTTTGAGGTAAATTGACCAACAATTTCTTCTAAAATATCTTCCAAAACAATCATCCCTCTAACTTCACCATATTCGTCAACCACCAATCCCAAACGCCTTTTTTGTGCTTGAAAGTGTTCCAGTTGATTTGCCAGTGAAGTCCCCTCAGGCACAAAATAAGGCGCACGCACCAAGGCCAACATATTCTCAATAGTAAAATTACCTTTGGCATATAAATTAGCAACATCACGCATATGTAAAACTCCAGTAATATTGTCATTTGAGCCATCAAAAGTCAGTAGGCGAGTGTGTTGAATCCGCCCTAATTGGCTTAAAATTTCTCGGTGATCGTTAATATCAACACTAATAAGTTCATGACGCGGAATCATAATATCTTCAACTTTGACTTTTTCTAAATCAATAATATTGAGTAGCATTTTTTGATAGTTTGAGGCAATGATAGGTTTGGCATCACCAACTACCATTCTGAGTTCTTCTGAGCTTATGTTGCTTGATTGTTGTTGATTGTGTACGCCAAAAAACTTCAAAGCAAATTTGGATAATTGCGCAATAAACCAAACAAAAGGTTTGAATAATTTAATCAATAATTCAATAATAAATGAGGCTGGAAGGGCAATTTTTTCAGGATTTTTGGCAGCAAAAGTTTTAGGTGTGGTTTCTGCAAATATCAAAATTACAAAAGTTAATGCCAAAGAAACCAGCACAACAGAGCCTTCACCCCAAAGTTTAATCGCTAATATGGTGGCAATTGATGCAGCAAAAATATTAACAAAATTATTTCCCAGTAAAATAGTGCCAATTAGGTAATCAAGATTTTTTAGTAAACGCTCAGTGCGTTTGGCGTTTTTATTATTTTTACTCAATGCCTTAAGACGATAGCGATTAAGTGCCATCATTGAGGTCTCAGTACTGGCGAAAAAGGCCGATACTATTATCAATCCTAGTAGGATAATGCTTAGCCAAAAAGTTGAAAGTGATTGCAATCAGTTAGAGGGTTGTTAAAAAAATACTTTTGCCAAGTAGTGGGCAAAGGCAGTGTTTTTATTATTCATTATTATTTTTAAAGTTAGGTATTTAAGTTTAAATGTGCAAAAGCACCTGCCCCTGGATAAATAGCACGCTCGCCTAACTCCTCTTCAATACGCAACAGTCTATTGTATTTAGCCAAACGGTCCGAGCGAGATAAAGAACCAGTTTTGATTTGCCTGCAACCTGTTGCCACTGCCAAATCAGCGATGGTGGTGTCTTCAGTTTCGCCAGAACGGTGTGACATGACACAAGTATAACCCGCTTTGTTTGCTAAGTCCATTGTTGCAAAAGTTTCACTTAAAGTGCCGATTTGATTAACTTTGATTAGAATTGAATTGGCAACATTATTTTCAATGCCTTTGGCCAAAATATTACTATTGGTAACAAACAAATCGTCCCCTACCAGTTGCACTTTATTACCGATTTTTTGGGTGAGTAAATCCCAGCCGTCCCAATCATTTTCATCCATACCGTCTTCAATTGAGATAATTGGGTAATTTTCAATCCAAGTGCTAAAATAATCAGCAAATTCTGCAGAATTGAGTGATTTTCCCTCAGAAGTTAGGTGGTATTTTCCCTTTGTGTAGAATTCAGAACTGGCAGCGTCGATACCGATAAAAATATCTTTACCGGCCTCAAAACCAGCATTTTTAATGGCGGTTAAAATCATTCTAATTGCCGCTTCATTGGATTTTAAATCAGGCGCAAACCCCCCCTCGTCACCAACTGCTGTATTCAACCCCTTGGCTGCTAACACCATTTTTAAATGCTGAAACACTTCCACACCATAACGCAATGCTTCTTTAAATGAGGGTGCACCCGTAGGGATAATCATAAATTCTTGAATATCCACAGAGTTATTGGCATGCTCACCACCATTGATAATATTCATCATCGGCACTGGCAGTCGGTAGTTTCCTACAAGCTCTAATGAATCATATAAAGGTTTATTTTGTGCGTTAGCATTGGCGTGTGCTGCTGCTAATGATACTGCTAAAATTGCATTGGCACCGAGTCTGGATTTACTGTTTGTGCCATCAAGGGTAATCATGGCTTGGTCAATTCTACTCAAATCTTGAATATCAAACCCCTTCAACGCTCGGTTAATTTCAGTATTGACAAACGCAACAGCCTTTAAAACCCCTTTGCCCAAATAGCGAGATTTATCACCATCTCGTAGCTCCAAGGCTTCACGCTGACCAGTTGATGCCCCAGACGGCACCATGGCACTGCCGATGATATGATTAGTCAAGATAACATCCGCCTCAACCGTTGGATTACCTCTAGAATCAAGCACTTCGCGTGCTTTAATTTGTTTAATTTTCATATTTACCCAACACAATTTAACCCTTGTATTTTTGGCAGTAGTATGGATTTTTTGAGTTTCACCATCAAGATTTTAATAGCGGAAATAAAGTCGTTTTTAATATTTTTTTGAAGACGCATTGAAGTTTGATTATTCAAAAAATGCCCTCATTTTACCAAAGAAAGAGTTTGATTCTGGGTGTTGTTTCTTACCACAAGACTCGGAAAAATCTTGCAATTGTTGTCGTTGTTGTTTATTCAAATTAACTGGTGTCTCGATTTTAACTTGACATAATAAATCACCTGTTGTGCCGTGGCGAATGGCAGTGATTCCTTTGCCTTGTAGGCGAAATAGTTTCCCCGTTTGCGTACCTGCTGGCACTTTGAGTTTGAGTTTGCCGCTAAGAGTCGGCACCTCAATTGAGCCACCCAATGCTGCTGTTACAAAATCAATAGGTACTTTACAATATAGATCGTTGCCTTTTCTTTGAAAAATATTGTGTTTTTTGACATGGATTTGAACATACAAATCGCCACTAACGCCGCCACGAATCCCTGCCTCACCTTCACCACTTAGGCGAATACGGTTGCCTGTATCAATACCAGCGGGGATTTTAACCGAGAGTGTTTTTTGTTTACGCACCACACCTTGTCCGCGACAAGTGCGACATGGGCTATCAATACTTTGACCAGTGCCAGCACAATCATGACAAGGGCGCTGTACTGTAAAAAAACCCTGTTGTACCTGCACTTGCCCGTGCCCCCCGCAAGTGCTACAAGTTTTAATTGCAGTGCCTGGTTTTGCACCAGTACCAGAACAAGTGCTACAAGTTTCATTTTTAGGAATACGGATTTTGACGGTGGTGCCCTCAACGGCTGATTTTAAGTCAATTTCCAAATCGTAGTGTAAATCTGAGCCGCGATTATCATTTTGGGCAGAACTGCCACCAAAAATATCACCAAAAATATCACCAAAACCGCCACCACCGAATGGATTGCTACCGCTAAAACCACCAGCGCCTGCACTACCGTCAACACCTGCATGACCAAATTGGTCGTAGGCTTGGCGTTTTTGCGGGTCTGAGAGAATGGCATAGGCTTGTTGAATTTCTTTAAATTTTTTCTCAGCAGAAGCTTTATTACCCACATTACGGTCAGGGTGGTGTTTCATTGCCAAGCGTTTATAAGATTTTTTGATTTGCTTATCGTCGGCACCTTTATCAACACCCAGTATTTCGTAATAATCTCTTTTTGCCATAATGTTAAAAAAAAGAAAGCAGGACTTGGCTCATAAATGAGCGTGTCCTACCTTCTTTTTTAAGTTATTTGTCGTCTTTTACTTCTTCAAAATCAGCATCTACGACATCATCACTGGCACTGCCATTTGCACTCTTGACACCGCTACCATTAGCACCTGCATTGGCTGCATCGGTAAACCCTTCACCATTACCTTTGACTTTGGCTTGGGCTTTTTCGCTTAAAGGTTGGGCTTTTTCACTAAGAGATTGGATCTTGGCATCAATTTGATCTTTGTCGTCCTCCTTTATACTTGCTTCAAGTTCGCTAATGGCAGTTTCAATGGTTGATTTTTCCTCATCGGTTATCTCATCTTTTAACTCCTCCAAAGTTTGTTTGGTAGAATGCAACAAAGAATCCGCCATGTTGCGTGTGCTAACCAATTCTTGGAATTTTTTATCCTCTTCAGCGTGTGTTTCAGCGTCTTTAATCATTTTTTTGACCTCTTCTTCGCTCAAACCACTAGAAGCTTTGATGGTAATCGATTGTTCTTTACCAGTGTTTTTATCTTTGGCAGAAACATTTAAAATACCATCGGAGTCAATATCTAATGTTACCTCAATTTGAGGCTGTCCCTTGGGTGCTGGCGCGATACCCTCAAGGTTAAATTGACCGAGTGATTTATTGGCATTTGCCACTTCGCGCTCGCCTTGCAGAACATGCACAGTCACAGCCGACTGATTATCAGCTGCAGTTGAGAAAATCTGTGCAGCATTGGTCGGAATGGTGGTGTTTTTCTCAATCAATTTAGTCATCACCCCACCCATCGTTTCAATACCGAGTGACAAGGGGGTAACATCAAGTAGCAATACATCTTTTACATCACCACCCAAAACGCCCGCCTGAATTGCCGCACCCATAGCAACAGCCTCATCAGGATTAACATCTCGTTTAGGTTCTCTGCCAAAGAAATCTTGCACCATTTTGCCCACCTTAGGCATCCGCGTTTGTCCGCCAACCAAAATCACTTCGTTAATGTCTTTATTAGAAAGATTGGCATCTTTTAAAGCAATTTTACAAGGCTCAATTGAACGCTTTAATAAATCCTCAACCAAAGATTCAAGTTTGGCACGAGTGATTTTAATATTTAAGTGTTTAGGACCTGAGGCATCAGCAGTAACATAAGGCAAATTAACCTCAGTTTGCTCCAAGGAAGACAGCTCAATCTTGGCCTTTTCTGCTGCTTCTTTGAGGCGCTGTAGTGCTAGGGGGTCGTTTACTAAATCAACACCTTGGTCTTTTTTAAATTCAGCAACCAAATAACTGATAATGCGTTGGTCAAAATCCTCACCACCTAGAAAAGTATCACCATTGGTAGAAAGCACTTCAAAGTGTTTTTCGCCATCAATATCTTCCATTTCAATGATTGAGACATCAAAAGTCCCACCGCCCAAATCATAAACAACAATGGTTTTATCACCTTTAGATTTATCCATACCATAAGCAAGTGCTGCGGCAGTTGGCTCGTTAATAATGCGTTTGACATCTAAGCCAGCAATTTTGCCTGCATCTTTAGTAGCTTGGCGCTGTGAATCGTTAAAATAAGCAGGTACGGTAATAACTGCCTCAGTTACTTTTTCACCTAAATAATCTTCTGCTGTTTGTTTCATTTTGCCAATCACTTTGGCTGATACTTCAGGAGCCGCCATTTTTTTGCCTTTCACCTCAACCCACGCATCGCCATTATCGGCTTTAATAATTTTATAGGGCACTAAATCAATATCTTTTTGCACTGCTTCTTCGTCAAAACGGCGACCGATTAGGCGTTTAATTGCATATAAAGTGTTTTTAGGGTTGGTTACTGCTTGACGCTTAGCGGGCTGACCGACTAAAATTTCGTCAGAATCTTTGGGGTAGGCGACAATTGATGGGGTGGTGCGATCGCCCTCAGAATTTTCAATAATTCTAACCTTGCCACCGTCCATAATGGCAACGCATGAATTGGTTGTTCCTAAGTCAATACCGATAATTTTTGACATTTTTTACTCCTTGTGTTTGATATAGTGCCTATGTAGGGATAGTTATTTTTTTTTCAAGTCAAGGGTTTTTTTAAAAATTATAAGCGTTGTTTGAGCAGTGCTTCTACTGATGCAGGGACAAAGGCAGAAATATTGCCACCAAGCATTAGGATTTCCCGCACCAAAGAAGAAGAAATGTTTGCGTATTGTTCCGCAGGGGTCATAAACAGGGTTTCAATATCGGGGTTTAAATGTTTGTTCATGCCTGAGAGTTGAAATTCGTATTCAAAATCACTTACAGCACGCAACCCACGCAAAATTACCTGCGCATTTTGAGCATTTGCAAAATCAACCAGCAAAGTATCAAAACACAATATTTTAGCCCTCTCAATCCCCTTAAGTGCTTTGCGTGCTACAGCAATTCTATCGTCAATACTCAAAAAGGCAGTTTTTTTACTGTTTTGGCTAATACCAATAATAACTGTATCAAATAATTTAACCGCGCGTTGGATTAAATCAATATGGCCGTTGGTAATTGGGTCAAACGAACCTGGATAAATGGCGATTTTTTTCATAGAGTTTATAATACCTTGATTAAACAATAATGGACTTGTCCCGATTGTTTTTGTTTGATTATTTGGATTTTTTTTGCTGACCACCGTGCTGCCTCTTCAGGCTGTATTTTAAACTCAGATTCCAAATAGATTTTACCGTTTGTAGCAATAAAATTATTTTGGGTGAGTAATGTTAAAGTTTTTGGTAGCAGGTTTTGGTTAAAGGGGGGATCTAAGAATACAAAATCAAATTTTTTTAGACTTTTGTTGGTTAGGAAATCTAAGGCATTTTGATTGAGGATTTGGATTTTATCAGCTTGCAAACTTTGAGAATTTTTTGTTAGCCTTTGAAAGGTTGAAAAGTCCCGCTCAACGCATACAATTTTTGCTGCACCGCGTGATAGTGCTTCAAAACCAAGTGCGCCACTGCCTGCAAATAAGTCTAGGCAAGTTTTATTCAATATCTCAAATTGAATCCAGTTAAATAAGGTTTGACGAATTTTTCCTGAAGTGGGTCTGAGTTTAGCGTTATCGAAAAAGCGGAATTTTCTACCGCGATATGCGCCCGATATAATTTGAAAAGAATTATTTTTGATAAGTATTAAAAGCGTGTTGGAGCTCTCGTTTGGCTTCTTTAGCATCGCCCCAGCCATTAATTTTTACCCATTTGCCCTCATCAAGGTCTTTGTAATAAGTAAAGAAATGCTCGATTTGATCTTTTAGGGTAGCGCCGATGTCATTAATGCCTTGAATATTGTGATAAGAACGACAGAGTTTATCGGTTGGCACAGCTAAAATTTTTGCATCTCCCCCTGCCTCGTCAGTCATATATAAAACCCCAATTGGACGCACAGTAATGACTGAGTCGTGAATCAGTGGATACGGGGTAATGACCAAGACATCAGTCGGGTCACCATCATCTGCTAAGGTTTGTGGCACAAAACCATAGTTGCATGGGTAGAACATTGGGGTTGAGATAAAGCGGTCAACAAACATCGCACCGGTGATTTTATCAATTTCATATTTAACGGGTGATGAGTTAGCTGGAATTTCAATAATTACATTGACTTCATCGGGAATATTGCCCGCTGAGACTGGTTTTAAACTATTTTGCATTTTCCTAACTCCTTTTGTAGCAAACGCCAGCGCCAACCTTGACAAAAAATAGGCGAGTGCTCACCACGAATATATTGTAATAACGATTTCCCATTGGCAATCATTTTGTCGTCTAAATTATACTGTTTTGCTTGTCGCTGAATGATTTTTTGCAACTTGATTTTTTGTACTTTTTCAGCTTGGGTTAGTGGCTGGTTTTTGCCAACATTAGGGCTTAGGTTTTGGATTTTATTTTGACGCACAAAATGATCAAAATTTTGTTGTATTTGACTGCCAAACTTTTCCTGCCCTGTAGCCAGTGCTAATAATTTATTATCAGTCAGTATCCATTTTCTAGGTTTGTTTTTAGTTTGTGCCTGATATTCACGCCATGCGGCTAGTTGGGCTGCCAGCACTTGGGTTTTTTGATTAAGTCGCGATAGACCCTTGATTTTGCGCCAAGCTTGCTCAATAGAGAGTGTGTAGAGTTTGGCATTAAGTAACGGTTGGATTTCTTCTTGAAGCCAGTCTATTTTATTTTCTGCCTCTAATTGGGCACACAATTGCTGATAATTTTTGTGCAAATAACGCACATCGTCTAAGGCATATTCAATCGCCTTTTGGGGTAATGGGCGCTGCGTCCAATTCAAGCGTGTATAGGCTTTTTCAAGATGGATATTTTGCAAAACTTCGGTGAGGGTTTGGTAGGAAATTTGGGCAGGATTACCTAACAAAGCGGCTGCAATTTGGGTGTCAAATAATTGCTTGGGTAGGCGTTTTGAAAGATGATATAACGCTTCAATATCTTGTCTAGCCGAGTGCACAATCCATAAACAATTAGGCTGATAAAGTTTTTCAAATAATGGTCTTAAATTTTTAATCAGCATAATATCAATGCAATCAGTTGCCTCTTTGGTGGCTATTTGCAAAAGACACAACAGCGGATAATAAGTATTCACTCGCCTAAATTCAGTGTCAATCGCCAACTCGGTTTCATTTTTGATGGCTGATAAAAAATCCAGCAACTGGGTTTGATTTTGTATCATTGTTGTATTTTATCAACAACATGCTTAATATAAGTATTTTTTTATGAGATAATCCAGTAACCAATAACTCCAATTCCCATGATTTTTAATCAAGATCTTGCACTCAAAAAAATGCCGAAAAAATGGTTTTGGCTCGGTGTTTTTTTAATTTCACTAGGAGGTTTATTGTATCTTGGCTTAAACCCTGATTTGATTGAAGATTGGTGGTGGGTTTTGGTAACTTATAATCTACTAATGAGTTTTATCGCAATATATTACATTGCATATACTGTTGTTAAGCTCAAAAAAGACAATAAAGACGGTGTTATTGGCGCACAATTTACTTGGTCTTTTGTCAAAATTATCCCTTTATTGGTAATGGTGCCAGTGTTGTCGTTTTATATTTTTTCGTTTCAAACAATTCGCGATAATGTTGAACGCTCACAAAATACTTACGATAAATTTAATAAAATTTTCCTCCAACAAGTCAATGCCCTATATCAAGGCGTGCAAGTAGTTAGAGATGATCGTTATATAGACCATACAAAAATCTTATTAAAGCAAATCGCACATTATGCAGATTCTAACAAAGACTCTAAAACTTATAACCAATTGATGAAAATCTTTATTGAAAATCTTGTTGCTGACGGTTGGGCTTGTTACATTGAGTTGAGTGATGAAACAGGGCAGATGATCGCACAAAGCACGCGTGATAATACTTGTGTGGTTGAGGGCAGTCGGCCCTCAGCAACTCAGCAGGCTTTTACTGCCTTTGAAGATGTGCAAAAAAATATTTTTCAAATCCAGATGTCAACCCGTTATTTAAACAAAAAATCAAACAAAGCGTCTATAAATATTACTGCTTTATATGCTACCGACCCACATTTGTTGCGTTTTTTAGGGCAGGTGAGGGCTTTTTATAATTTTGCCAGTAATATTAAATTTGAAGTCAATACTTCACTTACCCAAAAGCGTTTTTTATTGGATTTTTCATCAACCATTTTGCTCACTATCTTAAGTGTGTTGCTGATTGTTTTTAAAATGATGGACCAACTCATGCGCCCAATGCATAATTTGTCGGAAGCAGCCAAAGAAATTGCCCGTGGTAACTATGATGTTTTGGTACATCACCACGAGGAAAATAGGGATATGCGTCAATTGATTGGTCAATTTAATGAAATGTCGCGACAAATTAAATCTTCTCGTAAGGGCTTGGATACGCATAATTTATATTTAGAAACGATTTTAAGATATTCTTATGGAGTGATTGGATTAGATAAAAAAAATAATATCCGTCTCATCAATCCAGCGATCGGTAAGATATTGGCAATTGATAATGAACAGCAATTTATTGGCAGTGTATGTGAGAAAATAGTCGAGCAAAACCCTCATCTCTCATCTTTATTTAGGATGACAGCAGAAAAATTTAAACAAGGCTTGAACGAATGGAGCGAAGAAATTGAGTTATCGCTTCCCAATCGTTCTATTTTGCTAACTTGTCAGGGTGCAGTACTTGATATTAGTGATGAAACACTGGGCTATGTGATTATCGTTAAAGACATCTCAAAGTTACACAGGGCACAACAAAAAGCTGCATGGGGTGAGGTGGCACGGCGTATGGCGCATGAAATTAAAAATCCACTTACTCCCATTCTACTTTCCGCTCAACGCCTAAGGAATAAATTTTTACACACCTTAAAAGGCAAAGATTTGGCAATCATTGATAAAACCACCAGCGTGATTATTGACCAAGTAAAGTCATTAGATGCGATGGTCAATACTTTTACAGATTATGCCAATATCCCAAAAATTGAGCGTAAATTGGTTGATTTAAATATGTTAATTAACCAGTCCATAGCCCTGTACGATGCCCAAAGTAATGTCAGCATTGAGCTTGATTTATCTGGTGATGTACCCGAATTATTGTTAGATGCCAACAGTATTTCTAGAGTATTGATTAATTTGATTAAGAATGCCACTGAATCCGTTAGCAAACAGCGTGATTTACAGATCAATATAGCCACCCGATATTTAGCATTAGAGGGTATAGTGCGCTTAAGTATCCAAGACAATGGCGATGGTTTTGATAAGGCAGTGATTAAACGCGTATTTGAGCCCTATGTTACAACTAAAATTAAAGGCAGTGGTCTGGGTATGGCAATTGTACAAAATATTATTGAGCAACATGATGGACGAATTTTTGCTAATAATGCACTGCCACATGGGGCAATTGTTACCATTGAATTTGATTATAAAAAGCGAGGATAAAACATGACAATTGGGAGCATTCTTATTGTTGATGATGAAAGTATTAATGCCGAGACCATCAAAGATATTTTAGAAGATGTAAATTATAAAGTTGTTTTAGCAACTGACGCACAGCAAGCAAAAACCATCGTCAAAACCCAAGTCTTTGATTTGGTCATGATGGATGTTTGGATGCCCGGACAAGATGGCATGAGTTTGTTAGAGGAATGGTTGAGTACGGGTTTTTCTATGCCAGTGGTGATGATGTCTGGACATGCTCAGCACCAAGATGTGGTGCGAGCTATCAAACTCGGTGCGGTTGACTTCCTGCAAAAGCCACTACATGATATTTTGCCGTTGGTGCGTAAAATTCTCTCAGAACACAAACTTAACAAAAATCAATCAAAAAACGGGATTGATTTTAGCTTGCCTTTAAAAACTGCTAGAAATTTATTTGAAATACAATATCTCAACCACCTGTTGGAAGAAAATAACCATAACATTGCCAAAGTTGCTGAAATTGCTGGATTAGAGCGAACCACTTTGTATCGTAAATTAAAAGATTTGGGGATTGATAAAAAATGAAAATTTTAATTTTAGGTGCTGGACAAGTTGGCTCAACATTAGCTAAATATCTGGTTATTGACCAAGAAAACGACATCACCATTATTGATAAAAACGAGGATAATTTACTAGCCCTACAGCGTCATTTAGATATTAAAACAGTCTGCGGGCACGCCTCTTACCCTAATATTTTAGAAGAAGCTGACATTGAAAATATGGATATGGTCATTGCAGTTACCCGCTCTGATGAAGGCAATATGGTTGCTTGCCGCATGGCACACACTTTGTACCAAGTTGATAAAAAAATAGCACGCATCCGCACCGCCGAATATTTGCATAGAAAAGAATTATTTGCAGACGATGCCATCCCTATTGATTTTGTTATTACCCCCGAAGTATTAGTAACCAACTACATTAAGCGTGTTGTTGAAGAGCCGGGTGCTGAACAAGTGTTTGAATTTGAAAATGGTTTAGTGCAATTAGTGGAAACCAAGGCGTATGCAGGCACACCGATTGTCGGGCATCCAATTAAAGAATTGCATCAGCATTTGCCCAAAACCCACATGCGTATTGTTAGTTTATATCGTAATGGTGAAGCAATTCCAGCCTATGGCGATACTGTCATTAAAGACGGTGACCGAGTTTATTTTGTTACTAAAAAAGAAGGGGTGTCTAAAGTTTTAAAAGAGTTTAGGCGTTTAGACAGAGCGTATAAAAATATCATCATTGCTGGTGGCGGGCTGATTGGGCTAAATTTAGCACTATTTTTAGAGAAAAATCATCGCGTTCGGATTATCGAAATGAATAAAAAACGGGTGATTGAAATTGCCGAACAACTCAAAAATACACTGGTTTTACACGGCAATGCTTCCGATGAAGAATTATTGTTAGAAGAAGGGATTGAGAACAGTGATTTATTCCTATCACTTACTGATTCTGATGAAACTAATGTGATTGTCTCAATTCTGGCAAAACGCTTAGGCGCACACAAAACCGTTGCCTTAGTCAAACGCAATGTTTATGAAGATTTGGCAAAACAAAGTGCAGATGTGGATATGGTCATCTCCCCTGACCAAATTACCACCAGTGGTATTTTGGCACACATTCGCAAGGGCGATACGATGATGGTGCATTCTCTACGCCAGGGCAAGGCTGAGGCGATTGAGATTATTGTGCATGGCGATAAGCATCATTCAGATGTTGTAGGCAGAGCCATTGAAGAAATTAACCTGCCTGATGGTGTTGTGGTAGGGTCGGTAGTCAGGGATTCTGAAGTTATTATGAGCTCACGAAAACTGGTGATTGAAGAGGGAGACCATGTATTGATTGTGCTCAGTGATATTAGCAAGATTCATGAAGTAGAAGAATTGTTTGAGGGTTATTTTGACTGATATTTATTATGCAGTTTAGTATTGTTTTTAAAACCATTGGGCTATTGTTGATGATCTTTAGTTTGACTCAAATTCCCCCTATTATCATTGATTTTATCTATGCTCAGAATGAAACCCAATCTTTTCTCATTGCTTTTTTATTAACCTTATTTGTCGGTTGTTTTTTATGGTTTCCTTTTAGAAACACTCAAAAAGATTTTAGAATTCGTGAGGGTGTTCTGGTGGTGGTGAGTTTTTGGTTCGTTTTATCACTTTTTGCAACCCTGCCTTTTTTATTATCAACGGTACTCAATATGTCGTTTAGTGATGCTTTCTTTGAGTCAATGTCGGGTCTCACCACCACAGGCGCAACGGTTTTATCAGGCTTAGATGAGATGCCTAAGGCGATTTTATATTATCGCCAGCAACTGCAATGGCTCGGTGGTATGGGGATTATTGTTTTAGCAGTAGCCATATTGCCGATGCTGGGTGTGGGCGGCATGGAGTTGTATCATGCTGAATCGAGTGGCATTTCAAAAGAAAGGCTAACCCCAAAACTCGCCCAAACTGCCAAAGCCCTGTGGAAAATTTACATCAGTTTCACCCTACTTTGTGCTATTGGTTATTATCTAGCGGGTATGAGTTTGTTTGATGCAATTGGACACAGCTATGCCACTGTTGCAATTGGTGGTTTTTCAACCCATGACGGCTCAATTGGTTTTTTTAACTCCGGCATGATTGAGGCAGTTGCGATTGTTTTTATGTTTTTAGCGGGGGTCAACTTTTCTTTGCACTTTTTTGTTTGGCAAAAGAAAAATGCCCTCATCTACATTCGTGATTCAGAATTTAAAACTTACCTATTCATTTTGTCAGTGGTTACCTTGGTGATTTTTGTTTATTTGTCTAATAGCGCCTATTATGCAAGTATCGGTGAGTCATGGCGGCATGCCATTTTCCAAACAATTTCTCTTGCTACCACCACTGGTTTTGCTACTGCCCATTACTCAGATTGGCCTTTTATGCTACCCGTGTTGTTAATTTTTATTAGTTTTATTGGCGCCTGTGTTGGCTCAACAGGGGGAGGCATCAAGGTGGTGCGAATTTTGTTAATGTTTAAATTGGCTACAAAAGAAATCCGCAAATTTATTCATCCAAAAGCCTATGTCAGCATCAAACTCAATCAAAAAAGCATTGCCGAGCGTGTGCTGGTGTCTGTTTGGGGGTTTTTTTCATTGTATGTGATTGCTTTTGTGATGATTTTAATCGCCCTTATGTTCACTGGGCTTGACCAAGTCAGTGCTTTTTCAGCAACCGCAGCATCTATCAATAATCTAGGACCAGGTCTGGGTGTAGTAGCAGATAATTACGGTAACATCAGTAATACTGCTAAGTGGATTTTAAGTTTTTCAATGTTGCTCGGACGCTTAGAAATTTTGACCCTGATAGCATTATTACATAAAACTTTTTGGCGCTTTTAAATACCCCATGTCCTCGTTCCAACGCCCAACCCATTCTCGTTCCCATGCTGTGCAGTGCGTGGAAATGTGCATCTAAAATATAGATTAAGACTGATTGTATGAGTTATTTGGACTGTTGAACAGGTCAAAGTAGATTGATTTTTAATTAAAGAAAAACAACAATCAGAGCAAGTAATTTGCCCAAGTGAATAATACGCTCTTTTGCCTTTATATAGGTTTTTTCTGTTGGAGAAAATTATGGTGTATTTGGGCTTGTACACATCCAATAATCAAAGATTTTTGCATCATTATGTAAAAGTCTCAAGTTTTAATAAAATTCTTACGATAGTGCTTGAGTTCATCGATTGAATCATAAATATCGGCTAATGCCAGATGTGTGGAGTCTTTTTCAAACTCCATTGTCACACTGGGATTCCAACGCTTTGCGAGCTCTTTTAAGGTTGAAACATCAATATGCCGATAGTGAAAAAATTGCTCTAACTTTGGCATATAGTTGTATAAAAAACGCCGATCTTGGCAAATGGTATTACCACACATTGGAGATTTACCAATATTAAGGTATTTTTTTAAAAACTCTAGTGTTTGAAACTCGGCTTGTTGAGTGGAAATATTGCTTTCCCTGACCCGTTTTATCAAACCAGATCGCGTGTGTTGTTTGGTATTCCATTCGTCCATGCCTGCCAAAAGTGTATCACTTTGGGCAATGACAAGTGCTGGACCTTCGGCTAATAAATTGAGATTTGCATCCGTTACCACAGTTGCAATTTCAATAATAACATCTTTTTCTGGCACTAAGCCGGTCATTTCTAAATCAATCCAAATGAGGTTTGTGTCTTTGTTCATATTAACAACCGGTTGATTCGCGCACAAAATCGTCAAGTTTTTGGTGGGCGCTACCACAATTCAAAATTTTAATAGCCTTGTCCACTCCTGCCTGTAAAGAATCAGCGAGTCCGCAGACATAAATGGCAGCACCAGCATTGAGGGCAACTATGTTTTTTGCCCCGCCATCCTTACCATCCAAAGCTTGTTGAATCAAATATAAGGAGCTATTGGCATCTTTGGCTTTAATGTCATCAAGTTTGCCAAACGGCAAGCCAAACTCAGTAGGGCAAATAGTATAAGTTATGATTTTTCCATTTTTTAACTCCGCCACAAAAGTATTGCTAGCAATGGATATTTCATCTAAGCCATCTTCTGAATGTAGCACCATCACATGCTTAGAGCCTAAATTTTTAACTACATTGGCAATTGGCTCAACTAAAGCTTTGGCATACACGCCGATGACTTGATTGGGTGCTTTTGCTGGGTTGGTGAGGGGTCCTAAAACATTAAAAATAGTGCGAATTGCTAAATCTTTGCGGGCACCAATAGCATATTTCATAGCACGGTGATGGGCGGGGGCAAACATAAAACCAACGCCAATTTTTTCGATACATTTACCTATCTTTTTTGGACTCATATCAAGATTAACCCCAGCCGCCTCCAAAACATCAGCGCTACCTGTTGTTGAAGAGACAGAGCGATTGCCGTGTTTGGCAACTTGACCACCAGCAGCTGCTACAACAAAAGCACAAGCAGTAGAGATATTAAACAAACCCAACCCATTGCCGCCAGTGCCACAAGTATCTACAAGGTGTCTAGGATGACGAATATTCACTTCAGTTGCTAGAGCACGCATGACCTTTGCACTGGCAGTAATCTCATCAACAGTCTCCCCTTTTATTGAGAGTGCCACCAGCAACCCTCCAATTTGTGCGTCAGTGGTTTTGCCACTCATAATGTCGCTCATTACTGCATACATTTGTGTTTGGGTCAAATTTTGTTTTCTAACGAGTACTTTAATCGCTTGTTGTATGTTCATTTTTTACTAAATCCTCAATTTCGTCAATATTTTTAACCAATGCTGCTGAGAGTACTTTGTGGCTGGTTTGTGTTACTAAGACATCATCTTCAATACGAATTCCAATACCCCAATAAATGGGGTCAATTTTATCATCCTTATGAATATAGATGCCGGGTTCAACAGTTATCACCATGCCTGCGATAAATTCATGATATTGGGTAGTGCCTTTATACTCTGGAGTATCGTGGACATCTAAACCCAGCCAATGTCCTGTGTTGTGCATATAAAACTGTGATAAATTGCCGTCGTGAGGCAAAATATCCAATTTAATCAAACCCTGACGAATAATATCGCTGGCAATTTGGTGCGGTCTGTTAATTGCCACCCCCGGCCTAATACTTTTAATCGCCGAGGATTGTGCATCCAGCACAATTTGATAAATTTGTCGTTGTGCGTCACTGAATTTACCATTAATAGGAAAGGTACGAGTAATGTCTGCGGCATAGCCACTGACTTCACAACCGGCGTCAATGAGTAGCAAATCGCCGTCTTTTAATCTTTGATTATTGTCATTATAATGCAAAATACAAGCATTTTCACCGCCAGCGACAATTGGCGGATAGGCGTGTTCGGCATTATTTTTCCTAAAATGAGAATCAAGCACACTGGTAATTTCAAATTCAAATAAACCCGCCTGGGTTTTCTGCATTGCTAATTTGTGCGCTGCAACAGATATATCACTGGCTTGTTGCATCAATTTAATTTCTTCAGCGTCTTTAAACAAACGCATCTCATGTACATAAGGTGTTAGAGATTGATATTCAAAGTCTGCCAATAAGGTAATAATTTCATCATCCAAGGCACCAGGTTTAAAATCATAATACAAAACGCTAGTATTGGTTATTAACTTCGGCAATCGGGTTTTTAATTGTGTAATCGGATAGGAAAAATCAGCCTTTAATGCCTTTGGTGCAGCCTCAACGCCCAAATGTTTGCCATCCCAAATATCACGCACTGGGTCTTTATCACGCAGGAAAATATGATAACTTTTAGATGAGAAAATCGCCACCGCATCAGGCTCGGTAAACCCCGTTAAATACCAAAAATCACTGTGTGGGCGAAACGGATAATGCACATCCCCACTGCGAATTTGCTCAGGATTGGTAGCAATAATCACCAAGCCACCAGCATTGAGCCGACTTAGTAATTTTGCCCTTCTATTTTTATGTATCATCTGAGTTATTTTTTGTAGTTCGTAAAGATACCATGAAACACATCCGCTTGTATCAAAATACCGATTTTAAAATTGATAATGAATATATTTTAGATTCGTCTGCTACTTATCATTTAGTGAAGGTTTTACGCTTTCCACAAGGGAAAACTATTATTTTGTTTAATGGCAATGGTATTGATTACACAGCAAAAGTGCTTTTAAATAAAAAAAAATGTGTTGTCCAAGTATTTGATACAACACAGAATCTAAGTGAATCAAAACTCAATTTAACCCTCATTCAAGGTATTGTTAAAGGCGAAAAAATGGATTTTATCATCCAAAAATCTGTGGAATTGGGAATAAGAAAAATCATCCCCATCTTCACCGAGCATTGCGTGGTTAAATTACGCAGTGATAAACTCAAAAAACGCAGCCAACATTGGCAAAAAATCATCATTGGCGCTTGTGAGCAATCGGGGCGTGCATTCGTGCCTGAAATTGTTGCCCCTCTTAATTTAGAGGAATTACTAAAACGCCCAGTGCGCAACGGTTTTGTCCTCCACCACCGAGCCGAACAAGGCTTACTAACATACAAGATGCAAACCGAATCCAGTATTTTAATCGGACCTGAGGGTGGTTTAACAAAGGCTGAAATCGTTCAAGCAACCGCAGCAGGTTATCAGCCACTATTGTTAGCCTCAAGAGTGCTCCGTGTTGAAACTGCTGTCATAACAGCAATCGCTAATATGCAATTATTGTGGGGTAGTTAAGCATTCTATTGCGGCTTGGATTGGTGTTAGCACGGTGTTTAGTTTTTTACGGATGGCAGACCCTGCTAAACCATGCGCAGAAATGGTGTCGACTACCAGTTTTTCGCTAACACCAGCGAGCAATAGCCGAGCCTTGATTTTTTCATCCGTTAAACCCAACGCCTCTGATACCGTCTGTGCTTGGGTCTGTAATACTTCAATTTGATTTGAGGGGCGAATCATAGGGTGTGATAAATAAACTCCCAAGACTTCTAAAGTGCGGTATAGGATATGTTCTTGGTTGATTTTTTTTAAGATGTAGGCAATGGTTTTGAGCAAAATTTGCCCTTGCTCGCTATTGACACATTCTAATTCTTGGGTGTTGGATCTGAACGCAAATGTGCCATCAGTATTAGGCAAGTTGCCTTGCATACGCTCAATAAAACCAACTAAAAAAGCTGGCTTCCTCCGCCCTTGTTGCCATAATTTTTCCTTTGCCTGCTGGCTGATAAGCCCTTTTTGTAATAACAAATTAATCGTGTCAATTAACTGCACCGTATCATCTGTAAAAGGCAAAAATTCTAACAAATAATTAGCGATTTGTCTGCCCACAGTGTGGGAGATTACAAAATCTCGGGTGAGTAAAAATCGACCAATTTCAGCCTGTTGGTCGGTATTAGTAGCACACCACCAGACTAGGTCAAGCATCTCGGCAGATAGGTTTTTAGAATTAGCAACTGCCATCACCGCCTCAATATTACCGATTTTTAGCAAGGCGACTAAATTGGTAGAATTGACCTGCCCCATTCTTGACCAACGCTTGAGATAAGCGGGGTAGGCGCCCATATTGCCTAGCACTTTACCCGCTAACAATTTTTGCACTGCTTGTATATATTTATCACTATCAATGGTTGGATTAAGGTGAATGGTTTGCTCTTTTTTATCCTTATTTAGACCTACAACCACCAATTTATATGTATCAATACGAATGGCAATACAAGTTACAATCAGTGCATTGAGTTTAAGTTTATCCTCAGGTGTGAGCATTGAGAAAATTATTGAGTTTTGAGAGCGATTCTTCTTTAAGAGAATCTTTAAATACCACAATACATTCTTTTTCAAAGTTAATTATCAGCAAAAATCTAGATTGATAGGCTGGGTAAAATTTTGAATATTGCTGAGTTGATTGGTCTTTTTTTTGAATGATTAGGTAGTTTTGACTCAAAGTAATTTGAGTAATAGAATCGTGGCGTGCCAGTAGCACTATTTTAAACAAAAAATAATACAGCCACAGCGATAAAACAATACTCATAACAAGGCTTATCCAAAAATTATAAAAATAATACCAAACGCTAAATAAAGCCAGTAGATAGGTGCTGATGGTAAGGATTAAGTAGATTTTTGAGGGTTTAATTTTAATGGTTAATTTATCGCTCATTTTTTATTATTGTCTGATTCAATGCCCATCTCTCTAGCCCGCTCAAACGCAGCGCGCATTGCCGTTGCTACAACAGATTCAAAATTTTGGGCTTGGAAGGACTGAATTGCAGCTTGTGTGGTGCCTTTTTTTGAACTAACTCTAGCGCGTAATGTCGCTGCAGACTCACCACTATTATGGACCATCATGCTTGCACCAAATGCAGTTTGGGTGCTGAGTTGTTGTGCAGTTTTTGCATCAAGCCCTAATTCAATACCTGCCTTGGTCATGGATTCAATGAGTAAAAAGAAATACGCTGGACCACTACCTGAGAGTGCAGTGACTGCATCTAACATGGCTTCACTTTTCACCCATAAACAAAGACCAACAGAGCCAAGAATTTTCTCACTCAATAGTTTTTGTGCGTTACTAAGTGTATCAATAGCCACCATGCCTGTGGCGCCTTGCTTTAGAAATGCAGGGGTGTTGGGCATCGCCCGCACAATAGTAGCGTTGCCGCCGAGCCAATGGTTGATATTGGTTATTTTAACCCCAGCGACAATAGAGATAATCAGTGGATTATGGCTAATATGAATTTGTAGTGCTTTACAAACCGCAGGCAATATTTGCGGTTTAACAGCTAAAACAATCACATCACATCCGAGCGCTAATTTGTTATTATCTTCAAAAACCCGCACTTTAAATTCATTAGCACGAGCAGATAGTAGTTCTACATTGGGATCGCTAAGTTTAATATATTTTGCTGGAAATTTATTACCAATTAAGCCTGAAACCAGCGCATATGTGATATTTCCAGCACCAATAAAACCAATAGTGGGGGTGTTTTGCATTAAAATACTTCAACTCAGTTTAATAATGCGTATTCTACCAATAAAGCACGGCAATGAAAAAATTTAACCCAAAATTAATTATGATTGATGTCGATGGCACGATGGTCAATAGCGTGCCAGATTTGGCGTATTGTGTGGATGCTTTAATGGATGCTATGAATCGGGATAAATGGGGTGAGTCGAAGGTGCGTCATTGGGTCGGCAATGGGGTGCCAAAATTGGTGGAAAGGGCATTAACAGGCGAGCTAGAAGGCACAGTTAATGAAGAGGATTTTGCCAAAGCTTACCCTATTTTTTTAGATTTATATGCTGCTAATACCTCGGCTCGTTCGTTTTTGTATGCGGGCGTGCGTGAAGGCTTGGATTATTTAAAATCACAAAACTACAAATTGGGCTGCGTTACCAACAAAGCTGAGCAATTCACCTTGCCGATTTTAAAAGATTTGGATATTTTTTCCGATTTTTCTATTGTGATTTCTGGTGATACACTAACAAAGAAAAAACCAAATCCACTGCCACTTTTATACGCTGCTGAGTTTTTTTCTGTTAATCCGCAAGATTGCCTGATGATTGGCGATTCAATCAGCGATGTGAGTGCCTCCCGTGCTGCGGATTTTAGAATTATTTGTATGTCGTATGGTTACAACCACGGCAAGGATATCAATGATGCCCACCCCGATTTGGTGATTGATTCAATGGCGCAACTCAAACATTATTTATAGCCAACCGAGTTTGATGGATTTATTTGATAATCATCATATTTGGCATCCGTATGCCAAAATTCCAAATGATACGGCAGCACACTTGGTTAAATCTGCTGACGGCGTTTATCTGCATCTATCCACTGGGGAGCGCGTGATTGACGGCATGAGTGCTTGGTGGAGTGCGATTCACGGTTATAATCACCGCGTGCTTAATCAAGCCATTCAAATCCAACTCAATAAAATGGCACATGTTATGTTTGGCGGTCTTACCCATAAACCCGCGATTGATTTAGCCAAAACCTTGGTTAAAATCACCCCAGAAAATCTCAGCAAAGTATTTTTTAGTGATTCTGGATCAATATCGGTTGAGGTAGCATTAAAAATTGCATTGCAATATTGGCATAATAAAAATCAACCCAATAAACATAAATTTGTTACTTTGCGGGGTGGCTACCATGGTGATTCGTTTGGTGCTATGAGCGTATGTGATCCAGAAAACGGCTTCCATCATTTATTTTCTACGGTGCTACCACAACACTTTTTTGTTAAAAGCCCAGCAATGGTGGGCATGGATGAATCTTTGGCGGATTTGCGTCTAACCTTGCAACAAAATACCAACTCAATTGCCGCTATGATTTTGGAACCTGTGGTGCAAGGTGCGGGCGGTATGCGATTTTACAATCCCGCCTATTTGACCCAAGCAAAAATACTCTGCGAGCAATATAATGTGTTATTTATTGTTGATGAAATTGCCACTGGTTTCGGACGCACAGGCAAATTATTTGCTTGTAGTCATGTTGGCGTCCAAGCGGATATTTTATGTCTAGGTAAAGCACTCACTGGTGGCTACATGACACTTGCTGCCACACTCACTAATGATGAAATTTCCACCACTGTCGGGACACTGATGCATGGTCCAACTTTTATGGCAAACCCTCTGGCTTGTGCTGTTGCAAATGCCAGTATTGAGTTATTACTGCACTCATCTTGGGTAGATAATATTATGCGTATAGAAAAATTTTTCCAAACTCAACTAACATCGCTTATCAATCATAAAAAAGTGGCAGATGTGCGTATTCTAGGCGCCATTGCGGTGATTGAAATGAAAGACGATATTGCACTGACAACCGTGCAACAAAACTTGATTAAACAAGGCGTTTGGTTAAGGCCCTATGGCAAACTGCTCTACACTACGCCCCCTTTTGTGATTAGTGATGCCCAATTACTGCGTCTTACTCAGGCTATTAAAATTGCTATTGATTAAAAAATAATGTTAGAATGGGGATTTTAAAAAAAGGTAAAGACAATGAAAAATAGAACCACAATTATTGCTGGGGCACTGTTATTAGGTTTGAGTAATACCGTTGTTGCTGAGGAATGTTTTGGCGTTGTATTAGCAGGTGAGAATGATTGTGCCACCAGCCTCAATGCTTGCGCTGGACATTCACTTGAAGATGGGCAAAAAGACGCTTATATTAATTTACCCAAAGGTCTGTGTGAAAAATTAGTAGGTGGCAGCTTAACTCCTAAAGAATAACACTACTGTGTCTCATTTAATACTAACCCGAACAAAATCAGTTATGGTTGGATTTAATAAATATATTGAAACCATAATAACTGCCCCAGTGAAATTTACAATTTAAGTAATTATAGAAAAATAGTGTTTTTTGGATAAAAAAATATTGTTTTGTGCTTTTATATATTTGTATGGTATGCAATTTATATCATTGGCGTTAGCCTAAAAACATCATAAAGGTGTATGGCGGAGTTAAAAACTGAGCTGTATGCTGAGCATCCAGTATTCATATTTCCCTGTTAACAGCCACTTTACAGGGAAATTTGTAAAATGCCGCTATTTTTAGCTAAAAATAGGTATTTTTTAATACCAAAAACTCTACTATATCAGCAAATTTTCCCTAAATTCCCTGTTTTGATAATTAACAGGGAAAATTTGTTTGTATTTAAATTGGATGACATAGTTATTTATTCAGCAAGAATTGTTAATAAATCAGTCATTTCAAAATTTAATAAAAATGCAGAGTAGTGGTTGTTAAAGATGTCTTGTAGATAATCCTGTAAGTCAGTATCTACTTTATCGTCTCTTTGAATTTTATACTTCCTATGCTTGCTAATCATATATAAAAATAGTGTGTGAAAATAGACAGTAGAAAGATAACGTTTTTTTGCGGCTGATATTCCATTTTCATTTTTAAGTTTACTTAAAAATTTTTTTAATACGCCACTGTCCATGTTAATGTAGATGCTTTCTAATTGGTCTCCGTTAACAAATGGATACATAACAGTCTTTGTATCAAAATTAATACCAACACTATCTAAACTACTCCAAGTTTTCCCCTCAAACCCTTCTGTTAACTCTTTTTGAACTTGAATTAATTGTGGCAACCCTAAATTTTCTTGATTTTCTTTCTTTGGCTTTTTGTCTTGCTTATTTTTGTCAGTTATTTTTACTAGAAAGACTTGCTCTATATTGCCATTAGGAGAAGTCAATGTAGCTTTAATTTTTATTGAATCGCCGACATTTAAATGTTTTTTGGCTTTTGTATGGATTCTAATAATTCCACTACTAGGACTGGATTTAGATACTGATATAACTCCATCTATTTTTCCAGGACTGACACCATTGCCACCACCACTGCTAGTGTTGTTTTTATAATCTAGCAAAGCAATTTGTAGTTCTCCTGGCTCATCTATTCTATCAAAATAGCTATCTTCTACATCAGTATTAAATGTAATAATCTTTTCGTTTCCCATAGGTAGTTGGACCATAGGAATAGCATTTTCTTCTTGTTTAGTGTTTATCTTAAAACTGGTAGGAAACCTTTTAGGATTAAATGGAGCAACTTCAGTTTTTTTCTTAGGCTTAGTAAATTCTTTTTTACTGTTGGTCTTATTGTTAGTGACACTGTCTAGATTGAATGTTTGTTTTATTAGCTGAGTTAATTCTGGATTATTTAGGGGCAAATTTTTGCTAATTTCTTTAATAAGATTATTTGAGTCATCGCTAGAGGGAGTTATTTTAGATTTAAACTCTTTACTAATTTCTTTTAGTTGACTTTTATTTAAAATTTCAACAATTTTTTTTCTTAATAGCTGAGTTTCTTCGCTAGTTTTCATTCTATCTCTAGATGCCATGAATAACTCACTTCTAAAATTCTGTTCTAAATTAGAGCAATCTATGTGAAGTAATAAATGTTTCTTTAAAAATGATTCTTTTAAAGCAACAGATATAAATTCAGATGTAAAACTGCCATGAACTTGACCGTTTAATGAGAATAAAACGGACATATTATTTTTAAAGAACTCTCTTTTTATTGTTTCAATACTTTCTTTACTGTTTTTTTTATCAATCAAAAAATTAAAAACATAGCAATTTATTTTAAATTTTCCTATTTCACTGTCTTCGTATTGTTCGGAAAATTGCTTGTATATATATTTTTCGTTATTATCTAGTCTTCTCTTAAGTCCATATAAATATCTCTCTAAATTTCTATCATCTGGATAACGCTGGGCATTATCAATTGTATAAATAGGCAATGCAGGTTCAAATAAATACTCGTTTATACTTCTATTTAAATCTCTTGATATAACAGATCGGCTACCAGTTGGTAACGAATAAGAATATAGTTTGATAACAGTACCTGTAGTAAACTCCCTACCCTTTAATCCTAAATCTATAGATTCAATTGGAAAACTTGCTATTTCGTTATTAATTCTTACATATTCATACCATGTGCTCTTAACTTTTTCATCTTCTTTTAACGGATGTTTTCTAACTAAAGTCCATCCAAAATCGCCTGTATTATCATATTTTTTTGATCCTATTAGCTGATAGCGTTTTTTACCGCAGAATACTATAGCGCCAGATCCTCCCATATTGTATTTTCCCTGAACGAAAGGAATTTCATTTTTGTTACCTTTAAGCAGCGATAACAAAGTGTTTTCAAAATCTTTAGGATGCTGACCCTCCCCATTATCATAAATAATTAATGAGGTATTCTTTTTTGGTCCGTGAGCTAATATTTGAATTTCCTCAGCCTGTAAAGAAATATTTTTAGACAGATCCCAATTTTTATTATCGGGAAAAAATTGGTCAACAGCTTTAGAAATAGACTGCGGAGCTTGTTCAGATTTTGGATCTATGTTTTTAAGATAACAGCACTTCATTAAAACAGCATCAATTGAATTAGTTATTTTTTCTACTAATGCTGCAATTGGATTAGCTTGCTGATTTTCTACGACTCCGTAGTTACTTTGGTTATTGCCATATGGGTGCCAATTCTCTTGAGAGAAGATCTTAGGATATTGATTGATAATCTTATCGATACTATCTTCCGTTTCAGCTTGATATAATTCCTTAAATATTTTCTTCACTTCTGCTGCCTTTTTTTTGATTACATTTAGCACATAGTGTTTGTCCGTTTTCTATAGTTGTTTTACCTCCTTTTGAATGAGGCTCAATATGATCGGCATGCATTTCTGTAAATTCAATCTTACATCCACAAGTTACGCATTGTCCGTTGTTTTTTCTCCAGATAACAACTTTTTGATTTTGATTAAAAAATCTATTATTGTCTTTAGGTACTAAATCAATTATTTCTTTATAAATTTTTCTAGTATATACTTGGTTTCTAGTTTCTATATTTTTTTTAACTCCTCCACTTTTATTAAACGCATCAATATATTCATATAAGTCTTTCGACCAAGAATCTTTTTTAATTTCTATTAACTCAATTGGGTCATCTACTTCTCTTCTTTCTTTTTCAAACCCTACATAAAAAGAGCCAAACTCTGTATTTCTATTATTGATAACAAACATTTCTACCAATAAAGAAATTAACAAATAAAAATCAACAAACCCCCATTTAATATTCATTTCTGGAGTTTTGCCTTCGAATGAACTTTGAATATAATTTAGAATCCTTTTTATTTTTTTAGCATCACTGGAGTTTTTGTTAAAATTTTTATTATTTTCATACATTTTTTTTAAATTATCAGCCTTAACATCGGTAGGGCCTTTTGCTAATTCTAAGCATACAATATGGGCTATCCAGTCAGCATATAAAAATCTTTTATTATCTTTGGGTATAATTTGAAACACTTTATGAGATGCTAACTCAGATATAAAATCTCTCATATTTCCTATCATTGCATTTCTTTTTTCTGGAGGGTTTAAAGTTACACCCTCCTGTAGCCTAAGAAATAAATCACGTACCTCCTCTTGTGAGGCATCTTTAATAATAATTATTGATAACTCGTAAAGCTCAAATGTATCTAAAATATCATTCATTAAATCACTATATTTTTGTCCAGAAACATCTCCAATTGGAAGATCTTTTGAATAGTTTCCCAATGGATACTCATTATTAAAGAACTCCCAAATAGCTCTTAATCTTTGTTGCCCGTCAATAACTTCATGTTCAAAATTTTCCTCCTCGCTTTCTTTTAAATACACCTTAGGTATATCATAACCTCTCAAAATAGTATCCATTAGTAGTTGTTTTTTTGATTCTGACCACACCTCTGTTCTTTGATATTGAGGTTGTGGATTAATCTTATTTTTTCTCCTATTAATAGTGCTTAAATTCCATGATTTTGTTATTGTTTCCATATTTTTTTTTATAAACTACAAATTGTGCAAGCTTGATTTTCATCATCTTGCCCATCTTCTATTAAAATATCTTGCCAGGATCTAGCATCCTTTGTGCTTTGTTGTTTGCGTATTTTACTGTTACTTAAAATTTTTTCTTTATGTTCAAGTAACTGCTCTAAAGTCATGCCTTGGATCCAAGTGTAGCCTTCACCTCCTTCTCTTTTTTCAATCTCAATGGCTTGAGCAAATTTCTCAGGATGATGTTTTGATAGTCCTATCCACTCTTCCTTACGCTGAAAAAAACAAAAAAAACACCCTGAACGACTACGCCACTTGTAATATTCGGGAATACCAACAGTACTTTTTAATATATTGAAAATATCTTTTCTTATTAAACCATCTTCAATAAAAGGATATTTTGGGGTAATATTGTCCTTGAGACTTAAGTAACCGTCTCTAAACTCATCTGCTCTAATGCCAATGTAAGATATACATCTATCACTACCAACAAACTCTTCAAATGGTTTAAGTTTCATTTCTCTTGTACACCAGCGTTGTTTTGGCGAGGGAAGCATTCCATTATGCATTTTTAAATGATGAAAAAAATCTTTCTTGCTGCCAAGTCTTTTAATTGGTTTTTCTAAATAAATCTCCAGTTTATCTAAAAAAGTATAAACCTCTGGAAGCTCAACTCCAGTATCGCAAAAAAAATACTCTAAATTTAAATTTTTATTCTGTTGCTTTAGGTAAATAGCTAAGGCAGCACTATCTTTTCCTCCGGATAAACCTAATACATGTCTTACTTTTTTAGACATTTTTTATCCTTGTTGATAAAAGTGGTGTTTTATTTTTTTTAGATAAGTCCTCTAATAACGAACTTATAACCCTCATTTGACTTTTTTCTGACAATTTTTGTATATTAACTTTAGATTCTTGCTCCTCAAATGTAAGCTCCCCCTTAGTGTGATATTGGTGGACTTGATATAAATTTACAACGATCCTTGAGTATTCTGACAATTTTTGACTAACAAAAATAACATCGTTATCAGTCCAATTTTTACTAGTTTTTCCGATTATATTGGTGAATATTCTTTCAAAATACTCATCTAAATCTCCATATTCATAATTTGCACTTTTAATAAAATTAGTCACCTCCTCATCAATAGTATAGTTTTCGAGTTTGGCACAACATTGGGAAAGGCGCATTCTTAGCTGTTTTTTTTCTTCAGTATCAAATGCGTTGTGAAGTATATTGGTTTGCTGTTCAAGCATTTTAGGGTAAGCGTTTTTAATTTCTTGTAACGCTTCCTTTAAAGTCTTACCAAAAGATTTCAGGTTTTTGCTATTTGGAGTGCAAATTTTTGGAAGTTTTTTGAATAACAAATCTTGAGGGTTTTTAGGGTATTTAAAAGCATTTATAATATCTTGTGATGTGCCTGATATATTTTGTGTTTGAGAAGTATAATCTGGAACGTCTCTAAAGAAAACAGCCATAGCTTTGAATAAATCTTGTATAGCTGATACTTTTTTGCCTCCTAATAAACTTTCTTCGTATTCTTGTATTAAGTTTTGAGTAACTTTTCCTATTTTAAATTGCTGAAAGTTAAAAGTTTCAGGGCGTTTTAAAAACCTCTCTAAATGCTCAGGAGTAAAATATGGAACATAAATCCTATCCTCATAGACGGCAATCTCATTTTTTTTGTACAGGTAAAAACTTATGTAAAAAAATGCTAACACCGGTTTTTTTATTCCATAAGGATTGGAGGTTAGAATAGCGTCTAATTCAGAGAGATTTTTTGGTTGTTGTAGCGAATTGAAAAAAACTTCTATGATTCGCCAAACCTTAAGAAATTTTTCATCAGTGGGAGGTTGTATTTGCCACTTATTATTCATACTACTATGCATTCCACTATCTTTAAAAACAGATAAATACATACTTTTTTCAGCAGGAAACCCTGTAATTCCTAAATCTTCTATATTATTTTTTTGTAACAATGCTAGTAGTAGTTTTTTTCTTCCAGACATTGCTTGACTAGAAGGATTGTCTCTATTGATAAGTTCATTCTTTATGATCGGTGCACTATTGAAGGCATATTCCAAAACTTTTGAAAGTAAAGATTGCAGTTCTCTTTTCTTTTTAATGCTTCTTAATCCATTCCAGTGCCATAAACATTCACTAGGATTTTCTATAATTTGTTTGAATAGATTGCTTTCTTGCTGTCTTGCATTTATCAAATAGGTTTTAAACTCTCTTTGAATGACCGGGTCTTGTTGGATCACTGCTTCTTTACTATATATATTTTCCAAAGCTATTCTTTCTTTGCTAATTTTTTTAATATCGGCACTATTGTTTAAAAAAACACAAATGTCTTGACCAGAAAAATAATTAATTAAATTATCTTTAAATGTGATTTTATCCTGCTTATTATCACTCAAGCAAAATATAACTCTGGGTTTGTCATTTTGTGCTTTTGTATTTTTGTACTCTGATACATTGATAAAAATTGGCTCAAAATAAAATAAACTATGTTTTTCAATTGAATAGCGTTTAGCGACAAAAGGGAAGAACACCGACATTTTAGTTATTTCTTCCGCAATATTTATTGTAGTAAGTTGAGCAATTTCTTTTGATAAAGATTGCATTAAATCAAAATCGCTACCTTGCCATATTCTGTATTCACTACTGAATTTACGATAAGTGACAATTGATTTACTCATCAATGAGTTAATACTGTCTTCAAATCTTGAAGTACACAATTTAAGTACATCCTCAGACGCTCTAGTGTTTCCTGAGATATTAAATAATCCAATGGTTTTTAATAGATTTACCTCTATATAAGATTCATCAGTAATTCGCTCTAGTGCAATTATTACTTCAGAATAAATTCTTTGAGTCTGAAGGTCGTTTGTAAGAATTTGTCCATTAATAAAATAATCATATATGTCTGCAGGCATAATAAATTTACCAAATTCTAAAATCTCCATTTTCTTTGTTAGTCCAAAAGGGTTATTGCTGCTTAAATACCCAAATAAACTTCTTTCATTTTGAGCTATTTTTTGACATAATTTTGGCAATAATAATGATGTTACTGGATGCAATGGATAGCATTTAGCAAGAAGCTCAGTAAGTTTTGTTGAGTTTAAAGATGTTGGCAAAAAGTCACTATTTTTTAATTTATTTATTATAGATTTAGTTTTATTCTTAATAATTTGTAATTTTGTTGCTGGTAGTTTTTGTTCAAAAAACTGAGACATAACATGCAAAGATTGAACAGTGGTTTCTATGAAAGGTACAGTTTCGTATCTGCCCTGTATTTTTGTCCATTCATTTTTAAGTTTAGGACTTAAATTTACACCATATTGATCAAATGCCTGGTGCAGTAATACGAATAGTAATATACGACTTTTATCTGTTGTGTATGCTATTTCTGCTAACAGTTGTAGTAAAAAGATATCACTACTTTCATGGCGAGCAGCATATTCCAAGAAATTACCTAATTCATCAATAATAATAAGTAATCCTTTGCCGCCAGATTGTTTAATAGTTTTCTGGATGTTATTGATAATCGGAATTATGCTTGAAGTGTTTATTTCCTTGTACTTTAACAAGGAATCAATATCTAGATAATCTTTTTTATTGTTGATAGAATATTTTGCATAGTAACTACTAACGCTATTTTTTAATGCTTTTAAAAAGGCCACAATTAAACTTTCAGGGTGACCAGTTAATAAAACTTCACAGTAACCTAATGATTTTTTTATGTGGTTATTAATAGTATGCCTCAGTTCTGGGTTAATTTCTTTTAATTTATTTAATGCTAGGTTATTTTTTAAACTATTTGGGTTTGTTAATAAATTAGAAAGATATAAAGCAAACGATGATTTTCCTGATCCATAAGGACCAATAAGTGACCATGCTTTATTACTATTTTCATGAGAGTTGCAAATATTGGTGATATTCACTATATTCTGTAGTGCACTAGAAGTTAATATATAAGATTCCAGAATATCAACAGAGGCTTTGTCTCTATCCAGATTAACCGATTTTGATAGATTTGTTTTTATGCTAATAAATTGACTAGTCTTTTTCATAGTATTTTCTTAAATATTTTAGACCGTCATTGGTTTTTGATTTATATAGTTGAAATATTCCAGCATCTTCTATTAATGAATATTCATTAGGATATTTATTTGCTAAGTTCTCTAAATAAGTTGTTAATGAATCTTCTGTAATTTTTAATATAGCCCCTAATGATAATTTATCATCGTACATTAAATCTTTTACAGGGACTATTGATTTATTGCTAAATATTGTGTTAATAGCATAAGCAATAATTTCTATTGGTATATCTTTTTTAGATGAAAAAGAAAAATGATATTTATCATCAAAATAATCTAGCAGACCTAATAGTGATAATGGAGATTCAAGCATATCTTCTATTTGTGTTTTTTTTGACTTATGAGGCGCATACATTCTTAAGATAACTTGAATATCCATTTTTAATGTTTTTTCAGAAATTCTCCAATTATTTTTTAGTGCATAGTCATAAAAAGCGTTTCCAGCCTCTTCTGCAGTAAATTCATTCTTATGAAAATGATTGAATAACCAATATATTGAAGTGGCTAATTTTTTATTTTTTGCTAGCTCAATATGTAATAACCATAGGCTTGCGTCATCTTCTAGATAGGGGTCAAAACCTGTGTGTTTATCAAATAAAACTAGTCCCAAGTTTGTAATTTTATTGTTACTTATAACATTAGTAGCTGCTAGCCAGTATCTTATGGATGAAACCATATTTTTACCCACACCCAAGTTAATAGTAGCATCATCAGATGTAAAGATATTAGATATGTTAGACTTGCCTTCAGATTCTTGAATAGCCATTATTCCCTTTGTTAACCAACTATATTTGAGTTGGAAAGAACCGTGACGCCCTATTGCATAATCATTATTCATGGTCAAGTAAACTTTTTTCTGTAAATTCCCATCTACTCCCTAAAACTTAAACATCGATTATATTCATTTTTTATTATTATATTCATTTTTTATTATCTTCAACTGACAAATAAGCCTTACCACTTTGCCACTCATCTGATACTTCTATCAATAAACTACTTATTAACCGCAAACAAGAAGTCTTGTTTGCAAAAATCTTAGCCACCTTAGTGCGTTGCTTAATGGTTTGATTAAGTCGCTCTAAAAGGTTGGTTGTTCTTAACCTCCTGCGATTAAACTCACACAAACCTAAATTAAATACCGTCCAACCCTCTGGAATATACTCTTCTGCCCATTGAGTTAAATCAGACATTGTTTTTTCATATTTAGCAATAAAAATATCCAATAAGCGTTTAGCCTCTACTTTATCTGGTGCATTAAATATCATTCTAATCTCTTCAGCAATCTTTTCTTTCATTGACCGCCTAGTGATATATTTTTGTGCATTTTGTTGTAAGTGAAACTGACAACGCTGCCAAGGGATAGATGGCATGACAGTCGTTTTGGCTGCTTTTAATCCTGCATGAGCATCCGAGGTAATTAGTTTTAACCCATGCAATCCTCTTTGTTGTAATGACTCTAAAAAATCACGCCAATAGACTTCTGCTTCAGACAGACTGACACTAACACCTAATATATCCCGTTTCCCTTGGCTATCAATGCCAATAGCAATCAAGACAGCACAATCTCTTACTATACCATCTACTCTAACTTTCTCATATCGTGCATCTATCATTAAGTAATCTATTTGTCCAATGGGTTTGTTACGCCAAGCCTCTAATCCTTCATCTAAGGATTGACTGGCATTAGAAACCATTTGAGAAGAAACTTCAAAAAGCCACACATTTGTTCCACGATACGCTTAACCTTACGAGTAGAAGTGCCTTGAATATACATCTCAACTAACGCAAGATTAAGTGCTCTTTCACTTCTTAATCCTCGTTCTAGGCAACTGGGGTAAAAGTCTGTCCTTCTAGTTTGAGGAACTTTTAAATCTAACGCACCAATACGGGTTTTTAATTGCTTAGACTTATAACCATTTGCGTAGTCAATTCTATTATTGCTTCTTGCATAGTGATCAACACCAATATGATGTTGTCTTTCTATTTTCATCGCTTCATTAAACAGCACTTCCATTACCTTTGGCATTGCTTCTGTGCCATAGTGCATAATCATCTCATAAACTTCATTAAATGCGTTATCATTATTGTTGTTCATCACTATCTCCATATTAAAAAAATACATCATAGATGGTGATGAACATCGCCCAAGCCTATTTTTAAGTTCTCTCATGAAGTCGCCACTTTTGATTTTTCTCAAACTTAGACGGCTTCTTGTTTTCATATTTGGCTTTATCTTTTGGTTTAGATAGTAGAACCTCTTTTAAGGCTTTTTCTAATTGAGTTAAGTTAGTGGTGTTATCAAATGTATCCATTTTCACTCATCCACTCAATGATTCTGTTTCGGTCTTCGTTGTTTAGTCTATTGATTGCGGATTTTGCTCTATAAAAATCTTTATTTGAATCAATAAAGCTAGATTCTTTTAAGGCTACACCTCTTTTTAATTCTCCATTGGCTATTTTGCTTAGGCAATCATTATCTTTAGTGTTTAGCTGTAGTATTCCTTTATCTGTTCCTTTTGATCTGGAAGGATGATATGTAATCTTATTGCCAAATTCTGGTGATTTAGCTTACCTTGTTCTAACTCACAACTGCACCTTTGGCATTTACCTTCGGCATCGGTAAAAATAATTTGTTTTTGTTTTTCATTGTCATAACAATACTTTAACATGTTTTTATACATGCTCAAGTTGTCATGACCCTATTTCTTTTTTATCTCTCTAGCAATTTCCTCAAAAATCTTTCTCCCTAAATTAAGTGGTATTGCTGCTTCTGAGTGTGCTAATACAAGTGGTGTTATGGAATGATTGTAACGACTAGAAGTTAGGTCATCTAGTAAATTGATTAAATCATTCAATCTTGGATATTGATTTATATTTGCCGTTAGGGTATTTGCATCATCGCTAGATAAAAAGGCAATGTTAATAACTAAACGGTAATTGTTTTTAGTTTTATAGAAAAATTTTCTGCCAAAATAAGTTTCTTTGCCATAAGGTTTAGCACTATCTGAAAAGATGATATTTTGCTTAATGTATGCATCATTTAACAATAAGCCTGTTTGTGGTTTAAACTTACCTTGAATACCTGTATTCTCAGTATCTAGTGCTTCAAAATGGTTACAAAAAGCCCCTGACTTTTCAATGCTAAATATTAGCAAATCAGGATGATTTTTTTGTTTTTGCACAATGTTAATGCGTTCTATTTCCTTTATGATGCTTTTATGTAGCCATGACCATGTGCTAAAACAAGCTAATGGTCCATCTAAAACAAAGACCGTTTTGCTTAACAACTCTAGCCAACCTTTTTGCTCAAACGATCTTAGAATATGTATTAACCAAAGAGCTTCTAATAGACCCATTACTTGACCATATAGACCGCCATTTTCACCCATATCATTAAATAACTCGTGTAGTCTGAGTGCGTCAGTAGAATACAATGTTTCACCACTTTGGGTGCACTGATATTTACCTTTTTGATACATCATATGAGACACTACACCATCAATAGGACTTTGTGCTGGTTTTGAAAATCCAGACTTTAGTTTTAAGTCTAGCAAATATTCATAAGTATCTAATAGTGTTTCACCATCATCAAACACCTTTGTTGCTGATAATTCATCAAATAATGCTTTACGCATTGATGCCTTGCCTGATTTTTCTCCTTGAATGATGATATTACAACCTGGAATAATGGTATCAATCGTTGAGGCTTTTTCAGTGTCTCTAAACTCTTTAGGATCAATAAAGTTTTGTTTGGATAATTGATTAACTTCGTTATGTAAGATAAGTCCAGCTGCAATGGCAATGTAGCCAATTTCTGCCTCTGGAAAACCATTGTTTATTTTTACTTGATGATAACTGCCGTCTATGGCGATAATATAATTTGGTGTAAAGTCGCTTGGCAATAATTCTTTATTAAATATATATTGTTGGTATTTGTCAAAAAAATCTATCCCACTGACTGTTTGATTAACCAATAACTTTTCTTGTAAAGATTGAACTTTTTTACTTTCTAAGATACGCCTTAGTGGACTATAACTTGCATATTCCCCATCAAACCCCATAATGCTAACTAATGTTAAATTTACTAATTTGAACGGGTATTACAAATGGATTACTGAGGGTTTTTACTCTTAAAAACCCTTTATCTTGCACCCGTCTAATTGAAGATTCAAAATCAGCAAAGTCATAATACTTACATAATTCTTTTGTTTCATCGGTATTGTTTAAGTGAGCGATAAACCAATTGGCCGTATTACGCAAAATATTTTTTTGAATACTACTTACTTCTTGTGTGGCATACACCATGCCAATACGGTATTTAGCACCTTCTTTGGCTGTTCTAACCCAAATATCTAATAAATCTAAATCGGTACCTGCAGGTAATATGTTATGTGCTTCTTCAATATAAATCAATATTTCTGGTATGTTTGTATCGCTATTAATAAATTTCTTTTGCTGACTAGAAAATATTTTAGTCATTACTCTATTAGCAGACGATTTATTAAGTTGTGGGTTACCGCTAGATTGATCAATAATCACTAATTTACCTAAACACAGGTCATCATAAATATCTTTAGCGTAGTCATTGCTAACGGACTCACTGTGTTGAACCTTAAGCCCTGATATTTTACGAATACCATTTGGGTATTGAAATATACCAATCAGTTTTTTCAAATCTTCATCAGCCCATCTATCACCTGATGCGTTTGGTTTATCCATATACCAACTCTCAAAATTTTGGTAATTACTTTTGGGGTCTCTGATAAATTTATCTAGTATCTCAAAAACACGAGCTACTTTATCTAGTGAGAGTGTTTCTTCTGCTAAATACTTTTCTGCCTCTTTATAGTCAATATCATTATTGTTGGCTTTTTCACTATCTTGGTTTAAATATTCTTTAAGTTTTGCGTTAAATAAGCCTTTAATATTAGCTTGTGATTTATTAACATTAAACCCCGCCTTTTTTAAAATGGAGCGGTAAGCTAAGACTTGTCTATTGTATCTAGTAGTTGCACTTCTATCATCTGCATGTGGCTCTTCTAATAAAACTTGAGTAAAGTTTTTTACATAGATTGATGTTTGGTCTTCTAGCAAAGCACTATCAATGATTTGCTTACCAATTTGTAAATTATCTTTTTCATAGAAATTTAGAAGCATCAATTTTCTATCCTGGTCATTTGGATGTGAAGTAATGCCATAGGTTACTATCTCATCATTTTTATTAGTATTTGTATATAATTTCCAAACATTTTTAAGTGCATTGGGATTATTATGATTGTCACTATCTTGGGTATTTTCATTAGCATATTCACCATTAGGATCAAAGATTAATTGTCCAATCCTAAGTGATCTATCACTTTCTTTTTTCGGATACCTTAACTCATAAACTGACTTGGCAATAATTTTTGTCGTATTTGACTTACCCGTTCGTGTCATGCCAAATAAAGCACTTTTTTGTGAGAGTAAATCAGCTGGATAAATATTAACAGGTATATCATCAATATTTTGAAAGTTACGATTAGTTGAAGCATAACGAATACAGCCAAGGTTGACACTTTCAGATGTCTGATATTGCTCTTTATGCTCTGCTAGATTATTTGGATCAATATAATTAACAATTTGTGCAAGTGCACCGCCTGTTGGTTTATAAATTTTTAAACCTCTATTGGGATAAAAATTAGATAAATCACTACCAAACTTTAAACCTAGTTTATCTTGATTGCCCTTATCTAAATAAAATGTACCGATAATACGACATTTAATACCAGCATAACCTAAATAAACCCGTGTTCTAGTATCCATGGCATTTTCGTCCCAGTGTTTATCAATCTCACCACTAACTCTTTGAGCCGTTTCTGTGCGTATTCTCTCAGCTTCTGTGTGGTTGTGTAGTGGTGCTGAGTCTAATACTCTTAGTAGGATAAAAGATGAATCTTCTTCTTTAAAATCTATGGCATCTGAGTTAGGGTTGACTCTTGTTGCAATTAAAAAACTTAATGCTGGAATGCCGCCAACCTTTTGTCGTTCATGATCATGAATTTGTAGTATTGCTGCTTCATAATCAATAGAAATTGTTTCACCAATATATTGATTGGTTTGTATTAATGACTTAAATATTTCAATGGATTGCTTATTATTTTGATTTGACAACTCATCTTGTAGCGTGTATTCAATAGACATAATTTATCGCTTATCGCATTAGAAATTAATTTGTCATAATAATATCAGTTTCCCCTGTATTTTTTGGCTTATTTTTAAAAATACGCGTTTGTCCTTTACCTTGTGATATGGGTTTGGTATAAGTTGATAGTCTATGATAAGGGAAGTGTTTTTTTAAAATAGATAATGTTACCTCTTTGGTAAATTTCCTAACATCAGTCCTAATGTATACCACACTTTTTTCTGTCATTAAAGCAGCACTATGAGAAAAAATACTATCTAATAAATTATAATAGTGTTCCCGATCAGTAAATCCTCCATGATTTTTACTTTGTTGCTGCACTCTTTTATCTTTTCCACCTAATAACCAAAGCCTTAGCCATTGATCCGCATGATAATTAGTTACCGAGTAATAAGGTGGGGAAGTAAACAGTAATGAAAATTTTTTATTATTCTGTTTTAAAACTTGGCTACTCTCTCCTAATACGACAGTTGATTGTGTTTTATGACTTGGAATACCTTTTTGATAACGCCAGTTAATCTTTTTGAGTAATAGTTCTAATGGGTTAATTTCTGGTGGTTTTGCTAAATTATTTTTTTGCCACCAATTAAGCGAATAATACTCACCCATTGCCTTAGTTTTATGCATTTTATTAGATAGAGATGTTCCAATATTGCCGTGCAAGCTATCTAATATAAGCGCCATTAATGTTACATCAGTTTGATTATTTCTCCAGTCAAGGTGTTTTCTTGTTGCCAATAATAAGCCTAGTACATCAGAACAAAAACACATTTGAAAAAAAGCAGACATTTGTTTGCTTTGTTTTTTATAATACCCTTTTAAACTATACAAATATTCTAAGCGTTTTATAACTTCATCTTTAGGGGCAGGATTAAGTTTTGCTTCTGCATATATCCAGCCAACAGGATTAATTTCAATACCATAGGCGTCCCTGCCTAACATGGCACCAGCGTAAATTGATGAGCCTCTGCCTGCAAATGGATCAAGAATACTATCACCCTTGTTAGAAAACTCATTAATTGTGTTAAATGCAAAATCCATTGGAAACATTGCATAATAAGGTCCTAGTCTTGACCAACGAGTTTCTGCTGTTTGATAGCCTGATAAATTAAACATAAAACTAATTTCCTGTTAATGGCAATTGACACTCACCACAAATAATATTTAAATTATCCTTGCCCCCAAACTTTAACACCACAACTATTACACATGTAAGTTGGGTCAAGTAAACTTTTTTCTGTAAATTCCCATCTACTCCCTAAAACTTAAACATCAATTATATTCATTTTTTATTATCTTCAACTGACAAATAAGCCTTACCACTTTGCCACTCATCTG
>JYIN01000004.1 GCA_002007405.1 Gammaproteobacteria bacterium Gsub
TACCTGATACATTTGCAGTAAAAGTGCCATCAGCACTGTCGCTCACTATTGCGCCAAGCTCAGTATAGACGCCACCCACTTCAATATCCAGTGTTGCAGCGCCGTTTAAGGTAATGGTGGGAATATCATTATCCACTGTAATGACAATGGTGGCCTCTACTCCGCTACCATCATTAGCGGTTGCTTGAATAGCCACAGAGCCATTGTTATTTGCAGTAACAAGACCATTAGCATCAACCATTGCAATAGCAGTATTGGCAGAAGACCAACGAACAGATTGTAATGAGGCGCCAGTATTAGTATTGGCCGTTAATGTAAGTGTGGCATTTATGCCAAGTATATTATTATTACTGTTACTATTAACGGTAATAGTGATAGTATTAACTGGTATATCATCACCATTTTCACCTGGTGCAATTACAGCAGTGCTATTGTTTGCATGAATCCCAGCCGGCACATTGTTATTGTTTGATAAGATGTTGATTTGATTCTGTATGTTGGTAGTGATGGTACCGCTGAGAAATTCGTCCACTAGCAGTTTCAATTCGTCCACTAGCAGACTCTTATTACCTAATTGAGAAATACCTGCCAAAACTAAACCAAATTTTCCAGCATCATCATTAGCTGCTGCTTGATTATTTAAATCTGTCGGTACTGTTGCGCTAATATCAACGCCATCTAAACCCAATTCATCAGCAATGTCTCGATTGTAATATTCAGTATTTTTTAAATCATTGTTGCGATTGGCTACCTGATAAGCAATTTCAGAAATTGGCGAGGTAATGATATTGGTTTGCGTGCCGTCGTAGTTAATGGCAATATTGGTTGTTGTTGCTGTAGTGGGTTGGTTTGTGCTTTCATCAGTATATTGCCCGCCTATGCAGGTAACAATCATAATACCTCTATATGAAGTATCACTTAATACAACATTAATCAAACCATTTTGATTTGTTGTGCCAACCCCTAGAACGCTATTGTTTGGTTTTTTAATAGTGCATTCTGCATCTATGGTGGGTGCATTAAAAACGCCAATATTTAAACCATTAGACCCGCCTCCAGTGCCCCCACTTCCACCCCCACCACCGCAAGATGATAGAAGTAAAATACTTATTAAGAGCACAACTTTCTTGATGTTTTGCATATTTTGATAAATAAAGTTAGTGGGTTGCATCATGCCTTACTATGCAAAGATCTCTATATAAAATAAAGAGACATTATACTAGAGGGTCTAAAAATTTGCGACATTAGTTAAAATTTTATTCTATATCTTAAGGGATAGTTTAAAATACCACTAACAATATGCTGTTTTTGTTTTTTGTTTCAGTATAATTTGTCCTGTTCATGTCCTTTAATTTAAGTTAAAGGATTTAATTATTAGAGAATCCAAAAGATTGACTAAATAGGAGAGTAAAAATGGCAAAGGAATTATACAACACACCCAACCTTGATGAGTTGGAAAATGGTCCATGGCCTTCATTTGTAACGGGTCTTAAAAGATTAGCACAAGACGACCATGCTGGCGCTACCATGGTACGCGATGTTTTGGCGACTTTAGAAACCTCGTATGTTACTAAAAAAGGTTATTGGAAGGGCGGCACCGTTGGTGTTATCGGTTATGGTGGTGGGGTTATCCCACGCTTTAATGAGTTGAAAGATGAAAAAGGCGATTTTAAATTTAAGGATGCAGGTGAGTTTCACACTTTAAGAGTTCAGCCCCCAGCAGGCATGCATTACACTTCAAAATTATTAAGGAATATATGTGATATGTTTGTTGATAATGGTGGCTCTGGTTTGATCGGGATGCATGGTCAATCAGGTGATATTATGTTTCAAGGTGCAACCGAAAAAACCACCCAGAAAATTTTTAACGCATTAAATGATTATGGTCTTGATATGGGAGGTGCAGGTCCTGCGGTTCGTACTGGTATGAGTTGTGTGGGTGCGGCGCGTTGTGAGATGTCAAACACTAATGAACAAGCAGCATTGCGTACTTTAGTTAATGCCTTTTTAGACGATATGCACCGTCCAGCATTGCCTTATAAGATGAAATTTAAAGTCTCAGGCTGTGCAAACGATTGTATGAACTCAATTGAGCGCTCCGATTTTGCCACCATTGGCACCTGGAGAGATGACATCAAAATCAATCAAGACGCGTGGAAAGCGATGGTTGCTGACAAAGGTCGCGCCTATGTGGTAGATAATATCACTTCGCGTTGTCCAACACAGTGTATGACTCTTAACGAAGATTCATCACTCACCATTGACAATAAAAACTGTGTTAAATGTATGCACTGTTTAAATGCCACCTCACCACTCACCCACAAGTATATTAAAGACGCCTCGGAAGGTGCAATCTTAGCAACGGGTGATGATAAAGGAGTTACCATTTGTATGGGCGGTAAGCGCACCTTAAAAATCGGTGATTTATTTGGTACTGTGGTTGTACCATTTATGAAGTTAGAAACCGAAGAAGACTACGAGGCAATTGAAGAATTGGCCAGTGAAGTGGTTGATTTTTTTGCTGAGAATGCACTAGAGCATGAAAGAACTGGTGAAATGATTGAGCGCATTGGTATCGTTAACTTTATGGAGGGTATTGGCTTAGAAGTTAATCCAAACATGGTTGATTCACCGCGTTATATGTCTTATGTTCGGATGGATAAATGGGATGAAGAAGCTGCCAAATGGTTTGAAAACAAAGCCGAAGCTAGAGCTTAATTAATAACACATAATAATAATTTAGGAGAAATATTATGGCTGAAGCACCAAGAATGCCAATTGAGTCTGGCTGTCCAGACCCCATCCAATATATGCACCCAACGATGCGACGCAACTATGGACAGTGGGCTTATCATGACCGTCCGCGTCCAGGCGTTTTGCACCACACTTCAAAATACAATGAAGAGATTTGGACAGTTCGTTGCGGCACGCAAAGGCAAATGGATGTTTACACTATCAAGAAATTGGCAGATATTGCCGATGAATTCGGTGATGGTTATATCCGTTTCACCATCCGTTCAAATGTTGAATTTATGGTCGATACTGAGGCAAAAGTTGAGCCGTTAATTAAAGCTTTGCAAGCGGCTGGATTCCCAGTCGGTGGCACTGGTCCTACGGTATCCATGATTTCACATACCCAAGGTTGGTTGCATTGTGATATTCCCGGCACTGACGCATCAGGTGTAGTTAAAGCGTTGATGGACGAATTGCACGAGGAGTTTCAAAAAGAAGAAATGCCTAACCGAGTACATATGACCACCTCATGTTGCCAGATTAATTGTGGCGGTCATGGCGATATTGCAATCAATATTCAACACACCAAACCACCTAAAATCAATCATGATCTGGTTGCCAATGTTTGCGAGCGTCCTACGGTTGTGGCTAGATGTCCAGTGGCTGCGATTCGTCCAGCAATGGTCAATGGCAAACCAACATTAGAAGTGGATGAGAAAAAATGTATTTGTTGTGGCGCATGTTATCCGCCTTGTCCGCCGATGCAGATTAACGATCCAGAGCATTCCAAGCTAGCCATTTGGATTGGTGGCAAACACTCAAATGCCAGAAGTAAGCCTTCTTTTCAGAAGTTGGTGGCTGCTGGTTTGCCTAACAATCCACCAAGATGGCCAGAAGTAGGTGCGATTGTAAAGCAAATCTTGGCTGTATATAAAGCAGATGCGCGTGATTGGGAAAGAGTTGGTGAATGGGTTGAGCGGATTGGATGGCCCTCATTTTTTGAAAAAACTGGGCTACCATTTACTAAATTCCATGTTTCTGATTGGAAAGGTACGCGTCATCAACTCAATTCTTCTGCTTATATCCATTTCTAAGCACCGCAAATATGAAGATTTCTATTCAAATTAACGAGGGACCATATCAGCATCAAGCATCTGACACGGCTTATCAATTTGCCAAAGCTGCGATTGCCAAAGGGCATGAAATTTTTCGCATATTTTTTTATCATGATGGGGTTAATAATGCCTCGCGTTTTACGGTGCCGCCACAAGACGATCGTAATGTGGTCAATCAATGGGCAGAGCTTGGGATTAAAAACGCAAAAGGCGAGTCTGAACTTGTGGTTTGTGTAGCAGCGGCACTTCGCCGTGGTATGTTAGATGAGTCTGAGGCGGGTAAAAACGGTATTGATGGTAATAACATTCATCCGGCATTCCGTATCTCTGGTCTGGGTCAGCTGATTGAAGCAGGTATCCAATCAGATCGCTTAGTGGTATTTGGAGATTAGTATGAGTGATGTTAAGAAGTTTATGTATTTAAACCGAAGAGCTCCCTACGGTACGGTGTATGCATTAGAGTCTTTGGAGGTAGTGCTAATTGCTGCTGCTTTTGAACAAGAGGTTTGTCTGGCTTTTGTTGATGATGGTGTTTACCAAATTATTGAGGGGCAAAATACTGATGGTATTGGGATGAAAAATTTTTCTAAAACTTATCATGCGTTAGGTGATTATGATATTAACAAACTTTATGTGTCGGCAGAGTCCCTATCAGAAAGAGGTTTGAGTGGAGATGATATTATGTCCTTGGTTTATGAAGACGAAGAAGACGATTGGGCTGAAAAACCCTCGATTAAAATTGTCCCAAATGCTGAGTTAACAAAAATTATGTCCAATCAAGATGTGGTTCTAAGTTTTTAAGAGGGTATTAAATATGTTACACACCGTAAATAAATCATCTTTTGAGCGTAATTCGCTGCAGTCTTGTCTTAATATTATTGACGATACAAGCGTTATTTTATTAATTGAAGATGGGGTGATTTCCGCCACGAAGAATGCCAATTCATCAATGCTTGCTGAACTTGCCGCAGACGGTAGGGTTTATGCACTCAAAGATGATATTGAGGCACGGGGAATTTCAGCAAAAGTCGCAGATAATATCAAACTTGTTGATTATGCAGGTTTTGTTGATTTGGTTGAGGAGTATGGAACTTCGGTTTCATGGGTTTAATTTTTTAATTTTATTTATAGGAGGTAGAAAAAATGGCTGATATTTTAGGTGCACCAGTGGATGAAGAGGGTTTTTTAGTCAATCTTAAAGATTGGAATAAGGATATTGCGATTGCAATGGCAAAAGCTGACGATATTGAATTATCCCAAGAACACTGGGATGTGATTGATTTTCTGCGTAACTACTTTGAGGAATATCAAATCGCGCCAGCGGTCCGAGTACTAACCAAGGCAATTGGCAAGCAATTCGGTAAAGAAAAAGGCAATTCTAAGTATTTGTATTCTTTATTCCCATACGGTCCTGGTAAGCAAGGGTGTCGCTTTGCTGGTCTTCCAAAACCCACTGGCTGTATTTGATTCTAAGATGGGTTTTTAATACATGCCCATTTTTTAACTTAGAAAAACGCCGTGAAATAGGAACGATTAAAAGAGAGCAATATGTCTGCAATAAGTATTTTTTTTACCGCTTTATTCTATCTATCTTTATTTGTATTCTTAATTGGAATGGCGAGAAAAATCTACCAATATTGGCTGACCCCAACCCCCCTTAAAATTCCAATCGCACCGGCCCCATTAACACAAACTGGGGTAGCCATGCGTATCGTTCGCGAAGTTGTTTTGTTTGAAAGCTTGTTTAAATCTAATAAATGGACTTGGATTTTTGGTTGGTTGTTCCATGTGGGTTTATTGTTGGTTTTAATTCGCCATCTGCGTTATTTTTGGCCGGGTGATTTGCCTGAGATTTTTCTACTCACCCAACCTTTTAAGTATGCCGCATTCGCCATGGTAATCGGTTTGGTTGGGTTAATAGGGCGGCGTATTTTTGTTGAGCGGATTCGCTATATTTCCGCACCTTCGGATTATTTAATGCTTATTTTGTTATTGGTTATTGGTGTGAGTGGGGTGGTTATGACTTTTACTAACAATCATACTGACATTATTATGGTTAAAGAATTTGCCTCAGGTCTTTTGATTTTAAATTGGTCTAATCTACCGACTGAAGTGTATTTTTTATTACATATTTTTTTAGCCTTTATATTACTACTAATTTTTCCAATCTCAAAATTATTGCATGTGCCGGGGGTATTTTTTAGCCCAACGCTGAATCAAGTAGACGATTCGCGTAAAAAACGCCACATTTCACCTTGGGCACTCAAACAAGAGCAGGGGCACGCAGTGAGATTAGAACAAGCACTCGGCAAAGATTAACCAAGGATTAAAGAGGACAAACCAACATGGTAGAAAAATTTGACATTCCAACTCTACCCACTTACATAGAGATTCCCGATATTGAAAAGGGCGCTATGAAAGGCGATGGTCCGTTTAAATCTTCTGCAGAATTTCAAAATCCACTTGGTTTTCCGGGTGAGAAAGTTGCTGATTGGCAAACTGTGGCAATTGCAAAAATGGCAGAATTAAAGTCCAAATATCGCTCGGTGCAAGTGTTTTTAGATGCTTGTGTGAAGTGCGGCGCTTGCACTGATAAGTGTCATTATTTTTTAGGCTCCAAGGATCCGAAAAATATGCCCGTTGCCCGTCAAGATTTATTTCGTAGTGTGTATCGTCGCCATTTTACTTTTGCAGGTAAATATTTTCCTAAATTAGTCGGTGCTAAAGATTTAGACGAGACTATGTTAGATGATTGGTATAACTATTTTCACCAATGTTCACAATGCCGTCGTTGTTCGGTATTTTGCCCGTATGGCATTGACACTGCTGAGATCTCTATGGCAGCACGCGAGGTTTTAGATACGGTTGGCGTTGGTCAAAAATATTGCAATCAGATTCTGGGTAAAGCCACTACAGTTGGCAATAACCTAGGTCTGCCAGAGCCTGCCTTGCGTGATACTTTGCTTGATTTAGAAGAAGAAATTGAAGAGGAGACTGGTATTGCAATTAAATACCCGTTAGATGTGAAGGGTGCTGAGGTCCTGCTTGTTACTCCTTCAGCTGATTTTTTTGCCGAGCCACATATTGATGGTTTGATTGGCTATGGCAAAGTTTTTCACCAAGATGGCGTGCGTTGGACGATGAGCTCGTTCGCTTCTGAGGGGGCAAACTTTGGAATGTTTATCGGTTCTTATGATGTGATGCGTAAAGCTGCTTTGCGTATTCGTAAGGCGGCACTTGATTTAGAAGTATCTAGGATAATGGTCGGTGAGTGTGGTCATGCTTGGCGTGTAGCGTATGGTTTTTGGAATACTTTAACAGGGGTTGGTGCGGGTGCGACTGATGTGTTTGGCTTGAAATTACAAAACCAGCTAGATCCGCGCTATTCGCAGCCACAACACATTATTGAATATACCCACGATTTAATTAAGCGTGGCAAATTAGAGTTTGATAAATCTGTAAATGACCATCGCACTGTAACCTTCCATGACTCTTGTAATATTGCCCGTGCTAGTAATATGGGCGGGATTCCAAATGGGCAGTTTATCCTTCCGCGGGAAGTGATTAAAGCAGTTTGTAATAATTTTGTGGATATGGCACGAGACACAATTATGGAATCAACTTTTTGTTGTGGCGGTGGTGGTGGCTTATTAACTGACGATTTGATGGAAATTCGGGTTAAGGGTGCGATGCCAAGAATGCAGGCTTTAAAAGCAGTAGAAGGGTCTGACAATGTTGATACTCTGGTTGCCATTTGTGCAATTTGTAAATCACAATTTAGCAAAGTTCTACCAAAATTTGATTTTGATCCATATATGATTGTGAGTGTACATCAATTAGTAGGCGAGGCACTTATTATGGACAAACCACAAATAGAAGAAGATTTGTCTGCCACAGAAGTGGTTGGGTAAGTGCAATAATAATATTAAATAAGGAGATTTGAAATGCAAAAAAATCCATACGGACAAAATTACAAAGGCGATAATCACACCTTTAGAATGTTTAAAGATGAAGGCGATGAATTGGGTTCGGTGCCATGGAACCAAAAGATTTTTCAAAATGACACTTCTTACAAATGCCCAACTTATATTGTCCAAACCCCACCTTGTCAAGGCTCATGTCCGTCTGGACATAATATTCGTGGCTGGTTAGATATTGTGCGTGGCATTGAAAAGCCCCCAGGCGATATGTCTTGGCAAGAATATGCATTTCAAAGAGCTGCAGACGCTAATCCATTCCCATCAATTATGGGGCGTGTATGCCCCGCACCTTGTGAAGATGGCTGTAATCGTAACGAAGTAGAGGATACTGTTGGCATCAATGCGGTTGAGCAATTTATTGGTGACAATGCAAAAAAAGAAGGTTATAAATTTAAAATTGAAGCCAAAGATACAGGCAAAAAAGTTGCCATTATTGGTGGCGGTTGTGGCGGTTTAGCTGCTGCATTAGAATTACGCAAACAAGGTCATAGTGTAACTGTATTTGAAAAATACGAAAAATTGGGCGGAATGATGATGTATGGCATTCCCGATTATCGGGTGCCGCGTGATATTTTACAGTATGAAATTGAGCGTATTTTAGCAACTGGTATTGAGACTAAGATGAATACCAAAGTCGGTGTTGATATAACAGTTGAAGCATTAGAAAAAGATTATGATGCAGTGCTGTTTGCAATTGGGGCAATGAATGGTCGTTCCTTGCCTGTTCCAGGTGGTGATGCTGTTAACTGTGTATCGGGTGTGGCTTTTCTTGAGGCTTACAATCAAGGTCGTTTACAGCATATTACTGGCAAAGTGATTTGTATCGGTGGTGGTGATACTTCAATTGATGTTGTCTCAGTCGCCCGCCGTCTGGGTAATATTAAAAACACTGCTGATAAAGACCGCCCTGAACGCATTATTTTTAGCGATACCGCACATGATGTGGTTGATACTTCTAAACGGCTTGGCGCTGATGTGTTATTAACTGCCCGCTCTACGATTGAAAACATGCCAGCAGCACAAGGAGAAATTGATGATGCCAATCGTGAAGGTGTGGAAATCCAGGGGCAATTACAACCCATTGAAGTGATACAAGGCAAAAACAATCGTGCCACAGCACTGCGCATGATTCGTTTAGAAGAAGACGGCTCAACCCCAATTGAAGGCTCTGAGATAGAGATTGAGTGTGAGCTTATTGTTTCAGCCATTGGTCAATCGGTTGATAGCGAAGGCATTGATAAATCATTCTTCAATGAGCGTGGTTTTATTGATGCCGATAGAAATTATCAAGTGCCTGACAAACCGGGTTTCTTTGTCTGTGGCGATGTTGTTCGCCCCCATCTTCTAACCACTGCCATTGGTCAAGCAGGCATTGTTGCCCAGAGTATTGGCGACTATCTATCAGGTAAGGAGCAACATGCACGACCTAAGGTTGATGTGCATTATTTTGATTTAATGGAGAAACTTGCTGAGTGGGATTTAGCACCAAGCGATGATTATAAATTAGATGGTTCTCCTGCTGAGGCGACAGACAGTGCAAATTATGCAGTGCATAATTACGAAGACCGCTCGTTTGTCTCAATTATTCCACACACTGAATTGTTCTTAGGTCATTTTGACAAAGAAGAGCGTAATGTGCGCAGTCATAAACTGGTAAATGTTGATAATGTTCTAGGCAACTTTGATGAGCGTTTGGTCGGTTATAATGAAGAAGAGGCACAAAAAGAAGCGGCGCGTTGCATGTCTTGTGGTTTGTGTTTTGAGTGTGATAATTGTGTGATGTATTGTCCACAAGATGCAGTTTTTAAGGTGAAAAAAGATAAATCAACTTTAGGTCGTTATGTTGATACCGACTACACTAAATGTATTGGTTGCCATATCTGTGCTGATGTTTGTCCAACTGGCTATATTCAAATGGGACTGGGCAGCGATTAATCAATCTTTTTTAGCAGAAAAAACATGTACCATTGGCCGATTATTTTTTTGAATTTATTGCTCGCTACCACGCTTGCATACGCTACTGAGCAGACCAGTCTTGGTGATGAGGCAAGGATGATTCAAGCCAGCGGTAAAAAACACCACGGCAGTGAATCATTGATTCGCAAAATGCACCCTGAATTTTTACTACATAAGCGTGATAGAACATCCCGAGAGGGGGTACGCACTAAAAAACATTCATTGAAAAACTGCGTTTATTGCCACGCCAACAAAGATAAAAAAACCAATCAATATTATTCGGTGAATAAATCAGGGCAATTTTGCTCAGTTTGTCACCAAAAAGTCAGTGTGAGTATTGATTGTTTTGCCTGCCATCGTAACACACCGAGCAAGGGAGCCAATAATGCACAATAAATTAAATCGGCGTGATTTTATCAAAACCACCAGCATAACAAGCTTAAGTGTTGCAACTATAGCCAGTGGTATTACTTTAACCACTTTTGCACAGAGAAAAAACCCAGTAACCAACGCCAAGCGCTGGGGCATGCTTGTTGATACTAACAAACTTACAGAAACCGATATTGATAGTATGGTTGACGCCTGTCAAAAAGAGCAAGGCTGGGGTGGCGAAAAATATTCAATTGGCAATCAAAAACCAACCTGGATTAGAAAGCTCAAAGTCAAAGACAAAGCCACTGGCAAAATAAGCAACTTACCATTAATGTGCCAGCATTGTGAGCACCCCCCTTGCGTTGATGTTTGCCCAACCAACGCCAGTATGAGGCGCGAAGATGGTATTGTGCTGGTTGATAAACATCTTTGTATTGGTTGTCGTTATTGTATGATGGCTTGTCCGTATGATGCGCGTTCGTTTGTGCATGAGAATCTAACCGAGCAAAAAGAACACATGCCACGAGGTAAAGGCACTGTTGAATCTTGCACACTTTGTGTGCACAAAGTTGATAATGGTGAGCAGCCAGCTTGTGTTGTACGCGTTAATAGTGAGGCGGTTATTTTTGGTGATTTGTATGATCCCAATAGCAAGATTAACCAAACCTTAAAAAAAATCCAGAGCACACAAATAAGAGCAGACTTAAATTTAAATACTGGTGTGCGTTATAGTGGCATTTGATAGTGGGGATTTTATGAATATTCGTTACCAACAAATACAAGGAAACAGTTTGGGTTTTTATACACTGATTGCAGGGTTGGGCGTGTTTATTTTGGCAGCACTTGGTGCATTTTACTATATGGAATATCAAGGGCATTGGGTAACAGGCATGAACAATCGCATTGTTTGGGGGATGCCACATGTATTTGCTTTATTTTTAATCGTGGCAGCTAGCGGGGCGCTTAATGTTGCCTCAATTGCCTCAATTTTTAACAAAAAAATATATCAGTCATTGTCGCGTTTGTCAGGTTTAGTTGCTTTGGCGTTATTGGCAGGTGGGTTGATGGTACTGGTGCTGGATTTAGGTCGTCCAGATCGCCTTATTGTGGCAATGACAAAATACAATTTTAAATCTATTTTTGCTTGGAATATTATTTTATACAATGGCTTTTTTGTGATTGTTGGTGTGTATTTATGGATGATGTTTGAGCGCCGCATGAATAAATTTAGCACTAAAGTTGGTTTAATAGCATTTTCTTGGCGTCTTATCTTAACCACTGGAACTGGCTCTATTTTTGGCTTGCTGGTTGCCCGCCATACTTATGATGCGATGATTATGGCACCTCAGTTTATCGTTATGTCTTTTTCTTTTGGCTTGGCGTTTTATTTATTGATATTGATGGCAAGTTATAAATGGACTAACCGAGAATTGGGTGATGTTATTATCAATCGTCTGCGCAGTTTGTTGGGTGTTTTTGTTGCCGCTGTTTTGTATTTTGTGGCAGTATTCCATATTGGTAATATATATCTTGCCGAGAACAATAATGTGGCAACGCTGTTATTTTCCACCGATAGCATCTATACTAATTTATTCTGGTATGGGCAAATCATACTAGGCTCCATCGTGCCTTTGGCGTTGATTTATCATCCAGTATTTAAGCAGAGTAATTCAATGTTGGGTTTGGCATCAGTGTTGGTTATTGTTGGTGGTTTAGTTCAAATGTATGTTTTAATTATTGGTGGACAGGCTTATCCGTTGGAAATATTTTTAGATAAGGAAATTCTTGAAGGTTATGGCGGTGTTATTGTTTATACACCATCATTAGCTGAGACGACACTTGGTGTTGGCGGTGTTGCCCTAGCTTTGATTGCGATAGTTTTTTTGCTGAAATTTTTACCATTTTTGCCTGAGAGTCTGTCTAATAAAGTAGCTGACCCACATTATAAGCGCTAAACCACAACAGGACAAATGATGTCCATCTATCTCTCTGCTGCCCACAAATCCTCAGGAAAAACCATTGTCAGTCTGGGGCTGTGTGCGGCTTTTAAGCAACAATCTTTTAGCGTCCAAACTTTTAAAAAAGGTCCTGATTATATTGATTCTATTTGGCTTTCTCAAGCCAGTGGAAATCCTTGTTATAACCTTGATTTTTATAACATGAGTAATGCTGAAATCACAACCCTATATCAACACCAAAGCCAGCATAGTGATATTACAATTATTGAGGGAAATAAAGGGCTATATGATGGTATCAGCCCTAAAGGTGGTGATGCGAATGCTGATTTGGCGAAATTGTTGAATGTTGGGGTTATTTTAGTAATTGACACCAGTGGCATTACCCGCGGCATTGCACCACTGCTAAATGGTTATCAGGCGTTTGATACCAAAGTGAATATCATTGGGGTGATTCTTAATAAAGTGGCAGGCAGCCGCCACCAATCAAAACTCATTCAAGCTGTTGAATATTACAGCGATATTCCAGTATTGGGAGCAGTACGGCGTTCAGCAGAATTGGTCATTGATGAACGCCATCTAGGGCTTGTGCCTGCAAACGAAATGGCAAAGTCACAAATCTTTATTGACACCGCAGCTAAGCATATTAGCGAGCAAGTGGATTTAAATAAAATTATCACTAGCAAGGCTTCTAAACGCTTATCAAAAAAACTAAAACCACCTCTACAAAAAGGCATTACTGTGGCAGTGGCAAAGGATAGGGCTTTTGGTTTTTATTATCCAGATGATCTGGATAAATTTGCCGCATTGGGTGTTGAGATTAAATATTTTGATACCTTTAAAGCCTCTCGTTTGCCTAAATGTGACGGCTTATTTATCGGTGGTGGCTTTCCAGAAATGCACTTGCCAGCACTCAGTGCTAATCGCACTCTGTTAAAAGATATTAAAACTCAAATACAAAACGGCTTGGCAACTTATGCTGAATGTGCTGGTTTGATGTATTTAACCAATAGTATTGACAAATATCCTATGGCTAGGGTGATTGATGCCACAACTTATACAACTCGTAAGCCTGTTGGTCGTGGTTATGTTAAGCTTGAGCCTACTAGCAAACATCCGTGGCATGGCATGCCCAAATTGATTTATGCACACGAGTTTCATTATTCAAAACTCAGCAATATTCACCCTAATACACACTATGGTTTTAAGGTTTTGCGGGGCGTGGGTGTGGATAATAAGTTTGATGGTATTATTCAACACAATTTGTTAGCGTCTTATACCCATCTGCGTAATGTTGTAGGCAATGCCTGGGTTGTGCAGTTTGTTGATTTTATAAAAAGGTCTAAAAATAAATCATGATTACAATTACTGCCAGTGCTGCTGAAGAAATCAAACTGTCTATGCAAAACCCAGACACAAAAGGCATGCCTATTCGTTTTGCAGTTGAGAAAACTGATGAAGGGTTGCAGTATTTAATGGGTTTTGACGAACGCACGGACAGTGATATTCATTTGGAATCAGGCGGTATTGAGTATATATTTGCCTATTCACAAAAATCTTTATTGGATGGCATGGTGGTGGATTTTGATGAAATTGATATTACAAATGGTTACGGTTTTATTTTTATGAATCCGAACGACCCCAACTACGAGCCACCACAAGAAACCATAGCCCCTGATAAATCAAGTGCACCGCAGTAATTTTTTACCTATTTTTGTATGTACGGTGATTAGCATTTTTCTTTGTTTATTAAAACCACTGAGTGTAATCTTCATATCTGCTGGGGGAATTACCCCCTTGCCAAGTTTTGCCCATTCAATCAGTTGAATAGGGTTATCATCAAGGTAATCACGAATACCGATGTAGTCTAAATCTGTGGGACTACTGAGCCGATAACAATCAAAATGATGAATGTTAATCAGTGCATTTTTGTAACTTTCTACTATGGAATAAGTGGGACTTTTTACCTGATTAAAGCCAAAATTTTGGATAAATCCTCTAGCTAGGGTAGTTTTTCCAGTGCCAAGATCACCCTCAAGGTAGATCACCACAGCACTATTTATGTTTTGTGTGCATCGGGCTAATTTTTGTCCAAATTGCTGCGTTTCTGCCTCGTTTTTTAAAATCAAAATCAAAATAATTGCCACATATAAAAACCAAATACAACGACCAAAATACCCCCCTCAAAACGATTGATAATGTGTTTTTTGCCGAATTTATAAGAAACGATAAACAGCAACACGGTAAGCAACAACATGAGCGGATAATCTCTATTTATCACCAGACTTGGAATAGCAGAGGGATGAATCAATCCAGGAATTGCTAATACTGCAATGGTGTTAAAGAGATTAGAGCCAATCACATTACCAATGACCATTTTAAATTGTTTTTTCAAAACATTACTGATAGAAACAGCTAACTCTGGCAGACTGGTGCCTAAGGCAATGACAGTTAGCCCAATTATCAAGTCAGATACTTGGAAAAATTTTGCAATTTTAATACCACCATATACCACCATTTTTGCACTAGAAATCAAAATCACCAAACTCAGCAATAATATTGCCCAAGTTTTAAATGTTTGACCCTTATCAATTGTGTGTTTGAGCGCATCAAATTCATGCGAATGTTGTTTTTTTGCGGCTTTTAAAGTGTAGGTTAAAAACAAAATCAACAAAGATAGCAAAACCAGACCATCAAATACGCCAAGGTGCTTATTCCACAGTAGCACGCCAGCAACTAAGGTAGTGAACATTAAAAATAGCCACTCTTTTTGCAATATGTCTTTTGGAACTTTAATTGGCGCGATAATAGCGCTAACACCCAGTACCAAAGCAATATTAAAAATATTAGAACCAATTGCATTACCGATACTAAGCCCAGTATTGCCTTCCCACGCCGCCAATCCAGATACCAGTATTTCGGGCGCAGAAGTGCCAAAACCGAAGATAATCAACCCAATAATAAGCGGTGATATTTTAAAAATATTGGCAATTTTTGCACCATTTTTGGTGAATTCGTCTGCACTCCAAATTAAAAGCAAAAATCCTGATAATAAGGTAAGGATTGGTAGTAGAATATCTATCATTTTTATATTATAAAGTGATATGAGCCAAACACAGTTTTTAATTGGTCGTAGCGGGCTGGATTTGCAAGATGACTTTTATCCTGACGACCTGCCGTCAGAATGGCGTTTTGATTATTATTCCACTCTTTTCAGGGCACTATCTTTGCCGATTGACACAGATGAGGATTTAGAGGAAATTTTTGAAGAAATAAAAACCTCAGAAGAAGAGTTTGAGTTGGTTATATCCATTGAGAAGGCACAACTCACAGACCCCAAACAACTATCAGCTTTGTTGCCTAGTGTGGCATCGTATCAGAGATTTTTTACCTTGTTTTGTCAGCTTGATAAGCCACCCACTCAGGTGGTGATGGATTTATTGCATGGCTACCAGCTTTGTTTTCAATCTCCTAAGCCACTTAAATTGGATTTAAAACAGGTAAAAGTTATGGGGGAATATTTATCTTTTAATCAGCATCCCGTTTTATACAATTCTGCCACTTGGGATGAAAAACAAATGCGCACTTATCTTCAAGAAATATCCAGTATAAATACCAAAGCTATTTTAATTTGTGAGTTTGCAGAAAGTGAAACTCTAAATAAAATTCGCCTTGTTTCTGAATTATTAGGATTTTGAATATTTTATTAACCCGAGCACTCAATCAAGTTAAACCATTGGCAGATTTGTTAGACGATGGCACCCATAAAGTATTTTTATTCCCCACTTTAAAGACTATTAAATTAACAAATACTACGCTTAAAAATCATTATGATGTGGCTATTTTCATTAGTGCCAATGCAGTTGAATACGGTTTATCAATATTGAATCATCTCAAGTTTGAGCAGATTTTTGCCGTCGGTCCTGTTACCGCAAAAGCGCTCAGCAAACATAAGTTTGAAGTTGTTGCTTTTCCTCGAAAAAACGCCTCCAGTGAGGCATTATTAGCGATCCCAGAGGTGCATAAATTGGTTGATAAAAACATTTTAATTTTTCGCGGAAAAGGTGGCAGAGAAACCTTAAAAGAAGGTTTGCAAAAGAATAACAGCGTTGAATATATTGAAGTTTATCAACGCATAAAATGTGATATAACCCCCCAACATCACATTACACTTACCAAATTTCTTCAACAAGACACAGGCGTTATTATTACTACCAGTGTTGAAAATTTAGACAATATGATGAGCATAATCGCCCAAATTAACGCCCAAGCAACACACCTAATTAAACGCTACCCATTGGTAGTGTTGAGCAAGAGAATCAAAACCTATGCACAATCTATTGGTTTTCGCCAAATTAAAGTCGCGATAGAAACCAGCGATTATGGTCTGCTTCAAGCCGTTAAATCAATGTAATAACTGGTGGGTTATTTTCTCAAAGTTTGTTTGGTTAGAAACAAACAAAACTTGTTGTTATCAACAATCTACTTTATTTTGCTGCAAAGTTGGATAGCAAAACATAAGGTATAAATGGAAACTTGGGCTACGGCGAGTATTGCAACTCTAGCAGTTTTTGATACATGTAGAGCAGTTGAGCGCAGTATAATAATTAGTCAAACGCAGGTTTTAGAAAAAGCAGGTGGAAAATTTAGAGATTGGAAGTTTTAATTATGAATATGTTAATTGACCCATTTAATCGCCATATAACTTATCTCCGAGTCTCAGTAACAGATCATTGCAACCTCCGCTGCCTGTATTGTCGGGAAGAAGACCATAAAATATTCACTAAGCGGTCTGAAGTGCTATCATTTGAAGAAATTGAAAGAATTGTGCGTATTTTTTCTGAATTAGGGGTTAAAAAAGTCAGGCTAACTGGTGGGGAACCCTTGCTTAGAAAAGGTATTTTATACTTGACTAAGTTACTTGGAGAAATACCGGGCTTACAAGATATCGCACTATCAACCAATGCGCATTTATTGTCATCGTTTGCACCAGCCTTAAAAAAACACGGCGTTAATCAAGTGAATGTTTCTCTTGATTCACTTGATGATCGGCGTTTTAGGGATATTACTCGTGGCGGTGATTTAACGACCACTGTTAAAGGTATTGATGCTGCGATTGAGTCTGGTATGAAGCCAGTGAAACTCAATATGGTGGTAATGAGGGGTGTTAATGATGATGAAATCGAGGCAATGGTTGAATTTTCAATTCATCGGGGCATTGATATTCGTTTTATTGAAACTATGCCTGTTGGATTTGCTGGGATTGAATCAGTTAATCATCATTATTCGGAACAGGAAATACTTGATAGAATTTATAAAAAATATGGTGATAGATTGATGAATGCCACTAGAAACAAAACCGATGGACCTGCAAAAGCATTATTCATTAGAGGTACAAACACCAATTTAGCAACTATTTCTGCTGTTTCCAATAATTTTTGTAATGATTGCAACCGTGTTAGATTAACCACTAAAGGTGATTTGATTTTATGTTTAGGACAGGAAGATTCTGTCTCACTTCGTGATGCAGTTCGTTCAAGTATGAGTGATGATGAAATGAAAGAGATCATCATTAATGCAATTAACAAAAAACCAGAAAAACATTTTTTTGATTCTGTGATTGATAATATCAGTCATCGACAAATGGTAGAAATTGGCGGATGAGAATTTTATACTTTGCCTCACTTAGGGAGAATATAAAAACTTCAAGTGAGGATATTAAACTACAGCCTAACATAACGGTTGCACAACTTCGTAAAAAATTGTCCAAAAAACATGGTGAACATTATTTTCCAGAGAATATCCTTTGTGCGGTTAATCAAGAAATTGCCAAAGATTCAAAACTTTTAAATGATGCTGATGAAGTAGCTTTTTATCCACCTGTTACTGGAGGATAGGCAAAGGTAAGATGAATAAGACAAAAATTAGGGTAGGATTTATCACTATTTCAGATAGAGCAGCATGTGGAAAGTATGAAGATATTAGTGGTCCTGCTATGCAAAAATGGATAAAAAATGCACTGCTATCACCCTATGAATTTGATAGTATCATTATTGAGGATGAACAGTCTCTAATTGAACAAACTATCATTGATTTTGCAGATAATAGAAGTTGTGATCTTATTCTTACTACTGGTGGCACTGGACCCACAACCCGTGATTTAACTCCTGAAGCCACACATGCAGTTTGTGAGCGGATTTTTGATGGATTTGCTGAACAAATGCGTAATGTATCGTTAAAAACAGTACCAACGGCAATTTTATCGCGTCAAACAGCAGGCACTCGTGGTAAGAGTTTGATTATCAATTTACCCGGTAAACCTGATGCGATTGAGGTGTGTTTGGGTGCAGTATTTTTAGCAGTACCAAAATGTTTAGAACTTTTGAGTGATTCAAATATCCAGATTGATTTAGATTTTATTGAACAAGACTTCCAATAAATATCTTGATATTTTCACCATGAATGTAGAGATAATTTTAGGGTTAGTATGCTAATAATTATCTGCTTGCTGGTCAAACTTTTATTAAATTCTGAGTTGTTAGTGGCTAATTTAACTGGAACACACGCGCTTTATCTTCGTCATCGTTGATAACTGCCTTTCAATAATAAAGGGTGTGTTTTTTAATCCTAAAAACCAATAATTGTTGATTTTTCGGTATTTTCCTGTGAGATAAAAGTGCAATATATTTCCAGATTTATACCTGATTTTTGAGATTTTGGACAACTCTGCCAGCATAATTTGGTGGGTTTCAATTCGGTATAATGCCCACTTATGAATACAAAGCGGTTATTGCAATCACTTTTAAAAAAGCGGATTTTAGTATTAGATGGTGCTATGGGTACTATGATTCAAAAGCATAAACTTAGCGAGCAGGACTATCGTGGCAGCCGTTTTAAAGATTGGCATATCTTAGTGCAAGGCAACAACGATCTGCTCTCATTAACACAGCCAAAAATCATTAAAGATATTCATCGTGTCTATCTTGATGCGGGTGCTGATATTATTGAAACCAATACTTTTAACGCCACGCGTACCTCAATGGCGGATTATCAAATGCAAGATTTGGCGTATGAAATCAATCTTGCCAGTGCCAAACTCGCCAAAACTGTTGGTGATGAATTTTCAAGTGCTAAGAAACCGCGTTTTGTTGCTGGAGTAATTGGACCTACCTCGCGGACTTGCTCGCTCTCACCTGATGTTAATGACCCTAGCTTTAGAAACATTACTTTTGATGAATTAGTTGAAGTTTATTTAGAGTCTGCCCGTGGTTTGATTGAGGGTGGTGTAGATATTATTTTAATTGAAACTATTTTTGATACACTTAATGCCAAAGCTGCTGTTTTTGCCGTGCAACAAGTGTTTGAAGACATGGATACGGAATTACCAATTATGATTTCAGGCACAATCACCGACACCTCAGGTCGCACTCTATCGGGTCAAGTAACGGAGGCTTTTTATAATTCACTGCGTCATGCAGAGCCTATTTCTATTGGGCTTAATTGTGCCTTAGGCCCTGATTTATTGCGTCAATATGTGGCAGAGATGTCGCGTCTGGCAAATTGTTTTGTTTCCGCACACCCGAATGCAGGTTTGCCGAATGAATTTGGCGAATACGATTTAGGAGTCGCCGCTATGAGTGAGCAGCTCAGTGAATGGGCATCTTCGGGTTTGGTGAATATTCTAGGTGGCTGTTGTGGCTCTACTCCTGCACACATTAAGGCGATTGCCACCGCAGTTGCAGGCCTGTCACCTAGGAAAATTCCAAATATTGAGCCCGAGTGTCGGCTATCGGGCCTAGAGGCCTTGAATATCGGCAAGGATTCACTGTTTGTTAATGTTGGTGAGCGTGCTAATATTACTGGCTCTAAAAAATTCAAACGCCTTATTTTGAACGAGGAATATGAAGAAGCATTGGATATTTGCCGACTACAAGTGGAAGATGGTGCCCAGATGATTGATATTAACATGGATGAAGGCATGCTTGATGGCAAGGCCGCTATGGTGCGTTTTATCAACCTCATCGCCTCTGATCCAGATATTGCCAAAGTGCCGATTATGTTAGATTCTTCCAAATGGGAAATTATTGAAGCCGGGTTAAAATGCACACAAGGCAAGCCAGTGGTTAATTCAATTTCACTTAAAGAAGGCAAGGAAAATTTTATTAAATACGCCCATCTTTGCAAGCGTTATGGTGCTGCAATTATCGTTATGGCGTTTGATGAAGATGGACAAGCCGATACAAAAGCACGCAAAATTGAGGTTTGCACCAACGCTTATCATATTTTGGTAGATGAGGTCGGCTTTCCAGCAGAAGACATTATTTTTGACCCTAACATTTTTGCCGTGGCAACTGGCATTGAGGCACATAATAATTATGGCGTAGATTTTATTGAAGCCACACACATGATTAGCAAAAATCTACCTTATGCCAAAATATCGGGTGGCGTCTCTAATGTGTCATTCTCATTTAGAGGCAATAATTTAGTGCGTGAGGCAATTCATTCGGTATTTTTATATCACGCAATAAAGGCGGGGATGACGATGGGAATCGTTAATGCTGGGCAATTAGTAGTTTATGATGAGATTGATTCTGATCTGCGGAAAACAGTGGAGGCTGTAGTGCTTAATACGGATCAAAATGCAGCTGAGCATTTGGTGGAAATTGCTGGCAAATTCTCTAACCAACCAGAGCAAAAAGACAATACAAAAGCGCTAGAATGGCGCACTTGGTCGGTTGAAAAACGCTTGGAACATTCACTCATCAAAGGTATTACCAAATTTATTGAAGAAGACACCCAAGCCGCATTAGACAAACTACAGCGTCCTATTTTTGTGATTGAGGGCCCTTTGATGGATGGCATGAATGTAGTGGGCGATTTATTTGCTGCTGGCAAAATGTTCTTGCCACAAGTGGTAAAATCTGCTCGGGTGATGAAAAAATCTGTTGCCTATCTCAATCCATTTTTAGAGGCCGAAAAACAAAATCATGCCCCAGCCTCACAGGGGAAAATCCTCATGGCAACGGTTAAAGGTGATGTTCATGATATTGGTAAAAATATTGTTGGTGTGGTGCTGGCTTGTAACAATTATCAAATTATTGACCTTGGCGTTATGGTAGCGAGTGAGACTATTCTTGCTACAGCAAAAAAAGAAAAAGTTGATATCATTGGTTTGTCAGGATTAATTACGCCGTCACTTGATGAAATGGTATTTGTTGCCCGCGAGATGGCGCGCCAAAACTTTACTCTACCCCTGCTCATCGGTGGTGCCACCACTTCAAAAGCACATACTGCGGTGAAAATTGATCCTGAATATGACCGAGGTGTATTTTATGTTCAAGATGCTTCTAAATCTGTTGGTATTGCCAGCGCCTTATTATCAAACGAGGGCAAACCAAAACTTCTGTTAGAAACCAAAACCGACTACGAGAAAATCCGAAAACGCCGCGCCAATAAAGGCAAAAGCAAACTCATCTCATTAGAAAAAGCCCGTGCCAACAAACCAAAACTTAAATTTGATATTATCAGCAAACCCAAACAACTGGGAATCCAAGTATTTAAAAATTACGATTTAAAAGAGCTTTCTAAGTTTATTGATTGGACACCTTTTTTCCGCACTTGGGAATTGGCTGGAAAATTTCCTGATATTTTAGCTGACGAAGTAGTCGGTGAGACTGCCACCCAATTATTAACTGATGCCCAAATAATGATTAAAAAAGTCATTGCTGAAGAATTACTTCAAGCCAATGCAGTGGTGGGCATTTTCCCGGCTAACGCTGTCAATGAAGATATTCAACTGTATGACAATAATGGCAAAACCATAATGGTGCTCAATCATCTACGCCAGCAATTAGATAAAAAAGGCAATACTCCCAATTTCTGTTTAAGTGATTTTATTGCCCCGAAAGACAGCGGTATTAAAGACTATATGGGCGCGTTTGCACTAACTGCTGGCATTAACATTGATTCCGTGGTTGAGGTTTATGAGTCCCAGCACGACGATTACAACGCGATTATGATAAAAGCCGTAGCAGACCGTTTAGCAGAGGCTTTTGCTGAGATGATGCACTACAAATTGCGGGTAGAAATTTGGGGTTATAGCCATGAAAATTTTAATAATCAAAACTTGATTGCAGAAAAATACCGTGGCATTCGTCCCGCCCCCGGTTATCCTGCCTGTCCTGAGCACAGTGAAAAAGAAAAACTTTGGGCATTGCTTGAGGTAGAAAAACACACAAACATAACACTGACTACTTCTTACGCTATGCTTCCAACAGCTAGTGTCAGTGGTTGGTATTTTGCCCACCCTGATGCTAGATATTTTGGTGTGGCAAAAATCAATCAACAACAAGTAGAAAATTACGCCAAACGCAAAGGCATCTCAATTAAGCAAGCACAAAAGCTACTTGCGCCTAATTTAGAGGTCTAAACACAATGAATCTCTTTATTATCCTGTCAAAAAATATATTAAACTAGGGAGGTCTTGGCATAATGATAAATGGTCATGCCAAGACCTTTTTTATAAGAATAAAACCATGTTATTATTAAGCGAAGTGATGATTTCCCACACTGATTTAGAGTCGTTTGAGGCATTGGTGGCAGTGGTTAAAAATATTGCCCAATCTAGTGATGAGCGGTTTTTTCGGATTGATGTTAAGCCTGATTATGGGGATACACCTGAGAATTGGGAAGATCGTTTAGAGGCAGCATTTTATTAAAGGAGCGGTTGATGGGTTTTAAATATTTGAATAAAGGTCAAGATATTTTTGACGGCGATGATAGTGAAGATGTATATGCTAATGAAGCACAACTCAAGGCACGATTAGAATATTTCCAGACCCAACTTAGGCAAATGAATGAGGCAACACCCATACCAGAGAGGATCAAAGTTTTATTAGAAATTGGGCGGATTCAGATTGAGCGTTATCAAGGTTCAGATGCTTGGGATAAGGCTTTTACTGCTTTTAATCTAGCACAAGAAGAGGAGTTGTGGGAGTTGGCAGTAGAGGCTTGCGATGTTTTATTTTTATCCTCAGGACCTGATTCTTTAGTAGCGTTGGGGCATGCTTTATGGTTGGGGGTAACTTTTCCAATTGACCCAGAAATTACAGTGGCAATGTTGCAACATTTGGTTGAAGAATCACCCGAAGGAGCGGATACATGTGCGGTAGCAGCAGCGGTAGCGCACTACATTACCTCAATTCGTTGTAGTGCAGATGATGATTTAACTTTTTTTAGCGCACAAATGTTGGCAAGTGTGGCAGATAAACATTCACATGTAAGTGATCAATCCACTTTTGATGTATGGTATAAAGCATTGGAGCTTGATAAACCAGAGGTTTTTTTGCAGAAATTATCAAATGCAATCAACCAACTAGTCAATGAAAAATGGTGGATTGACCGAGATAAAATCAGAGCAAAGTTAGATCGTGAAACCAAGAGTTAAGGTTTGTGGCTTTACCCAAGCCGATAATGCGCGCCAAGCCGCATTACTTGGCATTGATGCGGTTGGATTGGTATTTTACGAAAAATCCGCACGCAATGTGGACATTAGAAATGCAATAAAAATCATCAATGCCTTACCACCGTTTATTAACCGCGTAGGCTTGTTTGTGAATGCGAGCACTGATTTTATTGATACAGTTTTATCCACTGTGCCACTTGATACTTTGCAATTCCATGGCGACGAGCTGCCCGCTCAATGCGCCCAATATACGATGCCTTTTATCAAAGCTATACGCGTTAATCAAAATTGTAACCTTAAAAAAATGGCAGATGATTATCATCAGGCGAGTGGTTTGTTATTGGATACTCTTAATAAAAATATCTATGGTGGCACTGGCGAGCGATTTGATTGGTCTTTGGCAAAAGTTATGCTTGATTTGCCAATTATCTTAGCAGGCGGGCTAAACCCTGAGACTGTGGAGGCAGCCATTAAACAGGTTAATCCTTATGCAGTAGATGTATCCAGCGGCGTTGAAAGCACTAAAGGGATTAAAGATATTGATAAAATCAAGCAGTTTTTAAGCAAAATTGGATAATTTCCTTAGGAAAACTAAGCCTATAAGCAACAACACCACGGTCTAAAAAATAGGGGAATCATATACCTAAATCCGCAAAATTTATCGGCAGCGTTTCGCTGTCCGATAGAATGATTAGTTATGCGTTTTTCTTATAGGCACTTCTTATAATCTGCTCCAATATTCCGTCATTAAGCAAATATTTATCAAATTGCCTTATATTGTCATCTTTAATATGAAGTTGTCCTTCATTGCCATGATTTCCTCTGTGTTGACCTTTTGAATAAAGCGGATGATTAAGCACATCTTTACTGGGCATAACCCAAGTTAATATTTTGTCTCTAAATACTGCTACCCAAATAAAAGCATCACAACATTTTGGCTTTAATTGCTGGAAATTCATTAAAAATTGTTGCTTAGTATTACTTGATAATGCTTTCATATATAAAGGCTCTTTAGAGTTTGCATCTACTGCTCTACTTGCCTTAACCTCTATTTTAATAGTATCTAGCATCAAATCATATTCTCCAGAATATTCTTTATCTTTTTCCTTATTAGGTTTTGATAACTTAGGGCGTGCACCTATTAAATAGGTAATAGAAAAATTACTGAATGCCGCATTAGATAATGTAAAGACCCATAAATGAGGGTTTTGATTGATATACTCTTGCCTTATTTCTAAATATTGTTGAAACGACAGGTGATTGTCGTTAATAAAATGTTGCAATAAATATTCGTATTCATTAAATGGGAATACAGACTTATCTTTTTCCACTAAAGTGATAATTTTGGATAATTATTCTTCTCCGCCAAGAAAATTATCCAGTATTTTAAGTTTTAATTCTAAAAGTTCCATTATTTTTTTCTATGTTTAAATATTTGTGAAAATCTTGTTCAGAGTAATGATTACTTTCTTTAAAGAAATGACTAAATATGGGTAATTTTTCTAAATCAGACCTTAAAACTTTATGCGTTCTAAATAATTTTTTAAATAGCCAATTTATAATTTCTGTATTTAACAAAAATACTAATTGCTCCTCGCTTATTGCTAATCTATCATCAGCAAATAAACTATGCTTATCAAGGATAAGAAAATTAGCACTATTTAAAAAATAGCGTTGCTTATAATCAAGTGCAAAAATTAAGTTAGAGTTAATAAAACGATAAACTATTTTTTTTTCAGCAAGAAATAGTTTTTTATTTGCCGTTTGTTGCAATTTTGAAAAATCATCCAAAATATAAAATTGTGCCTCTTTTATGCTTCCCCTCTCAATTTCTGTTCCTTTGTAAATGGGCTTATACCCATCATTTTTTTGTGTAACTAAATGTTTATCATTGTTACCAGTAACAATGCCCAAAGCCCATTTTGCTTTGCCCGATAGTGTTTGATGTGGATATGAATATAAATGAGAAATAACTCTTTCATCATTATCAGTAGCATCAAAATTTATAATATAGTTGGGATTTTTAATAAAACTTTTTTGTTTTCTTTTATATTTACCATTTTCTGTTCTACACTTAATGCTATTTAGGCGATTATTATTTTTAATGACAAAACTATATGCTTTGGTTTGCAATCCTGTAAATGGTTTATTATGGTCTATCAATTGAACAAGCGCCTTTTTTAATACCTCTTCTCTAACGGACTTAAAAGCAGTAATATTAAAAAAAGAATCAGGCAATAATACGCCCAACATACCATTTTTTTGTATTATTTTCAAACAAATTAAGACAAACAATGCTGATGAATCTACTTTAATACCATTGTTAAAATTATTTGCATAATTATTTTTTTGTTGATTGTTGAACTTATAGCCCCATGGTGGGTTAGTGAAAATAAAATCATATTTTTGAGTATGTTGTTGTTCTAATAAGTTAATAACTTTAATATTTTTTGGATATTGCCCAGTCATTTGATAAAAACGCATATTAGCAATTTTAATAGCAGTCTCATCAACATCAAAACCGTAAATATTATCAGGATTAAACCCTTTTTCTAATGCCTTCATCAAAAAATTACCCGTTCCACAACAAGGGTCTAAAAATGTATCGGTTGTTTTTAGGGTAGGCAAAACTAAAAACATGTCATCAATTACATTATTTGGTGTGTAATAAATTCCTTTTTTATTTTTTTCAGCAATACTTAATGATTGTTCGTATTGAATTGAACCCTGGTTAGCATCAACAATATTATCAGCATTGAAAATAATATCAGGTTTATCAAAATGCTGTTTGTTTGCTCGTTTATTAAGTTTGCTTTTTCCTAAAACATTTTTTTTAAAATTCTGGTAACTTTCTGTTGTAATAAAGCCGTTTTTATCAACTGATAAATCATCAGTTTTCAACCAATTTTTTAGTGTTGCACTAGATATGTTTAATTCATTTATAACACTGTTAAATTCTATGCTCATAACACGATTATACCCAGTGTGATTGACATAACGCTTGAATTTACCTGCCGCATTAGCGCTCAGGTGCAGCAAAAGATATGGGGTCCGCAGCAACATTTTTAACGATACTATTTATTAGTAACGACATGGACCATTGTGCTGGTAGGTTAGCTAACTGTATTTTAAAAGAAAAACAAAAAAGAAACATTTATCACAAAATCACTGCTGTTGATTGTCTTAATCATATTGCACAATAAACAACAATTTAAAAACTCTCTAATTCCTAAGCAGACTAAGTAATGTCATACTAAGTTTTTGGAGTTTGTGGATTTAGGTATAGCCCCCAAAAATAGTTCTTACCAATTGAGTAAAAACCTCCAAAGGGCTCTTATACCCCAAACACCTTAGGTCTGTTATTCATCAAATTGAACACCCTAACCATCTTATTGGTTAATTTAATGGCTTTATTTTTATCTTTTGTCTGCCACATGAGAGTCCGTAGGCTTTCGTGTGGTGGTATCCTTTTACCTGTATTATGCCTTAACTCAAGGCTCATTGTTGATACACTTTTGTTGATTGTTTTGGTAAGGCTTATTGATCAATTTTGTTGTTTTTTCATTAGCTAAATATGGTATCTTTTTGGTTTAGATAAATAGGTATATTTTTGCATTATCACTTTATTAGTTGTCAGTTAGAAAAATCAACTCCTCTATTTGTTTTAAATCGTATTTGAATACATTAAATCAACTTTTTCAAGAATATGAATAATTACAATTTACCAGATGATAGCGGTCATTTCGCACAATATGGCGGCATTTTCATCGCTGAAACCTTGATGATAGCAGTAAGCGAACTCAAAGAAGCCTACGAAAAATACCAAGACGATAGTGATTTTATTGCCGAATTTAAACACGACCTCAAACATTATGTCGGGCGTGAGACACCACTTTATCATGCCCAAAACCTTAGCCAAAAAATCTCAGGCGCACAAATTTATCTCAAACGCGAAGATTTAAACCACACTGGCGCACACAAAATTAATAACACTATTGGTCAGGCATTATTGGCAAAACGCATGGGCAAAACTCGTATTATTGCAGAGACTGGCGCTGGGCAACATGGCGTTGCCACAGCCACAGTGGCTGCGCGTTTGGGCTTGGAATGTGTGGTATATATGGGTGAGATTGATATGGCGCGTCAGGCGTTGAATGTGTTTCGCATGAAATTACTTGGTGCTAGTGTTATCCCCGTCAAATCTGGGTCAAAAACCTTAAAGGATGCGCTTAACGAGGCAATGCGTGATTGGGTAACGAATATTGACAATACTTTTTATATTATTGGCACGGTAGCAGGTCCGCATCCGTATCCGATGATGGTGCGGGATTTTCAAAGTGTGATTGGCAAAGAGGCAAAAAGGCAATTTTCTAATCAGGCTGGCGGTTTGCCCGATGCTTTAGTCGCTTGTGTTGGTGGCGGTTCGAATGCAATTGGTTTGTTCTATCCATTTATTGATGATAAATCAGTGGCAATTTATGGTGTTGAGGCAGCAGGCTATGGCTTGGAAAAAGGTCCTACTGCCCATGCTGCCCCGCTTTGTGCTGGCTCTGTGGGCGTTTTGCATGGTAATCGCACTTATTTAATGGAAGATAAAAACGGTCAAATTATTGAAGGACATTCCATTTCAGCAGGTTTGGATTACCCTGGTGTGGGTCCAGAACATGCTTATTTAAAAGATTCAGGTAGGGCAAACTATGTTGCCGTTACTGACGAAGAGGCCTTAGATGGATTTCATACTTTGACTAGGGTAGAGGGCATTTTACCCGCATTAGAATCCGCCCATGCAGTAGCATACGGTATGAAACTTGCCAAACAATTGGGCAAGAGCAAAAATATTATTATCAATCTTTCAGGCAGAGGTGATAAAGATATTCATACCGTAAGAGAGATTGAGGGCAATGGGCTTTAATGCCAGATTTTTACTGGATTTTTTTATCTAGAGACCAGGTAAAAACATAAATTTTTGTCTATATTTACAACGCTCCACTTGTATGGACAAGTATTTTTATTTTTTATCAGTGTTTATAGGATTCTGGCTTAGATTTGGGTTATTTTGCGCCTAATTTTTTGACCAAAAGGGCGGTTGGGCAAAATCCTGTAAAGGCAGATTGAAAGGACATAAAACCAACAAAAGCCGTGAGCCATAACCAATTTTCGCTCACCACAACAGGGCTAATACTTGCTCCAAGTAGTAATGAAACCATAACAATAGCACCCATAATTGCCATAACTGCGTTATTAACTGTCATAATTATTCTCCGTCTATCCGTTTAAAATTAAGATAATAGCACACAACGCGGGTATAATCTCAAACTTTTTTAGCCCCAATAAGAATTGAGCAAAAATGCGGGAGTGGTGGAATTGGTAGACACGCTGGATTTAGGTTCCAGTGCCGTAAGGTGTGAGAGTTCGAGTCTCTCCTTCCGCACCAAAATTGAGGATTAAAAAATCACCAATTCGGTAAAATCTTATTTTGTTAACCATCCATAATTATGCAAATCTCAATATTATGCAAACCGTTATCCAGCATAGTTTAGATACTAATATTGCCAAGCAAATTTCTGTTGATTTTCAAATCTATAATGCCCATATTCGCCATCAAGTTTGCGTTGATTTAAACGCCTTGCGACAACAATATCAAACTGATTTTAACGCTGTGCCTAAAATTGATTTTGCCCAAGTAAAATTGTTCATTTTTGATATGGATTCAACTTTAATCAATATTGAATGTATTGATGAAATTGCTGATTTTGCCAATCTTAAGCCACAAATTGCGGCGTTAACACGGCGTGCTATGTGTGGTGAGTTGGATTTTAATATTTCTTTAATTGAACGCACGGCTTTGTTAAAAGGTTTAGATATTGGCATCTTAGAGCGGGTATATACTGAGCGCTTGGCACTTAATCCCGGCGGCAGGGCATTGATTGAATTTTTTAAGAATAGGGGGGTTAAAACCGCGGTGGTTTCTGGCGGTTTTGATTTTTTTAGTAATCGTTTGGCAGCAGAAATTGGGCTCAATTATGCACGCGCTAATAAGTTAGGCATTAAAAATTCTCAATTAACTGGTAAGGTTGAGGGTGATATTATCAACGCCCACGCCAAAGCAAAATTTGTTATTGAGCTGTGTGAAATATGCAAAATATCAACTGGTCAAGCTATGGTTGCTGGTGATGGTGCGAATGATTTAGAGATGATGTCAATTGCTGGCGTTTCAGTTGCTTATCACGCAAAACCAGTGGTAGTTAAAAACGCAGATATTGTCATTAACTTTGGTGGTTTAGATAAAATAATAGATTTTTTTGTCGGGTAAATATGTGGGTTGAAATTGGACATTTTGCATTAATTTTGGCTTTGGTATTCGCCTTGTTACAGGTATTTTTACCAGTGATAGGCTTGACTATGGGCAATTTTACTTTATCAAAGATTTGCCGACCTGTGCTATGGATGCATTTTTTTTGGGTTATCATCGCCTTTTCTATTTTGATGAATGCCTTTATTGTTGATGATTTTTCTCTTAAATATGTTGCTAACAATTCCAACACCGAGCTGCCTACTATTTTTAAAATATCAGCAGTTTGGGGGGCACATGAAGGCTCACTATTATTATGGGCATTGATATTGGTGGCTTGGAGTGTGGCAGTTTCACTATTTTCAAAGCGCTTGCCTGACGAAGTTCTAACGCCCATTTTGATTATTCTGGGGGTTATCAGCGTGGGGTTTTTGCTGTTTTTATTATTTACCTCAAACCCCTTTGAACGCTTGGATATTATCCCCACTCAGGGGCGTGAGCTTAACCCATTATTACAAGATTTTGGATTGATTATCCACCCCCCTATGCTGTATATGGGTTATGTGGGCATGGCAGTGCCGTTTGCTTTTGTTTTATCAGCGTTGATTCGCGGGCAGCTTGACTCCACTTGGTTGCGGTGGTCACGCCCTTGGACTTTGGTGGCGTGGGCATTTTTAACGATTGGTATCACTTTGGGTAGCTGGTGGGCGTATTATGAGCTGGGTTGGGGCGGTTGGTGGTTTTGGGACCCAGTAGAAAATGCCTCATTTATGCCGTGGTTAGTGGCAACGGCTTTGGTGCATTCTTTGAGTGTGAGTGAAAAACGCGCATCCTTTAAACATTGGACAGTACTATTGGCAATTACAGGGTTTTCTTTGAGTTTATTAGGCACTTTTTTGGTGCGCTCAGGGATTTTAACCTCAGTACATTCATTTGCCTCTGACCCAGCACGCGGTTTGTTTGTTTTGATTTTTTTAGTGATTGTGGTTGGTGGTTCGTTGGGTTTATATGCTTGGCGTGCAAATTTGATGCGTGGTGGCAATGCTTTTGCATTTTTATCAAGAGAAAGCGCGCTACTGGTTAATAATATTTTATTAGTGGCAGCAATGCTGAGTGTATTTTTGGGCACATTGTATCCACTTTTGCTAGATTCATTGGGTCTAGGGAAAATCTCAGTTGGGGCACCTTATTTTGATGCAGTATTTGTGCCAATTATGATACCAGCGGTGTTGGCAATGGCAGTCGCCCCGTTTTTGCGTTGGAAAAAAGACCAAACCCGACGCCTGAGTGGTGTGTTGAAAAATGCTTGGATTGGTGCAGTATTATCGTTGTTAGTTGCCCTATTTTTAATTGCCAATATTTGGGTTGTGTTGGCGGTATTTTTGTTTGTTTGGGTAGTGCTCCATTCACTTTTGCTATTATGGCAAAGACTGGGTAAGAAAGGCAGCATAAATTTAGCATTTATTGGCATGATTCTAGCACATATTGGCATCGGTGTTTTTTTGTTGGGGGCGACAGTGGTAACTCAATATGGTGTTGAGAAAGACATAAAAATGGCACTTAATGAAACCCATACAATTCAAGGCTATGATTTTGTTTTTAAAGGTGCAGATAACTTTGCGTTTAGTAACTACAAAGGTCATAAAGGTAGAGTTGAGGTTTTTTTTGATAATGAAAAAATCACCACACTCAGACCTGAAAAACGCCAATATATTACTGGCATGCCGATGACTGAGGCAGCAATTGATCCAAGTTTGAGGCAGGATTTATATGTATCTCTTGGTGAATCGTTAGGCGACGGGGCTTGGAGTTTACGCCTGTATTATAAACCATTAGTGCGCCTGATTTGGCTAGGCGGTATTTTGATTGCCTTGGGGGCTTTGCTGGCTGCTTTTGACAGTAGGTATCGCTTCAGGAGAGATTTATGATTTATTTTTGGTTTGCTTTTATGCTTAGTATTTCGGTAGTTTATTTGCTTTGGTTTTTGTATCGTCCGTCGCGTAATAAACCTTTGAATCTTGAGCAATCCAATATTGAATTGGGTAAGCAAAAACGCTTGGAATTGCAATCTGATTTAGAGCAAGGCTTGATTGATGCGGCTGATTTTAATCAAGCCAATGATGAAATTGCCCAAACCTTAGCGTTAGAGCTTAGCCAACATAATCATAATACTAGATTTAACACGCCTCCCTCATTTTGGTTAAGCGGTTTAATTATTGTGTTTTTATTGGCACTGTCTTTGGGCATCTATCAAATATTATCGCCCAAACCCCAGCCCCCAACAATACAGACCCAAATTATGTCGTTAAGCTTAGAAGACAGTGTTATCAAATTGCAAAATCGTTTATTAGAAAATCCTAATGATGCCAAAGCGTGGCAAATATTAGGCTTGGCTTATTTTGAGCTTGGAAAATTAGACAAATCATTAAATGCCTACGAAAAAGCCTATCAACTTGAGCCTAAAAACCCTAGGTTATTAACCGAATATGCTTCCACACTAGCAATTAAAAATGACAATAATTTCTCTGGTCGTTCAATTGAACTTATCAAACAAGCTTTAGAAATTGAGCCAAACGCCCCCGATGCTCTATATATGGCAGGGTTATTTGCCGTGTCTGAGCACGATTTTCCTCTGGCAAAAAAACTCTGGCAACGCGCCCTAAGTGTATTATCAACTGACAGTCCAGATAGGGCAGTATTGCTTGAAGTTTTGGCACAATTAGAGACCTTAACCATTGAAGATCAGGGTAAATCCAGTAAAACCGAAACCAAACATTTTGTGCGGGTGAAGGTTGATTTTTCTGACAAAATCTTAGCAACTCGTGGCGATGATTTTATTATGATTTATGCTAAACCAGTGCATGGCAGACCTATGCCCATTGCCATTCAAAAAATCAAGCTTAAAAATTTTAACACCAGCATCACCCTAACGGACGCACACTCAATCATTCCAAGTCGCAAACTATCTCAAGCGAATCAAATAATCATCACTGCCCGTCTAAGCAAATCAGGCGCTGCCATCAAACAAGCAGATGACATCCAAATCAGCAGTGAGGCAGTCAATATCATTGATAATCCAACGGTTTATTTGCAATTTAATTGATAAAGAAAAAGAAAATTTCATGCCAATAAATAAGCCAACAATTTTAAAAATAATCCACTTTATAAATTTATGGATACATTAGAGCTTGCAAAAAAATTAATCAAAATCAACTCAGTTACCCCTGATGACAAAGGTGCTCAAAATTTGCTGATAGCACGGTTGCAGGCTATGGGGTTTTTTGTGGAAAAAATGCGTTTCGGAGGGGTGGATAATTTTTGGGCAAAACACGGCGAGGGTGCCCCAGTGTTTGTGTTTGCGGGGCATACGGATGTGGTGCCTGCTGGCAAAGGCTGGGACAGCCCAGCGTTTCAGCCTGAGATTAGAGAGGGGCTACTGTATGGTCGCGGAGCGGCGGATATGAAAGGCTCTTTGGCGGCAATGGTGGTTGCAACCGAGCGTTTTGTGAGGGATTATCCAGATCATAGGGGATTGATTGGGTTTTTAATCACCGCTGATGAAGAAGGTGAGGCAATAGATGGCACGATTAAAGTAGCAGAACATTTAAAGAATAGCGGGCAAAAGGTGGATTATTGTTTGCTCGGTGAGCCATCTTCGGCTAAAGAACTGGGTGACACTATTAAAAATGGTCGTCGCGGATCGCTTAATGGGAATTTAAAAATTATCGGCAAACAAGGGCATATTGCCTACCCACATTTGGCGAAAAATCCCATTCACTTAGCACTGCCTGCCTTGCAAGATTTGTATAGCGAAGTGTGGGACGAGGGCAATCAATATTTTCCAGCCACCCACTTTGAAATTTCCAATATTCATTCGGGTGAAGGGGTTACAAATGTGATTCCGGGCATGGTTGAGGTGGCATTTAATTTTCGCTACTCAACACAGCACGCCCACCAAGATTTGCAAAATCGGCTGGGTGCAATTTTAGATAAACATGGTTTGGATTATGAAATTGATTGGAGACATTCTGGTGCTCCATTTTTAACGCCCAGAGGGGTGCTGGTGGATTCGTGTGCTGCTGCAATTAAAACCGTAGCCGGGATTGAATGTGAGTTATCAACCTCAGGTGGCACCTCAGATGGGCGTTTTATTGCCCCAATTTTGGATGCCGAAGTAGTTGAGTTAGGACCTTTGAACGCTACTATTCATCAAGTTAATGAATGCGTCTCGGTGCAAGATTTAGAAGATTTAACTGCTATTTATTATCAAGTTTTAAAAAATATTCTCCGCTAGAAAAATCTATTTTGCTAGAGAAAATCAAGGGGTATTATTTGAATCTGCAATGTCTGATAAGTTATGTGGGTTGGGGTTTATTTTTATTTGTTAGTCAAATATCTTGTAAAAAATTCACTAGATTTTGTTGTTGTGGCACAGATAATTTATCAAATAAAGTATTCATTCTAGCTTTAAGAATTTTTGTTTGGCTTTTATTATCTAGAAAATCCGTTGTTATTTTTGGTCTATCTCCCATTGCTAAATATTCAAACGATACCCCTAAAATTTTTGCCAATCTTGATAGATGCGCAGTAGATGGATTGGCGATACCGCGCTCCCATTGTCCGCAAACCCCTCTTGATAAGTGCATCATATTTGACACTTCTGATTGAGATAACCCCGTTTTTTGTCTTGAAGATTTTATCCTCATTCCCATTGAATGAGTATTAATTTTATTCATGATGTAAATTATTATTAGTATTTTAAATTATTTATGTTAAAATTACTTCCCACAATGAGTAATATCAATATTCATTGTTGTTTTTTAAAACTATAAATAAAGGAGAGTAACATGCAGAACAAAGTAATAAAATTAGCCATAGTTGCGACTATAAGTGCATTTATAATCGGTTGTAGTAGTGGTGGTAGTGGTTCAAGCCCTACAGCACAAGGCAGATTCAAAGATGCCAATACTGACGGTTTAACTTACACAGGGGCATTTCCAGGAGTTACCAAAGATGGCGGTAGATTTAACTATCGATCAGGTAGCGTAATTGAGTTTTCTATCGGTGATATTGTATTAGGCACAGCCACTGGTAAAGTTATTATTACCCCCGTTGATTTAGTTCCTGGCGGTAGTTTGACTTCAAACAAAGTAGTGAAAATTTCCCAATTATTGCAATCGTTAGACCGTGATAGTAACCTTGATAATGGCATCGATATTCACTCTGACACAGCAGAGGCGATGAGCACAGATACGGCTGAAGTGAATGCTATTATTACAGCGCTTGATGACACTGCTACTGCTAATATTGATACAGAAGTAGGTAATCTAATCAATAATATTGCTAAGACGGCTGATAGCAGTGGCACTTATACTGCGGTTACAAGGACAGCTGCAATCCAACATGTAAAAGAGACCTTACAATGTGCTTATTCAGGCGGGTATCAAGGCTCGGGTGAAAACAGTGATATAGATATAGAGGGGGGGCTTGTGATTGAGAGTGATGGTGACGCAGTAGTAATTATTGTTGACGGTGCTGATATAACTACAAATTCGGCAACAATTAATTTTAATACAAAAACATTCACATTTACCAGTAGTGTTGCAGATGTTACTCGCGGTACGGAGACAGGCACTATTACCATTACCGCAACACTTGACGATATTAATCGTATCACAGGTGAGATAACGGATGTCGATAACACTACTTATACTTTTTCTGCATCACGAGTAGGTGGCAGTGTTGACGCTAGATACCGTTTTGTCGGTACAATAATAGGCAGTAGTAATGGTTTTTTTACCCTTGATATTGATGATAACGATAAGGTAACAGGCAAAGGTTATATCCCTATTGATGATGAACTTTTTGACCTAACAGGGTCTATTGATCGTAGCACCAGCACTCCAACTGCTAATATCACTGCTGTTTTTGAGGATGAGGAAAGTGATGACATTACGGCTACGGCAACCATTGATTTTAATGCAAAAACAATTATGGGCAGGTATGTGAGTGATAGTAATACTGGTTCGTTTAGTGCTGAAGGCTGTGAATTAAACACAGTGAAAGAAAATTGAGCGTTGCCAGAGATAACATCATACTATAGCACTCGACGGAAGTAGTAGCGTTAGTGGCGCTCAATGTTCATCCTTAGTGAAGACGCATACTGTTGCTGTTGACGGCAATCATTGTAGTTCTGAAAGATTTAGCTGTTTTATTGATGAGGGTGATATAGACATAGAGGTGGTTTAAATTATAATATTGATTTAGTAGGAACGGGTTTTGCATTTTCTATCACGCCCCCTTTTTCTTGTTATCTTACAGTTACACAATAATAACTAAGGTTCGTTTTTAAAACCAAAAACCCGCGCTGGTCGCGGGTTTTTTATTGGGTAAATTTTGGTTGTAAAATAAGGGGAAATTTAGCGCTATTTAATGGAAAATAGTGGCTGTATTTGCAAAAACTAATTTTATGATTTTTGATATTATTACCTTATTTCCACAGATGTTTTCAGCAATTAGGGATGAAGGAGTGGTTGCCCGGGGGATAAAAAAATCGCTACTCTCAATTAACACTTGGCAGCTAAGAGATTTTGCTGATAATAAATATCGCAGCGTGGATGGTGCGCCGTATGGCGGCGGTGCGGGCATGGTTATGCAGGTTAAGCCAATTCGGGATTGTATTGCTAAAATCAAGCAAAAAAAACCTCAAAGCACAGTCATTTACCTGTCGCCACAAGGGGAGAAACTCACTCATAAATTGGCACTGGAATTGGCAAATCTTAACTCTGTAATATTATTATGTGGGCGTTATGAGGGGGTTGATGAGCGGGTGGTTGAGCATGATGTTGATAGAGAAGTTTCAATCGGTGATTATGTTATAAGCGGTGGAGAATTAGCGGCAATGGTGCTAATTGATACTGTTGCTCGTCAAATCCCGAAAGTTTTGGGTAACAGTGCCTCATTGAATGATTCTTTTGCCCAGGGCTTATTGGATCACCCCCACTACACTCGCCCCGAGATTATTGACGGGCAATCTGTGCCTGAGGTTCTACTCAGTGGTCATCAAGCAAATATTGATGCGTGGCGCAAACAACAAGCACTTAAAATAAGCCAGCAAAAATGCCCATATTTATTAAAAAAATAGTATCTATTACTTTATAATCAAGCGGGTTCAACAAGGTTTTAATTATTAAGGAGAGTTATGAAATTTATAACAGCCATTCTCAGACCACATCAATTAGATGATGTTAGGCAAGCTTTATCGCAAGCAGGTGTGGCAGGCATTACTGTTACTGAAGTGAAGGGGTTTGGGCGTCAAAAAGGGCATACGGAAATGTATCGTGGGGCGGAGTATAAAGTTGATTTTCTACCAAAAGTTAAATTAGAAATTGCTATTCCAGCATCAAAATTAGACACGGTTATTGAGACGATTGTTGGGGTCGCTAATTCTGGAAAAGTAGGTGATGGCAAAATTTTTGTTACCAATTTAGAAAAAGTAGTTCGGATTCGCACCGGCGAAATCGACCAAGCTGCTTTATAAGGGAAAAGCACAGATGAAAAAAATAGTAACTTTACTGGCTTTAATACCAATAAATGTATTCGCTGAGGGCGTTAATGGTGCTAATACAGCGTGGATTTTAACTTCAACAGCCTTAGTTTTATTTATGACTCTACCCGGACTGGCGTTATTTTATGGTGGTTTGGTTCGTGCTAAAAACATCTTATCGGTGTTGATGCAATGCTTTTCCATAGCAGGCATTGTCTCTATATTATGGCTAGTTGCTGGATATAGTATTGCTTTTTCTGAGGGCGGTGCGTATTTTGGCGATTTATCCAAATTTATGTTTTCTGGTGTCGTTGAGGATTCGCTTATTGGCGATATTCCCGAATCTTTATTTGCTTTATTTCAAATGACCTTTGCTATTATTACCCCAGCACTGATTGTGGGCGGGTTTGCAGAGCGCATGAAATTTTCTGCCGTACTGTTATTTAGTGCAATCTGGCTGTTGGTAGTTTATGCACCCATTACCCATTGGGTATGGGGTGGCGGTTGGTTGGGCAAAATGGGACTGCTTGATTTTGCTGGTGGTACAGTTGTGCATATTACTGCAGGGGTTGGTGCTTTAGTGGCAGCGATGGTGCTTGGGGTTAGGCGTGGATTCCCTCAAAAACCCATGCCTCCCCACAATATGACCATGACCATCACTGGGGCGGGGATGTTGTGGGTGGGTTGGTTTGGCTTTAATGGCGGCTCGGCACTAGCGGCTAATGGTGATGCGGCAATGGCAATATTAGTAACCCATATCTCAGCAGCGGCAGGGGCAATGACTTGGATGTTTTATGAATGGATTAAATTTGGCAAACCTACTGCACTGGGCACGGTAACTGGTATGGTCGCAGGACTTGGCACAATTACCCCTGCCTCTGGTTTTGTGGGTCCTGCGGGAGCATTGGTAATGGGTATTGCTGCGGGTATTATTTGTTTTAATGCGGTGATTATTATCAAACAAAAATTTAGAATTGATGATTCCTTAGATGTTTTCCCTGTGCATGGTGTAGGTGGAATTTTAGGCACAATGCTTGCGGGTGTATTTGCCTCAAGTGGGTTGGGCTTGTTTAGTGGGCAAGGTTTGGCGCAGGGGGTAAGTATTACTTCACAAATTGGGGTGCAAGCAATAGGCGTTATTACAACGGTTATCTACACTGCAGTTGCTAGCTATATTATTCTTAAAGTAGTGGGTTTGATAACAGATTTGCGCCTTAGTGAAGAACAAGAGCAACAGGGCTTGGATATTGTCTCTCATGAAGAAAAAGGTTACGATCTTTAATCATAAATGCGACTTAATCACTCATTAACTGGTCCCATGGTGGCTTTAATTACCCCCATGTTTGAAGACGGTTCTTTGGATTTTGAGTCTTTAAAAAACTTGGTTGATTGGCATCTACAATCTGGCACTCAAGCGATTGTTTCTATGGGAACTACGGGTGAGAGTGCGACCCTAAATCAAACAGAACATATCCAAGTAATGCAAAAAACTATTGAATTTTCCAAAGAACGGATTGCAATTATTGCTGGCACTGGGGCAAATTCTACCGCTGAGGCGATTGAGCTGACTCAAGCCGCTAAAGATATGGGCGCACGAGCAGCACTTCTGGTAACCCCTTATTATAATAAACCGACCCAAGAGGGGTTATATCAACACTATAAAACCATTGCCGAGGCGGTTGATATTGACCAAATTTTATACAATGTGCCCACACGCACAGCAGTGGATTTATCGGTGGAAACAACACTTCGCCTGTCTATGATTAAAAATATTATCGGTATTAAAGACGCAACTGGCGATTTATCAGTGGCAGCGGCACTCATCAATCAATGTCAGGATAATTTTCTACTCTATAGTGGTGACGACGCTACTGCAGTTGAATTTATTTTAATGGGTGGTCATGGCGGTATTTCGGTAACGAGCAATATTGTTCCTAAATTTATAGCCAATGCTTATAATAGCGCTATGGATGGTAATCGATATTTGGCAGAGAAAATCAACACAAAATTACACAATTTGCATCAGCATTTATTCATTGAATCTAACCCCATTCCGGTTAAGTGGGCGCTATATAAAATGCACAAATGTAGAGGTGGTATTCGTCTGCCATTAACCAAATTATCAACCAAGGCACAAGCCATATTAGAGCAAGATTTATTATCGTTAGGGATTATTAACCATGTTTGTTAAATTATTAGTAATTTTTGCACTCTTGTCTTTAACAGGCTGCCTGTCATCTACTGGCAATAAAGGCGAGAAAACAAAAAAATTAGGAGAACTGAATATTAAATATTATTCAAATAAAACGGTTTCTTCGTTAGAAATTCCACCTGATTTGACTAAGCCTGACTCTGAAGATGCGTTCAGATTAAGTAAATATGTAACCAATATTAAAGAAGAAATTATTAGTTTTTCCGATAAAGACAAGGCTAAAAAAAAACCAAATATATTTAAAAAACCAACCAATATTGAGGTCAAAAAATCAGCCAATCGCCGTTGGTTGGTAGTTGATAAAAAACCAGAAGAAGTATGGAATCTATCTAGGAATTTCCTCAAGTCAAACGGATTTGCAATTAAAAAAACCAATAAAAAAATCGGCTTGATGGAAACCGATTTTTTAGAAAATCGCCCTGATGTTCCCAGTCAATCTTTGGGTATTATCCGTGCTTTTTTGCAAAGAACTCTAAAAGCTAGATACGCCTTACCGATTATTGATAAATATCGTGTTCGTATTGAGCCGATTAATGGTGGTGCCCAATCTGAGGTGCATTTGTCGCTTACTTCTATGGAAGAAGTTATTACTGACAAAGGCGGTGATACTGAGAATACCATTTGGCAACCTAGGGCCAGAGATGAAGAATTAGAAACCGAAATGTTATACCGATTGATGATTTATTTGGGTAGTGATGATGCCAGTGCTAAAGAAAAAATTATAAGCGCCACAATTGAGAAAAAAGTAAATGTTAAAATTGTTAAAGACATTACTGGCTATACTAAACTAGTGTTTTCACTCAATCAATATGATACTTGGAGCAGTGTCGGCTGGGCACTTGACCAACTTAATGTTGATATTGAGGATAAAGATGTTAAAGAGGGCAGTTTTTATGTTAATGTTGCTAGAGATAAAGACAAAGGCATACTTTCTCGCCTGTTTGGCGAAGATGCGATTAAAAAATCTTTCCAAATTATTGTTAGGGCGATTGACAATAAAACCACACAAGTGCGTTTTAATGATTTGAGTGGCGAAAATAAGCCAGCAACTATTGATTTTAGTAATAAATTTTTAGCCAATATTGCCAAGCAATTTTAAAAAAATTAAGTGAATGCATCAAAAGCATTGATTAAAAAAATCATCCAGCATGAGGTTTTATTGGATGATTTATCAGATGCTGAGTTGGTTGATTTTTGCCAAACTGCCAATCTTGCCTATCGTTCTGGCAATCCTATAATCAGTGATGCGGACTATGATTTTATCTATTTAGATGCACTAAAAAAACGCCTACCACAACACCCCTTGTTGCACACCGTTGAGCCAGAAGGTTCAGGTTTTTCAGAAGAAAAAGTGTTATTGCCAGAGGTGATGTTATCAACCGATAAGGCCTATTCTTGGGCTGAGGTCAGCAAATGGATAGAGCGTGTAGAAAAATCAGCCACTGAGATTGGTTTAGACTTAAACACCGTTCACATAAAAGCAACCCCTAAACTTGATGGTTTTGCTGGGTTTGATGATGGTTTTAACCTTTATACCCGGGGTGATGGCAAAAAAGGTAGCAATATATCCCGTGTATTTGAACGCGGCTTACAAATTTATAATGCCTCTGAACGCGGTCAAGGTGCGGGCGAAATTATGGTTAAAAAAAGTTATTTTGCACAACATTTGGCATCTAGTTTTGAGCATCCGCGTAACTTTCAGGCCAGTTTAATCAAAGAAAAAATTTTGGACAACAAAGCTCAGCAGGCAATTAAAGCGAAAGCGGCTTTGTTTGTGCCGTTTGCCCAGTTACCCAGTTGGTCGGGCATTATTTCTATGTTGGTTGTTCAATTTGAACAGATTGTAGCTGATGTATTGTTGATGGTGGATTTTGATGTAGATGGCGTGGTGTTTGAAGTTATAAATAAGCCCCTAAAAACACACATGGGCGCCAATCGCAAATTTCACCGTTGGCAAATTGCTTTTAAAGAAAACAAAGACCGTGCCCAAGTCAAGGTGCTACGCGTTATTGCACAAGTAGGGCGTACTGGGAAAATTACCCCAGTGGCTGAGTTAAAACCAACCGTATTAAGCGGCGCCACTATTAAGCATGCAAGCGGACATCATTACGGATTGGTTAAAAAACAAAAGTTGGGTGCGGGCAGTGTGATTGAGTTGATACGCTCGGGCTTGGTAATCCCTAAGATTAACAAAGTGTTAAAACCAGCCAAAGTAAATATTCCAAAAACCTGCCCTAGTTGTGGTGCATCATTAGTATGGGACAATGATTTTTTGCTATGTGTTAATCACGATAAATGTCGTGCACAAGTGATTGGTAGAATGGAGCATTTTTTTAAAATTTTGGCTAATAATGACGGTTTTGGTATTGCCACGATTGAAAAAATGTATGCTCATGGGATACATAAAGTATCGCAAATTTATGCACTCAATAAGCAAGATTTACGCGCCATGGGGTTTGGCGATAAAACTTGTGATAATTTAATCAACCAACTCAGGAGATCCCATATTGAACAAGTGGAAGATTGGCGTTTTTTGGCGGCTTTTGGAGTCAATAGACTGGGTTTGGGTAATTGTGAAAATTTATTAAAATCGTATCCACTGGCTGAGGTCCCCCACCTTAATTTAGCACAAATTGCCAATATTGATGGTTTTGCACAGCTGAGTGCAGCGACGATTATTGATGACCTTAAAAATATTCACAATGAGTTTGAATTATTAACCAAGTATAATTTTAATTTAGAAATAACCCCCATAGAAACAAAACTCACAGCCTCTGGACACCCTTTGTTTGGTAAAAAAATAGTATTTACTGGGAAGATGAAAGACTCTAGAGATGCCATGAAAAAGCACGCCAAATCTCTTGGCATTCAAATCTCAAACAGTGTGAGTGCTAAAACTAATTATTTGGTGATTGGCGAAAAAGTTGGGCAAAAAAAAATACAAAATGCTAAAAAATTAGGTATTGAAATAATCACTGAGGCACAATATTTATCAATGATTTGATAAAAAGGTTTGAAAAAATGTTGTATAAGAATTTTATCTCGGGTATAATCCCCCACAAGTTAAATCCTAAAGACGGGAATTTGACATAGGACATTGGCGTTTATTTGATATTTTTCCTTATAATAGGGGGGTTCAAATAGGCGTTTTTTTTCGCTAGTTTCAAGACGGAACATACAAAATTTAAACTTCAGCATAAGAGGTTTATAAAGGTATAGAAGCCAGTCTTTGAGTTTGTTTTTTGCAAACTTGAGGGCTGGCTTTTTGTTTTTTTAAAAAAGGAGAATTATATGAAAATGATAACAGCGATTATTAGACCATTTAAGTTAGATGCGACTCGAGCGGCATTATCAGAGATTGGTGTCTCAGGCATAACAGTAACGGAAGTGAGGGGTTTTGGTCGTCAAAAAGGGCATACAGAGCTTTATCGTGGTGCGGAGTACACCGTTGATTTTTTGCCAAAGGTTAAATTAGAAATTGCCACAGTCGTTGACCAAGTTGAGGGCGTGATTGGGGCAATTAGCACAGCAGCCAAATCTGATGATGACGGCAAAATTGGCGATGGCAAAATTTTTGTTTCTAATATTGAGCAAGTTTTTCGGATTCGCACTGGTGAGACTGGTTCAGTGGCATTATAAATGGAGGATATTATTATGGAAAATACAATTTTAGAAATTCAATTTGCCTTAGATACTTTTTATTTTTTAGTAATGGGTGCCTTGGTAATGTGGATGGCAGCGGGTTTTTCAATGTTAGAATCGGGTTTAGTACGCAGCAAAAATACGGCGGAAATTCTAACTAAGAATATTGGCTTGTTTGCAATTGCTTGTAGTGCATATATGATTATAGGTTACGAAATTATGTATGGTGGCGGAATTTTGCTAGACAAAATCAGTGGCACGGGTGAAAAATATTCAAATGCAGCTGATTTCTTCTTTCAAGTAGTTTTTGTAGCAACGGCGATGAGCATTGTCTCTGGTGCGGTGGCTGAGCGGATGAAACTATTTTCATTTTTTGCTTTTACACTCATATTTACTGGCATTATTTACCCAATAGAAGGAGCATGGACTTGGGGAGATGAGGCAGTTTTTGGACTGTTTAAACTCAGCAATTTAGGCTTTGCTGATTTTGCAGGCTCGGGTATTGTGCATATGGCAGGGGCAGCAGCAGCACTCGCAGCTGTTATTGTGCTAGGTGCTCGTCAAGGCAAATATAATACAGATGGCTCATCAAATGCAATCCCTGGTGCAAATATGCCACTGGCAACCTTAGGCACATTTATTCTATGGATGGGTTGGTTTGGTTTTAATGGTGGCTCAGTGCTAGCTATGGCAAATATTGATAGTGCCAATGCTGTGGCAATGGTATTTTTAAACACTAATGCTGCGGCAACAGGCGGTGTGATTGCTGCCCTACTTTTGGTGAAATTGCTTTGGGGAAAGGCTGATTTAACAATGACACTCAACGGTGCTTTGGCAGGCTTAGTGGCAATCACCGCAGGACCTGATACGCCAAGCGCCTTAGTGGCGACTCTAATCGGTGCTGTAGGTGGCATATTGGCTGTGTTTTCAATCAATATTTTAGATAAATTTTTTAAGATTGATGATCCAGTGGGCGCAATTTCTGTGCATGGTGTGGTTGGTTTGTGGGGTTTATTGGCTGTGCCACTTACCAATTCAAATGTTTCTTTTAGCGGACAATTAATAGGCGCGGCAACCATTTTTGTTTGGGTGTTTGCAACCTCACTGCTGCTTTGGTTGGTGCTCAAACTTGTCATTGGGGTTAGAATTTCGACAGAAGAAGAATTTTCAGGGGCAGATATTACCGAATGTGGTTTAGAAGCTTATCCTGAATTTACCAAGTAACACAAAAAATCAAAAGCAAGATTTTATGATTTGCTTTTGAGATAATTTTTTAATAACAAAAAGGAAAAAATATGAAAAACAAGACAACAAAAATACTATTATCACTATCTTTAATCTCAACATTTGGTTCAACACCATTGGCCAAAGAGGCTACTCAGTCTCCCATCAGTGCGAATATTAGTGTTGTAAGTGATTATGTTTGGCGCGGATTAACCCAAACTGATGGTGAGGGTGCGATTCAAGGAGGTTTCGATTATACCCATGAAAACGGCTTTGCTGCGGGGGTTTGGGGGTCTAATGTTGATTTTGCCACGAATCCTGATACTTCGGCAGAATTTGATTTTTACGCTACTTACAGTGGCGAGGTTGATAAATTTGGCTACGAAGTTGGTTATATTGCTTATCGCTACCCTAGTGAATCCAGTATTAATTTTGAAGAGCTCTATCTTGGTGTTTCTTACATGGATTTTGGTCTGACTTATTATGCAGGTTTGGGCGATTTTAGTGATGGTGCCAAGGTGTTGGATTATGCTGAACTCTCTTACAACACTACTTTATCTGAGGTTGATTTTTCCATATTGTATGGTGATTATGAAGATTCTTACACCGTTTATGGTTTTGGCATCGGAAAATCTTTTGGTGGCGTGGATTTTGCCATTAACTATACTAACACAAACCCTGATGACAGCGGCAGTGGTGAAACCAACACAGTTTTTAGTATTGGCAAGGCGTTTTAAGCTGGGTGAGCAAAACTTGCATACAAGAGAAGGGGTATCTTCTCTTTTTTGCATTTATAACTTTGTATTTATAACTTTGTATTTATAACTTTGTATTTATAACTTTGTATTTATAACTTTGTATTTATAACTTTGTATTTATAATGAGAACCATCGACAAACACCCACGCTTTTTTAGTTATAAACTTTTTACAGAGCGTAAATTTAGAGGAATAGATAAAAAATAAATTTAAAATACACCTGAAAGAATGTGAATTTAGGTTTAATAATTGGAAAAAAATCTCGTGGAGATTTTGCCAAATTTATTAATCGTCAGTTAAAAAGGGTAGTGATTATTCCATTTGAGTGCGCAAGGAGTGTTTGCGCTTAGGAGGTTTATGAGAGATAAGCATTGACTTGAGTCGCTGCTTCGCGCCCCTCGTGTATTGCCCATACCACCAATGATTGACCTCGGCGACAATCTCCAGCAGTAAAAATACCCACTTGTGAGGTGGTATATTGTCCGTATTCGGCTTTGTAATTACTGCTCTCGTCTAGCTCAATACTAGCATCATCACTCAAATAATGCTCAGGAGAGACAAAACCCATTGATAATAACACCAATTGTGCATCCCAAGTTTTTTCACTACCTGCAATCTTAACCAACTGACCTTTTTTAAAATCAACATCAATAGTATTGACACCACTTACTTTTCCGTTGGCCTTTTTAGCGAAAGATTGAGTCATTAAATGGTATTGTCGCGGGTCTTTACCAAATACTTTGGCAGTTTCCTCATGACCATAATCAACCCGATAAATCAGCGGCCATAGTGGCCAAGGATTATTATCTGCACGGTTTTTGGGCGGTTTATTCATAATCTCAAAATTAACAATTGACCTTGCCCCTTGACGCAATGCAGTGCCAATACAATCTGTGCCAGTATCACCACCGCCAATCACAATCACATCTTTGTTTTTAGCAGACAAATCAGAGTTATCAGCATGCCCGTTGAGCAATAAACTCTGGGTATTTTTAGTTAAATATTCCATTGCCAAATGCACACCTTCAGCAGTGCGATTATCCACTGTCAAATCACGCGCTTTGGTGCTGCCTGTAGCGAATATTAACGCATCAAAATCTTTTTGTAATTCAGAGCTGGTAATATCCTTGCCAATATTGGTCTCAGTAATAAATTCAATACCCGAATTTTTTAATAAATTCACTCGGCGATTAACGATGCCTTTATCAAGTTTCATATTTGGAATACCATACATTAACAAACCACCTGGGCGCTCATCACGCTCAAATACTGTAATACTATGTCCCATTTTGTTCAGTTCATCTGCTGCTGCTAAACCCGCAGGACCAGAGCCAACAATGGCAACTTTTTTCCCAGTTTTATGTTCAACAACATAAGGCTTAATCCAGCCCTGTTCAAAACCATAATCAACAATTGCTTGCTCAATATTTTTAATGGTAACTGCTGGGCTATTGATGCCCAATACACACGAACCTTCGCAGGGTGCAGGGCAAACTCTACCGGTAAATTCTGGAAAATTATTGGTTTTATGCAAACGAATAAGTGCTTCTTGCCATTTATTTTTATAAACTAAATCATTCCACTCAGGAATAAGATTATAAAGCGGACAGCCATTTTCTGATTGGCAAAAAGGCACTCCACAATCCATACATCGCGCGCCTTGTTCTTGTAAATGAGCCACATGATGTTTAGGAGAAAAAATTTCAGCATAGTCTTTAATACGCAATTCGATAGGGCGATAAGACTCAATTTTTCTATCAAATTCTCTAAAGCCAGTAACTTTTCCCATAGCACAAAACCACTTTATAAAGCGCATAATTATGCCACATATTAACCTTGTCTATCAAAAAGATAACGGTATAATACCCATTTTTTTCAAGTTTTAATAAAAAGGCATAATTGTGAATTTAATTGAACAAATTGAAGATGCGCAACTCAAAGCGGATATTCCCGAATTTTCAGCTGGTGATACGGTTGTTGTCCAAGTTAGGGTGCGTGAGAGTGGGCGCGAAAGATTGCAAGCTTTTGAAGGTGTCGTCATCGCCAAGAAAAACCGCGGGATTGGCTCTGCATTTACCGTTAGAAAAATCTCCCATGGTGAAGGGGTTGAGCGGGTTTTCCAAACTCATTCAGCAATGATTGATTCCATTAAAGTTAAACGCCGTGGCAAGGTTCGGCAAGCAAAATTGTATTATCTCCGTGAATTGGCTGGTAAGAAGGCTAGAATTAAAGAAAAATTACAACTTAAAAAACCTCCCACAACAGGCAAGAATCAAACCAAAGACCAGTCATAAAGTTACACCTTATCGTTTTTATAGGCTTGGCTAAAATGGAAATTTATTGCCCTCCATATTGGGTAATTTCATTGCGGATAAAGCAGACATTTTGTCATCTTTGCCCTGCATGTCTGCCATTTTTGACATCATTTTTTGCATTTTTCCACCCCCCATTTTCTTCATCTGTTTTTGCATTTTTTCAAACTGTTTAAGCAGCTTGTTGACCTCTTGTGCACTGGTGCCAGAGCCTTTGGCAATACGATTTTTACGCGATCCTTTGATGAGTTTTGCATGGATGCGTTCTTTTGGAGTCATAGAATTGATGATTGCCACCATTTTTCTACTCTCAATACTGCCCATTACCTGATTTTTGACACTGCTTGGGATTTGCCCTACGCCAGGCAATTTTCCCATTAACGCCTCCATGCCACCCATTTGTTCTACCTGCAAAAGTTGTTCACGCATATCAACTAAATCAAACCGCCCTTTTGCCATTTTTTTAACTGTTTTGGCGGCTTTTTTCTTATCCACTTTACGCTCAATTTGCTCAACCAAAGACACTACATCGCCCATACCCAATAAGCGTGAAGCCACGCGTTCAGGGTGAAAAGGCTCCAACGCATCAATTTTTTCACCAACACCTAGAAACTTAATTGGCTTGCCAGTAATATGGCGCACAGAAAGTGCTGCACCGCCTCTAGCATCACCGTCAGTTTTGGTTAAAATCACACCTGTAAGTGGCAATGTCTCAGCAAAGATTTTGGCAGTATGGGCTGCATCTTGACCAGTCATGGCATCAACCACAAATAAAGTTTCAATAGGGTTTGACTTTTTCTGCAAAGTTTGAATCTCACTCATCATTTGAGTATCAATATGCAAACGACCTGCGGTATCTACTAATAAAACATCGTAGAATTGTTGTTGTGCATGCTTTTTCGCGCGAGCAACAATACTGGCAGGCTTAGTATCTACAGTGGCTGGGAAAAAATCTACCTCAACTTGTTTAGCAAGAATCTCTAATTGTTCAATAGCTGCAGGACGGTAAATATCACAGCTTACCAGTAGAACTTTTTTATTCTCCCTTTCTTTTAGATAACGCGCTAATTTGGCAACTGAGGTGGTTTTGCCTGCACCTTGTAAGCCTGCCACCATGACTACGGCTGGAGGCTGGGTTTTTAAATTTAGGGTTTTGTTTTCAGCACCAATAATCTGTGTGAGCTCGGTTTCAACTAACTTAATAAAAGCCTGTGCAGGGTTTAGCCCCTCACCAACTTTCAGCCCTAAGGCTTTGGTTTCGACTTGGTCTAAAAATGTTTTAATCACCTCTAAGGCAACATCGGCCTCTAATAAGGCGCGGCGTACGGCACGGATGGATTCTTTAATATTAGCCTCAGATAACTTGTGCTTGCCGCGTAAAACTTTAAAACTGTTATTCAGACGGTCGGTTAAATTGTCAAACATTTTTCTACGATTTTGATTAAAAATATCGTATTATAGTGTTTTTATAATACAAAAGTTAATAATGCTTCTATCCTACCTTGCTATTAGTGCTTATTTGAGTGCAGCATTGCTATTAGCGCGCTATTTCACCCAAGATGATGTTGGGCATAAACATAAACAAAGTATATCACTTTTGGTGGGGTTTGCCATTATTACCCAAGCACTGAGTTTTAGTAATTTTTACCATAACGAGGGAATTGCCCTTGGTCTAGCAAACAGTGCCTCTGTTATTGCTTGGTTGATTGCAGTTTTATTATTTTTATCCTCATTTTCTAAACCTGTGCACGCTTTAGGTATTTTGGTTTATCCATTGGTTGCCATTGCCTTAATCTTTGGGATTATATTGCCAGATACAAACGCCAAAGTTATCCCGCTGAGTTTAGCTTCACATGTGTTTTTATCAATTTCCGCTTATGCACTACTGGCACTTTGCGTGTGTCAATCGATTTTATTAACCATTGCGCAACGCCATCTACATACCCACAAAAACAATGGTTTTATTAATAAACTACCGCCATTACAAACTATGGAACATTTATTATTTCAAAGTTTAAGAGTGGGTTTTTATCTATTGACTTTATCACTTATAACTGGGGTTATTTTTATTGATGATTTCTTTGCCCAGCATCTAGTCCATAAAACTGCACTGTCTTTGGTGGCTTGGATAATTTTTGTAGTATTGGTATTCGGCAGAAAACTTTTTGGCTGGCGTGGAAAACAAGCCATCAGTACCATACAAATTGGCTTCGGCTTACTACTGCTTGCCTACTTCGGGTCTAAGTTTGTGTTGGAAAGGTTGCTGAGTTAATCAATGGGGCATCTACATCATTATATAAAGATCTCAATCAATATGTAACACTGCCAAAAATGCTGCCTGTGGAATATCAACCTTGCCAACACTACGCATGCGTTTTTTGCTTTTTTTTTGCTTTTCTAATAACTTTCGCTTGCGGGTAATATCACCGCCGTAGCATTTGGCAGTGACATTTTTGCGCAGTGCCTTTATATTGGAACGGGAGATGATTTTGGCACCGATGCAGGCTTGGATTGTTACATCAAACATTTGTCTAGGGATTAATTCTTTCATTTTTTCCGCCAATTCCCGTCCTTTATACACTGAATCATCACGATGAATAATCAGTGCTAGGGCATCAACCACCTCGCCATTAATCATAATATCAAGGCGAATTAAATCAGTAGCTTGGTAACGATCAAACTGGTAATCCATTGAAGCAAAACCATGTGAGACAGACTTTAGTTTATCAAAAAAATCAAGCACCACCTCGTTGAGTGGCAACTCATAAGTAATAACCACTTGACGCCCCATATAGGTGATGTTTTTCTGCACTCCACGCCTGGAGGTGCATAGTTTAATCACTGCACCGACATACTCATCAATCACCAAAATATTAGCAGTAATAATTGGCTCTCTAAATTCGGCAATGTTTTGGGCGGTAGGCATTTTAGAAGGGGTATCTACGCGGTGAGTCTTGCCCTTAGTGTCTAAAATTTCATAAATAACTGTTGGGGCTGTGGTAATTAAATCAAGGGTGTATTCGCGTTCTAGACGCTGCTTAACAATTTCCATGTGTAACAAACCCAAGAATCCGATACGAAAACCAAATCCTAGGGCGCCTGAATTTTCAGGCTCGTATTGCAAAGCCGAATCGTTTAAGCATAATTTTGCCAAAGCATCTCTAAATTTTTCATAATCTTCACCAGAAACAGGAAACAACCCAGCAAATACCCGAGGCTGGACTGGCTTAAAACCCTCTAAAGGCTCGGCAACAGGATTTTTAGCACTGGTGATGGTATCACCCACGGGGGCACCGTCAATATTTTTAATACTGGCAATTAAAAAACCTACCTCTCCTGCTTTTAGGCACTGAGTTTTGGTGCGTTTTGGGGTAAAAACACCCACTTCATCAACTGTATATTCTGTGTTATTAGAAAATATTTTAATCCGAGTTTTGGCTTTGATTTCACCATCAATCACCCGAATCAGCGACACAACGCCCAAATAATTATCAAACCATGAATCAATAATTAATGCCTTAATCGGTGCATCAATATTGCCTTTTGGGGGTGGAATTTTATTAATAATCTGTTCTAAAATAGCCTCAATGCCAATTCCTAATTTAGCACTGGCATGGGGGGCATCATGTGCTTCAACGCCAATTACATCTTCAATCTCATCTACCACGCGGTCGGGGTCGGCTGCGGATAAATCAATTTTATTAAGCACTGGCACTACCTCTAAACCTTGTTCAATGGCAGTGTAACAATTCGCCACCGTTTGCGCCTCAACCCCTTGCGTGCTATCCACAATTAACAAAGCCCCCTCACAAGCCGAGAGTGAACGCGATACTTCATAAGAAAAATCCATATGTCCTGGAGTATCAATAAAATTGAGTTGGTAAGTTTGCCCGTTCTTTGCCCGATAATCTAAGGTTACGCTTTGTGATTTTATGGTAATGCCGCGTTCTTTTTCAATATCCATAGAATCCAGCACTTGCGCTGACATTTCTCGCTCGCTCAAACCACCACAAAACTGAATAAAACGGTCTGCAATAGTAGATTTTCCGTGGTCAATATGGGCAATAATTGAAAAATTACGAATATTCAAGGTGTGTTAAAATAAAAATTTTAATCAACCGATTATACAGTCAATGAATAAGATTGAGCCGATTACCTGCACTGCAACTGATAATTTAGAAATCAATATTCCTGATACCCAAGGGCGTAATATTGTGTTGTATTTCTACCCTAAAGACGCAACCCCGGGCTGCACTACTGAGGGGCTTGACTTTAGTGCCAATTATCAAAGTTTTTTAGATGCCAATACCTTGATTTATGGGGTGAGTCGTGACAACCTTAAATCCCATCAAAAATTTAGGTCTAAACACAATTTTCCCTTTGAGTTGATTGCTGATGAAACTGGGGTTTTGTGTAAATTGTTTGGTGTTTGGCAATTAAAAAAATTTATGGGCCGCGAATTTATGGGGATTGTGCGCTCAACCTTTTTGATTGATGCTCAGGGTAATATTGTCAAACACTGGGATAAGGTCAAGGTTAAAGGGCATGTTGAAGAGGTTTTGAGCGCGGTGTTAGCATTATGAATGTAGATTTTGACGAGGTTGATAAATTCTCTGCCTTGGCCTCTCGTTGGTGGGACAAAAACTCCGAATTTAAACCACTACATGACATTAACCCGTTGCGTCTCAATTATATTAAAGAGCAATGTGGCGGATCACTTGAGGGTAAAAAAATCCTTGATGTCGGCTGTGGTGGCGGTATTTTGGCAGAAAGTTTGGCCTTAGAAGGCGCTCAAGTGATTGGTATTGATATGGGGCAGGCGGCGTTAGAAGTGGCGAAGCTGCATTTGTTGGAATCAGGTTTGGATATTGATTATCAAAAAATTCCTGTTGAAGAATTTGCCAAACACCATAAAGGAGAGTTTGATCTCATTACCTGCCTTGAAATCTTAGAACATGTCCCCGACCCAAGTGCCATTGTTAAAGCCTGTGCAAAATTAGCAAAATCCAATGGATCGTTATTTTTCTCAACCCTTAATCGCAACTTAAAATCTTATCTATTTGCCATTATTGGTGCAGAATACATTCTAAAACTCTTACCTCAAGGCACTCATGACTTTGATAAATTTATCCAACCTGCGGAGTTGGACGAGTGGGCAAGGGCTGCCCAACTGCAATTAAAAAACATGATTGGCATGATTTATAACCCACTTACTAAAACCTACAAATTAGCCCCTGATGTCAGTGTCAATTATTTATCACATTATCAAAAATGAAAAAAATATTCATACTATTATTTAGCATTTCACTATCGGTACAAGCATTTTCGCCAAATGAAATGCTGGTCGTCATTGGTGCGGTTAAATATTACAATCAAAATTGCGCAGGGCTAAACTATCATGGCATTGCTAAAATGAACAAAGGGCTTAAATATTTTGATATGGATAAGACTCCAGTGCCAGTTTTAGAGCAACATGCCCTAGCAATATCAGGCTACAAAACAGCACAAAAATTTGGCTGTGAAGGCACTAAAATTGAGGCTTATAAAGCAGGGTTTGGGCAATATATCAATTAAACTGTTTCTAAAACTACAAAAGCCACCGCATTATATTTTTCATCTGCGAGGCTGAGATGCGCCTGTTTAATATTTTTAGCTAACAAATACAGGCGCAATTTTTCACTAAGAATAAAATAAGGCTTACCCTGTTCATTGTTATCCACACTCAAATCTTGAAACCCAGATATTTTGCCAATGCCAGTGCCAAGTGCTTTAGCAAAAGCTTCTTTGGCAGCAAAACGCTTGGCACAATAAGCCACACTATTACCTCTATTGGCAAATAATGCCCGCTCATGCGTAGACAATATACGCCGAATAAAGCGTTCTTGGTTTTTGCTTAAAATACTTGCAACCCGTTCAATACTCACAATATCAGTGCCAATGCCGTAAATCATAATCGTGCCTCTAACATTAGATTTTTCATCTCACTTACAGCATCCTGAAGCCCGACAAAAATTGCCCTAGCAATAATTGAATGACCAATATTAAGCTCAACAATTTCAGGTAATTCGGCAATTATTTTGGTATTTTCCAGCGTCAGCCCATGTCCAGCATTGACTTTCAAACCAAGTGAATGGGCATAATTTGCCATCTTTTTAATGCGTTCAAATTCTGCTATTTTGGCAGCTCCTTTTGCATTGGCATAATGCCCAGTATGTATTTCAATCACTGGTGCGCCACAATTCTTAGCACAATCAATTTGTTCTTTTTCAGCATCAATAAATAGCGATACAACTATGTTTGACCGCGCCAATTCTGTGCAAATATCACATATTCTAGGCATTTGTGCGACAACATCAAGCCCACCTTCAGTTGTAAGTTCTTCACGCTTTTCTGGCACCAAACAACAATCTTGCGGTTTAATTCGACTGGCAATATTGACCATTTCATCAGTAGCTGCCATTTCCAAATTCATCTTGGTATTTAGTTTTATGCGTAAAATCTCAACATCCCTATCTTGAATATGACGCCTATCTTCACGCAAATGCACAGTAATACCGTCTGCTCCTGCTTGTTCGCATAATAATGCTGCGGCACTCAGCGAAGGATACGGTGTGCCCCGCGTTTGTCGTAGGGAGGCAATGTGGTCAATATTAACGCCTAGACGAATACTCATAATTTATGTAAAGATATCTTGTTATTGTTTGCTAAAAAATAATTCCCGACTTTTCAGTGGTTTGTCGCCTAAAAGGTGGTTTAAACGCTGCCTATTTAAATCCCGACAATTGCGTAATTGCTCTAAATCCGGCATATTATCAACACTACCAAGTAATAATTGCCCAATCAATTTACCTGATATTTTACCAGCAGGATTACGAACAAAACCAAGTTGATGTTGATATTCATAATGGCTATTGGTATCGATATTATGCTGCTTAATATCTTGCGAACAGTCAAGGGCATAACCCAATTCTGCTAACAGGTTATGCTCAAATAGCCGAAGTAACCAATAGCTTGTTTGCTTATCTATAGCAACGATTTTATTGACAAACTGCTGATAAATATTAAATAATTTTGGATGCGGGTCTTGTTCAGATAATAACCTTGCTATCAATTCATTGACATACATTGCTAATATTAGCGTCTCGCCAGTCATATTTCTAGGTTGGTCGTTTACTTCCCAATGGGTAAGTGTTTTTAAATTTGTCCTACCAGAAAACGAAATATTGAGTTGTTGAAACATTTGAATATTGGTCTTAGAAGAGCGAATTCCCTTACCTACTAAGCAAATTTTTCCGTGTGCCTTAGTCAAAAAATCCAATAATAGAGAATTATTTTTAAACGCTCGGCGGTGAATTAAAAAGGCAGGAATTAATTCAGCCCTAATCATAACCTAATGAGATTAGGGCACGCCTATCATTCGACCAGCCACTGGCAGTTTTAACCCACAACTGCAAAAATACTTTTTTATCTAAAAAATGCTCAATACTTTGTCGCGCTTCAGTACCAATTAATTTTAGCATCTCGCCCCTATGCCCGATAACGATGCTTTTTTGTGAGGCTCTATTCACATAAATACAAGCTGCAATGCGCACTAGATTACCCTCTAATTTGTATCGTTCAACCTCAACGGTCAAATCATGGGGTAGCTCATTTTGCAAATGACGCATGAGTTTTTCACGAATAAACTCAGAGATTATAAATTTTTCACTGCGATCGGTAATAAAATCAGCAGCAAAAATCATTGCTTGTTTAGGCAAATATTTTAAAATTAAAGCCTGTAAGGATTGGCAATCTTGCTTGTTGAATGCCGACAGTGGAAATAATTCTCTAGCTTGATATTTTTGTCCGACTTTGTTTAAAAAAGGTAGGATGCAATCCATCGACTTAAATTTGTCAATTTTATTGACGCATAAAATCACTACTACTTGTGTCTTTGATACATGCTCTAATACGCGTGCGTCTTCCTTGCCCCATTTGCCAGCTTCTACTAGCCATAAAACTATGTCCACTTCTTTAATACTGGCACTTGCTGCTCGATTCATATAAGCATTGATGGCTTTTTTATTGCCAATGTGGATGCCTGGCGTATCCACAAACACCATTTGATAATCAGCACTTGTGGCAATCGCATGAATACAATGGCGGGTGGTTTGCGGACGATGTGAAGTAATTGATAATTTTTGCCCAACTAAAGCATTGACTAGGGTTGATTTACCTACATTTGGGCGCCCGACAACTGCAATAAATCCAGCTTTGAAACTCATAAGGCTTTAAGTCTTTCTAACAAGACTTGGGCACAATTTTGCTCTGCTTTTTTAATGCTTTTGGCTTTTTGTGTGATTTGTATTTTTTGTTCCACCAAAAAACAATTAACTGTAAAAACGGCATTATGGTCTCTACCTTGGGTTTTAGTTAGTTCGTATTTCGGTAATTTTTGGTTATGTTTTTGTAGATATTCTTGCAGTTGGGTTTTGGCATCTTTTAGAGAATCGTCTAAGTTAATATCGGCTAACAATGTTTGGTATAAACCCAAAATAACTTGGCTAACCCTCTTAAAACCTGCCTCTAAAAATACTGCACCGAAAATAGCCTCAAGTACATCAGCGTGAATTGATCTGCGCCCAGAACCAGCGCTTTTTAACTCCCCCTTACCCAAAATAAACGCCTCTGATAAACCCAATTCAGCACTAATTTGTGATAGCGTCTCACCTTTGACTAAAAATGATCTTAGGCGTGATAATTTGCCTTCGTCAATGTGGGGAAAACGCCGATACAATTCATAAGAAATTACCACTCCTAGAACGCTATCACCTAGAAATTCTAAACGCTCATTATTATTTTTGCTTGCACTACGATGGGTTAGTGCTAATTTTAATAGGGCAATATCCTTAAATTGATAATTGATATTTTGTTGTAACTTTTCTACATGTTTTGTATTCGGTCTCATAGCACCCAATCAGTTTATAATTGATATTTATTATAAAGATAAGTTTTTTATGTTTTGGCAAGAAGATATCAATAAAGAAGATTTTACCCTCTCGGATGATGTGCAAGACTGTGTGTTTAGCATACGCTCTAAAATTTTGCCTATTGACCACGCTTATATTTTGTCTCAAGCGTTGTGCAAACATCTGCCCTGGTTGGTTGAGGTAAATGCCGGCATTCATGATATTAGTGTGGCAGATGGTAATGGCTGGGAACAAGACCATGAATCTGGATTTTATTACCCTTCTAAACGCTCAAAACTTAGCATTAGAATACCCAAAGAAAAGCTTGAAGCCGTGCAATCATTGGTTGGAAAAACACTTGATTTGGGTAAATATCAAATACAAATTAGCAAACAACTAAATTCCAAACTCATGAGCGATATACAAATTCTATTTGCAAAATATGTCGCTTGTGATGTGCAAATGCAGGAGGCGGATTTTTTAAAAACTTGCCACCGACAATTACAGGCCTTAGGCATTAAGCCTAAAAAAATGATGGCAGGCCTTGAGCGCAATATCAAAACCCCCCACAATGTTATTAATACGCGCTCACTTATGGTGGCTGATTTGCAAAAATCTGAATCAATTACCTTACAAAAAAAAGGGATTGGCAAATACCGCTTACTTGGCTGTGGGCTGTTCGTGCCACAAAAGAGTATTAAAAGTGTTGATGCACTTTAATGTAAAAATCATTTGATTTAAACAAAATTTAAGACTACAATTGACCTATCTATGACCACACTGAATAAATTATGTCTATTTTATATTTAATTTTTTCTCTGTTATTGTTACCAGTGTTTGCTGAGTCAGCCATCAAACCAGGGGAATTTCTAGGCAGTAAAACAGTTGAATCGTTACCTAATTGGTTTAAGACCAGTTTTCTAGATTTCTCTGAAGACCTCTCAGAAGCACTTGATGAAAATCGCCATGTAATGATTTATTTCCATCAAAATGGTTGCCCTTATTGCGCCAAATTGGTTGAGGATAATTTTCATAACAGTCATATTGTGGATAAATTAAAAAAACACTTTGATGTGATTCAAATCAATATGTGGGGCAATCGAGAGCTTACCGATTGGCGTGGTAAGGAGCTTGACGAAAAAGAATTTGCCAGTTTTATGCAAGTTCAATTCACCCCAACTTTGGTTTTTTTAAACTCAAAAGGCGACACTGTGCTCAGGCTAAACGGCTATCAATCAACTAGAAAAATGCATGCGGTGCTTGACTATGTCTCAGGCAAACATTATTTAAACAAAAGTTTTGCCAACTACACCATTCGTAACAAACAAAATAAAATTGGCGACCTCAATAAAAACCCCTTATTTGAACCTCCCCCACATGTATTGGTGCGTAGCAAAACTTTGCCAGCACAAAAATATCTAGCAGTGTTTTTTGAAGAGCCAAATTGTGCAAGTTGCGATACTTTTCACCGTGGTTTAATGCGTTTAGAAGAAAGTAAAAATCTACTCAAACCAATGCAAGTTGTCCAACTCAACGCTTTGTCAGATGAAGGAATAATAACCCCCTCAGGGGTGCATACAACAGCGGCAAAATGGTATGATGCACTTGGTCTTACCGACAAACCTGCCATTGTGTTTTTTGACAAAATAGGGAATGAAATTATCAGAAAGGATGGTTTTTTTAAAGCCTTTCATTTTCATAGCATTATGCACTATGTTCTCTCAGGTGCTTATCAAAGGCAGCCAAATTTTCAACGCTATATTGAACATCGTTCAGACGAGCTACGCAAACAAGGGATTACGGTTGATATTTGGAAATAAGCGTCTTTAAATAGCAACAGGTGCTTTAATCGGGTCGTCAGGGTTATAATTGACAAACTCAAAATCCTTATAGGTGTAGTCAAAAATGCTCTTAGGTTTATGTGTAATTTTAAGTGATGGTAAGGGTTTTGGGCTACGCGAGAGTTGAGTTTCAATCTGTTTAGTGTGATTATTATAAATATGACAATCACCCCCAGACCAAATAAAATCCCCCACTGCTAAATCGCATTGTTGTGCTACCATATGTGTTAGCAGGGCGTAAGAGGCAATATTAAACGGCACCCCGAGAAAAATATCAGCACTACGCTGATACAGATGGCAAGATAATTTTTCTGCTGCCACATAAAATTGAAAAAAAGCATGACAAGGTGGCAATGCCATTTTAGTTAATTCCCCAACATTCCAAGCAGAAACGACAATTCTGCGAGAGTTTGGATTGTGTTTAATCTGTTCAATGGCCTGGGTTATTTGGTCAATGCTCTCACCTTTAGTATTTTTCCAAGCGCGCCATTGGGCGCCATACACAGGCCCCAAATCGCCATTTTCATCAGCCCATTCATTCCAAATCCGCACCCCATTATCACGCAAATATTGGATATTGGTGTTGCCACTTAAAAACCACAATAACTCATGAACCACTGAGGGCAGGTGCAAGCGTTTGGTGGTCAGGAGTGGAAAACCCATAGATAGATTAAAACGCATTTGATGTCCAAAAATACTGATTGTGCCGGTATTCGTTCTGTCGGTTTTTACCACACCTGTGGTTTTAACCAAATTAAGCAAATCAAGATATTGTTGCATGTTGTTCTCGTTTAGAATAAGCCTTCTTTAACAAAAATAGACCTAATAAAATCATAGGAAAACTCAATAATTGCCCCATGGTTAGCCAACCAAATGCTAGATAACCCAATTGTTCATCAGGCAGGCGAATAAACTCAATAATAAACCTAAATAGACCATAAAAAATCAAAAACAGTGCTGATACTGACATAGTCGGTGGGGATTTTTTACTAAATATCCAAAGAATAATAAACAAGATTAACCCCTCTAAAAATCCTTCATATAATTGTGAGGGATAACGACTAACGCCTTCGTCGGAAATCAACATTCCAAATGGAGAGGTCGTTACTTTACCCCAAAGTTCGTTGTTGATAAAATTGCCTAAGCGACCAAAACCTAAGCCCAGAGGCACTAACGGTGCGACAAAATCCATCGTAGTAAAAAATGTTTTGCGATATTTTCGATTAAATAAAAACATTGCCAGCAATACGCCCAAAAACCCTCCATGAAAGGACATTCCACCATTTTGAATAGCAAAAATGCTAATTGGATCGTTTAGAAAAAAAGGCAGATTGTAAAATAATACATAACCCATTCTACCGCCTATCACCGCACCTAATGCACCGAAAAAAACCATATCTTCAATTTGCTTTTTGCTCCAATCAGGGCTTTGTTTGGCACGGTAATTTGCCAGTAAATAAACCGTTAAAAACGCCAGTAAATACATCAATCCATACCAATGAATTTTAATAAAACCAAAATCAAGTGCGACGGGGTTAATTTGCGGGTATGTCATTGAAAATTATGATATTTTTTGTAATTATTTATTGGTGCGCTCGAGGTGATTCGAACACCCGACATTTGGCTTCGGAGGCCAATACTCTATCCAGCTGAGTTACGAGCGCATGGTGGGGGAGCACTTAGATACCTCAAGAGCAAAAAACAGTTTGCATATTGGCAACCAACTTCAAAATTTTAGTATCTTTAACCTTGCATAAAATCTTATTACCATCACGCCGAGATTCTATAATGTCTTTGGTTCTAAGAATATCAATATGCTGTGAAATATTAGATTGTGAAGAACCCACTTGTTTTACGATTTCAAGCACTGGCAATTCTTCATCTTTTAGTGCACATAAAATCTTTAAACGCAATGGATGTGCCATTGCTTTTAAAGCTTTGGTTGCTTTTTCAATATCTTCTTTTTTTTCTAGCAAAGTGATGCCACTCATTATTAAATCCTCATCTTCGGATAAATTTTACTTAAATCCTGTCTAACATACCATAAATACCATGTCTTTTGACTTGAATTAACACCATTTTTTGATAATAGTTAATTAAACTATCATTATTCAAAACAATATCAAAAATCTGCCACTTACCATTTTGACTTTGGTGGAATAATAAATCAATATAAAAACCAAAGGAATAATAGCCACCCACTTGGAGTCTGACAATAATGTTATTGTTTATGACTGGTCTGGCAGAAATAAAACGCAAGGTGGTTGAATGAGTTTGACCTAACTTTGTTAATAAGGTGGTAGTGATATTATTTTTTAATTTATTGGAAAAAAATGCAGCTTCATCAGCACCGAAATGGGTATTGATGGCTAATAAAACTTCTTTAGCAATATAGTCAAAATCAAACAATGGGGCGATTTCCTTATCAACCAAAAGGCTTGCTGTTTGTGGCGAATAAGTCGCCATGGTTAATTTGTTAAATTTAACAATAGCTGATTGTATCGCCTGCACTGGGTTTTGGGTTATTGTGTTGGCAAAAGTAACTGGTGTTAATAGAATAAAAATCAACAAAATTATGCTCAATTTTTTCATTTCTTTCTCCATTATTTAAAAATTTTAAAATAAAACCAAGTAAAATCTAAGAAGAGAATTAGATTTATCAGTATTATATTTAAACTTTTTACAACATTTAAACTTTTTACAACTAAACAACATAATATTATGACTTTTTTTAGCTTTCTTAAATATCCAGTATTTTTTACACTTTTTTATGCGTTTTTTAATTTTTCGCCTGTTTATGCAAAAACCGATACAAAAAAACAAGAAGTCAATAGCTTCTACCAAGATTTGGAATCATTCACCAAAATATTGGGTAATATTAAACGACTGTATGTTGATGAAACAAACAACACAGAATTGTTTGAAGATGCTATTAAAGGCATGGTTGGCGGTCTTGACCCACACTCCAGCTACCTAAAACCAAAAGAACAAAAAAAACTACTTGAAAATACTTCAGGTAAATTTGGTGGCTTAGGGATTATGATTAATGCAAAAGAAGATTTGATTGAAGTGATTTCTCCAATTGACGATACGCCTGCTTATCGTGCTGGAATTCAAGCAGGTGATTTGATTATCAAAATTGGAGATAAGCCAGTGCGTGGTATGACCTTAGAAGAAGGCGTAGATCTTATGCGTGGCAAGCCCAATACCAAAGTTGAGCTCACTATTTTGCGTAAAAATAAAAAACCTTTTAAAGTTGATATTACCCGTCAAATTATCACTATTGTTTCTGTCAAAGGTTATTTGTTAGAAAAAGATATGGGTTATATTCGTATTTCTAGTTTTCAAATACCAACTGCTAATTTACTCAAACAAACTTTTGATAAATTAACCAAAAAAAATGAACAACCTTTAAAATCGTTAATTCTTGATTTAAGAAATAACCCTGGTGGTCTTCTCAATGCCGCCATTGATGTGTCAAATTTATTTATTGATGAAAAAGGTTTGGTAGTCTATACCAAGGGTCGTATTCCCAGCTCTAATACCAAATTTAAAACCGAACTTGGCGACATTATGCACGGCGCACCTATGGTTGTGCTGATTAACGAAGGCTCAGCATCAGCATCAGAAATTGTCTCAGGCGCCTTGCAAGATCATAAGCGTGCGGTTATTATGGGCAAAACATCATTTGGAAAAGCCTCTGTGCAAACCATCATTGACCTCAAAGATGGTCACGGACTAAAAATTACCACTGCCCGTTATTACACGCCATTGGGGCGCTCTATCCAAGCCAAAGGTATTGAGCCGGATATTGTTTTAAAAAATATTGACCTTGAGAATGAAAAAGAAGATAACATATTTGGTAGCACTACAGAAAAAGATCTAGAAGGGCATTTGGTAACCGAAGATCTTACCGAATTGTCGCCTAAAGACATTTTAAAATCACAAGAAAATAAAAAGATTGAAATAGATAAAAAAATCATTGAAAAACTTAAAAAAGACTATTTTGTCCATGAAGCAAGCAACTTACTTAAAGCACTCACCGTCTTAGAGAAAGGCAAATAGAGGCAAACCTTAAATAAATATGGCAATCATTCTCTCAGTTGCAAATCAAAAAGGTGGGGTCGGCAAAACCACCACATCTGTTAATTTAAGTGCTGCCCTAAGAAGTATTAAAAAACGCGTCCTACTCATTGATATTGACCCTCAAGGCAATGCAACTATGGGCTGCGGGATTGATAAATACAATTTAGAAAACTCGGTTTGTGAATTATTATTAGACGAATGTAGCATCAGTGCAGCAACTGTGCATGCGCCGAATGTTGAGGTAGATGTCTTGCCCTCTAACACCAACCTAATTGCCGCTGAAGTGCAGCTGCTTAATCGTGAAGATTCCGAATACAAATTAAAGGCGGCAATCTCTAAAATTACCAACCAATACGATTATATTGTTATTGATTGCCCACCTTCGCTAAATATGCTCACCATCAATGCCTTCACTGCCTCAAGTGGGATTATTATCCCAATGCAATGTGAGTATTATGCCTTAGAAGGGCTGAGTGCGTTGATGCAAACTATCGAAAAAATCCAGTCCACCACCAATCCTAATTTAGAAATTACTGGACTTATTCGCACCATGTTTGATAACCGAAACAATCTATCCAATGAAGTATCTATCCAACTGCTTAAATATTTTTCTCACAAAGTTTTTAAAACCATTATTCCTAGAAATGTAAAATTAGCAGAAGCCCCTAGTTTTGGGCAAGCGGCGATTAACTATGCTAGGGCATCTAAAGGGGCAATTTCATACATTTCTTTAGCCAGTGAAGTGCTGAGAAAAACCCAATAAATCAAGGTCTTAAACATGGCAAAAACCTCAAAACTCGGTCGCGGATTGGATGTGTTGTTAAGGCAAGTATCTGCCACAGATGAGTCATCCAATTCTCAGAACAATCTACAGATGTTGAGCATTGACAGTTTGCAACGCGGTAAGTTTCAGCCTAGAGACGATATTGATTCCCACACCCTTAACGATCTTGCTAATTCAATCATCTCACAAGGTGTTATTCAACCCTTAGTTGCACGCAAAATTGGGTTTGAGAAATATGAAATTATCGCTGGTGAGAGGCGTTGGCGTGCTTCTAAAATTGCTGGGCTTAATAAGGTGCCAGTTATTGTTCGTGAAATTAACGACCAGTTGGCATTAGCGGTTAGTCTCATTGAGAATATCCAACGCGAATCACTCACCCCGCTTGAAGAAGCAAAAGCATTACAACAACTGGTTGAAGACTTCCAAATGACCCATGAGAAAATCTCCCATGTGGTGGGTCGATCGCGCTCAACGGTTAGCAATCTAATCCGCTTATTGCAACTCAACCACTCCGTCAAACAACTACTCAGCCGTGGTAAATTAGAAATGGGTCATGCGCGTGCACTACTATCCTTGCCAGAAGATCTGCAATTAGAGGCTGCCAATCAGGTTGTGAAAAAATCTTTATCAGTTCGTCAAATCGAGGACTTAGTTAAAAAAATGCTAAATCCAAAACCCAAAAAACCCACTCTAAACATTAGCCCAAAAATTGCAAAATTAGCCAACTTTTTACAGCAAAAATTAAACGCCAAAACCGAAATCAAAACCAGCGGCGAAAAAGGTCGGCTGATTATTCATTTTGCCTCACAAGACGAGTTAGAAAATATTCTAAAACAAGGCTTTAGCGCCCAATCAACCAAACCTTGGTCTAATACACAGACTGCTCAAAATCTTTAATCTAGTAACAATTTATACATCCAAAGTATATTTAAAAAATCATCTTTTTTGTCAAGGATACAACCTATCTGTTGCTCTAAATTCTATCTTTTCTGGCTGTTAAACAATTTTATTTTATAACTGATATTGCATAATCAGTGGCGCGTGGTCAGAAAATCGTCTTTTTTTGTAAATATAAGCGGTTTTGACTGTGCCTTCTAGACTAGGGCTGAGAATTTGATAATCAATCCGCCAACCAGTATTATTCGCCCATGCTTGTCCAAAATTTGACCACCAAGTGTATTGTCCGTCTTGATTATTCACCACACGAAACCCATCAATAAAACCAACCTCATCAAACAAAGTGTCAAGATAAGCGCGTTCTTCAGGTAGGCAGCCTGATCGATTTTTGTTATTATTAAAATTTTTAATATCTCGGCGTTTATGGACGATATTTATATCACCACAAAGGATGATTTTTTGCTTACTTTGTTTTATTTCTTTCAAATAAGGTAAAAAACGCTGGGTTAAAAATTCCATCTTTAAATCTTGGCGCTCTTGCTTGCTACTGCCAGAGTGGATGTAGATTGACACCACGCTAAAGCTGGCAAAATCTGCTTGAATAAAACGCCCCTCAAGATTCATATCTACCCATGGGCTGTGCTTATTGACTCTTTTAGGTTTGATTTTGCTAAAAATAGCAGTGCCAGAGTAACCTTTTTTCTGTGCGCTATGATAATAACAATGATAATTTTCAGGGTAAAAATCTTTGCTGAGCTGATCTTTTTGCGCTTTAATTTCCTGCAAACAAACGATATCGGCATTTTCATTTATTAGCCAATCAAAAAAACCTTTTTGTTTAGCAGCACGGATACCATTTACATTTACGGTTATAATTTTCATTATAATTTGAATTTTATATAATTATGCAAAAATATCAAATAGACTTTATCGACTTTGTGCTTGAGGCAGGGGCGTTAAAATTTGGCGAATTTAGGCTCAAATCAGGTAGAGTTAGCCCTTATTTTTTTAACGCTGGGGCATTTAATAGCGGTCAACATTTGTCAAAACTGGGGCAATTTTATGCCACTGCGGTTGAGGAAAATGGGTTAAATTTTGACATGCTTTTTGGTCCAGCATACAAAGGTATTCCGCTGGTTGTTGCTACTGCCATTGCGTTAAATGATGTATTTAACAAAAATGTAGCCTATAGTTTTAATCGCAAAGAAGCCAAAACTTATGGTGAAGGTGGCGAGATTGTTGGACACCCATTGAACGGAGAGGTGCTGGTTATTGACGATGTTATTAGTGCTGGCACCGCAATTCGTGAAGCAATTACTATTATTGATAAAAATGGAGCAAAGGCTAGAGCCATGATTGTGGCATTAGACCGTCAAGAGAAAGGCAAAGGCGAACAATCTGCCATCCAAGAAGTGCGACAAAATTTTGCCATTGAAGTATTCAGCATTATCAATTTATCACACCTAGTTACCTATTTAAAACGAGGAAAAAACCGAGATTTGATTATGCGTATTGAGTCTTACCAAAAAAAATATGGGGTTCGATGCTAATCACGGTGGCTAGTTTTTCCTTTCCACATGAAGCACACATTGCTAAAGCAAAACTATGCTCTGAGAATATTCCAGCAACTTTGGCAGACGAATATACCATAGGCATGCAGTGGTTATACTCAGATGCCTTAGGCGGAGTTAAGGTGCAAGTGCCAGCACCATTTGCACAACGAGCCATTGAAATTTTGGCAGAAGATAATTCTGATTTATTGCCGCTTTGAACTAAAGCCAACTAGCACTGACTTGAATAGGTTTTGACGAGCCTTTTTTGCTAATCCATACTGCTAAAGCAAGGCGTTTTGCAGGCTTTGTTGATTTTGGCAGCTGGATTGACCAACGCCCAGTTTTACTTATTTTTTTCTTGTGTTCTAAGACTACAAAATCATGCTTGAGCACTCTATCATCATTTTCGCCTGCAGTAATCTTATTTTCAAATCCAAACCCTAATAACGCAACATTGGCAACCAAATCTTGGTGTTTTTGTTGTGGATTAAAATTGATGTAGGCAGTATCGTCAAGTACATCAACATTGAGTTTGCCGACTTTTTTATCAACCAAAATGCCGCGTTTTTGATAACGCCAGCTTCTGTCTTCTTTGCCGTTTTTAACAATCGCTGGGGTATAAACTTGAGAGATATTGCCTTGTTGATAATGTTGTCTTTGGCGTTTTGAATAATCACTACTGGCAAATTCATCCTGCCAACCAATATAATCCCAATAATCCACATGAAAGGCAACTGGGATAATTTCACTAAATAATTTTGGGTGGTATTGCAAAGCGCTGAGCCAATTATCAGCTGGCGGACAAGAGCTACAACCCTCAGAAGTGTAAAGCTCAATCAAAGTATTTTGATAATCCCCACTTTCAAAATGAATGTCCTTGCTCAATCCAGCACCACTCATCAGTAGAGCAAAAAGCAATGCGGTTATCATTTTATTCAAAATCATGGTTGTTTATACGAGGTCTTTATAATGAAAGTTTCAAGGATTGTTGTCCACGGCGTTTAATTTGGTACAATACGCAGAAAAATAGGGAATTTATGTTTGCCATTTTTGGTTAATCCATAATATTTGAAAGTGATTTGAGTGTTGATAAGTGGCGGGTTGGAGCGCTGATTATCATTAAAACCTGAGCCGATTTTAACAATATTGCCATTTTTTAATTGGCATTTTAACGCCCCCATTTTGTTAATATATTTGCCCCTCCCAGTTAATATTTCAACGACCCTACATTCGTCATCATAATGCTTTTTTGCTTTTAAGGCGCTTGATAATCGCCCAGTTTTATATTCTATTTTTGGATCTCTTAGTACCAAGCCCTCGCCTTTTACACGGGTTATCACATCCAAATAATCATTGACTTGTTGTTTTGAATGGATCGGGATTTGGTTGATAATTTTAATAAATTGACTTGGGTTTTGTGCTAAATAATTATGCAAAATACTTAACCTTTCAAACAATCCACCTGATTGATTCGGCACTTCAAAAATCTGGTGGGTAACCTTCTTCCAGCGTTCATCAGGGATTTTTCGGCGTACAATTGAAGAAATCTGTTCAAAATCATTGCGTTGCGTCCAAAGCTCGCCGTCAATAGCAAATGGTGGATAATTTTGGATAAACCATTCAGGCGGATTAAGCGTTTTTCCACTCCGAGTGATGAGCCGTTTTCCATCCCAAAAACCACGCACACCATCGAGTTTTTCACTCATTACCCAGTTGGTAATATCTTGATTATTTTGATAAGTTTTGAGCAGGAATAAATCGGGCGGGGGGTTTGCTATTGATAATTGGGCAATAAATAATATACAAACCAAGCTTGTAAATTTGGTTTTCATAAATAGTTTTCCAAAAACTCACCTTGTTTGCTAATATTGTCCAATGCTTGTAGAGTTTTTAATAATTCTGCCATTTTATCAATTGGTAACATATTCGCCCCATCACTCAGTGCTGCTGCTGGGTTGGGATGGGTTTCCATAAAAAATCCTGAGACTCCAACTGCTGCTGCTGCCCTAGCAAGCACTGGCACCATCTGTCTTTGTCCGCCAGAGGTTTTGCCTTGTCCGCCTGGTTGCTGCACTGAATGCGTGGCATCAAATACGATAGGGCAGTTAGTATGGCGCATACTTGCCAACGCGCGCATATCAGAAATGAGTGTATTGTAACCAAACGAAGTACCACGCTCACATAGGGTGATTTGTCGATTGCCAGTCTCATAAGCCTTATCTACCACACTATCCATATCCCATGGTGCTTGAAATTGTCCTTTTTTGATATTCACTGGAATGCCTTGCTTGCATACATTTTGAATAAAATTGGTTTGCCGAACCAAAAATGCTGGGGTTTGCATCATATCCACCACGCTTGCCACCTCATCAAGTGGGGTATCTTCATGCACATCGGTTAAAACTGCCACCCCAATTTCGTTCTTAACTTTTTGTAAAATTTGCAAACCTTTATCAATGCCCAGACCTCTAAAACTACTACTGCTGGTTCGATTGGCCTTATCATAAGATGATTTATAGATGAAGTTAATGCCTAAATCATCGGTAATTTTTTTTAAATAAGTAGCGGTTTCTAACGCTAAAGCCTCAGATTCAATAACACAAGGTCCAGCAATCAAAAAAAACGGCTGTCCAATTCCCACTTCAAAATTTAATAATTTCATACTCAAAATTAACCATAAAAGTTAGATTATAATTTGTCTATGCCTCAAACACCTGATATTTTAAAAAAGATTATCATCCGTAAAACTCAAGAAATTGCGGTTTGTAAAGCCAACATATCACCCGACCAAATGATGGAAAAGGCTTATGCTAACCGCGATACGCGTGATTTTTATCAGGCACTAAAAAATAAGGTAGATTTAAAACAAAATGCGGTGGTTGCAGAAATTAAAAAAGCATCCCCCTCTAAAGGGCTTTTGCGCAAAGATTTTAACCCAGTAGAGATTGCTAAAAGTTATGAATCCCATGGCGCTTCGTGCTTGTCGGTGCTGACTGACAAGGATTTTTTTCAAGGCGACAATCAACACCTAAGCGCCGTCAGTGGTGCACAATCTTTGCCAGTATTGCGAAAGGAGTTTATTATTGACCCTTATCAAGTGTTTGAATCCAGAGTTTTGGGTGCAGATTGTATATTGCTGATTGCAGGCTGTTTAAATGATAGACAGATAGAAGACCTTGCTATGCTGGCGATATCTATCAATATGGATGTTTTAGTTGAAGTACATAATTTAGAAGAATTAAAACGCACTCACGCATTACACTTGCCGATGATTGGCATTAATAATCGTAACTTACACACATTTAAAGTATCTTTGGACACCACAATCAGGCTACTTGAAGCAATCGAGGAAGACACTTTAGTGATTACTGAAAGTGGTATTTCAAGTATAAAAGATGTTCAGTTTATGCGTAGGCATGGTGTTTACAGTTTTTTGGTTGGCGAAGTTTTTATGCGCAAAGACAACCCCGGTCAAGCATTACAGGAGATGTTTCAATGAAGGCAGTAGTAAAATGGATTGATGGCATGATGATGGTTGGTCAATCGCCTAGCGGTCATGCTTTGATAATGGACGGACCAGAGGTGTTGGGTGGCAAAAATCTCGGAATCCGCCCCATGGAAATGTTGTTGTTGGGAATGGGAGGCTGCACCACTATTGATATTGTCTCAATGCTTAAAAAAATGCGTCAAAATGTGGTAGATTGTCGCGTTGAAATCAGTGCGCAGCGTAGCGATGAGCACCCAAAAGTTTTTATAAAAATTCACCTCCATTTTGTGCTAACAGGAGATAGTCTTGATGAAAAAAAAATCAGCAAAGCCCTTAATTTATCCGCTGAAAAATATTGTTCCGCCTCTGCTATGTTGGGAAAAACTGCTAAATTAACCCATGATTTTAAAATCGAACCCACTCATGAATAACACTTGGGGATGGCTCGGTACCATTACTGGAATCGCTGGTGGATTGCTGGTTGCGCTTAATTTTAACTTTTCAAAATTTGGGTATATATTTTTTATGATCTCAGCTGTTAGTTGGATTATTCAAGGTACTAAAAATAGTGACAGCTCGTTGGTTTTACTAAATACTGTTTTTGTTTGTGTAAATGCGTTGGGGATATATCAATGGTTTTTTTAATGATGTTCATGCTCTCTTTTGCTAGCTATGCTCATAATCCAATTCAAAACGAATTGGAAAACTTAAATATTGAATCCTTGTTTCTGAAATCAAAACGCACCGCCGATATTGACCACGCCAAGTTTGATCTTAACAATAAAAAAAAAGAGGATGAATTAACTGACTATGATGAATACACACTAAATTCTAATAAGGTAAAATGGAGCGATACAGAACAAACCATCCTTAGCATCAAAAACAACCTTAAATATTTAGAAAATATGCTTGAAGTTAATGGCAGTTGGGGTAAAGTCAAACTTGATATCAACCCAAGACAAAAGCAAAAATTAAACCTAAAATACGACTACGGTTTTTAACTTAAAGGTAATGCGCAGTTTTTATATTTTTTAATTTAGTAAGACTTTTGCATAATTACGAATAATCAATCATCAAAATGCCATCTCTCACCTACTTAGCAAAATCTCCCATTTTGCTAATCATCCATAATTTATGTAGGGACCTCTTAGCGTATAATTATGCGTCTTTGGAGAGTTGGCCGAGTGGTTGAAGGCGCGCCCCTGCTAAGGGTGTATAGGGTTTATCCCCTATCGAGGGTTCAAATCCCTCACTCTCCGCCATTAAACTTAACTCTCCCCACCACACTAACTTAACAAGGCAACATAGCCCACACGGTGCGGGGTTTGTCGTATCTAAAAAACTTAGATGAGATTTTAAATGCGTGAATTTAGACTGTTTTTAGCATCTATCATTCGTGACCCACTTTCCACAGTCGGAGGTTGACATAATCATTTATAAGCAGATTTTCTATGTGCAACTTTAACGACATAGATTGTAAGTAATCTTTTTTGAACACTAAAACAGGTAGTGTAAAAACCTTTCCGTAAATTCAGTTTGTTTAATAACAAACTTGATGATGTTCATCACCATCTATGATGTATTTTTTTAATATGGAGATAGTGATGAACAACAATAATGATAACGCATTTAATGAAGTTTATGAG
>JYIN01000003.1 GCA_002007405.1 Gammaproteobacteria bacterium Gsub
ATTTTAGGCACCGAGTTAAATCATCGGGGCGGTTTAAAGTAGGGATGATTAGGGTGGTTTGCATGGTTTATTTGTTCCAAACTGATAATTTTATCGGGTGTACATACAGCATATTTTTAGGAAAATCTTTTATTAAATCGGGTAGATTATTTTGGAATTTTTTATGTAATGACGGCACTCTTTCTTCTGGTACTTGATAACCAGTATTCTCATGCTGGACAATATGAGCATCCATCAACACCAATGCAGTGGGAATGGCAATCTCAGCAAACAAATTGGCTGCAGAAAATACGCCGCAATAATAACCAAATTCTTCAATCTTGGCACTTGAGACAATCACAATATCACTATAACCACAAGCAAGCGGATAATCAATAGTGTAATTATGGCGTCTATTCCGCTGCCAATATTGAAACACGCGATAGAATAAGCCAAACAGAACATAACCTATCTTCTGGGTAAAATTTAAAAATTTTATGTTTTGGCTAAATTTATTAAAATATTCGCGGATGACTTGGAGATACGCTGATTTGATTTTTTTCTTAAAATGCTTGGTTTGTAGATTGTGGTTTTTAAATAATTGCACTGCCTCATCATAGGTAGGCAGGTTTTTTAATTCCTCTAAACCCTTTTTACTTCTTAAATCAGGAAATTCATAAGCCCAAGGGTTCCACTGAAACCACAGTATTTCCCGATTATTTTCATCTACTAAATTTTTGATTTTGTGTAGATAACAATCATCCCCACTCAATTTAAAAAAATCTTGATAATTGTCTTCATCAATGGCAGGGTTTAACAAAAGATCATCAGCAATAAAGAGGTAATGGCTGATATTTTTTTGATAATAATCTTTTAAACCTTGGGCAATATAGCCCTGAAAATAATAAGAATTGTCATAAACCGCGCTTACATTTTCTTTATTCCCTTGATAAAAAGGCATTAAATGATGAATATGGCTAAATCTTTGTTGATAGATTTTTTCAATAATGGCGATGTTTTTAGGGTATTTGTGATTGTAGATTACAACTAATAGGGGTTTTTGCATGTCAAGCCTTTAAAATTTACTAGATTTAAGATTTTGCTATCTTTTGTGTGTAGAACGCTATTTATTTGGGTCTTAGCTATGGGCGACTCTTTTCTAAAATTTTCAGGCAAAAATTTTAGATAAATTTTGCCCTCTATTATTAAACCTAACTCACATTCTTTAAGGTGTAATTTAAACATATTTTTATTCATTCCTTAAAATTTTTACCAATCTAGTTTTAACATATCCAAAAACGATTCAAGTTACCCTTAATCTGATAATGCAAAAAATACCAAAGATATTGGAAAATTAGCATTGTTATTTAGTGCAAAAAATAGCATTGTTATAAATAAAAACAGATCACATTAAAGTATTGATGATTTTATGTTTTAGATTTTTTCTTGTAGATGAAAATTTTAATATTACCAAAAATAACAGTAATGATACAATCTGGTTTTTTTTATTTATAATAGTCCTGTCGCGTTCGTCTAGGCTGGCCCAGGACCCCAGAATTTTATTCTGGTAACAAGAGTTCAAATCTCTTACGCGACGCCAAAAATTCTCGTATATCTTTGTATGAATACATTAAATATTATTATTCCCAACCGATTGATTGGGCAACGCGTTGATGTTGCAATAGCAACTATGTTACCTGATTATTCGCGTTCTAAAATTACCGCATGGCTACATTCTAATCAAGCTGTGGCTAACAAAAAACCCTTAAAACCTAAGACAAAAATAACAGGTGGCGAGGTGATAACATTAACCATTAAAAACGAAAAAATCAACACTTGGCGGGCGGAAAATATCCCTCTAAACATAATTTTTGCAGACGACGATATTATTGTCATTAACAAACCTGCTGGCTTGGTTACCCACCCAGGTGCGGGCAATTCAAGTGGCACTTTGGCAAATGCTTTGCTATATTTTGATCCCAATTTGGCTAATTTAGACCGCGCTGGCATTGTCCATAGGTTGGATAAAAATACCTCAGGTTTGCTGGTGGTGGCGCGCAGTAAATTGGCACAAAAAAACCTGAGCGAACAATTACAAGCCCACCAAATTTCGCGCCAATATTGTGCTATTATCTACGGACACATGATTTCTGGTGGTAGCATTGATGCCCCAATTGGACGCGACCCCAGAGACCGAACCAAACAAGCGGTGGTTGAGTCAGGCAAACCAGCGCTGACCCATTATCGTATTATTGAGCGTTTTGCCCATCATACCCATATCAAAGTTATTTTAAAAACAGGACGCACTCACCAAATCCGAGTTCATCTCTCTCACATCGGCTACCCTCTAATTGCCGATACTACATACGGCGGCAAGATTCGTTTCCCCAAAGGCGCACATAAAAATCTAAAATACACCTTGAAAAATTTCAAACGCCAAGCCCTACATGCCCAAAAACTCAGCCTCAGCCATCCAATATCAGACATAAAAATGTCATGGACAGTCCCCTTACCAAATGATATGCAAACCCTTCTCAAATCTTGTAAAGAATATGATATTTCCTAAAAATGTTAAATACCTCACCACCCCAAGATATTTATCGGGCGGTGCCAGCACTGGTAATTACGCCAATTTTAATTTAGCCACTTACACGGGTGATGATAAGAATGCGGTTAATGCCAACCGCGCTTTGCTTAAGCAGCATTTTAACCTACCCATAGAACCAAAATGGATAACCCAAACCCATTCTCATATTTGTTTAGATGCCAGTAGTAGCGAGTGTGTCGGAGACGCAGTAGTTACCACAAAAAAACACACGCCCTGTGCAATAATGACTGCAGATTGTTTGCCGATTTTCGCCGCCAATACAACAGCCACCAAAGTGGGCATTGCTCATGCAGGCTGGCAGGGGATTCTCAATGGGGTGATTGAATCTTTTATTAGTCAATTTAAAGCGGGTGATTTACAGATTCATTTTGGTGCCGCGATTTCTCAGCCTAATTTGATAATTGACACTCAAATATATACCCAATTTATTAACAAAAATCCAAAACTTGCGAACGCCTTCACCTCTGAGGACGGTAAATATCAACTAAATATCTACCAAGCTGCCCAAATTATTCTTAACAATCTAGGGGTTAAATCCATCACTGGTGGTGGTGAATGCACCTTCGCCCAAGCAAATAAATATTTTTCTTACCGCCGAGACGGCGCTAAATCAGGGCGTATGGCACACCTCATCTGGCTTGAATAGACGGCAAACAGAAAACGCAATAAAACAAGCAAAACCAACCCACACCCGCTATTCATTAGCATCCAAAATCTTACTTTACTGCACAGTAAAAAAGCCTTCTACGATGAGATGTAGCGAAGCCAAGCTTATTTTGGAGATTGGGGGGGAGCGGCAAGACGCCCATCACTTATTCTCATACAGACGATAAGTATAATAATTACATAACGGGAATGCTAAATAAAAAAATAACCCACAATCATCCCTGAGGGGGCGAAACCCAAAGCCTAAGCCACAAAAAACACCTCACTCAATTATTATTTCGGCGCTTTATTCTCTTTATCTTTTACCTTGCCACTGATGTTAAAATCCATCACCATAGTGGTTTTATTCAAATGATAATAATGCAGTGGCTTTTGCCTGCGTTGTTTTTGTTGCACCACACAGCCCAACATTTCAAATTCGCCAAGCAATTCTATATCGTCATACTTAGTATTCAAACTCACTAAAAATTTCCGCCCGCCACGCTCTAAATATTGGCGAAAATACAACTCATTTTCAAACCGTACAATAATATAAGCGTGGTTGTGAATTGCCATCCCAGGGTCGATAATAATAATGCAGTTTTCGCTAAACTCTGGCTGCATATAATCTCCCAAATTTTGCAAAGCAAACGGCTCAGAGTTAGTGGCACAACTGCTTTCAAATAATTCTTTTGAGGTTTCTAAATCTGACATTGGGGGCAATAAAATGTGGCGCGTTGGTTTTGGGTAATCCGTGTTATTTTACCATTGCAAATAAAGCAAGGTTTATTTTCACGCCCATACACATACAAATCCTGTGCAAAATAGCCGGGTGTGCCATCAATTTTGGTAAAATCTTGTAGTGTTGTACCACCTGCTAAAATCGCCTCACTCAGTGTGCTTTTAATATTTTGGGTTAATAACTGATAACATTTCTTTGTCACCTTACCCGCTGGTCGGCGTGGGTCAATCCTAGATTTAAACAAACTCTCGCAAGCATAAATATTTCCCACGCCGACCACCACCTTGCTATTCATAATAAACGCCTTAATGGCCAAGTGTTTTTTGCGTGACTTAGTATATAAATAATTCGCATCAAACTCATCTTCTAAAGGCTCTACCCCCAAATTATCCAGTAGTGGATGTATGCCATTGGTCGAGAACAACACCGCACCAAACCGCCGTGGGTCATTCAAACGCATACTTTTCCCATTTTCAAACACCAGCTCAAAATGATCATGTTTTTGTAATTCAACATTGCGATTAACCACTCTAATTGACCCACTCATGCCTAAATGGATAATCAATATACCCACCTCAAATTCTATCAATAAATATTTCCCCCGCCGACCAACACCACATACCACCTGCCTTGCAAGTGTTGTGTTAAGATGAGTGGGTATTGCCCAACGCAGATTATCTCGCCATAAATACACCGCATCCACTACTTGCCCGACAATAAGTAGCAACAGCCCATTTTTACTGGTTTCAACCTCGGGTAATTCAGGCATTAAAAAAGGCAAACATCAAACTAAAAATACCTATTATAATAACTAACTTTTATAACCCTTGGAGAAAAATGAGCTTTATCAATTCAGTAAAAGGTAAAATTTTAATTGGTTTTATCTTAGCAGTGATAGTTGTGATAGCAACCCAAATGCAAAACCATTACGCCCTGACCGTATGGCTACATGTCTTAGCAGGCATTGTTTGGATTGGCTTACTGTATTATTTCAATTTTGTCCAAACCCCAGCAATGGCAGCTATTTTAAAAGATGAGCAAAGCCCTACAATTATCAGCCAATACATTGCCCCTTCAGCACTATTGTGGTTTCGCATGGCAGCTGCCACCACTTGGATTTTGGGCTTAATATTATTAGCTTTACAAGGTCGTGGTATGGGTGGCATTCTCAATGCCTTTATTTTTGCACCAGGAGATTTAATCATCGGTATTGGTACTTGGATGGGCACTATTATGGCATTTAATGTTTGGTTTATCATCTGGCCAAACCAGCAAAAAATTCTCGGTATCAAATCCGCATCAGACAGCGAAATTGCAACAGCCAAGAAAAACGCTGCTCTGGCATCATCCATCAATGTCATTTTATCCGTTCCTATGCTCTTGACCATGGTTGCTTGGCATTAAGTTCTTACCTAACCACTAAAAGCCGAGGCAAAAGTCTTCGGTTTTTTTATCTAAAAAAACTTTGTATAATTATAAATAATCATCAAAACATCACCTCTCACCTACTTATTCTTGCGCAGTAAAATTCGACTTAAAGTCTGTATGAAACAATGCTCAACTTTTTGTCTTACGGTGGCAGCACCTCCCTAAACCCACAATAAAGTAGCAACAGCAAAATGGTTGTCTTCTCTACGCCTTGCCTAAGCAGTGTTTTATGTGAGTTTAGGTAGATTTTGAATGCCATGTTGTTTTTGCCTATTTTATGGTTTGGGGGAAAAGCCCACAATTTTTAAAAAATGTTGTGATAAAAGACACAAAGCGTCTCACAAAAATATTTTTATAAAAAAAAAATAATAATGCTTTTTTATAGGTATACTGACAGTCTTAAATTATTCTTGGAGGAATGTATGAAATCTATAACTTTATCAGTTGCATTTGCAACTAGCCTTGTAACAGGTATTTCGGTAGCAACAGTATCTAAAAATCTAGCTTATCCAACAGGTGCTGTATCAGCAAATGAGTTGGCAGCACAAACTTATTTTGTTAATCATTTTTACAGTTTTAATAATTATGGGATTGGCAAAAATGGTCAAGATATCACTGCACTTATTCTTCGGGATAAAGGCTCAGACCCACTCACATTGACCTTAGAGCGTTATCTTAATAACGCCCCTACAGCCAAAGGCGTCAATGCACAGGATTTAGCAGTTTTCCGCTCTGGAAAACTCAAAGGCACAGGAATGTTAATTACCGATTTTACTCAAGAAGGTAAATCCCAAGCTTATGAAATCTACATTCCCTCAATTCGCAAAGTGCGGCGTTTTGCCCAGCCTGCGCGTGATGATGCTTGGGGTGGGTCAGATTTTACCTTCGGTGATGTTACCCTGCGCAAACCTAAACATGAACGGCATGAGTTATTGGGTGAGGCAAAGTTCTCAGGCTGTTTAGAGATAATGAAGAACATTAAACGCAACAAACATACCCAAAATGCAGATATCAAAGCCGATTGTTCGGTCAATGGGAAAATGGTGTATAAACTCAAATCAAGCACTAAAGATGTTAATTGGTGGTATGACCATCGCATCAGTTATATTGATAAAAAAACCTTTGCAGATTACCGTACCGAATATTTCAAAGATGGAAAACATATCAAAACCATTGATAGAAGCTGGATCTCAGCAGGTTTAAAAGATCCACGCTCAAGTTATTGGGGGTATTGGTATGGCAAGGATTTAGTTACTGGGCATGAAAGTTTAGCATTTATTCCAGCCAGTGTCAGTAAGGTTAATAATCAATATAAAAAGCGGAATTTATGGTCTACCAAAACCCTAAGAAGAATTCCTAAATCTATTAAATAACTGTAATAAAACTCACAAAAAGGAGAGAAAAATGAAAAAACAAAACCTAAAGCTATTGACTTTATCAGTAATATTTGCCAGCTCAACGGCATTTGCTGAGGTCGAGGTAACTGGCGAGCTGATTTATGAAAACGCCTCTTTTACCGAATCAGGCACCAGCACTGGGGATGAAAAATCACACGGCAATCAGTCGTTTAAAAACCAATTAGAAGTTAAAGTATTCGTTGATGGGGAGATTGATGACTATAACAGTTATCATGTTGAACTAAAGGCTTTTCGCGATGGCAAGGCTGTGGACGACTATGATGAAAACGAACAATACACCCAACGCGATTTTTTGCGTGAGGCCTACATTGACAGCGATGTTGGCAACTGGTCAATCCGCACTGGCAAACAACAAGTGGTTTGGGGCACAGCTGACGGGATTAAACTCTTAGACCTTATCAACCCCACTGATTATTCTGAGGTTAATCAAAACTCACCTGAAGATGCACGGATTAGCACTTGGATGATCAATGCGGAAACTGATTTAGAAAACGGGGGTAATTTTCAAGCGATAGTCTCACAACCGCGGGAGAATATTTTTGCTGGACTTAATCGGGATATTGATACTTCGGTTAGGGCAAATGGTCAAGCAAATTTTAGGGGTATTCCCGATGTTATTGGTCAAGGGCATAATCAAGGACACGCCTTTATTTTTAAAGGGGTTGATACCATTACCGGTGCAAAAAATGGGTTTTTAAATATTGCCCCTGATTTGGGCTCAGTCGCTGCGGGATTTGGTGCTGGATTTGTGCCACTTTTTGATCCACTTACTAGAGAAGTTATTACGCAAGGAGAAGGAGGGGTATCAGGTTTAAATAATATTGACCCTAGATATACTGACCCTAACTTGGGCGTTATTGACGGTAACAATGCTCAGGATAGATTTAATGCCATACTCACTAATTTTACAGTTGGTGCTTTTACCAGTGGTTTTACTTTAGCCCAGTTGGATGGCGGGTTTAGACAAGCGCAAGTGGATAATAGTTTAGTCGGAGATACTAATAGTGATGATAATATTGATGCTCAAGATGCACTCGGCTTTGCTGATACTTATTTTGGGGTTAATGTTGCTAACCAAGCCTGTCAAGATATAAGATACAATCCAGGATTTGGTGATGGAACAGCTCCGCATATGGGAGCTGGTACTAATGAAAATTGCCAAAATCTATTTTCTCAATTTGACCCCAGCACTGGTGAAATCACAGGTAGCCAAGCCGTAGTTGCAAGTGCTACTAATGCTATTTTTAACGATAACAGTAATGCTTTCACTGGAGAAGCGGTATTAAATGGTTTTGGCGCTCAATATGCCAGTAATCTTTCATCATTTGGTGATGGCAAACGCGACTCTGCTTTTGAATATATGACAGGGGCGTCATTTAGAACTTTTGATACTTTTGTCAATGCTAAGTCTCAATATATTTTTGATATGCCAGATAATGCCGATGCTAACCTTGCTTTCCGTTGGAAAGACAACACTGAAAAGGGTTTAAATTATTCGCTTAATTATTCTTATAACTACGATACCAATCCAGTGATTGATCTCTCATGGCGTAATGATATGGGTGAAATACTAACTAAAAGTGTTGTTGATGTAACTACAACTATTGCAACACCAGGTGGTAATCAAGTATTAGAGGGGCAACATATTGAATTAACCGATAGTCAAAATAGACAATATGGCGGTTCATACGCAACAAATACTTATAATGCTTCAGCAATTTTAACTTTTGAGCAAACCTTAGAAAGAGCACATAATATCGGCGCCTCTTTGGATTATGCCCTTGATACCAAAGCCTTAGGTCCGGTGGTGCTTCGTGCCGAGGGTCTGTATCAAAAAGATGTATATTCACCAATTATTGATTTGGATTTACTCTCTATTGGTGATTTGACTGATGCCTTAGTTATGACCCCAGGTGATCGTTTTAAATATGTGCTCGGTGTCGATATTACGGTTTTTACCAATATGCTGGTCTCAACCCAGTTTATTCAGGATAGGAACTTGGATTTTATTGATAGTGGCAATAAATACACCGCTGATTTTGCCTCTATGCACCTCACTAATGGGTTATTAAAGGCTGAGAAAAATAAAAACTTTGTTTCTTTGTTTTTATCAAAGCCATTTGGCTCTAATCAAGAGCATCGCTGGAATAATATTATCATTTTTGAAGACCAAGGTGATGGCGGCTATTGGAATCGCCTAGATATGGAATATTCAATTAACGATGATTTTCAATTCACCGCAGAATACAATAGATATTGGGGTGAAGAAAATTCTCAGTTTGGGCAGTTGGCAGACTCATCTAATGTACAAGTTGGGGTTAAATATTCTTTTTAAATTTTTAAGTTTTTAAGTTTTTGCTGGGTAATGGCTGTTAAAATTTAATTATCAAGCAAAATACTTAAAAATTGTGCATAGCCTACTCAGAAATAAATACCAAAATATCCTCTTAAAAGGCGACATCAAAATAAACGGTAGCAGGACCTGGGATATACAACTGCACAATGAAAAACTCTGGAATAGAGTTTTGTTTCGTGGATCGCTTGGGCTCGGTGAGGCTTATATGCACGGCTGGTATGATGTTGAGGATTTGAGTGAGTTTTTTTACCGCTTAACGCGTTTTGTTCTGCCCAGTTATCAAGATGGTGGTTTCCGCCAGATTAGTACCAAGTTAGCAACGGTGCTTTTTAATGTTCAAAATATTAAAAATTCATTTAAAGTTGGAAGACGCCATTATGATATTGGCAATGATTTATATCAAAGTATGCTGGGCAGTAGCATGGCTTATACCTGCGGTTATTGGAAGGGAGTGGATTCATTAGATGCTGCACAAATTAGAAAATTCCGCTTAATTGGTGAAAAATTAAAACTCAAGCCAGGTATGCGGGTGCTGGATATTGGCTGCGGTTTTGGTAGTGCGATGGCGTTTTTTTCTAAAGAATATGGCGTTGAAGTGCTGGGGGTTACGGTATCAAAAAAACAAGCACAATATATTAGAAAATATTATCAAAATTTACCCATTCGCGTGAAGGTGCAAGATTATCGCCTGACTGAAGGCAAATTTGATCGGATTTATTCAATTGGGATGTTTGAGCATGTGGGTTATAAAAATTATAAAACCTATATGCAAACTTGCTGGCGCTTACTAACCAATGACGGGCTGGCGTTATTGCATACGATTGGCAATAATATTTCGGTAAAGCACACCAACGCTTGGGTTGAAAAATATATTTTTCCTAATTCCATGTTGCCGTCTCTTAGTCAAATTGCCTGTAGTGCAGAATCGGTCTTTATCATTGAAGATGTGCAAAACTTTGGCTATGATTATTATCAAACGCTACTTGCCTGGGATAAGAACTTTACTGCTAATTGGTCACACCTATCCGCTAACTACAGTGATATTTTTTATCGCATGTGGCGCTATTATTTGCTTTCTTGTGCGGGGGCATTTAAAGCTAGGGATATGCAATTATTCCAAATTGTGATGTCCGTTAATGGTGTTGAGGGCAGATATGACAGCCCTAGATAGTGCCCAGTTTATAAAATTGCAACTGGGTAGGAGCCTAACACTTGAAGTTTTAGAGATTTTTCCCCTACCGATAATAATGCTTGTTTGAGTGGCTTTTCTTGTTGGTGACCTTGAGCATCAATTAGAAATAAATATTCCCACTTAACTCCAGGGATTGGATGTTTAGCAACTTGCAAGAGGTTAATATTTTGTTTTTTAAACGGGATAAGAATATCAAGTAAAGCACCAGACTCATGTTTGGTTACTACTAAAATAGAAGTTTTATCATTGCCTGAGGGTGGCACTTCTTCCTTGCCCACTACCAAAAATCGGGTAATGTTGCCGGCTTTGTCTTCAATATTTTTTGCCACCCTCTCAAGCCCGTACAAATTCAATGCCGAAGTAGAGGCAATGGCGGCTGCATTCGTCTCATCTTTTACCAGCCGTGCTGCCAAAGCATTTGAGGCAACTGCCTTTAATTCGGTGTTTGGATAATGATTACGAAGCCAGCGCCAGCACTGTTCAAGCGCTTGTTGATGAGCATAAATCAGCTTAATTTCTCGGGATTGGTCTGCCATCATCAGTTGATGATGGATTGGGATTTCAACCTCACCACAAATTTTTAACGACTGTGAATACAACATATCAACAGTTGTGCCAACTACTCCATTGGACGAGTTTTCAATCGGCACCACACCGTAGTGGGCGTTGCCTTTTTCAACTTGATGAAAAATCTCATCAATACTAGCACAATCTAAAGTCAAGACCCCATGACCAAAGTGCTTGAGTGCGGCTTCTTGCGTAAATGTGCCCTCAGGTCCTAAATAAGCAATTTTAAGCGGCTGCTCAAGTGCTAAGCAAGCGGACATAATCTCACGGAAAATATGTGCCATGTCTTGGTTTTTTATTAAACTTTTATTACGCTTAATAATTGAGCGTAACACTTGGGCTTCACGCTCAGGGCGGTAGAAAATATGAGTGCTTATTGTTTGTTTTTTTATCTCAGCGATGGCGTTTGCCAGCTCGGCACGCGCGCCAATCAGTCGCTGGATTTTTTTATCCAGTGTATCAATCTCAGCTCTTAGTTCGGCCAGGGTTTTATTCACTTTAAATACCTCGAACGGTTAATACACCATCAATTTTTTCTAAGTTGTCAATAAGTGTGGTAGAAACATCACTGTCAATATCAGCCAAAGTATAGGCCACTTCATCTCTTGATTTATTTAACATATCAACAATATTAGTATTTGAATTTGCAATTATGGTGGAAATTTGACCCACCATATTGGGAATATTTTTGTGTGTAATTGCCAAACGCGCACGCCCAGCTCGTGGCATTTTTACCTCTGGAAAGTTTACCGAATTGATGATATTACCATTTTCTAGATAATCACGCACTTGATTGACCACCATAACCGCACAGTTATCTTCTGCCTCAACAGTAGATGCGCCTAAATGTGGCAAGGCGATTACTTGCGGATGATTTTTCTTCTCATCAATTGGAAAATCAGTTATATAATATTTGACATGCCCAGCCTCAAGTGCAACCATCAAGGCATCTTCATCAACGATTCCGTCACGGGCAAAATTAAGAATAGTAGCCCCCTGTGGTAATAAGGCAATACGCGTTTCATTAAGCAGATTTTTAGTATTCTCTACCAACGGCACATGAAATGAGACAAAATCACTTTGAGAAAATAAATCATCCATACTTAATGCTTGCTCCACCCCCGAGGTTAGTTTCCAAGCACTTTTAATGGTAATACTAGGATCAAAGCCAATAACATTCATGCCCAGTGCGTGAGCAGCGTTTGCACAAGCAACACCAATCGCACCTAGACCAACAATGCCGAGTGTTTTCCCCGGTAATTCTGAGCCAGCGTAATTTTTCTTGCCTTCTTCCACAGTGGCTTTTAAATTGTCCAACGCTAAGTTTTTAACATAATCCCAAGCTTGGCAAATGTTGCGACTAGCAAGTAGCATAGAAGAAATTACCAATTCTTTGACTGCATTGGCGTTGGCACCAGGGGCATTAAATACCACTATCCCTTTTGCACTCATTCTGGCTAATGGAATATTATTAACGCCCGCACCAGCACGACCAACCACTTTGAGATTATTGCCAATCTCATAGTCCAACATTTTAGCACTGCGTACTAAAATTGCATCAGGATTGACTACATTAAAAGAAATTTTATATTTATTCTCAGGTAGTTTTTTTAAACCCACTGCTGAGATATTATTTAGGGTTTGAACATTTAACATTAGGCATTTTCCTTTTCAAATGCTTGCATAAAATTAACCAGGGAATCAACCCCTGCTTCAGGCATAGCGTTATATATACTAGCGCGCATACCACCCACTGAACGATGACCTTTTAAGGTGATGAGGTTTTGGGCTGCGGCTTTTTCTAAAAATAAGTTGTTTAGTTTTTCGTCTGCCAACAAAAAAGGCACATTCATGCGCGAACGGTATTTTTTTGTCACTGGGTTTGAATAAAAATCAGATTCATCAATCATTTTATAAAGTTTTTGTGCTTTAATTTGGTTAATCTTTTCCATAGCTCCGATACCTCCCTTAGCCTTTAACCATTCAAACATCCGGGATGCCACATACCAAGGATAAGTGGCTGGGGTGTTATACATAGAATCATTATTTGCCTGAGTTGCATAATCAAATAATATCGGCTGTTGAGCAAGTGGAGCACCGATTAAATCCTGTCGAACAATCACAACAGTTAAACCCGAGATGCCAATATTTTTTTGCGCACCTGCGTAAATCACCCCAAATTTTGCTACCTCAATCTCGCGTGATAGAATGTTTGAGGACATATCTGCCACCAGCGGCATCTCAACTTCGGGAATATAATCAAATTCTAAACCAGCGATGGTCTCGTTTGGCGTGTAGTGTAAATAAGCACCGTCAGAGTCAATCTTCCAATTTGAAAAATCCTCAATATCAGTATATTTATTATCTGTACTGTTGGTGCAAATATTCACTTCACAATAACGCCGTCCCTCGGTAATGGCTTTTTTTGACCAATGCCCGGTGTGGACATAATTGGCTTTAGTTTTGCCTCTGAGTAAGTTAATCGGTACCATCGAAAATTGTGCTGATGCCCCACCTTGTAAAAACAATACTTTGTAATTATCGGGAATTTTCATCAGCTCGCGCAAATCGCGTTCGCATTTTTGTGCCAAAGCCATAAAATCAACCCCACGGTGCGAGATTTCCATCACCGATGCTCGAGCATTACTATATTCTAATAACTCACTGTGCATTTTCTCTAAAACTGCACGCGGCAACATCGCTGGACCCGCACTAAAATTATAAATTTGATTCATTCCTCCTTCCAACTGTTAAAACTTAGACGATTTTACCTGACACAGCAACTTAGACAATGATATAATAACCACTGTTTTGAGTCACTGGAAGTTGGCGTCATTCCAACACTGCCCTCGCAACGGTATAGTCCGATACATATTCAAAATGTAAATACTAACAACTACGATGGGTAGTCGGTTATCGTGAAGTGCGTTCGCACAACACTTTTTCCTGTTGTCCATTTTTATAATTTATAAATGGAGAGCCATCATGGAACTTAAAAAACTAACCTTAACTGCCACAATCTCTGCGTTTATTTTTTCTGCCGCGACCAATGCAACACTGGGACCAATCCCCATCACCCTAAACACCGAATACCGCACCAATACGCCTGTTGTGGGTTCGATTGCATCAACGATTGAATTAACGAGCGATGATATTGTGGCAAGTGGGGCAAATTCGTTTTTAGAACTTTTAGCAACCTTACCATCGCTTAATTTATTTAATGCACATGGCAATGTCCCCTCTTTATTTATCAGAGGATCGGAAAGCAGACACACTCTATTATTGATTGATGGTGTTAAAACCCATGATATCGCCAGCCCAGATGGCGGTGTTTTTCGCACCTTAGAAAACATCCCGCTTGCCCAAATTGAAAGTGTAGAAATTATTAAAGGTCCCTATTCATCTTTATATGGATCGGGCGCAATTGGCGGGGTGATTCAAGTTTTTACTAAAAAAGGCGAGGAAAATGAGCAATATAGCAATATTAAAATAAATGCCAGTAGCCACAATACTCGGCAGTTGAATTTTAGCACGGGGGCTCATAGTAACAAAGGATTTATAAATTTTAATGGTGGCAAATATAAAACTAATGGCATCTCTGCAAGAAAAGATAATAGCGAAGATGATGGGGCTAATAGCCGCTCATTTGGTTTTAAAATTGGTTATGATTTTAGTAAAAAAACCACTGCTGTTATTGGTTATTTGAAATCCAAAAGTAATACTGAATATGATGATGATTTTGGCATTTTAGATAATAAATTTTGGTATCAAGATTTAGAAAATCTTAATATCAAATTTAATCATCAATTTAATCAGCAAATAAATAGTAAATTATCATTGAGTGAGATTAAACAAAATAGAGACTCTTTTACCGATGGTATGAGTGATGGTTTTAATAAAAAAAATTTTAAAACCAAAGATTTAACCTTACTTAACGATATTAAATTCAATAATGCGCTTTTAAATATCGGCATATCAAAAATTAAAGAGAGTAATATTACTGATAATCAATCACTTTCAAATAAAGATATTTTCGCTCAATGGCAAAAAAATATTGCCAGTATTGATGTAAATATGGGGGTGCGTTTTATTGATCATAGTGGGTTTGGTAATGAGACGATTTATAATCTGGGGGTGGCAAAGGCTTTTAATAATGGTATTAGATTAACTGGTGCTTATGGGAGTGCATTTAATGCCCCGAGTCTTTATCAGTTATTTGATGCCACCAATGGCAATTCAGACTTAGAGCCAGAAACTGCTAAAAATATAGAAATAGGCATAGAAAAACAATATAATTGGGGTTCATCAAATATTAGGTTTTATAAAAATGAAGTTAAAAACCTCATTGATGCAAAAGACCGCGCTAATTTTGATTATTCTTATATCAATAAAAATAAACTAAAAATAAACGGTATTGAATTATCCGCACAAACTTTTATTAAGGGCTATCTTATTGATTTTAGTCATAATTATGTCAAAAGTGAATTGAATAATAGTGGCAAACAACAAGCAAGACGACCTAAAAACACAACTAATTTAACCTTTAAAAAGCAATATGATAAATTTAATTCAAGTTTGCAAATCATTAAAAAATCTTCCAGCATTGATGGTAAAAATACTTTAGGTGGCTATACTTTGGTTAATTTATCAACACAATACCGCTACCACAAACAAAGCAAAATATCATTGTATGTTAATAATGCACTTGATAAAGACTATGTGCTAGCAAGTGGCTATAATCAGTTCGGCAGAACTTTTAATTTGGGGCTGACTTATGATTTTTAAATCAAGGAAAATGAGTAGTAATTGATTATAATAAAACCATTTTCTGAGCATAATTATGGCAAATCAAATCAACCAAATAAAAACCCTCTTGGCAGTTTTTATACTGCTACTTTTAGTGATTGCCACCCGAGGTCATGCTAACTGGCTATCATCTTGGGTGCATTTGCCTGATTTTACAATTCCTGCTTTGTTGATTGCTGGGGTATATTTTCGCTCATTTTCGGTGGCATTTATCATCATTGTAACCGCAGTTTTAATTGATAATTATGCAATTATTTATGATGGCATGAGTGCAAATTGCATCACCCCAGGCTATGGTATTTTGCTATTGAGTTATTATTTTGTATTTTGGTCAGGTCAATTTTTAACAAGCTTGGCGGTTGATAAAAATATTATTAAAAATGCTCTGATTGTGGTTTTAATCGTGTTATTTCAATGGTTGCTAGCAACACTGGGTTATTACGCATTTACTGCCTCAACTTGGGCAAAATTCCCCGCTTATGCACAACATTGGTTGCCAATGGAGGTTTTTTGGGTGTTGTCTTGGGTGTTGGCAGTGGCTGTTGTTTTTACTTTGGCGCCCCGCCTTATCCCTTTTTTGAGTCTCCAAAAAAGTGGCAGATGAGGGTTACAAACGCCGAATGCAGCGTAAAAAAATACACATTGATAAAAACATATTAACGGCTGATATTGACAAAGGTATTATCATTTTGCTCACTGGCAATGGCAAGGGTAAATCTTCCTCAGCACTGGGCATGGTTTGCCGAGCGCTTGGTTATGGAATGCAAATTGGCATTGCTAAATTTTTAAAAGGTAAACAAACAACAGGGGAGGATATTTTTCTTAGCAAACAGCCAAATGTGCAAATTGCTGCTATGAAAACTGGCTTTACTTGGGAGACACAAGACAAAATCCTAGATACCAAAATGGCGCTTGAGACTTGGGATAAAGCGGAAAAATATCTAAATGATAAATCAATTGGTTTGGTGGTATTAGATGAGCTGACTTATATGTTGAATTATAAATACCTCAATAAAGAAAAAATTATAAATGTTCTAATGAATCGCCCTAAAAATCAGCATGTGGTAATAACTGGCAGGGCAGCCGACCAAGATTTGATAGACATTGCTGACACGGTAAGTGAAATTAAAGATGTAAAACACGCCTTTAGGGCAAACATTAAAGCCCAAAAAGGCATTGATTTATAAATCCAAGTTAAGTGTTTTCTAACACATATTGTAAGGCTTGATTAAGATACTCAACACCAATAACGCGCATTCCTTTTAATGGTTTTTTAGGTTTGTTGGCGTCTGCTACTATGGCAACTTTAAAACCATGTTTTTGCGCCTCAGATAAGCGCTCAGCTCCATTATAAACGGGGCGGACTTCACCAGTTAGCCCGACTTCGCCAAAAGCTATCCAATCTCTAGGAATAATTTTGTCTCTTAGGCTTGAGACAATGGTTAGTATCACTACTAAATCTGATGCAGTCTCATTGACCCTAACACCACCCACCACATTTACAAATACATCTTGGTCATGGGTTGCGATACTACCATGTCGATGCAAAACTGCCAATTGCAAAGACAAGCGATTTTGCTCTAAACCAACACACACGCGTTTAGGGTTGCCATTAGCATAATCCACCAAGGCTTGAATTTCAACCAGTAGCGGTTTGCTCGCCTCACGCACTACCATCACCATTGATCCGGGCGCTGGCTTGGTTTGATTAGACAGAAAAATAGCCGAAGGATTTTCTACCTGCTTAAGTCCAACCTCGCTCATAGCAAATACGCTGATTTCATTCACTGCACCAAAACGATTTTTTACCGCACGGATAATGCGATAACGACCGCCCGCATCTCCCTCAAAATACAACACCGTATCAACCATATGTTCTAAAACTCTAGGACCTGCCAATGCCCCGCCTTTGGTAACATGCCCAATCATCAATAAAATAGTATGGGTTTGTTTGGCAAATTGGCTCAGCTGAGCAGCACAATCGCGCACCTGTGTTATCGACCCTGGGGCCGAAGGTAGGGCGCTCGTTGCCATGGTTTGAATTGAATCAATCACAATGACTTTAGGTTGTATTTGCTTACCTAGTTGGATAATTTTTTCTAAATGTGTCTCACTGAGTAATAAAACATCTTCCTTGATGCCTAAACGCGTCGCCCTATCACTGATTTGCTCGGCTGATTCCTCTCCGCTGACATACAACACAGGGTTGGTTTTATTGATGTTTGCCACTGCTTGCAAAATCAAGGTTGATTTACCCACCCCCGGATCGCCTCCAATCAGCACTACACAACCCTCAATTAAACCACCGCCTAAGGTACGATCTAACTCACTAAGCCCAGTTGAGAGTTTATTTCTATTTTGAGTTTTAATAGCACACAAGTTTTGGATTTTTGCAGCAGGCAGGTCTTGTAAACTCTCTGGTTGGGTTACCCCAGCTGGGGATAAGACAACTTCTTCTACAGTATTCCAAGCTCTACATTCCAGACATTGCCCCGCCCATTGTGGATGATTTGTTCCACATTCAATGCAAACAAATCCAATCTTAGTTTTCGTCATTTTGTATCAAGCTGGCAAAATGAGCGCATAACTATTCATAAACGGGGTATTTGGCACATAAATTAGCCACTTTGTCTCTAACCTCGTTAATCTTATTTTGATTGTTTAAATCATCGCAAATGTCACACATCCAAGATGCTAAATTATGGCAGTCTTTCTCATCAAAACCGCGTGTGGTTATTGCTGGTGTGCCGATGCGAATGCCGCTGGTAATAAAAGGCGATTGTGGGTCATTTGGCACCGCATTCATATTAACGGTAATATGGGCACTACCTAAAGCGAAATCCACTGCTTTGCCAGTCAGGCCCTGGTTGATAAAACTGACTAAAAATAGATGGTCATCAGTGCCACCTGAGACCACATCAAAACCGCGTTCAATAAAAGTATTTGCCATCACCTGGGCATTAATTTTTACCTGTTTTTGATAAATTTTATAATCTGGACTCATCGCCTCTTTAAACGCAACTGCTTTAGCAGCAATCACATGCATCAGGGGGCCGCCTTGAATACCAGGGAAAATCGCAGCATTTAGTTTTTTTTCAATTGCTGTATTTGCTTTTGCTAAAATCAAACCGCCGCGAGGACCACGCAGTGTTTTGTGTGTTGTGGTAGTGGTAACATCGGCAATTGCCACTGGGGATGGGTATTCACCCACTGCCACCAAACCAGCCACATGCGCCATATCCACCATTAAATATGCCCCGATACCATCAGCAATTTGGCGAAAACGCTGCCAATCAACCACCCGTGAATAGGCAGAAAAACCGGCAATCACCATTTTAGGTTGGTGTGTTTTTGCCAAATGCTCGACCTCATCATAATCAATCTCACCTGTCTTTGAATTTAAACCATATTGAACTGCGTTAAAATTCTTACCCGAAAACGAAGGTGCTGCACCATGGGTTAGATGCCCACCATGTGCTAAACTCATACCCAAAATAGTATCGCCTGGCAATAACAAAGCCTGAAAAACTGCTGCGTTTGCTTGAGAACCAGAGTGCGGCTGCACATTAGCATAATCTGCTTGAAACAAAGCTTTTGCCCTATCAATTGCTAATTGTTCAATGGTATCCACATACTCACAACCGCCATAATAACGCTTGTTAGGGTAGCCTTCAGCATATTTATTAGTCAGTTGCGACCCTTGCGCTTCCATTACCGCTGGTGAGGTGTAATTCTCACTGGCAATCAGTTCAATATGCGCCTCTTGGCGCACCTCTTCTTTATTAATTGCATCCGCAATTTGGGTATCAACAGTGTTTAAATTTTGAGATTTTTTGAACATTTTTAATCCTTGTTTATCTATAAAAAACTGATCGGGACGACAGGATTTGAACCTGTGACCGCCACACCCCCAGCGTGGTGCGCTACCAAACTGCGCTACGCCCCGTTGGTGCAAATTTTACAATATTTATCTTTGCTGATTTTAATACTTCTAAAAGTTAAATCCAATATATCAATCAATAACAACTTGCCTAGTAATTGCTCGCCTAAATTCAACAGCACTTTAATTGCTTGCGTTGCTTGTAGCGATCCGACTATCCCGGCTACTGGGGCCAATATACCATTTTCTGTGCAATTTTCATCAACCTCACCTTGCGCTGAATACAAGCATTGATAACAAGGTTGACCCGCCTCATAACCTTGAAATACAGATAATTGCCCTTCAAAACGAATCACTGCAGCAGAAACTAAGGGTGTTTTTTGGCTGACACACACTCGGTTGATTGCAAAACGCGACTCAAAATTGTCAGTACCATCGAGCACAACATCGGCTTTTTTTATCCAATTTGACAAATTATTCTGCGTTAGGTTTTTAATCGTTGTAACTTTAATATTTGGGTTAATGGCAGCTATCTTTGTCTTCGCTGAATCAACTTTATAACGACCAATATCATCGCTGTTGTGAATGATTTGGCGCTGGAGATTAGAAATCTCAACTTGGTCAAAATCTGCGATGATAAGATGCCCAATCCCAGATGCTGCCAGATACATTGCACTAGGAGATCCAAGTCCACCTATACCAATGAGTAACAGGGTTGAATTAAGCAGGGTTTTTTGCCCTTCTACGCCAATATTTGGCAACATAATTTGACGCGAATATCTGAGTAATTCTTGGTTGTTCATTGTTTAAAATATTTAGCCAATTTGGGGGCAATTAACATTTGGCAATAAGATTGGTTTGGATTGTTATTAAAATAATTTTGATGATAGTCTTCTGCTTTGTAAAATTGGGCTAACTGGGTTACTTCAGTAACAATGTGGCTACCTAATTTTTGGATAAATTGTTGTGCTTGTTGCTGTTGCATTTTGTTGGTATAAAACACGGCTGAGCGATATTGAGTGCCGTAGTCGTTGCCTTGTTGATTGCGTGTGGTGGCATCATGGGTTGCAAAAAATACCGTTAATAATTGAGTAAAAGAAACCTGGGATTCGTCAAACTCGATTTTCACCGCCTCGGCATGACCTGTAGCACCGGTGCAAATATCTTGATAGGTAGGGTTTGGGGTAGTGCCGTTACAATAACCAGAAACTACACGCCTCACACCTTCTACACGCTGAAAAACAGCCTCAACACACCAAAAACATCCACCAGCAAAATATGCAGTTTGCATGTATCATACTCATCAATAAAAAAGTATCAGTATAGCCTACACAAAACCTATGTATCAAATTAGTTTTTATGTGCCTGAAGCAGACTTAGAAATCGTCAAAAATGCGATGTTTGATGCGGGTGCGGGTAAATTTAACAATTATAAAAATTGTGCTTGGCAAACAATTGGCATGGGGCAGTTTAAACCTATAGATAACGCCAACCCTACGATCGGTGTGTTGGACAAGCTTGAAACCGTTGAAGAATATAAAGTGGAAATACTTTGTGCGGATAATGATATTAATGCGGTAATCAAGGCAATGAAATTTGCCCATCCTTATGAAGAAGTGGCATTTTGTGTTATCAAACTACAACAAATATAGGTCTCGTGGATAATATCATGCTTATAACAAGTTTTTTTTATTTGGGTTATAAATATGCTTAAAAAACTGATTGAATTTTTACAAAATAACTATCCAGATTCTAATATTAACGATTATTTAGATGCCAAATATTTGCACCTCAGCGACTTACAACTTAAACAAATTGCAAATGCTTTAGAGGCGGGCAAATTAAAAATTAAGCCAGCCTCAAGTTGTAGTGCTCAGCATTTTATTTTTCACTTCGGCAACACCTTGATTTTGGTGCAAAAAGACAACAGCAACTCAACAGTGGCTTATCAGGCAGAGCTTTGTTGGGAGACGGATTTTTTAGCCATTCACTCCACTAGAAATAAAGGCAAGGGCTTTTATTTCATCGCCTTTGAATTTGATGATGATTATCAAACAACGCTAAAATCAACCGATAAATCTTTAGACGACCAGGTTAGAAATGAGGCACAAAACCAAGCATTGATTGATAAAGCCATGCCGATTCTAAAGGGCTTTATGAGCGCCATTGCAAAATAATTTATTACCTTAACTGGATTGTTTTTTTGAGTTTTGGTCCAGCTTTAAAAGTAACCACTCTTCTTGCACAAATTTCAACGGCTTCGCCGGTTTTTGGGTTTCTACCTGGTCTAGCAGATTTTTCTCTGAGGATAAAATTACCAAAACCTGAAAGTTTTACCGTCTCACCTTGGGCGAGTGTGGCTTGGATAATGGTAAAAAAATCATTAGTAATGGCTAAGGCTTGGTTATAACTTATATCCATTGCCTCGACTAGGTTATCAGCAATGTCTTTTTTAGTAATTGACATCATCCTACTCCCTTTGTATTGCGCTAAATTTTGTCTGCATTAAAGTTAGCACCTTATTGAGTTCTTTATTAATTTTTGCATCACTTAGGGTTTCTTGCATAGATTGATAACTTAAACTCAGAGCAATGCTTTTTTTGTCCGCTGCAATATTATCACCCACATACATATCAAATAAATTAATATCAACCAAATATTTTTGCCTTAAGCCTTCAATGCTGGCAACCAAATCCTGTGCTGGAATATCCTTATCTACCACTAAGGCAATATCACGCGTGGTTTTTTGATAAGAGGAAAAGGATTGATATTGGGGAATTTTGCGTTGTTGAATAGCAACTAAATCCACTTCAAATAAATAACACTTTGGCAAGGATAATTTCTTATATAACACTGGCGAAAGCGCCCCAATCCAGCCCACTTGTTCTGTGTCTAAAAATATTTTGGCAGTTTGCCCATTTTGCAAAGCAGGGTGTTGTGCGCTCTCAAAAGAAAATGCTGTATCACTCAAAATCAGCAGGGATTGCAAATCAGCCTTGGCATCAAAAAAATCCACTGCCTGCACATCCACAGACCATTGTGGATTAAAACGATTACCCATAATAACGGCTGCAAGTTTGCTGGATTGTTCGTCTGCCTTAACACCATCAAAACACAATCCGATTTCAAAAAATCTAGCATCTATATGTCCGCGCCTTTGATTAGATTGTAAAGTTTGTAATAAACCTGCCCACAGTGATGAGCGCATGGTTGAGAGTTGTTCTGAGATGGGATTTTTTAGGTTGATTTTTTGTGCTTTTGGATTGATTAAATTTTGGTATTGTTCAGCTATAAAACTATAAGTAATCACTTCTTGATAACCACGATTAACCAAGATTTTGGCAATCTCGTTTTTATCAATTATAGACTCTGGAACTGCGGTGATATTACTATCTAAAGATAACTTTTGCAACGGCAATTTATCGTAACCATACAATCTTGCCAATTCTTCAATTAAGTCTGCCTCAATACGAATATCAAAACGAAAACTCGGTGGGAGAATGCACCAAGTATCGCTGTTTTTTTCCAAAATTTCAAAACCAAGCTGGTTAAATTTTTCCTCAATCCAGTTTGTCTCTAATATAACCCCTAAAACCCTTTGAATTTTATCCTTCGTTATTCTAATAGGGGCTAATATTGGTAGCCTATCTTTATCAATATAGCAATTGATTTCACTGGCTTGACCGCCACAAATCTCTAAAATTAGCGAAGTTGCACGCGCCATTGCCAACTCAGTAATATTAAAATCCACACCGCGTTCAAACCGCAGTGAGGATTCGGTATTCAAACTATAATTTCTAGCCTTTCCAGCAATGTAGGCAGGTGTAAAAAACGCACTTTCTAATAAAATTTGTCTGCTATGGGTTTGGGTAGCGCTATCAATACCGCCCATCACTCCTGCGATTGCAAGTGCTGAAACATCATCGGCAATCACCAAAGTATCATTTTGTAACTCAGTGGTGGTTTTATTTAATAATTGGATTTTCTCACCAGTTTTTGCCATTCTCACTTTAATATCACCATTTATTTTATCTACATCAAAAGCGTGCAATGGCTGACCTAATTCTAATAAAACAAAATTGGTAATATCCACTATAGGTGAATATAACGATTGTCCAGAACGCTTTAATTTATCTGCCATCCACTGCGGTGTTGGGGTTGAATTATCAATGCCTTTAATCATCCGAATTAAATATTTAGGGCACGCTCTTGTATCGCTAACATGGGCATTGATGGGCATTTCAATAGTAGGCGTAACGCCATAGGTGGGGATTTTTAAGGGCAGGTTATAAATTGTGCAAACCTCACGCGCCACCCCTAACACCGAAAAACAATCGCCACGATTAGGAGTAATGTCTAACTCAATAATGCCATCGTCTAAATTTAGATATTGGCGAATATTTTTTCCAAGTGGCGCCTCATCAGGTAGCTCGCAAATGCCATTTGCAATCTCTGATATTCCCAGTTCAGCCTGTGAACAAATCATCCCAAATGATTCAATGCCTCTTATTTTGGTTTTTTTAATTTTTAATCCATTGGGCAATTTAGCCCCTACCATGGCAACTATAACTTTTAAATCAGCACGGATATTTTTAGCCCCACAGATAATTTGTAAATGCTCAGGTGCGGCAATATCAACTTCGCATAAATTGAGTTTATCCGCATTAGAATGTGGCTTGCAACTGAGCACATGACCTACCACCACTTTTTCAAATACTGGAGCCGCTGGGGTGATGCCTTCAACTTCTAAACCCGCCATGGTCAGATCCTGCGCTAAGGTCTCATTGCTAACATTTGGGTTTGCCCATTCACGCAGCCAAGCACTTGAAATATTCATCTAAATTGCCTTAAAAAACGAATATCATTCTCAAAAAAAAGGCGTAAATCATCAACACCATAACGCAACATCGCCAAACGCTCAACCCCCGCACCAAAAGCCAACCCAGTGTATTCTTGGGTATCTATATCAACAGATTTTAAAACATTTGGATGCACAATCCCACAACCTAACACTTCTAACCAGCCGGTTTTTTTGCAAACTCGGCAACCATTACCAGCACATATCACACATTCAATATCAACTTCAGCTGAGGGCTCGGTAAATGGAAAATACGAAGGGCGAAAACGCACTTTTAAATCATCAAATTCAAAAAAACTACGCAAAAAATCAATTAATAAACCTTTGAGTTGGGCAAAATTTAAATTTTTATCTACAATCAAGCCCTCAACCTGATGAAACATTGGCGTATGAGTAATATCCGAATCACAGCGATACACCTTGCCTGGAGCAATAATTCGTAGTGGTGGCTTGGTATTTTCCATTGCCCGAATCTGCACTGGTGAAGTGTGCGTTCTTAGCACTGTGTTTTTATTAAAATAAAAAGTATCGTGCATAGCGCGTGCAGGGTGATGCGTAGGGATATTGAGCGCGGTAAAATTATGGAAATCGTCCTCAATCTCAGGACCTGTTTCCACCACAAAGCCGTTTTGAGAAAATAAAGACTGGATACGATTTAGGGTAGTGGTAATTGGGTGCAATCCACCCATTTCAACATTTCTACCGGGCAAAGAAACATCAATTTTTTCTGTTAATAGGCGTTTTTCTAACACAAGATTTTCTAAATAATCCCTTCTTTTGGTTAGCTGTGCCTGCACTTTGGCTTTGGCTTGGTTAATTGCCTCACCCATTTTTGGGCGTTCTTCTTTGGGCAGATTGCCTAGCGTTTTTAAAAGTTTTGTCAGCGCCCCTTTTTTGCCTAAAAAATGAATGCGAATCTTGTCTAAATCAGCTAAATTTTGTGCATCATTAATTGCAATTTTCGCTTTTTGAATAATGCCTTCAGTCACTTTCTGCTGATACGCACTGGACCATCACCATGAATAATATAAACCTCGTCACCTACTTTTAAATCTTGCCTAATGATATCAACAAAAGCTTTAACGCCATTGTTAGTTTTAATTAAAAATTCATATCCAGTATCTTCAGTACTAAGTTCTTCAACCTTTGAGCCCAAAATCGCACCTGCCAAAGCACCAATTGCAATGGCGGCACTTTGGTTGTGTTTTTTATCCGTTGTTGAGGCACCTGCAAGCCCGCCAAGCACACCGCCAAATGTAGTACCCAAGCCTTTTGATCCAGAAAGTCTAACAGCTTTGATGGAAATAATCGTGCCCTCGGTAACGGTAGAAAATTTACCTATTTCAGTGCTTGAATAAGATCTAGAATCTTGGTCGTCTTTAACGATTCTATCCGTTGAAGAACAGGCAGACAATAACAATATCAAATTTATAATGATAATATTTTTAACCATACAAACCCCTTAATCTAAAAAGCAAAACATGCTTTAATTTTAACAGTTATTTTAAGGCTTTTTTTGCTTGTTCAGCAATTTTTGCAAATCCCGCTTTATCAAAAATCGCAATATCAGATAAAACTTTACGGTCAATTTTAATCCCAGCTTTATTCATACCGTCAATCATTTTTGAATAACTCAAACCATTGAGTCGCGCCTGTGCATTGATACGCACAATCCATAATCTGCGAAACTGACGGCGTTTTTGACGGCGGTCACGGTAGGCATACTGACCTGCTTTGATAACTGCTTGTTTGGCAACACGATAAACTTTTGAGCGCGCCCCATAATAACCCTTTGCCTTTTTTAAAATTTTCTTGTGTTTGGCGTGCGCTTTAACACTTCTGGATGCTCTTGCCATTTTTATTCTCCTATTTAACTGTAAGGTAGCATTTTACGAACCATCGGCATATCCACTTTCTCAATGCTATCTGGTGCGCGTAAATTACGCTTTCTAGAAGTGCTTTTTTTGGTCAAAATATGACGCAAGTGAGAGTGTTTACATTTATAACTGCCACTGGCAGTTTTTTTGAAGCGCTTAGCAGCGCCTCTATTGGTTTTTAACTTTGGCATCATTTACTCCTTTTTAGCCCTATCAGACTTTTTTATTACAGGCTTTATCAAGCCCTACTTCTTTTTTGATTTGGGTGCCAGCATCATGCCCAGCTGACGACCCTCCATTTTTGCCTTTTGTTCTACATTGGCAAATTCTTCTGTGTCTGTCTCAATTCTATTTAACATTTCTATACCCAGCTCTCGGTGTTGCATTTCACGACCGCGAAACCAAATACTGACCTTAACTTTATCCCCATTATTTAAAAATTTTACTAAATTCCTAAATTTAATTTGGTAATCACTCTCTTCTGTACTGGGGCGATACTTAATAGTTTTGACGGTGGTTTTTTTTTGCTTCTTCTTAACATCACTAAGTTGTTTTTTTTGTTCATATTGAAACTTACCAAAATCCATAATCTTACAAACAGGGGGGCGGGCATTGGGTGAGACTTCTACTAAATCTAATCCAGAATTTATTGCCATCTGCTGTGCTTTATCTGTGTTAATAACGCCGACTTGTTCACCTTTGGTGTTAATCAAGCGTACTTTTGGTACATTGATATAATGATTGATACGAATGGTTTTATTTGTTTTTTTAATAATTCAGTTACTCCGTTGTTACTAATTTTACAAAGGTCTCAAGTGGCATTGTTCCTAAATCTTTGCCGCCCCTTTGTCTTACAGATATTTGCCGGTTTTCTACCTCCTTATCGCCAACCACTAAAATATATGGGCAATGTTGTTGGGAATGCTCGCGTATTTTAAAGCCTATTTTCTCATTTCGCAAGTCTGAGATAACCCTGAGCCCTTGTTTTTTTAATTTTTTCTCAATTATTGTGGCAAAATCAAGTTGTTTTTCGGAAATATTTAAAATAACTGCCTGAATCGGTGCTAACCATGTGGGTAACGCCCCTGCATAATGCTCAATCAAAATCCCCACAAATCGCTCAATTGAACCAACAATAGCACGGTGCAACATCACTGGTGTTTGTTTTGACCCGTCTTTTGCAATATAGTGTGCATTTAAACGCTCAGGCATGGAAAAATCTACTTGTAGAGTACCGCATTGCCATTCGCGTTGCAGGCAATCTTTTAATACAAATTCAATTTTTGGTCCATAAAACGCCCCTTCACCTGCTTGCAATTCCCAAGAGATGCCTTTTACATTTAACGCCTTTTTTAGAGCGGATTCTGCCTTATCCCAAACTGCATCAGAGCCGACTCGTTTTTGCGGGCGGTCAGAGAATTTAATGGCTATATCCTCAAAACCAAAGTGTTGATATACTTTAAAAGTCAGATCAATAAACGCGGCTACCTCATCTTGAATTTGTGTATCTATACAAAAAATATGTCCATCATCTTGGACAAAATTACGCACCCGCATAATACCGTGCAAAGTCCCTGATGGCTCATTACGATGACATGAGCCAAACTCAGCCAAACGCAGTGGTAAATCCCGATACGATTTCAAACCTTGATTGTAAATTTGAACATGTGCGGGGCAATTCATCGGCTTGATAGCATACTCGCGATGCTCACTACCGGTAACAAACATCGCCTCAGAAAATTTATCCCAATGCCCTGATTTTTGCCAAAGACTTTTGTCAATAAGTTGTGGCGTATGTACCTCTTGATAGTCGTTATCTATAAAAATATCACGCATAAATTGCTTAACTATTTGATACAAAACCCAGCCTTTTTGGTGCCAAAAAACCATGCCGGGAGATTCTTCTTGGAGATGGAATAAACTCTGCTTTTTGCCAATTTTGCGATGGTCACGACGCTCAGCCTCTTGCAATCTATGCAAATATTTTTCCAAATCATCTTTGTTTGCCCAAGCAGTGCCATACACTCGCTGTAACATTTCATTATTGTTATCACCACGCCAATACGCCCCTGCCAATTTCATCAATTTAAAAGCTTTAAGGTGACGAGTTGAAGGCACATGCGGTCCCCGGCATAAATCAATAAAATCACCCTGTTGATATAAAGACAGCGGTTCATTTTTTGGAATTGAGGCAATAATTTCTGCCTTATAATGCTCACCTTTTGCCTGAAAAAATGCAACCGCTGCATCACGCTCCATTTCAATGCGTTCAATTTTAAGATTTTGCTTAACCAACTTGTACATGTTTTTCTCAATTTTGCCAAGGTCTGCCTCAGAAAAACCATTTTTGTAAGCAAAATCATAATAAAAACCATCCTCAATCACTGGACCAATAGTCACTTGTGCATTGGGATAAAGCATTTGCGTGGCTTGTGCCAACAGGTGTGCTGTAGAATGACGAATAATCTCAAGCCCTGCCGCATCTTGATCGGTAACGATTGCCAATTTTGCATCCACATCAAGTAAGTGTGCGGTATCTACCAATTTGCCGTCCACCTCAGCCGCAAGCGCCATTTTTGCCAAGCTGGGGCTGATTGATTTTGCCACTTCTATAACGCTAACTACACTATCAAAAGTCTTTTGGGCACCATCTGGGAAGGTGATTATCGGCATCTTAAAATTATCAAAATAAAAACGGGCATTTTACTTGAGTGATGATCGGATTTGACTGCCAATTCGGTAAAATCTCCCATCTTGCCAATCATCCATAATTATGCAAAGGTCTCTACAAAAAGTTTTGCCAATCTTCGGAATAGAATTGAATGGGGGAATTTTCACTTTCGAAAGTTTCAATAGACCAAGTGTTGGGTTGGTCAAGAATGGCTGATAATAATTGGTCGTTTAGTAAGTGCCCAGTTTTATAGCCTTGATAATGACCAATTAGATTGCCACCCAACAAGTATAAATCACCGACGATGTCTAATATTTTGTGTTTAACAAATTCATTTTGGTAACGCATACCGTCTTCATTTAAAACATCGTTATCACTGAGGGCAATAGCGTTATCCATGCTAGCGCCTAAGGCAAGATTTTGCCGTTGCATCGTTTCTAAATCTTTCATATAGCCAAAGGTTCGGGCACGAGAAATTTCTTTTAAATAAGATTGCTGAGCAAAATCAATACTTAACTTTTGCCCACTTTCTTTGACTTTTTTGTGCTCAAAGTCAATCTCAAGTGTCACTTTAAAGCCTTCATAAGGCGATACTTGTGCCCACGAATCGCCATGTTTTATTTTTACTGGTTCGTTGATAACAAAAAATCGCTTGTGTGCCTCTTGTTCTTCAATGCCAGCGGATTGCACTAAAAAAATAAAAGGCGCCGATGAACCATCCATAATTGGCACTTCAAAGGAATCCAACTCTACCAAAATATTATCAATACCCAGCGCCGCAAAAGCACTCATTAAATGTTCAACGGTTGATACTTTTACTCCTTGATTTTCTAAACTGGTAGAAAGCACCACTTCATTGACAAAGGCATTGTGAGCTCTAACTAACTTGCCACCTACATCCATACGCCTAAAAACCACACCATAGTCGACTTCAGCAGGAATCAAGGTCATATTGATAATATCACCACTGTGGATACCAACGCCACGGGCTTTGACAGATTTTTTAATGGTTCTTTGTTTAATCATAAAACCGCATTAAAACTTAAATTTCTGTTTAATTTTACCGAAAATATTATCATTTTTGTCTGTTCGTAAGCCGACAAAGTCAGATGTAGCAGGCTCAAATAATAACAAACCCAACGCACAACCATAGATGGGGTCTAAAATACCAATTTCTGCGGTGATTTTTTGGGTATTAACGCGCCCTAATTGGCTTCTTATTTTAAAAAAACTCAACGATAACGCCTCACAACCCTTAATTTTGCTTGCACCACCTGTTAAAACAAAGCCTGATTTTAATGAGCGATGCAAATTTTTGAATTTTAAGTCCTGTTGAATTAATGTAAATAAGGACAGATAAGATTGTTCAATCACCTCAAGCAAAGATTGATGCGATAAATAGCAATACTGCCCATGGGCATCATTTATTTGTTGAAATTTGATAAGCCTATCTTTGTGAATTGAGCCACTTTGTGCATTACCATATTCTAACTTTAGATACTCCGCCTGTGCAAATGAGGTATTAAATGCGTTAGCAATGGCTTCGGTAATTTGATCCCCAGCCACTTGAAAGACGGCACTATGAGTAATACTGCCTTGGGTAAAAACCGATATATTACTCACCCCTGAGCCGATATCAATTAGGCAAATACCACTATCTTTTTCAGCTTGGGTAATATAAGCCTCGCTACTCGCCATAGAGCTGAGTACAATATTTGATAAACCCAAACCACTCTTACGAATACTTTGTTCAACCGCATCAACATATTGGTTAGACACCGTTACAATATACATATTAACACCCAATGTTGTCGCCTGCTGACCGATCGGCTGCTCCACCACAGTGCCTTGATGAGTAATAGGGTCTTTATCCAAGGTGTAACAATTGGGGGTGCTACTGATCACTTGTTTATTCATGGGTGTTGGCACTGCACAAGCGGTTTTAACCGCTTCATTGATATCTTGTTTGGTAACTTTATCCGCCTTTACAAAAATTTGGCCCTCACGACTAATGGCAGTCAAATTTTCATCAGAAATATTAACACTGACATTATGAAAATTAGTGTTGCAGCTCAAACGCGCCGCCTCAGCCACTTTTTTAATCGCCTCACTACACTTTTCAGTATCAACCACCACGCCTTTTTCTACCCCCAAAGAGTTACCTTGTGCATGACCAAATACACTTAGTTTTCCATTGACTTCCTCGGCCAGCAAAACCGCAATTTTATAACTGCCAATATCAATACTTACAATAAAATTATTGTCTGCCATCGGGATTCTTTTTTTCTAACGCAATAAAATCTAGCCATTCCTGCAAATGCCTAAGTTCAAGTGCCCTCCCACTGAGTAGGCGACGAAACTTTTTAGCATGCGCCTGCCCGTGATACAAGCCCAAAATGTGCCTTGTCATTGAGTGAATCCGCACCCCTAAATTGACTTGATTTTTTATATATTCAACAAAGTTTGATAATACTTCCTCACGACTTGGGATGGGTAAATTTTGCTGATAAATTTGTCTATCCACAGCTGCCAACAAATAAGGCTGATGATAAATCGCCCGCCCTAACATCACGCCATCTACTTTTTTTAAATGAGAACTCGCCTGCGCTAATGTTGTAATACCACCGTTAATCCCAATATTGAGCTGTGGAAAATCACGCTTTATTTGATACACCCAATCATAATTCAGTGCTGGCACACTGCGATTTTCTTTGGGGCTAAGCCCTTTTAACCAAGCTTTTCGTGCATGAATAATAAAGTGCTTACAGCCTTTTGCTTTTACTTGGGTAATAAAACCAGCCAATGCTTGGTAATCTTCCATCTCATCAACACCAATCCGTGACTTTACACTAATCGGCAAATCACTTGCTTTTTGCATCATCTCAACACAGCGTCCAACCACCTCAGGCATGTTCATCAAACAAGCACCAAAACTGCCGGATTGCACTCTATCAGAGGGACAACCCACATTGATATTTATCTCATCATAACCCCAATCTTTTGCAATTTTCGCACACTTGGCCATCTCCTTTGGGTCGCTACCGCCTAGTTGCAGCACTAATGGCTTTTCATCTTGATGATAATCCAGCAGGTGGTTCTTATTGCCATATAAAATAGCTTTAGTAGTTATCATTTCAGTCCAAAGTTGGGTTTTTTTTGACAACAGCCGATAAAAATACCGACAATGTTTATCAGTCCAATCCATCATCGGTGCCACACTAAACTTAGACATCCAATTGTGTCGAGTTAAACGCTTGTGGTGTTTTTATCTGACCAGACTGCAAATTCGTTGCCACTAGGCTCTGTAAAATGAAAACGACGACCACCCGGAAATGAAAAAATGGGTTTTACAACAATGCCACCAGCTTTTATTATTTTTTCTTGGGTGGCTTCAAGATCATTGCTGTAAAACACAATTAATGCTGCACCGTTGTTTGTTGAAGACGATAAATTAGACTTAAAAAAACCACCATTTACGCCTTGGTTTAAGAATGCTGAATATTCTGAGCCAAAATCTTGAAATTCCCATTCAAAAACTTGATTAAAGAAATTTTTTGTTACTGATAAATTTTTTGCGGGTAATTCAATGTAGTTTATTTTCTCGTGTTTATTCATGTTGTTTTTTTGTTTATAGGATGATTCATTAAGATTTTTTAGTATGCTGGATTGTTTTGCATCTATTTTATTTACAGTGTTGATTTTATCATGATTTATTTGTTTTTGAACTTATGTAGTTAGTAAAATAAACGGATGGAAACACAAATTTTTAAAGAAAAAACCTATACTTTAGAAATTCTCTACCACATTGGCGCATTGGAGGATTCCATCCATTTTATCTTTGACCATCAAACAAAAACTTGTGCCATTATTGACCCGGCTTGGGAGGCGGATTTGTTTATTAAAATTGTTACTGATAAAGGTTATAAACTCACCGATATCTGGCTCACCCATTGGCATTTTGACCATACCAATGCAGTGGATGAATTAGTGGAAAAAACGCATGCTAAAGTTAGTGTGGGGATTAACGAAGTTTCGTATTTACAAATTAATACCCATCCCACAACGCTTAAACATAATGAGACGATTTTCATCGGCAATACAGCTGCCAAAATTATCAACACCCCAGGGCATAGTGCAGGCAGTATTTGTTATTTGTTGGCAGGGCATTTAATTGCGGGGGATACTTTGTTTGTGTATGGTGCGGGACATTGTTCGTTGCCAGGGGGCAATATTTGCGAACTGTTCCACTCGTTGCAAAAACTCAAACAAATTGATGATGATATTATTTTATGTTGTGGACATGATTATGGTAGTAAAAAAGTCAGCACTATGGGGGAACAAAAACGCGACAATGCGTTTTTGCTGATTGATAAAGAATCCGATTTTGTCAATTATGTTCAAGGCATGCAATATGGCACTATCTCTTATCCAACTACGCCTATGACCTACTCTCAAATCATGGCAATGTTATGATTGGTTTTTTAGGAGGTGCGTTTGATCCTGTGCATTATGGACACTTAAATAATGCACGATTGATTAAAAAAGAATTAAATTTAGAGCAACTTTTTCTCATGCCATGCAAGATACCAGTGCATAAAAATATGCCGCTTTTTTCCAGCCAAGCGCGTTTGGATATGCTGAACTTATCCCTAAAAGAGTTTAATGAACTGCGAATTGACACTCGCGAAATTGAGCAAGACTCCCCTTCTTATACTATTGATTCACTTAAACAAATTAAGCAGGAATATCCTGATAAATCTATTTTTTTGATTATGGGTAGTGATAGTTTTGCCACCTTAGAAACTTGGAAGGATTATCAATTATTGACCAAACTTTCCCAAATTGTGGTATTGCCACGAAGTAAAAATAGTAGGCAACATAAAGCCTGTTCTACGATTTATTTTGCGAAAACACCACTGGTTGATATATCCAGCACACAGATTCGCAATAAAATACGCACTCATCAAGATTTGTCGGGATTGATGCCCGATAATGTGATTCAATATATACAACAATTATGAACTTGGAAGCACAACTAGAGATAATTACTAACACTTTAGAAGAATCAAAAGCTGTGGATACTATCAGCTTGAGGGTATTGGCACAAAGTGCGGATATTGAAGCCATTGTGGTTACTACGGGTCGTTCCGCTCAGCATATTCGTGGGCTGAGTAATAATGTCAAAAATGAGGCCAAACGCCTGGGAATGAGGGTAATAGGTGTTGAAGGTTTAGAGGTGGGAGATTGGGTATTGATTGATTTAGTTGAAGTAGTGGTGCATATTATGAATGAAGATGCGCGTGCATTCTACAAGTTAGAAAAACTTTGGAACAATGAGAATTAACCTAATTGCTATTGGCAAGAAAATGCCTGATTGGATACAAACTGGCATCAATCATTATCAAAAACAACTGCCGACTGCGCTTAATTTTAATCTCATCGCCCTTGATGCCCAAAAACGCAAAGCTAATAATATTGAACAAATTAAAACCCTTGAGGGAGAATTGCTGATAAATGCCGCACAAGGGACAAACTTAATCATTGCTTTAGATGAAAAAGGTCAACAGCACACAACCAAAACCCTTGCTAGAATAATGGTAAACTGGCAACAAAATGGTGATAATGTAGCGTTATTGATTGGTGGTGTGGATGGATTATCTCTGCAATGCAAACAAAAAGCACACAAAGTTTGGGGTTTATCAAATTTAACACTACCACATTCAATGGTAAGATTATTGGCAGTTGAACAAATTTACCGCGCCTATTCGCTACTTAACAATCACCCTTATCATCGGCAATAACTTTACAAAACGGGAGACAATATGAAATTAGAATTGGTTAGCTTTAAACTTTGCCCTTTTGTGCAATACGCTGTTATTATTTTAAAGCAACAAAAAATTGACTATAACATCACTTTTATCAATCTGATGACACCACCGGATTGGTTTTTGAAAATCTCACCAACAGGACAAGTGCCTTTGCTAAAAGCAGATGGGGAAATTATTTTTGAATCCAGCGTTATTGGCGAATTTGCTAACGACATATCAACAACCGACCTACATCCAACCGACCCAATACAAAAAGCAAAAAATCGCGCATGGATTGCCTTTTCAGCATCGTTATTTGATACTTTATTTAAAATAATTACCGCTGATAAAACAGGCTACACCGAAGCCAGAAACGCACTGTTTGCAAAACTAGAAAAAATAGAGGCGGTTAAAGGAGATGAAATATTTTTTAACGGTAGCGACTTTGCGATTATTGATGCAGCTTTTGCACCTATGTTTATGCGCCTTAATTGGATTAATAAATTTAGCAACAATGCACTCTCAATTCAAAAATTTAGCAAATTAAGCGCTTGGAGTACGGCAATTCTATCTGTTAATGCGGTTAAAAACTCTGTGGAAGAGGGATTAGACGATGTTTATTATTCCAACATTGAAACCCGTAAGGGTTATTTATCAACTTTGTTAGTTGAGTAAAAAAGAAAAACTAAGGGTTGCTCAAATGATATTGAGTATATTTTCAGGTGGGCGACCAATTGCCACGCCTTTGTTAGTTTTGACAATTGGACGCTCAATAAGTATTGGATTATCTATCATGGCTTGGATTAAATCAGCTTCGCTAAGGGATTTATTATCCAAATTCTGTGCTTTGTAGGGGGCTTCAGATGTGCGCATCAACGACCTTGCATCTATTTTTAATGCACTGATTAGGGCTTTTATCTCACCTGCTGTTGGTGGAGTTTCTAGATATTTAATTATTTCAAAATCCACACCATTTTCTTTTAAAATAGCCAAAGTTGCCCTAGATTTACTGCATCTAGCATTATGATAGATAATATTATTCACAAGAGTATGCTAAAAAAAACACTTATTATACCCATAGCACTGTTGTTGTTTTTTACAATCAGCCCCGCCCAAGCAATGAGTTTTGAAAGTATTGTTCATTCTGCTAAAAATCTTTGGAAAAAACAACCGACCTTGCCTGATTTTTCGCTTACAGATACTAAGGGCAATATTCACACCGATGAAACCAGCAAAGGAAAATATTTGTTGGTGAATTTTTGGGCGACATGGTGTCCGCCATGTTTAAAAGAAATTCCTGCTTTTGTAGAGTTTTACGAAAAACATGCAGATAAATTACAAATACTGGGTTTAGATTTTGAAGATGCTAACCGAGAAAAAATTGCTGATTTTTCTGATACTTTTTTAATCAACTATCCGATTATATTATTTACTGAAGAAAATGCAACCCAATTTAAGAATTTTGGCGAAATTGTGGGCATGCCAACCACCTACATTTATAACCCAGAAGGCAAGTTGATAGACCTACATATGGGTGAGATGGATATTAAAACTTTAGAAAAGTTGATTTTATAGCCAAGTTTTAAATTCATTGTTTTCATCACGCACCAATTTTGGCACTAAATAACCACTGAGGTTTTTTTTAAGTTGCCGATGTAACATGACTGCACGCTCGTCACTAAGTAGAAAATGCTCAGCACCATCTACTTTATCCAACAGATGTAGATAATAAGGCAAGATTCCCAAAGCAAATAGACCCAAGCTGAGATCGGTCAATGCTTGCAGTGTATCATTCACCCCTTTTAATAAAACCGACTGATTTAACAAGGTGAGGTTGTTTAATTTTTTAATCGTACGGGCAAATGCCACACTCATCTCATTGGCATGGTTGATATGCAAGACCAGTACTATGCTCAGATGGGTATTATTTAAAATGTTAATCAACTGCTGGGTAATTCTGCTGGGAGTCGCCACCGCACTCCGCGTGTGAATACGCAGAGTTTTAATGTGGGGAATCTGAGCAATTTTACTAATCAAGATTTGTAGTTTTTCATCACTCAAACTCAAAGGGTCGCCGCCACTTAATATCACTTCGTCAATAGTAGCATGTGCGTGAATATAATCTTTAATCGCTGACCAGTTACTAAGCGCGTTATGACGAGCATAATCAAAATTTTGCCGAAAACAATATTGACAATGAATGGCACAAACTTGAGAAGCAATCAATAATACGCGGTTAGGATATTTATGAATAAGCCCAGCTACAGGTGAAAACTTGCCGTCCATCAGCGGTTCAGTTGAAAAGCCCGAAACATTGGACCTGGTTACGGTATTAAATTTCTTGGTTGGGGGTAGGATTTGCCTTAGTAGTGGGTCATTAGGGTTATTTTTATCAATTAATTTGGCAAATTCTAAGGGGATTTTTATTGAAAAAGTAGTATCTTTGAACGCCTGAGTTTGGAAAAAATCATTGCTACTTGTGGCATCTTTTAAGGTATTCCTTAAATGATACTGCCAATTATTCATCTACTATCCGCCTAACATGAAAAAGCCCCATTGACGGGGCTTTTAAAATTATCTTAATAAGGGGAGAATTAACAAAAATTGGCAAAATTTGCATCGGTTTTTTCTTTGCCATCTTTGTAGCCTGCCTCCCATTCATCGGTAATTCTTTGTTCTTCTATCTCGGGATTATTTAAAAAACCAGCAACCCAACCTTGAATGTAGTTGTCATTTACGCCCATTTCCTCCATTTTTTTCACACTTTCATAGTAAGTCACGGTCGTTCTCCTTAATTTTTTATAATAATAATGTTTATAATTCTATACTCTTAAACCAAGTCAATTAGCCGATATAAGAGAAAGGTAATATTATAACCATTTCCAATCAATAAATAACAAAAAAAATATGAATTTATCTGAAATAATTAACGGATTAAATGACAAACAAAGTCAATCAGTAACTTTAGATAAACCCCAAAATACTTTTATACTGGCGGGTGCTGGGAGCGGTAAAACCCGAGTTTTGACACATCGGATTGCTTATTTAGTTACCCAAAAAAATATTCATACCGATGCTATTTTGGCAGTTACTTTTAGCAATAAAGCATCCCTTGAAATGCGTGAGCGCCTCAGCATGTTATTAAGACGCCCGATTGAAGGCATGTGGGTTGGCACTTTTCATAGTTTGGCACACCGTCTATTACGCACCCACTTTGCTGAGGCTAATCTCAGCCGCCAATTCCAAATTCTTGACCAGCAAGACCAGTCCCAAATTATTAAACGCTTAATGAGGAAAAATCAAATTGACGAATCCAAATACCCTGTGGGTAAAATCCAATGGTTTATCAACCAACAAAAAGACTCGGCTATCTGCCCAAAAGATATTGATACAGACCATAACTATTTTGTTAAACAAAGTGTGGCAATCTTTGAGGGCTACGAGGCACATTGCCAGGCAAATGACTTGGTTGATTTTGCTGAACTATTGGTGCGTAGTTATACATTATTAAAAAATAATGACGAGTTATTATCACATTATCAAAAGTCTTTTACACATATATTGGTGGATGAATTTCAAGACACTAATAGCATTCAATATCAGTGGATTAAATTACTCTCATCAGCGGAAAATCAAGTATTTTTTGTTGGCGATGACGACCAATCTATCTACGGTTGGCGGGGAGCAAAAATTGAGAATATTCAAGAATTAGAAGTTGATTTCCGACCACTGACGACCATTCGTCTTGAGCAAAATTATCGCTCTACTGGTAATATCCTAAGTGCTGCAAATGCACTGATTAGCCATAATTCTAAGCGTATGGGAAAATCGCTATGGACTGATTCTGGCGATGGTGCATTGATTGATATGTTATGAGGCACGCAATGAGATTGATGAGGCAGATTTTGTGGTTCGCAGTATTCAAAACCATATTAACACTGGCATCTCACCAAGTGAATGTGCAATTCTATACCGCACAAACGCGCAGTCTAGAATCTTTGAAGAACGGCTGAATAAATACAAAATTTCTTATATTATTTACGGTGGAGTGCGATTTTTTGAACGCGCCGAAATTAAAAATGCCATCAGCTACTTGCGATTGATAGAAAATAACGCTGATAATGTCGCTTTTGAGCGGGTGGTAAATTTTCCAAGGCGCGGTATCGGCAATACCACCATTGAAAAAATCAGGGCAAATGCTGGACAACACTACACCAGTTTATTCCAAGCAGCCAATAACATTGCCCCAACACTAAGCACGCGTGCTGCAAATGCACTGAGCAGTTTTTTACGCTTAATTGAACAAATGGCTGATGATACAAAACATTTAAATTTAAGTGAAAAAGTGGCACATCTAATCAAAGCATCGGGTCTTATTCAACATTATAAAAATGATAAAACACTGAATAAAAAAGAAAATCTTGAAGAGCTTATCTCTGCTGCCAAGCACTACAATCATAAAAAAGATGTTGATATGACTGAAACAATGGGCTTTATCACTCTAGCTTCGCTTGATTCTAATTTTGATACCAGCGCCGTGGATAATAATCAAAATGTGCAATTAATGACTATTCATTCTGCTAAAGGACTAGAATTCCCCTATGTGTTTTTGGTGGGCATGGAAGAGGATTTATTCCCCTCAAGGCAAAGCAAAGACGAGTCGCATTTATTGGATGAAGAAAGGCGACTGTGTTATGTGGGCATGACCCGGGCGATGAGAAAACTCAGCCTATCTTTTGCCAGTAAACGCTTTTTGCACGGACGACTACTATATACTTATCCTTCGCGTTTTTTAAGGGAAATTCCGCAAAAATACACCCACGCTATTCAACAAAAATTCGCTGTAACAGCGCAAAATTACAACAACAATGATATTTATAACCTAGGCATTAAACCCCAAAAAAAAGGGCAATTATCAATCGGTACTAGCGTTAAACACGCTAAATTTGGCTTTGGCACGGTGCTAAATTTTGAGGGCAGTGGCGAGTCTGCCAGAGTGCAGATCAAATTCGCCCGTGCCGGCACCAAATGGCTCATTAGTGCGTATGCCAATTTAGAATTTATCTAAAAAACAAACTTGCTGGTTAATTCAAGGTCTTTTTCAAATCATCAACTGAGATGTTTTGCACGCTTTGCTCGTCAGTATAAACTGGCTTCATCTTGGTGTGTTTGTTATCTTTTTTCTCAATTTCTATTTGTCTGCTGCTCACCACATCCAAGCAATCAGTCATCATTTTTTGTGTCGCTACTGATAATGGATGTCGCAATCCGGGCTTGGTCATGGTGTCTTTTGCCACCGCAATTAAGGTCTTGCGCACTGCATTTAATAAGCGTAATTCAAAATCTGAGCTGGGGTTTGTCATAACAAATCTTCAATAATTTTTAAATGCGTCATTTTATCAAATTTCTGGTTCTTAATGCCTCTCATTAAATGTAGTTTTTCACTGCCGCGCCAGTTATTATCAATCACCTGATTAAGCAACTCAGGGTGATTACAAATTAGCACCATATCATGGCCATTGTCTAATGTGGCTTGGACTCGCTGAGTAATATCACGAATAAAACACGCCCCTTGCATAGACAAATCATCACTAAAAATAACCCCCTGAAAGCCTAAATCCTGACGCAAAATATCAACCCATTTTTTAGAAAAGCCCACAGGCTTTTTATCCACCTGAGGATAGAGAATATGTGCTGACATCACTGCATCTAACAAACCTTTGGCAATCAAATCTTTAAAACAACACATATCGTATTCTATCTGCGCCATTGGGCGATTATCTACGGGCAAATCAAAGTGTGAATCTGTTGCTACATAACCATGTCCAGGAAAATGTTTCCCCACGCACTTCATCCCCGCCTCATGCATTCCTGTTACCAACGCCGTGGCTAGTTCAACTACCACGCTGGGTTTGGCGGCAAAGGAGCGGTCGCCAATTACTTTGGAATTGCCATAATCCAAATCTAGTACTGGGGCAAAAGAAAAATCCATACCAATGGCTAACAACTCTGCTGCTAAAATCCAACCGCAAGAAAAGGCTTGTTTACAAGCTTTCTCTGGATTTTTAGCATATGCTTTGCCCAATTCTGCCATCGCTGGCAGGTGGGTGAAACCTTGCTTAAAACGCTGCACTCTGCCACCTTCGTGATCTACAGCAAGTAATAAATCGGGGTTAATTTTGCGAATTGAGGCAACTAAAGCCTTAATTTGATTGATGTTTTTATAATTTCTAGCAAACAAAATCACCCCACCGATTGAAGGTTTGGCGAGCCGAGTTTTTTCAGTGTCGGTGAGCACCCAACCCGACACATCCATCATAATTGCCCCTATCATATAAACAAGTATCTAAATTTTTTGCCAATCCAAAATAGCATCAATAAACTAGGGACTACCATCAATGCGGTAATAGCGAAAAATACTGCCCAATCCCCGCCTAGAAATACCACCCAATCAAGCCCTTTTAAATTATCTACTAATAAGCCACTACTACTGGCAAATAAGGTGCGTCCAAAATTGCCCGCTGATGCCATCAATGCATATTGGGTAGCAGTATAGGCACGATTAGTCAAATGCGAAATAAACGCCACAAAAGCAACGGTTGAGAATGCAGCGGTAAAATTATCCAATAAAATAGCAGTAATAAAAATCCTAGTATCTGCACCCATAATTGCCATAAAACTAAACATCAAATTTGTCCCCGCCATTGCAATACCGCTGATCATTAAACCCCGTACTAAGCCGTAATGTACGGTAATCATACTGGCAGAAATGGAAAAAATCACGGTCAAAGTTGAACCCACCAGTTTGGAATAAGTGGCAATTTCACTATCGCTAAAACCAATATCTTTATAAAAAACTAACGACATTCTGCCTAAAAACGCCTCACCAACTTTAAAAAACATAATGAAAAATAAAATCACTAAAGCAGCTTTACCGAAACGGCTAAAAAAATCTCTTAACGGCTCAACAACGGTGGTTAAAACCCAGCTACTAGTGCGTTGCCATAAATCATGCCCGCCTAATAAATCTTCATATTTTCTTTGGGCTTTTTCTTGTATTTTGTCTCTATTGCTTTGTGGCTCATATAACCACAGTGTATTAAACATAAAACCAACAACACAAAGTGACATCAACAAATAAACCTCGTCCCAAGTGTTGCCAAAATCAGACAAATACAAAGCAACTGCACCTAAAAATCCATACCCAACCCACCAGCCAGAGGTCGCCATTGCTGCTGTTGCTGGGAGTTTGTTTTTTTCCTCTAAATCCATAACATCAATGCGATAGGCATCAATCACAACATCTTGGGTGCTAGAGACAACCGCAACAGAAAGTGCCAACAAACTCACCCAAATAAGATGTTGTGCTGGATTGGTAAATGAAATTAACACAATCAACACAAACAATAAACTTTGTAATAATAACAACCAAGATCTGCGCTGACCAAAGCGTTTGCTAAGCCATGGGATTTTAACCCTATCCAAGAGCGGCGCCCACATCCAATTGACTGAATAAACTGCAAATATTGAACCAAAAAATCCAATAGCAGTGCGTGTAAGCCCTGCATCTTTGAGCCATAAAGTCATTGCCGATCCGATAATCACCCACGGAAAACCACTGGCAATACCGTTTAGGAAGATAAACAACATTCTCCTGTCAAGGTAGACTGCTAATAATTTAGCCATTTAAGATTGCTCCCAAGGCATGTCATCATAACGCCAGCCATTGATATTACCACGCTGCCTATTTTCATCTAAATCACCTTCAAAACCAGTAGTAACATGACCAACATTAGTAAAACCCTGTGCCATTAAACAATTTCCCGCATCCTTTGAGCGATGACCGCTACGGCAAATTAAAATAATTTCACTGTTTTTATCAATTTGAAGACGCTCAAATGTAGCAATAAATTGCCCTTCATCAACTTGCCAATTCGGCATCTCTAACCAAGGAATAAAAATAGAATTTGGCACCCGCCCCACAAATCTATTTTCTGCCCCACTTCTAACATCAACTAAAATTGCCCTAGTATTGGATTTTAGCTGTTCCCATGCTTGTTTTGGTGAATAAGATTTTAGTTTTATCATTGGATTAAAACTAGCTCGCCAACCTCAACTTGATTAAAAAGCTCAATCATATCAGTATTACCCATCCGAATACAGCCTTTTGAACCCACTTCGCCCAAAACAGTTGCCTCGGGTGTGCCGTGAATATAGATATAACGGATTTTAGTATTTTGGTTATGCGTATCAACTCCATCTAACCACAAAATACGGGTTAGAATCCAATCCCTATCTGGATATTTTTTTGCCAAATTCTGTGAATAAATCTCACCCGTAGGTTCTCTACCCACTAAAACTGCACCTACCTCCAAACCAGCGCCAATTTTTTCAACAACCCTAAAATACCCACTCGGCGTGCAAAATGACCCTAGGGCATCACCCACACCATTTTTAGCCGTACTAATAAGATAAGTTTTCCCTTGAAATTCAAGATCTTGGGTTTTGATATTGATTCTAATCACAATATTACTTATGCTTCCTTAAGAATTTGTAAATATTTTTTGAGACCTTTGCATAATTATACAAAGGTCTCTCAGTTAAATTAATACTTTAAAATGGTGGGCCTACTTGGACTTGAACCAAGGACCCATCGATTATGAGTCGATCGCTCTAACCAACTGAGCTATAGGCCCTTAAAAGGTTTTTTTACTCTAAGAAACTTTGCAGTTTATGTGCCCTAGATGGGTGCCTCAATTTGCGTAATGCTTTGGATTCTATTTGCCGAATACGCTCACGGGTAACATCAAATTGACGCCCTACTTCTTCAAGCGTATGGTCGGTATTCATATCAATTCCAAAGCGCATTTTTAATACCTTAGCCTCTCTAGGAGAGAGTTTGGCAAGTAGGTTACCTGTGGTTTCTCTAAGACTTTCCTTAGTGGTAATTTCTACTGGTGAATACAGACCTGCGTCTTCAATAAAATCACCAATGTTAGAATCTTCATCATCACCGACTGGGGTTTCCATTGATAGTGGTTCCTTGGCAATTTTTAAAATTTTAATAATTTTATACTCTGGCAAGTCCATCGCAACTGCCAACTCTTCTGAGGATGCCTCGACTCCAGATTTTTGTAATAATTGGCGTCTCACGCGATTGAGTTTATTAATAGTTTCAATCATATGCACAGGAATACGAATAGTGCGTGCTTGGTCAGCAATAGATCGGGTAATGGCCTGACGAATCCACCAAGTTGCATAGGTAGAAAACTTATAACCACGACGATATTCAAATTTATCAACCGCTTTCATTAGCCCAACATTGCCTTCTTGAATAAGGTCTAAAAATTGCAGGCCACGATTGGCGTATTTTTTAGCAATTGAGATAACCAAACGCAAGTTGGCCTCAATCATTTGTGATTTGGCTTTTTTAGCATTGCGATCACCACGGCGGTAGAGTTTGTTAAGCATTTTTAGCTCGGGTATTGTCAGCTGCATCTCCTCTTCGTATTCAAGCAGGTTTTTTTGTGCATAATAAATCTCATCTTTGCTGGTTGTCAATGCTTTGGCGACTTTATCATCTAATTTAGCGTCTTTTAACCAATCAAAATTGGTTTCATTATTGATAAATAATTTTAAAAATTGGGTGCGTTCCATACCTGCATACAGACAGGAATTTTGAATGATTTTCTCTTGTTTTTTGACTTGTTTAATGCGTTTACAAATCATCTCCATCATTGTGCTAACTAATTTTGGTGCAAGGCGTAAATCGGATAAGTTGGTAGATAATTTTTTGCGTGCAATAACGGTTTTTTTATTGCGAAAACCATATTTCTCGTTAATTTTTTGATAATTCTTATAAGACTTTAAAATGGTATTAAACCGTGCATATACTTTGTCTTCATCTGGACCTGTGTATTCCATTTCTTCCATGTCTTCATATTCTTCTGTATCGTCAAGCTCTCCCGAATCAAAAGCTGCCTTTTTTTCTGCAAAATCCTGTGCATCACCCTGATAGCCAATAATCACATCAGTCATTTTGCATTTACCCTCTTCAAGACGCGCATAAGCTTTAAAGAAGCAATTGGTGGTTTCTGGATACAGTGTAATAGCTTGCATAATTTCAAATACGCCAGCTTCAATTTCTTTAGCAATACGGATTTCATCTTCTTGCTCTAATAAATCAACCACACCCATTTCACGCATATACATTCTCACTGGATCTGTTGTTCTGCCAAATTCTGAATCCAAGGCGGCAAGTGCAGCAATCGCTGCTTCGGCAGAGATAGATTGAGCTTTGGCGCCAGATTCAACCACCAAAGTATCGGCATCAGGCACTGTGTCGGATACAACAATGTTGAGTTCCTCTAAAATGCTAACAATAGGTTCAATTTGATCTTGTGTGAGTAAATCTTCTGGCAATAAGTCATTTAACTCGGCATAGGTCAAATAACCTCTATCTTTGCCAACCATGATGAGTTCTTGCAAAGCTTGTTTGTGTGTTTTAGCGGTAGATTTCATACAATTGTATCGGTATTTTGTTGTCCAAAGAAAGGATTATACATAAATAGATCTTATAATTTAAAAAATCATAATCTTCTTTGACTATTGATTGTCAGCAAAAATGGTGCTGATAGATTGCTCTTCGCTGATTCGTTTAATGACCTCTGCCAGTGTTGGGGCAATAGAAAGCTGCCTGATTTTTGTGCAATTTATAGCAGCTTTGGATAAAGGAATAGTGTTTGTAGTAACCAATTCATCAAGCTCAGAATTATTAATATTATCAATTGCATTACCAGACAAAATCGCATGTGTTGCGTAAGCCACAACGCGTTTTGCGCCTTTTTCTTTGAGAATACTTGCCGCTTGACATAGTGTGCCTGCGGTATCAACCATGTCATCAATTAAAATACAATCACGCCTTCCAACATCACCAATCACATTCATAATCTTTACCATATTTGGTGCAGGACGGCGTTTGTCAATAATTGCCAAATCAGCATCATTAATGCGTTTTGCAGCCGCACGAGCACGCACTACGCCGCCGACATCTGGGGAAACAACCACAATATTGCTATAGTTTTTAGATAAAATATCTGTTACCAGCACGGGTTGTGCGTAAATATTATCAATTGGAATATTAAAAAAACCTTGGATTTGGTCAGCATGTAAATCAACGGTTAATATCCTATCAACACCAGCTGCTTCAACCATTTTTGCCACAAGTTTTGCGGTAATCGGCACCCGCGTTAGGCGTGAGCGGCGGTCTTGTCTTGAATAGCCAAAATAAGGCACAACTGCAGTAATGCGTGCAGCAGATGAGCGTTTAAGCGCATCAACTGCCACTAGTAATTCCATCAGTGTTTGTGCAGTGGAAGGACCACAAGTTGGCTGAATAATAAATACATCACAACCACGCACATTTTCTAAAATCTCAACTTGGGATTCCCCATCACTAAATTGACCAATAAAGGCTTTGCCTTGTATAACATTAAGTTGAGAGATAATTTCGCCAGAAAGCTGGGGGTTAGCGTTACCGCTAAAAATTTTAATTTTGTCAAGCGACATAAACTCAAGCAGTGATAATGTGAATGCCAATTATACGCTGATAAAAAATAACATTGACAGACAAAATCACTAATTCAGAAAAATACATAAATTGATTTTTATCCAAGTATTTTTTCTTTTTACAAGGCAAATTTTAAAAATATACAAGATTTTAGTTATCCTAAAAGAGCGGATATTTTTAAAATTTAACGAAGTAAAAAAGGGCAGAAGATGTAACGGAAAAGTAAAAAAATGGCTGGGCTGGCAGGATTTGAACCTGCGCATGACGGGATCAAAACCCGTTGCCTTACCGCTTGGCGACAGCCCATTAGATACTCATCCAGCAATCTATACAGGATGAATTGGCGAGGTGTTTAACGCTTTTGCGACAAAACCCGACCATTTTTTTGGTAGATTGTTAAGTGCTATCTGTGCATCCTTCTCATGTTTAAATTCTAAAAAAACACAGCTTCCAGTGCCCGTCATTCTTGGTTGATAGTGATAATTTTTAGCTGATTTTAGATAATTTAACGCTTCTAAAACCCCACTTTCTAACGCTATCGCCGCATCAAGACAATCATTATGCGGATTGTGTAACGCCGGGAAGTTTGCTATTTTCGCTATTCTTGGGGTTAGTGTCAATGCTTTATGTGAGAAAATTTTCTGAGTTGGGATGGGTTTATTGATTGAGACCACTAAAAAATAGTGTAGTGGCAGTGTTATTGGCGTTAGCATTTCGCCCACACCTTCTGCCCAAGCACTGTGTCCAGCAATAAAAATAGGTACATCAGCACCAAGTGTTAGCCCTATTTTAGTTAATTGTTGTTGTGAGCATTGAGTTTGCCAAAGTTGATTTAGGGCAATTAATGCAACTGCTGCATTTGAGCTAGCACCACCGAGTCCGCTACCGATAGGAATGTTCTTAACCACTGCAATATTTGCCCCCTGTGTTGTGCCTGTTGCACGCTGCAATGCTTTGGCGGCTTTGATAATCAAATCTTGTTTTTCTGCCACGCCTTCGTTACCACTGGTTCGCTTGATAACCTTGTCATTATGAATATCAAAACGCAATTCATCACCATAATCCAATAATTGAAAAATGGTTTGTATGTTGTGATAACCGTCCTCTCGCTTTGAATTAATATGCAAAAATAGGTTTATTTTTGCAGGCGAGTGCCAAATTTTAACTGTTGAGGCTACCTTTCTTTTGCGTAATTGTAGAGACATTTATAAGTTAAATATAATCCAATTTCACCAGTTCTTTTAAAACGAAGCGCAGTTATTAATGATTTTAATTGACCGTTGGGTTAATTTTAGTTGGTATGCTTGAATGGTGTTTAAACGGCAGTTTAATAAATAAATCATGGTTAATGAAGTAATTTTGGCAACAGTATGAATGCCCGTCTCATTGTAAAAATATTGGCAAGGTTTTTGTAAGAAAGAAAATGATTTTAAATTCATCAATCATGCTTTTTAGCATTACTGAAAATATCGTTTAAATAAGTGTTAATTTTACAGGAAATAATAAGTTTGTATTTAAAGTAATGTGTATTGCATTTACATTTAATAATACACTTTTCAAAATTTTATTGATTGTTTTAGTAAGGCTTGTTAATGAATTTTGTTGTTTTTTCATTAGGTAAATGGTATCTTTCTGGTTTAGTTAAATGGGTATGTTTTTTGCATTATCACTTTATTAGTTATCAGTTAAAAAAGAGGGTGGCTATTCCATTTTAGTGCACAAGAAGTGCTGCGTTTAGGATGTGGATTTAAGAGGGTTAAAATTATGCAAAAGTCTTGTTTAAAAAAATAATTTGCAAAATGAGTGATTTATTCGCCACGGAAAAAATCCCACCTTTTGAAATTCCTAAAAAAGAGGGGTATTCGTCAAAATGGAATGACAAATTAAAAGGTTTTGATATAAAAATACCTCATGGAAAAATTCTTTATGCCGAGCATTTTTTTAATAAAAAAATCAGTGATAGAAGTATTGAATATTTTTTAGAAAACAACAGTAACGATTGGCGGGTTGCCGATTGGCGAAATTTGGATAGAGAAAAATTGTCAAATGTTAGATTTAAAAATATTGATTGGCAACACGATAAATTAAAAATGTATGGCAAAGAGGTGTTTTTACCGAGGTACTCAGCGTGGTATGGTGATAAGCCTTATACTTATTCTGGTTTAACACTACAACCTAAGCCGTGGGATAAAAGGCTATTGTATATTAAAAATGCGATTGATAAAATAGCCAAAGTCCGTTTTAATAGCGTGCTGATGAATTGGTATCGAGATGGCGAAGATTATATGAATTGGCATGCTGATGATGAGCCAGAATTGGGCAAAAATCCAGTCATCGGTTCGGTTAATTTTGGTGAGATTCGGGATTTTATTATTAGAAAAAATGGCAGCTTAGAAAAAATAACAATACCTTTGAAGCACGGCACTTTGTTGGTGATGGGTGGGGAATTACAGCATTTTTGGCAACATTGCATACCCAAAAGGAAAAAATCAAAACAGGCACGGCTAAATTTAACTTTTAGGATTATCAATACAACTGATTAACTGATTTTGGTTTTGGGTAAAACTAACTTTTTTTTGTGGCCTGATCTAGACAGTATGCAATTTCGCTAGCAGCATTGGGCTTGGCAAGTTTGAATGCGTTTTTTGACATTTGTGGTAGTTTTGGTTTGATGTTGAGCAGAATTTTTTCTAATTGTTTAATATTTAAATCTTTTTGTTCAATTAAGATGGCAGCGTTGTTGTTAGATAAAATTTTTCCGTTGTGGAATTGGTGGTTGTCAATTGCATGGGGTAGCGGGATTAGGATACTGGGGGTCGCAGAGAGCATCAGTTCTGAGATGGTCATTGCCCCAGCGCGGCACAACACTACATCGGCCCAAGCATAGGCGGCTTGCATGTCAGTAATAAAAGCCTCAACCCTGAATACAGTATTTTTATATTGAGCACTTACCGTTGATAGATTTGCCTTACCCGTTTGGTGCCATATATTAATATCAAGATTTAGTTTCATTGCTGCCTCGTTAATCGGTTTTGCACCTAAGCTACCACCGATAATAAGTAAATTTAGTTTGTTACTATTGCTGGTTTTATTCAGTGCCGAAAAAAGCACGGGATTACCAACGGTAATCGCATTAGCAAGCGCACCCTCAAAGGCTTGAAAAGTTTGCCAAGCAATTTTTGATAAAATTTTATTGGTTGTACCAGCAATGGCATTTTGTTCATGAATCACCAGTGGAATACGCAACAACCACGCCACCACGCCACCGATACCAGAGGCAAACCCCCCCATACCGAGCGCTACATCAGGCTTTATTTTGATAAAAATTTTGAAAGTTTGCACAACAGCCAGTGTTAATAAAAAAGGTGCTTTCATCAAACTAAGAGCATTTTTGCCCCTCAATCCAACTGCACTGACTGTATGTAGGGTGATATTATATTTGGGCACAAGTTGATTTTCTATACCGTGATTTGTGCCCAACCAATGCAGTGTTATATTATATTTTTTTAACGCATTGACAATAGCCAATGCAGGAAAAACATGCCCACCAGTGCCACCGGCCATAATAAGTATTTTCTTAGACATAATTTTGTTGTTTGTTATAAGTGGCGCGATTTTCCATGTCAATTCTAAGTATTAAAGCCAATGCTATTATTGAAAAAATCAGACTGCTACCACCATAACTAATTAATGGTAGAGTAAAACCTTTAATTGGCATTAAACCAAGATTCATCGCAATATTAACCCCTGTTTGCATGGCAAACCAAGAACACACCCCAAATGCCACATAAGAGCTGTATTTTCTACCGTGTTTGAGTGCCTCTCTACCAATATCAAAGCCTTTACCAATAATATAAGTAAAACAAAATAATACAAACAACATACCAATGATACCCAGCTCTTCGCCAATAATAGCAAATACCATATCAGTATGGGGCTCGGGTAATTTGGTATATTTTTGAATCCCAGCACCCAGCCCGGTGCCACTCCAATCCCCCCTAGCGATGCCGATTAATGCCTGTTTGGTTTGATGCACTTTATCACTATCATTGAGCCATAAATTGGTTTGCCAAAACTCAAACAAGCGTTTTGAACGCACCGAATCAAACCAAATATAGACAACAGCTGCGATTAATATAGTCGCTATGGTAATTATTAATTCTTTGATAAATGTGCCTGCCACAAACAACATACTTAATGCGGTGATGGTGATAATGATGGTGGCACCAAAGTCGGTTTCCAACATAGTTAAAATAGCAGATGAGGCAACAATCAACAAGGTTTTCCCTAACCCCTTCAAAGAGTTGGTCACTTGTTTTTCTTGGCGGATGAGAAAACCAGCCATAAATAAAATCATTGCCAATTTCATCATCTCGGAAGGTTGGAATTTAAACACCACAAAATTAATCCAGCGCCTTGACCCATTAGCTTCGTGACCGATAGGGCTAGGTAAAAAAACAAGTGCCAATAAAACCAGACTCAAACCAAAAAACCATACCGAGTATTTTTTAAAGAATGATATTGGTATTTTTAAAATGCTAAATCCAATGCTGATACCTAAAATGATAAAAAATCCCTGTTTGATGAAATAAGCATAACTATTAAAATGTGCAAGTGAAGCTGAAAAAGATAAAATCCAGCCGAATATAATTAAAACCAAAATGGTGGTTAATAAATTTTTATTCGGATATTGTCCAGTTTTTTCAAACACAAGTTTTACAGAGGTTTCTACGAATATTTTGGGTTAATGAAACTATATTTTAATTATTGTTATGGGATAATATCGCCTTTTTTATACCAGTGCGCTGCGAGATGATTTCTACCACTAATATCACCTTACAATTTGGTGAGAATCCTTTGTTTGAAAATGTCTCTATCAAGTTTTTTGATGGTAATTGTTATGGTTTGATTGGAGCGAATGGTTGCGGAAAATCAAGCTTTATGAAAATCTTAACGGGAAAATTAACACCAACCAGTGGTTCGGTGAGTATTAGCGAGGGCGAGCGTCTCGGCATTTTGCGTCAAGACCAGTTTGCTTTTGAAGCATATAGTGTGATTGATACCGTGATTATGGGGCATGAAAAACTTTGGAAAATTAAACAACAGCGCGACCATATTTACGCCTTGCCTAAAATGAGTGAGGCAAATGGCATCAAAGTTGCCGAGTTAGAAATGCAGTTTGCAGAAATGGGCGGCTATATGGCAGAGTCTAGTGCCAGTGAATTATTATTGGGTTTGGACATTCCACAACAGCAACATTATGGCTTAATGAGTGAGATTGCCCCAGGCTGGAAATTGCGGGTTTTATTAGCACAAGCCCTGTTCTCAGACCCTGAAATCCTACTTCTTGACGAGCCAACCAATAATTTAGATATTAACTCAATCCACTGGTTAGAAGAAGTTTTGCACCAACGCAAAGCAACAATGGTGATTATCTCTCACGACCGCCATTTTTTAAACAGAGTTTGCACCCATATGTGTGATTTGGATTATGGCACGATTAACACTTTCCCCGGTAATTATGACGAGTTTATGATTGCCTCAACTGCGATTATAGAAAAAATGCAAGCTGACAATGCCAAAAAAACAACTAAGATTAAGGAACTCAAACATTTTGTCTCGCGCTTTTCCGCCAATGCTTCAAAATCTAGGCAAGCAACCAGTCGTCTGAAACAATTAGATAAAATCCAATTAAACGACATCAAGCCCTCTTCAAGAGTCAGCCCTTATATTATTTTTGACCAAGCACAAAAATTACATAGAAATATTTTAGAGGTTGAGAATCTAGACAAAAATTTTGGTGATTTGGCTGTTTTAAAAGATATTAATTTTTTATTTGAAGCTGGCGATCGTGTTGCAATTATTGGAAAGAATGGCATCGGAAAAACCACTTTATTGCGTACCTTAGTCGGTGAGTTAGAAGCAGACCAAGGTAAGATTAAATGGAGTGAAAATGCACAGATTGGCTACTACGCTCAAGACCACAGCGCTGATTTTGAAAAAAATATGAGTGTTTTCGACTGGATGGCACAATTCAAAAATGAAAAAAATGACATTCAAACCATGCGTGCTGTGCTGGGCAGAATGCTGTTTGGAAAAAACGACATCAATAAAAATGTCAAATCACTCTCAGGTGGCGAACAAGGCCGAATGCTTTTCGGAAAGTTAATGCTACAAAAACCCAATGTATTAGTGATGGATGAGCCTACCAACCACTTAGATATGGAATCTATTGAAGCACTAAATTTAGCTTTAGAAAATTACCAAGGTACATTAATTTTCGTCAGCCATGATAGAGAATTTGTATCAAGCCTTTCCACCAAAGTCATTGAACTAAAAAAAGACGGTATGCACCACTATTGTGGCAACTACGAAGACTACTTAAACAGCCAAAAAGTTATTTAACAAAAGTGCTGCGCTATCTACTTATTAGACAAACTCCCCAGCAAAAACCAGCAAAAAAACACCATACAGGTAAGGAGTTGTAGGGTCAATTTTTTGTTGCAAATGCTTTTAATAGACCTGTGGCTTTATGCTTAGTTTCTGCTAATTCTCGCTCGGCAATAGAATCATGTACAACACCTGCACCTGCTCTAAAACTTAAACATTGGGCTTGTTGAACCATGGTGCGAATTAAAATATTAAAATCCATTTTTCCGTTGCTACTAATATAGCCTAAAGATCCGGTGTAGGCCTCACGCGGCATTTGTTCGAGTTCAGAAATAATCTGCATACATCTGAGTTTTGGGCAGCCAGTAATCGTCCCCCCCGGAAATAAAGCAGATACCAAATCTTTAATAGTCAAATTTTGTTTGAGTTTGCCTTTAATGTTAGAAACAATATGATGTACATAGGGATAGGTCTCTAAAGTCATGATTTCATTAACCTGCACACTGCCATACTCACATACTCTGCCCAAATCATTGCGCTCTAAATCCAATAACATAATATGTTCGGCCTGTTCTTTTGGATGGTTAATCAGCTGGGTTTTAAGTTGTTCGTCTCTAACACCTGTACCACGCGGATGTGTGCCCGCAATGGGTCTGGTTTCTATGTTGTTGCCATTAACACTAAATAGACGCTCAGGCGAAGAGGAAATAATACTAAAATCGTCAAACTGTGCTAGGGCTGAAAATGGTGCAGGATTTGACCGTTTTAGCGCTTGATAAATTTGTGCTGGTGTGCTGGCATTATTAAGACAATAAGACCATTGCCTAGAAAGATTAACCTGAAATACATCCCCTGCTTTTATATAATCTTTAATTTTCCCTACTGCTGATAAAAACTTAACATCAGACTCACAATTTAGGCTACCAGACAAATCCCCATTGGGCATGGTTGGTAAATTTTTAATATCATTACGAACTTGCTCAATTCTATTTTTATCATTATCCTCATCATACAAATGGGTTTTTTCACTCACATGGTCCTTGATAATGGCACAAGGAATTTTAATGGCAATGGCAATGGGCAGATCGCTTAGGTGTGTAGTTTTAAATAGAATGGGCTCTATTTGTGCAATCATCTCATACCCTAAATACACAAACCAGCCGCCAGTAAAAGGTAAATGACGAACATCATTATCAATCACAACATTTGCTGCCAATTCACTCAAAAAATCAAAATCAGCGAGATGATTAAGGATAATTTTTTGTTGTGGATAGGCAAATAGTATTGAATAACGATTGCTATTATTGTAATTAACACTCTCTAACAAAAATGGATAACGCACACTGTTTGAGTGGCATAGCGCATCTAAAGCAACATTAGGAATGGGTAGGGGTGTCACCTACTTTGCTTTAATCTTTTTGGATTTGACATCTGTTGCTAAATCAGCATCTTGGAGCTGTGTTAACAAAGCCTTAGCTTGGAAAATAGACTTATGCGTGGGAAATTTTTTAATCATTGTTGTAAGCAGTTGCATCGCTGCAGCATTGTCTTTTAATTGGTGCTGAATAAGTGCCAACTCATATAATGAAATGGCAAATTTATGATTGCTCGGGTAATTTTGTTGAAAATCAATAAAAGCTTGCTTACCACTTTGATAATCTCCCTTGAGTGTATAAGCCTTGCCTAACCAATAGTGGGTGTCGGCTGCGTGATTATTTTGAGGATAATTGGTAAGATAATTCAAAAATAAATCAATGGCTTGGGTGTATTGTTTGGTTAGCAACAAACTACGGGCGTTAGTGTAGGTCTCTCTAGCTTTCTTGTCCTCTTCTCTAATGCGCAGAACCGCTGCCTTAGTCGCACTGTCGGATTTTTTATATTCCAATAAACGAAACAATTCGGCAATTTTTTGTTGGTTTATTTTTTGTTGTTGCAGTAGTCGCTCAATATCATTTAGCAAGGTGCGATTTGCTTTTTCAAGACGCTTAATTTTAATGTGGTTTTGCTGGGCAATTTTTTCAACATCAAGCCCCTCAAGCGCAACCACATTTAATGACATCTGCCAAGTCAATAAGCCGACCAAAGCCGCTAAATTTAGATTTTTCATCAATATTTATCGGTAAATAAATTCAACCCGCCTATTTTTTTTCCAACTGGTCTCATCATGACCTCCAGCAACTGGTTTTTCTTCGCCATAACTAACCACTTCAATCCTGCTACCCAGCCCTGTATATAGCCCCAATACTTCTTTAACACTAATGGCACGATTCTCACCTAAAGCCAAATTGTACTCACGGGTGCCGCGTTCATCTGCATGCCCTTCTAAGCGTAACTTAATTTCTGGGTTGTTGCGCATAAAGTTTGCATGTTTAATGATTTCTTGAGTGGCAGAGTCACTGATATCAACCGCATCATAAGCAAAATACAAAGTAAATTGAGTATTACTGGCTTTTAATTCAGCAACTGCCTTTATCTCAGTGCTTGTTTCTACCCTGTTATTGTCTTTTTTAGATGTTGAATTCGCTAAATCACGCCAACCAAAATCACCTTTCTCGTATGCAATGGCATCGACCTTACTAGGTGCATCCCCCCTATCCTCAACCACCACATCCTTCACCCCACTCGTACTTACACAAGCGTTTAATATTGTTAAAAGAGGCAATATAATAGCAATTTTTATTTTCATTCTTATTCTCCTGTTAATTAAATTATTCTAAATAGCCAGACCAGTTCGGGTCACGCACCTCTCCAGTTTGAGAAGACAGTTCGTAAGAACGATTACCCTCAACCGAGACCACTGATAATACACCTTTAGAATTCTGATTGGTAGCAAAAATTACCATATTTCCATTGGGTGAAAAATGTGGCGATTCATCTAAAACATTGTTGGTCATAATGTATAAGTCTTTGGTTTTAATATCTAATAAAGCAATACGATAGTCATTACCCATTCGATGCACCATCAGCAGGCTTTTGCCATCAGGTGAAAAAACCGCCCTAGCATTATAAGTGCCTACAAAAGTGATACGGTTGATTTTGCCTGTGGTGAGATTTTTAATATAAATTTGCACTTGCCCAGAACGATTTGATGTAAAAACAAGTCGTTGCCCGTCAGGAGAATAACTGGCTTCGGTGTCAATGCTGGTATTATAAGTAAGACGGGTGAGTTTTTTGGTAGATAAATCATAAGAATAAATATCTTTATTACCGTTTTTAGACAATGTTAAAACTAAACTTTTACCATCTGGATGCCAACTTGGAGCCGAGGCAATGCCATCAAAACGGGGCAATTTTTCAATCTTACGACGCACATAAGGATACCAAATAAACACTTCGGAATGCCCTTTTTGAAAGGAAACATAAGCAATTCTCTTATTCTCATACGCTCGGTCAGGCGACCAAGTGGGGGAGAGGATAGGGGCTTTTAGTTTGATACGACTTTTTACATTCTGTGCGTCTGAATCTGAAATATTCAGCTGATATTCTTTTTCACCTTCGGTATTGTTGTTAACAGTTACATAGGTCAGTAGTGTATTAAACGAGCCGCCCTCACCTAACAACGCTTCGTAAATATGGTCACTGAGTTGATGTGCCACTTTACGAAAACCGCTTATATACACGCGAATACTTTTGCTAAAAAGGGTTTTATTGCTATAAACATCAAACAAGCGTACTGAGAGTTTATAAATTTTTTCACTTTGTTGCTCAATACTCCCTACTACAACTGCCTCAAGACCTCGTTGCCGCCAATAGAGCGCATCAATTTCCTCAAGTGGGTCAAGCAGCGTATCGGTAACAACAACATCAAAACGCCCTGATCGTTCTAAATCAGCTTGAATAATTTGAGTAATATCCTTATCTTGGGCATTCACACCACTCAATTGAAAGCGACTAATGGCGATAGGAATAGGATTTTCGTCTTTTTTAGTTACCGTTATTTCCAAAACCGCACCTGCAGACATAGCGTTAATGGCAAATAATATAGCCAGCAATAACTTAATTTTATTCATGCCTTTCTGCTATCCAGTGCATTTGAATGGCTTCAAGAATTTTTTCACCTGATTTATTTTCATCATCATCAAATTCTGCTAACTCAATCACCATTTTTTTAAGATTCACAAAATTTACCCAAGTTGGGTCAAAGTCAGGATAGGCTTCGTCTAACGCTATGGCAATATCTAAGGAATCAGTCCAATTCATCACAATCACAAATAGGTAAAAAAATCTCTCAATTTTAATCAAAAAATCCCCCGTTTTGCAAAAATTATACGCGGGAGACGGAGTGGACAAATTCTAAGCTTTTTATGGCATATAAAACTTCGTCAAGTTTAGTAACATTAGCCATACTAATCACTAAATTGAGCGCCTTCATTGCATGGTCTTTTTCTTCTACTTCCAAATGCTCAATATTGATACCAAGTTTGGCGATGATATTAGCAATTGACGCCAGCATGCCACGGCGGTTTTCTACCTGCACTTTAATCAATACTTCAAATTCTTCATCTTCATCGGCTTGCCAATCAATCTCTAACCATTGCTCGTTCTTTTGCTTGGCGTGGGTTAAATTACCACAATCAAACCGATGTATCACCAGCCCTTTATTGGTGGTTAATATGCCAGCTACTTTGTCGCCCGGAATTGGGTAACAACAATGTGCCACATTAATTGCCCGCCCCCGTGTTTGCTTAATATTGATGCTTTTAATCAGGTTCATATTACCCTTTGAGACAAGCTTGTTTAGCACCACCGATACCAATACCTCTGAGAGCCCAATTTTCATATACAATTCTGCTTTAGAGTCACACTTTAAATCTTGCAAACATGTTTGCCATTTATCTTCATCAATGGTTGTGCTATTGTTTTGATAATTCAGAGCGTTATTAAGTAAATATTCCCCTAATTGGATGAGTTCTGAGGTTGATTCTTGTTTTAATTTGCTCTTAATAGAAGATTTTGCCTTAGCAGTAACTGCAATTTGTAACCACGAAGGATGTGGCTTTGCCTTTTTATCAGTGATAATTTCAATCGTTTGACCAGAGATAAGCTCAGTTGAAATTTCAACCATGATTTGATCAACTTTAGCCTTTAAAGTCTGATTACCAATATTGGTATGAATGGCATAAGCAAAATCAAGTACCGTTGATTTATAAGGCAACTGAATAATATCACCTTGAGGGGTAAATACAAAAACTTCTGAGGGGAATAAATCAGTCTTAGTTTCTTCTAAAAACTCTACTGAAGTGCCTGAATTTTTTTGAATATCAAGCAGAGATCCCAGCCAATTACTAGCCAATTCTTTGGTATTGGTAACATCACTTTTATAATGCCAATGTGCTGCAATGCCGTATTCGGATATAAAGTGCATATCGGTGGAGCGAATTTGCACTTCAATAAAAATCTTATTAGGACCAAACAATACAGTATGCAACGACTGATAGCCATTTGATTTTGGCAATGCTACATAATCTTTAAATTTACCCGGCAGAGGTTTATATAAATTATGTACCACGCCCAGTGCCTGATAACATTGTGCCACATCATCAACAATCACTCTAAACGCATACATATCTAATACTTGTGAAAATTTTAATTGTTTAAGTTTCATTTTTTTATAAATACTATAAGGTTGCTTTCTGCGACCTGTAATATCTGCTTTGTGTAAGTCTTCTTGCGTCAGCCGATTTTTAATTTCGCCTTGAATATGTTTAATAACTTTCCTACGATTGCCACATTGTTTGTTGATTTGGCGCATCAAAACCTTATAACGATAGGGGTAAATAATTTCAAAACATAAATTATCCAGCTCTATCCTAATACTATTAAGACCCAAACGCCTAGCGATTGGTGCATGAATTTCAGTGGTTTCTTTGGCAATTCTAAGTTGTTTTTCTCGACTTATTGATTTTAAGGTGCGCATATTATGCAAGCGGTCAGCTAGCTTAATCATCATAACTCGCATATCGGTACTCATGGCGAGAAATAATTTTCTAAAATTTTGTGCTTGTTGATCGGTTGTTGAATGAAATGCCAACCCAGTCAATTTTGATACGCCTTGAACAATATGTGCCACTTCTTCGCCAAAACCTTTTACAATGTCATCTTGAGTCAAGCCTGTGTCTTCAATACAATCGTGCAATAATGCTGCGGCAATGCAATAATAATCTAACTTTAACTCAGCTAAAATCATTGCTACATTTATCGGATGAAAAACATAAGCTTCGCCTGAGTGCCGATATTGCCCATCATGGGCAGTGGCAGCAACAATATAGGCTCGATAGATATTTTCAATCTGTTTTTTAGGCATGTAGGCATCCAACACCTTGCACAGATCGCTAATTAAGACTCGTTTTTCAAGCAAAGACATTTTAAGAAAACTAAATGCTGTGCTGGTAGAACGCCCAGCCACATTTTAGGGTTAAATTAAGCACAAATCTCCATCATTATAATACAACCACACCAGTATAATGCTGAGTAATCTATACAAACCTATATACAATTATGAACAATCATCAAAACAACGCCCTACTTGACAAAAATATTACCAAACTCATTTTAACATTGTCTCTATTGCTAGGCGGGTGTTTTGGAAAAGAGGAAACTAAACGCGAAGCCATTACTAAGGGTTGGTCGCCGAAAATTTTTTTTGAACAAGCCAAATCAGAAACCTCAACTGGATCAATAGAAAAAGGCATTGAACTCTACGAACAATTACAAGCCGCCTACCCTGGGTCTAAGTACGCTTTACAGGCAAAATTAGAGGTCGCTTACGCACTGTATAAAGATGAAGAATACGACCAAGCCATTGATAATTTAAATAACTATATTAGACGCTACCCCGATCATTTTTCAACGCCGTATGCTTATTACCTACGCGGGATTATCTCAGAAGATAAATCTCGCTCAATCTTAGACGAATACATCACTGATAGTGCTCAACGTGATGTTAAATCAGTACGCGATGCCTTTAATTACTACTTGACATTAATTGAAAAATTCCCTAAAAGTGAATATTCCGAAGAGGCCAAATCACGCCTAATTGAAATTAGAAATGTGCTCGCAAGACATGAATTGTTTGTGGCAATTTTCTACACCAAAAGAGGGGCTAATATCGCGGCAATAAACCGTGCTAAATTTATCATCGAAAAATATCCAAATACACCGTCTGTGCCAGCCGCACTACATTTGATGGCACATAACTATGATGTTATTGACGCCAATATTCTATCAAAAGATGCTCGTCGCGTATTGAAAAAAAGCTACCCTTTATACGAGCCACATTATTCCTTAGACAATTAAACTTGCCTCGTCTTAATGAACACTAATGAGCGTTTTTTTGCACTTAAAATCTCATCAATTATGGCAATTCGAATGTTTGGGTTGTTTATGATTTTTCCACTGTTTTCAGTTTATGCCTTTCAATATACCAATACTACACCTTATTTAATCGGACTTGCCATCGGTATCTATGGACTTACTCAAGCATTATTACAAATCCCATTTGCCTATTTATCTGACCAAATTGGACGCAAGCCAATTCTGATTATTGGGCTTATTATTTTTTTTATTGGCAGTGTAGTGGCTGCCAATGCAACCGACATTACTCATGTAATAATGGGTAGAGCCTTGCAAGGTGGGGGCGCTATTTCTGCGGTTTTAATGGCGTTTTTGGCAGATTTTGTCTCCCCCCAACAGCGTGCCAAAGCCAATGCTTTTGTAGGAATGCAAATCGGTATGGCGTTTATGTTGTCGCTATTAATGGGACCATTTATTGCTGTTAATCTGGGTATATCTGGGCTGTTTTGGGTAATCGCTGGGCTGGCTATTATAGCGTTGGCAATTGTCATTACTTTGCCCCATATTAAACCCCAGATTCAATATAAAATCTGCGTTGTCAATATCAAACAGGTATTAACTGCCAACCTATTGAGGTTGAATTTTAGTATCTTTACACTGCATTTGATTCTAACTTGCGCTTTTATTATCATACCTGTATTGTTGGTTGAAAATAATATTATTGCAATTGACTTAAAAGACAACTGGAAGTTATATTTTCCAGTGATATTGCTGTCTTTTGTCGGCATGCTACCGATAATTATCTTAGCAGAAAAATATCACAAAACTAAACCCATGTTGCTTATAGCAATTTCAATCTTAATAATCAGCCAAATCCTGTTTTACCAAACGCTACTAAACTACACAACTTTTTTTATTCTACTGACTTTATTTTTCATTGCATTTAATGCTTTGGAGGCTATGCTACCTGCTTTAGTTTCCAAAACTGCCAACACTGAGAAACGCGGTTTGGCAATGGGCTTTTATTCCACTGCACAATTTTTAGGAGCATTTGTTGGTGGCATTTTTGGCGGGTGGATTTACAACACACATGGTTTAAATAGTGTATTCTTATTCACTGCATTTGTAACAATAATTTGGTGGTTGATTATGCTACTATCGTACAATAAATAAAATCAGGAGGATAGAAAAATGGCGGGAATAAATAAAGTAATTTTGGTGGGTAATTTAGGTGCTGATGTAGAATTAAAATACACAAATGAAGGTAAAGCAGTTACATCATTATCAATAGCAACAAGTGAGAGTTGGAAAGACAAAGCCACGGGTGAAAAAGTTGAAAAAACCGAGTGGCATCGGGTTAGCATTTTTGGCAAACTTGCAGAAATCGCAGGGCAATATCTACACAAAGGCTCTAAAGTTTATGTTGAGGGGCAGTTAAGAACTAGAAAATGGCAGGACAAAAATAATCAAGATAGATACACTACTGAGGTGATTGTTAGTGGTTTTAACAGCACACTACAGATGCTTGATCGCTTTGATAGCAATGCCCAAAAACCAACTGAACAAACACAACCTAAACAACCAGCAGAAGAAACCACCGACCCAATTGACCCAGTTGATAATTCAGACTTTGATGATGATATTCCGTTTTAAAAAAAAAATCACATTTTACGGTCTTTTTGTATCCCAATAATTAGCTTGATTAGCAATCACCCAACGCACCCCGCCCCTTGGATTTTCAACATCACCTTTGTATCTGGGAATAAGATGCACATGTAAATGTTTGATACTCTGCCCGGCCGCTTCGCCATTATTGATGCCAATGTTATATCCATCTGGATAAAATTCCCTATCAAGCACTAGCTTAGCCTTTTGAATTGCTTCGGCAATCGCATTTTGCTCTGCTTTGCTAATCTCAAAATAAGTGGCGACATGTCTTTTGGGAATAATCAAAGCATGTCCAGGAGAAGCTGGGTAAGAGTCTAAAAAAGTAATGCTTAAATCACATTCGTTAATAATGCGCTCTTCGTGCAATTTGCAAAATGGACATTTTTTATCCATTTTTTTATCCACTTTTCTGCTGATAAGAGACCTTTGTATGATTATTTATAATCATGTAAAGGCCTTTAATAAAAAAGCCAGTTTTATACTGGCTTTTTTATTAGTATCAAATCTGTCATTATTTAGTATTTATTTGCTTGGAATCTGATTTTACAGGCACTGGTACTGGACGATTGTAGCCATAATTACTCCAAGGCATATTCGACATATGACCAAAATCAGCATAAGGATTACGATTGTAGCCGTAACCACCCCAAGGCATATGACCATGGTGGCGACGATTGTAGTTTCTATATGGACCATAGCCATAGCCATATCTATTGTATCCATCATTGTCAAACTCATCTATCATATTATCCATCTCTTGTGCATACCAATTTGGATCCCAATAATCATAAGGATTAAAACCAAAAATACCATTATCCTGATAATAACCATAGCCACTATTCCAAGGCGCATTATTGTTCCAAAAAGCATTGACACCCAAACTTACAGTAAATGCTACTATTACTAAGATTTTTTTCATTTTTTTCACCTCATTATCATTAATCAACATAAGAAACAGTCATTATAACCTAAACTTATATAAAAGCAAGGTTTTGTACCCACCCACAATACATTACACTTTTTTCTATATTTTTTCTCATTCATTTTTAATCAGTATTTGCCCAAATGAACATGCGCTCTTTTAGGGTCGGTATGCCAATGATAATCACTCTTTTTATTTTTAAAATTTAAAATTAAGGTGGGGTATAAGTGTGAATTAAATGCAAGTTATTGATATTATTCGCTATAATTTACCTATTTGTTCCACAAAGCTAAGAAAACCTAGCTTGTGAGCTCAAGCATTAGATGGCAAAAACCCTCTCCATCTTTGTGTTGTTTTTAAATAGAGGGGCTGGAGAAAAAAATGAAAGCCACAATAACCAGTTGGGTAATATTATCTACATTAATCTTAACAGGTTGTAATACAACATCATCAGAAGTACAACCAGAATATGTAAGTTCATTTAAATACAAAAATTCATCTTGTGTAGAATTAGAAAATGAGCTACTTGTTATAGAGCAAAGAACAACAGAAGCGGTTAATGAAGTAGACTCTAAAGCCATCTCCCAAGATACAAAATTGGCTCTTGGTTGGCTATTTTTTCCTTCATATTTTATTATTGATGACAACCAACCAGAAGCAAAAAAACTAGCGAAAATCAAGGGTGAGTACAGCGCATTAAAGGAGGCTATGAGATCAAAACATTGTGGTTAATAAAGTAAAACTACTTCTTGAGTAGCGCTAAAGAACATATAAATAACCACTTAAAATAACCATTAACAAAACGGCTACGCCATGTCTTGCCTGTGGTCAAGTTCAAGTATGCTACATTTTATCAGGTGCGCCCACACCTAATAAATTCAAGCCGTTTGAGAGTATTTGCTTGATAGCGATAATCAAAGACAGGCGCGCCTGCCTTAATATTTTGTCTTTCACTAAAAATTCACTGTTATTGTAATAACTGTGAAAATCGCCTGCTAAATCACGCAAATAATATGCTAGAGTATGTGGCTCATAATTGCACGCAGCATTTTGTAATACATCTTGATAACGATTGAGTTGTTTAACTAAATCGCATTCATACTGATTCTTTAGTAGTGTTAAATCCGCTGTATATGGTTTATGTATTTGAGCTTTTTCTAACACTGAAAAAATCCGTGCATGGGCATATTGGATATAAAACACAGGATTTTCATTACTTTTAGACTTTGCCAAATCCAAATCAAAATCCATATGTTGTTCTGATTTTCTAAGCACATAAAAAAAACGCGCTGCATCAATACCAACCTCACGACACAATTCTTGCAGCGTTACGAATGACCCATCACGAGTAGACATAGGTACTTTCACCCCACTACGGAAAAGATGGGCGAACTGCACCAATAAAATTTCTAACTTGTTCTCATCAAACCCAAGTGCTTTAATTGCAGCCTTGACTCTAGGGGCATAGCCATGGTGGTCTGCTCCCCAGATATTGATAATTTTGTCATAGCCACGCCTAAATTTATCACTATGATAGGCAATATCAGAGGCAAAATAAGTGCTTGTTTTATTATCACGCACCACAACACGGTCTGAATTATCACCAAAATTGGTGGTTTTAAACCAAAGAGCACCATTTTTTTGGTAAATATTACCCGCCATTTGCAATTTTTCAAGCATTGATTTTACCAAGCCTCTATCCACCAAAGATTGCTCAAAAAACCATTTTTGATATTCAACACCAAAGCTTGATAAATCTGACTTAATACCACTCAAAATACTGTTAACTGCCAAATCAAATATGGTTTTGTAATCATCGCCTAATAAGGTTTTACAATTACCAATTAAATCGTCAATATGCTTTTCTTTGTCACCACCGTCTTTTTCATCTTTACAAACATTGGTAAAAATATCCAACTTTGCCACACCACTAATTTTTTTGGCAATAGCAAAAATATAGTCGCCTTTATAACCACTATTAGGGAATTTATCACCCTTAATCTTAACATAACGCAAATAAACCGAAGTTGTCAAAATATCCATTTGCCGCCCAGCATCATTGACATAATATTCACAATCCACTTTAAAACCAAGCGCACGCAATAAATTCGCCACCGTTGCCCCATATGCTGCCCCGCGTCCATGCCCAACATGTAGAGGTCCCGTGGGGTTGGCAGAGACAAATTCCAACAATACCTTTTGTCCGTTGCCAAAATTTGAGCATCCATACCTACTGCCTTTTGTAATAATTTTATCAATCACTGCCAAACTTGAGTCAGATGCAATAAAAAAATTAATAAACCCTGACCCTGCAATTTCTATCCGCTCAATTTCATTCACACTGGGCAAAGTAGCTACAATTTTTTCTGCCAACATTCGTGGCGTATACCCCGCCCGCTTTGCCAACACCATAGCAATATTGGTGGCAAAATCTCCTTGAGTTTTGTCTTTAGAATGGTCAATACGAATATCATCCACCAAAATATCAAGCACGCCATCAGCCACTAGACTTGCTAAACTTTGCTTCAATAATTGTTGGAGCTTTTTTTTCATAAATATTTTTTAAAAATAGCGTAAATTACTATCATAACGCATTATTTGTATCTAAATACAAACTGGTGTTCTTTATAACCACTGGCTTTCTTAGAATCGGGTAGATTACGCATAGACAACCAGGAAAAACGCCTTTACTGTGAAAAGTCTCTAAAATGAGCCCTTTGCATGATTATTCATAATTATGCAAAGATCCCTAAATATTATAAATTGTGGTGGGTCGTGAGCGATTCGAACGCTCGACCAGCGGATTAAAAGTCCGATGCTCTTACTAGTAATCTGTTTACTATTTCATCCTCATTTTTTGTGATTATAGCACTTTTTTTAAAAAATGCAAAAAAAATCGGTATTATTTAACAATAGTTAGTTCTGCCCTGCCCTATCTAGCCCCTTAAATAAATTACAGTTCGTTTAAACAATGTATTAAAAATTCTTCCAATACTTCAAAATTGTTATGTAATTGTTCGCCATTCAGAGTAGCTCTATTAGCTGAATGTTTGATTGAGTTATAAGGAGTTGATAAATAATGCTTGATGTAACAAAAACCAATACTTTTATACTGTATACCACAGATAAGGGCGATGCTAATGTGCAAATTATAGCGGATGAACAAAATGAAACTATCTGGGTTACACAAAAGCAAATGTCAGATATATTCGATGCTAATGTTAGAACAATAAATGAACATTTACAAAATATATTTATCAGCGAGGAATTATTGGAATATTCAGTTATCCGGAATTTCCGGATAACTGCCAATGATGGAAAAACATACAATGTTAACATTCTTTTTTCGGTAAATACCTATAACAAATCCACAGCATCTCTCATATTATTTATATTGGGATGCACATAACCTAATGTAGTGTGCACACTACTATGTCCCAACAAATTTTGCACCGTCTTAATATTTATTAAACTGTTATTTGCAAGCTTCGTTGCAAATGTATGACGGAAACGATGTGCTGAAACTTTGAAATTTAAAGTTTTAGAAGCTTTTGTAAAAAACTGAGCCACGTGATCCCCTTTTAATTTATCTCCCTTGTATCTTGGGTTTATCAAAGTAACATTAAAAATCTGACTTTGTGGATTTTTCGGCAAATACTTAGTTTTGTGTTTAAAAAACAAAATACTATTAATAAGTTGTTGGTTGATTGGAATGGTGTATGCCCTCTTAGTCTTGCTACTACTGGCTTGCATTTTTAATGTTTTGTTCTCAAAATCAACATCGCCCCATGTTAGCCCAACCAATTGTTTGCGCCGAATACCTGTGTAAAGCAACATTTGTATCACTGATTTCCAAAACCATCCATAGCTAATTTGATCATCGCATATTTTGAATAAAGATTCAATTTGTTCATCTGTTAAGGTGTTTTCTTTATCAGGATAATGTGTAATTGCTTTAATTTGTTTAAACAGGTTGTCATTTACATAATTCAAGCACACAGCTGTTTGGAAAATAGCACGCATGTGACGGTGGTAGTTGTTCCAATTGCCAACGCTAGATCTGTTAATAATGGCATCTCGCCAAGAAAAAATATCACTGTGTTGAATATCGTTAATATTTTGAATACCGGTGTCAGCGACAAAGGTTTTGGCAACAGAGCGATATTTTTTAACACTGGCTTCAGATAAAAGTTTTTCATAAATATGAACATCAGTTAACTTAAGTAATTCCATATGATTCTCCTATATTTTGTGCTATGTTAGTATGTGTGGTTGTTATGCCCTATTTCTGGGTCAAGTAAACTTTTTTCTGTAAATTCCCATCTACTCCCTAAAACTTAAACATCAATTATATTCATTTTTTATTATCTTCAACTGACAAATAAGCCTTACCACTTTGCCACTCATCTGATACTTCTATCAATAAACTACTTATTAACCGCAAACAAGAAGTCTTGTTTGCAAAAAT
>JYIN01000012.1 GCA_002007405.1 Gammaproteobacteria bacterium Gsub
TCAGGACTTTTTTGATGTTTGCTATATAGCTATGATATAAATAGTGAATTGAAGTGGTCACCCCTTGTAATATTGTTGTTACAATGGATCTGAGGGAATACTTATGTACATGTATGGTATACAACTGATAGATGCTACAGATTACGCTAATCCAAATTGTAACAGACTATTGCCTAAACGCAAATCACAACAATGGTAGCAATGCTATTAGTTTTACAGATATTGTAACAGACTATTGCCTAATCGCAAATCACAACAAACTCACAAGGGTTAGTGATTATCGTCTTATTGTAACAGACTATTGCCTAAACGCAAATCACAACTTAACTCCTTAAAGGTGCGAATATGTATAGATTGTAACAGACTATTGCCTAAACGCAAATCACAACGCCTCAATTAAGCACACGGCAGGCCTACTCATTGTAACAGACTATTGCCTAAACGCAAATCACAACACAAAATTAGGCAAAGTATGAAAGAAAAAATTGTAACAGACTATTGCCTAAACGCAAATCACAACCACCTTACGAATTGCTTGTTGCCAAACAAATTGTAACAGACTATTGCCTAAACGCAAATCACAACTGTACAGTGCTTTTTCTGTTTCACGAATGAATTGTAACAGACTATTGCCTAAACGCAAATCACAACCGAATGATTTTCATTTTGTTGTCTCCTTTAATTGTAACAGACTATTGCCTAAACGCAAATCACAACCGAATGATTTTCATTTTGTTGTCTCCTTTAATTGTAACAGACTATTGCCTAAACGCAAATCACAACTAATATACTTAGCTGAATAGCTCGCTGTTAATTGTAACAGACTATTGCCTAAACGCAAATCACAACTTTATAGACTTAATAAGTGTTTTGAATAAAATCTATGGCTTTTTCGGGGTCGGAGGTTTTTAGTAGGAGGGCGTTGGTTTGGTCTTTTAGCCAAGTACTTTGGCGTTTGCATAGTTGCCTTGTGGCAATAATGGATTTTTCGATCATTTGTTGTTTGTTGATTTCACCGTCTAAATATTGCCACGCTTGGCGGTAGCCTACGCAGCGGATTGCGGGTAAGTTTTTGTGGAGGTTAGGGGTTTGTTTTAAGCGTTTGACTTCTGCCAAAAAGCCTTTATCTAACATAGTTAAAAAGCGTTTTTCAATGCGTTGGTGCAGCTTGGTGCGGCTGGGGGTGAGGATGATTTTTTTGATTGTATAATTGGTTTTTAGTTTTTTTCTGCCTTGCAAATCGCTTAGGATTTTTCCACTTAAATCAAATACTTCAAGGGCGCGTATAATTCTTTGAGAGTCGTTTGGGTGGATTCGTTCGGCGGCTGTTTTGTCAATTTTTGCTAAATCTTGGTGCAGCGCTGGGGCGCCTTTGGTTTCTAATAATTGGTTGAATTTTTGTTTTGATCTGGGGGTTGATTCTGGTAGATTGGATAGGCCGTATTCAAGTGCATTAAAATAAAACGAGGTACCGCCGACTAAAATCGGAATTTGTTCATTTTCAAAGGCTTTTTGTATTTGTGCGGTGGCATCTTTGCAAAAATTAAAAGCTGAATAAATCTCACTGGGTTTGCAAATATCAATGAGATGGTGGGGATAGCGCGCCAAAATGTTGGCATCTGGCTTAGCAGTGCCAATATCCATACCTTTGTAAATCAATGCTGAATCAACACTGATAAGCCGAGTATTAATTATTTGCGATAGTTTAATCGCCAAATCAGTCTTACCTGCGGTGGTAGGACCGAGCAAAAATACGACTGTTTTTGGGGTTTTTATTGGCATACAGAAAATAGGCGCATTGTCTAAAAGTCTCATTATAATATCAGCACCTAAGTTTATTAGATGAAACCCATGTTTAAAATTGAAAATCAAGCCAGTGGAAAAACTTTTCTTACTGATGGTGATGACTCTATTTTGAGTGATGCACTACTACATGGGCTGAATTTTCCCTATGGTTGTCAAAAAGGCTTTTGTGGTAAATGCAAAGCCACTATTATTGAAGGTGAAATCGGTTATGAGAATGGAGTGCCAAATGGCATTACCTCGGAAGAAATAGATGATGGCATGGCACTTCTGTGCCAATGTAGGGCTAAATCTGATGTTTTATTAGCGGTGGCTGAGTTGGATAGTGCATTTGATATTGAGGTGAGAAATCTACCTTGCAAAGTGCAAACCATCAACCATCTCAATCATGATGTAGTGCAAGTATTTTTAAAAATCCCCGGCGCTCAATCACTACAATATTTAGCAGGGCAATACATTGATTTAATTCACCCTGATTTTGACCCGCGTTCTTTTTCAATAGCCAACGCACCAATCAATTCCGATGTGATAGAGTTGCATGTGCGCTTGGTTGAAGATGGTAAATTTACCCACTTTGTGTTTGTTAAATTAAAAGAGAAATCACTGCTTAAAATAGAAGGACCGAAAGGGAATTTTTTCTTTCGTGAAGAGAGTAAAAGACCCGTGATTTTAGTTGCTGGCGGCACTGGTTTTGCTCCGATTAAGTCCATTATTGAGCATGCGATTACAACCCAATTAGAGCGCCAAATTTATCTGTATTGGGGGGTGAGAGACGAGGTTGATTTATATATGGATTTGCCTTTTAAATGGGCCGATGACCATAATAATATTCATTTTGTACCGGTTTTGTCTGAGCCAAATGCCGCATGGCAAGGTAGGGTTGGTTTTGTGCATGAGAGCGTATTAGCTGATTTTGATGATTTAACGGGTTATGAGGTGTATGCTTGTGGACCGCCAGTAATGGTAAAGTCTGTTGCCAAAAGTTTTGTAGAACAAGGCATGATTAGAGACAATTTTTTCTCAGATGCATTTGTATTTGCTTATACTACTAGTCATGAATAATATTAAAAAACACCTAACCGAACAACTCAAAAAAGCGCTTAATCCAACGCATCTTGAGGTAGTTAATGAATCCCACAATCACTCTGGTCCTGCCACCCAATCGCATTTTAAATTAGTGGTGGTGAGTGATTATTTTATCGGTTTAAAACTTATTGACAGGCACCGTTTTATCAACCAATTATTTAAGACTGAGCTAAAGCACATTCACGCTTTAGCAATGCACACTTATACCCCAGCTGAATGGCAAAATAAAAATTACGCACCCACCTCCCCCAAATGCGCCAGTTCTTAGTCTTTTTACTTTTTTGTTGGGCATTATTATTGAGTGCTTGCGGCAATAATGTAACCATTCCCGTTATTGATTTGCAAATACCAACTGATAACAACCCACCACAATTTAGCGAGCAAAATTTATGGCACTACATTTCTAATCGCCACAGTTTAAAGGCTAGAAGTAAAAAAGATTTATTTTGGCATCTTGATTGGTTTAAGAAAAATCCCGATTATCTGACCCGGGTAACTAAGCGCGCTAAGCCGTATTTATATTTGATTACCCAAGAAGTTGAAAAAGCACAGCTACCCATTGAGATTGCCTTATTGCCAATTGTAGAATCGGCTTATTATCCGTTTTCTTTTTCGCATGGCACCGCATCAGGCTTGTGGCAATTTATTCCTGCGACTGGAAAACTCTATGGTTTGAAACAAAATTATTGGGTTGATGAAAGGCGGAGTGTGATTCACTCAACGCGTGCTGCGATTGCGTATTTAAAAAATCTGCACATTTTATTTAAAGGCGATTGGCTGTTGGCAATCGCTGCTTATAATTCTGGACCGGGGCGGGTGCAAAAGGCGGTACAAAAAAATAAAAATCAAGGCAAAAAGGCTGATTTTTGGCATATTTCTCTACCTGCAGAAACGCGTGGTTATGTGCCTAGATTATTGGCAGTGGCTGAGTTAATTAAAAATCCACAACGATACAATCAAACCATTACCCCAGTTGAAAATAAACCCCAATTACAATCAGTCTATCTGTATTCGCAGCTTGATTTGGCTTTGATTGCCAAGTGGAGTGGGCTGAGTTTGGAACAAATCTACTCCCTTAACCCAGACCTTAACCGTTGGGCAACCCCAGATACTTCGCGTTATGAATTGTTGTTGCCGATTGAGGTGGTGGCTAAGTTTAAAAAAGCGCACATGCAATATCCAAAGGAGAAACAACTCAACTATAAGCGTTATAAAGTCAGGGCAGGGGATAGTTTGCACAAATTGGCAAAAAAATTTAATTCCTCAGTGGCTTATATTAAAAATATTAACAGTTTAGATAATTCAAAAATTATAACTGGAGAGCAAATTATCATCCCTATTCCAAAACAAGCACAGAATTACTACACCCTGTCGCAACAACAACAAGAGGTGCGCAGGCTTGGCGGGCAAAAAAACAAGACAAAAATTATTCATCAAGTGGTTGCTGGTGATAGTTTGTGGAAAATTGCCAAAAAATATGCGGTAAAAATAGATGATATTATTCGCTTCAATCATTTAACTGGCGCTACCAAGGCTCTACAGGTGGGAAAAGAATTAGTGATTTGGCAAGTGCCAAAAACCAAAGCTGAGGCGCTCAAAGGGCTGGCAAAGACAGGGGTAAATATCAATCGAGTGGTGTTTTATAAAATTAAACGCGGTGATAATTTATCAGTTATTGCGGATAAATTTAGTGTGAGTGTTGCTGATATTGTTAATAGTAACAAGTTAGACAAACAAAAGCCGCTTAAGATTGGCAAAAAACTCAAAATTATTACACCAATTGTGCGACGATGATGGGACAGTTACCGATTAACAAAATTCTTCTGGCAGGGTTTGCTTTTACATTGACGCATTGGAGGAAAATAGTGGAAATATCGTTATTGCCTGCATTGCTTTGTGCGCCGTTTTTACTGATTGCACCCACATTATTTGCCACTACGGAAAGGATTTTAGGCAGTGGTTCGTTGAACAATATTGAATTGCCTGATAACACGATAATTTATCTGTTGTTATTTTTTTATGGGTATTTAACACTGTCAATTAATATGTATCGTTTAGTGCTTTTGGGCGCTGCTTCAGTGCGTGGATTGAGACCGATTTTAAGTTTGAGAAAAATTGCCCGATTCACCGGTTTAAATTTGTTTATTGGTTTGGTGACTACAATTCCAGCCATTATTACTAAGCAGCCATTGTTGCAGTTAATCATGACCTTTTTAATTATTCCAATCACCTTAAATTTTGTCAGTATTGCCATTGACCAGCCAATAAAATACAGGTGGTATCTAGGATTTATTACTCAAATTAACTTGTTTTTCTTACAGGTTGTTTTGCCGATGTTGGTTACCGTATTATTTGTTATGCTATCTTCGGTATTGGGTTTAGGCGCTGGGCTGGGCTGGGCAGTTAAGGTTTTGATGTTTTATTGGACTCTAATCACCCTAGCGCTGTGTTATCAGTTAATTCAACCAGCAACGCCTCAATAATCAAGGAGAGCCCGTCTCCTATTACATCCACTGGGTTAATGCTGATTGCTTTTGTTTTAATCAATACTTCGTCTGGTTTAATTTTAGGCTTTTCAATTTTGCTAAGAAGCAAATTCTCAGCACCTCCTACTTTATCAATAAATATGCTTTTATAGTGATTCCTTGTGGAGCGCTTTGTTAGGTGTATAGCAAGCAATATCAACAATTTGCATTCACATTAACTCCTCTCTATAAACCCTTTTTTGCATAGATTTACGGCAACCCACCCCAAACTCTAAAAACCTCACCATTGATGTTTTCTTCAACGGCTTTGACATAAATTTGTGCCGTTGTTTTTGCACTGACCCTGCCTTTGCCTTCTTGCTCAGGCTCAACAATAGGGGCGGGACTAACAACATTTAAGCGAATTTCGCGTGGTAATAGAGGTGCGGTGTTTTTAACAAAAGTATCAACGGCAGCATTCAATGGACCAGTGGCAATACTTTCAGGATTAGGATAATGACTTAAAAAACCACTGGTAAAAACAAACACACCTTTGTCTTTAATGAATTTTTTACCTAAGCGTAGCAACCTAACTTGCCCAAGAAATTTTCTTTCAAAACCGTATCTATAATCCTCTTCTGTTAATTTTTGAAAATTTTTAAAGATACTATCACCACCTGCAACAGCAATAAGGGCATTAAATTCACCAATTTGCTCAAACATTTTAGTAACGGATTGAGTGTTTGTGTAATCACATTGAAAATCACCACTGCGTACACCAACACGAATAATTTTATGATTTGTGGCTAACGCTTTATCAACTTCTTGACCAATACGACCTGATGCACCAACGATTATTATTTTCATATTTTTCTCTTATATTTTTGAACTTATAATTGATACAATCAGCGGGTTAGTTGAATATTTTGAAAAATGCTGTGAATGTTATGGCCTTGGCTATCAACTGCAACCGTAACAGGCATATCTTTTACTTCTAACTCGTAAATAGCTTCCATGCCCATCTCTGCAAAGGCTAATTTTTTAGCTTTTTTAATGGATTTAGAAATCAAATAAGCCGCGCCTCCAACTGCAATCAAATATGTGGCTTGGTGTTTTTTGATGCTTTTTATGGTTGCCTCGCCGCGTTCTGCCTTGCCAATCATGCCCAGAATCTTAGTATTGTCTAATATTATATCGCTAAATTTATCCATGCGTGTGGCAGTGGTTGGTCCAGCAGGTCCAATTACCTCATCACCCACCGCATCAACGGGACCAACATAATAGATAAATTTATTATCAAAATTAACCCCTTTGGGCAATCCCTTGCCACCGTCTAACATTTGTTTTATGCGTTTATGTGCGGCGTCTCTTCCAGTAATAATAGTGCCTGTGAGCAGTAAAGTATCGCCAATGTTCCAAGTGCTCATTTGCTGCCGCGAGAGAGTATTTAGATTAACGCGTCTATATTGTGAATAATCCATTTCTAAATTAGGATAAATATTTATATCCACTGTTGGTAAGTGTGCAACACCCGAACCATCAAGTGAAAAATGTAGATGTCGAGTGGCTGCACAATTTGGAATCATAGCCACAGGTTGAGAGGCCGCATGGGTTGGGTAGTTTTTAATTTTTACATCTAACACTGTGGTTAAACCGCCTAAACCTTGTGCGCCAATACCTAGATTATTAATCTTTTGTAACAATTCTAAGCGTAATTTTTCAATGTTGCTAGGGTTTTTTTTGTTATTAATATCGGTAATATCAATCGGTTCCATCAGGGATTCTTTTGCCATCAGCATAGCTTTTTCAGCCGTGCCACCAACCCCAATGCCGATAATACCAGGCGGACACCAACCTGCACCCATAGTGGGAAGGGTGTTTAATACCCAATCGCTAAGGTTGTCATCGGGCGTCAATACACTAAATTTAGCCTTATTTTCAGATCCAGAGCCCTTGGCAGCAACGATAAAATTAAGCCGATTGCCTTTGACAACTTTCATGTGAATTACTGCAGGGGTATTGTCTTTGGTATTGGTTTTAGAAAATAATGGGTCTTTAACAATTGAGGCACGCAGCGGATTATCTGGATTTGTATAAGCGCGCCTAACTCCTTCGTTAATCATTTCCTCAAGTGATAAATCTGCCTCCCATTCAACACCCATACCCACCTCAACAAATACATTAACAATGCCCGTATCTTGGCACAATGGGCGCTGTCCTAAAGCTGCCATTTTTGAATTGATTAAAATCTGGGCAATGGCATTTTTAGCCGCCTGGTGGGTTTCTTTTTCATACGCATTGTTCATTGCTTGAATAAAATCAGGTGCATGATAATACGAAATATATTGGAGTGCATCACAGATGCTTTCAATGACATGTCTTTGCTGGATTTTCATTTTATTATCCTCTTGTAATTTAAATGGATGTTGCTAAAATATTGCTCTATTTTTAATAAACATTTATAGTATGATATGTTTTTCATTTTAATCAATTAAGTTTATTTAATTTATAGTTTCATGTTTAATCTTTTTAGAAGTCAAAGCCTTTCAATTGATCTAGGTACTGCCAATACACTTATTTACATGAATGGCGAAGTACTGTTAAATGAGCCCTCAGTAGTTGCCATTCGTAATGATCGAAATTCATTAGAATCCACTATTATTGCAGTGGGTGCAGATGCTAAAAATATGCTCGGCAGGACACCCGGCTCAATTGAGGCGATTCGTCCGATGAAAGACGGCGTTATTGCTGACTTCAAAATCACCGAAAAAATGCTTCAACATTTTATTCGTAAAGTTTTACGCTCTAGTTTTTTCTCACCCAGCCCCAGAGTTTTAATTTGTGTGCCTTGCGGTGCAACCCAAGTGGAGAGGCGTGCAATTAAAGAAAGTGCAGTCGGTGCTGGTGCGCGTGATGTGTATTTGATTGAAGAGCCAATGGCTGCTGCCCTCGGTGCTGGTATAGCGATTGAAGAGGCCTCAGGCACAATGGTTATTGATATTGGCGGTGGTACGACCGAGTTGGCAATTATGTCATTAAACGGTATTGTCTATTCTGATTCACTACGCATTGGTGGTGATGTATTTGATGATAATATTATTAAATTTATACGCCGTAAACAAGGCATTATTATCGGTGAGGCTACTGCTGAGAAAATCAAAGAAGAAATAGGCTCGGCTTTTGAAACCAAAGCCATTAAAAAAATGGAATTTAGAGGCCGTGATGTTGCCAAAGGCATCCCCATTAGTTTTGAAATTACCAACACTGAAGTTAGACAAGCGCTACAAGAGTCCTTAACATCGGTGGTCAGTGCTGTTAAAACTGCTTTAGAACAAACGCCGCCAGAACTGTGTGCCGATATTGCCAAAAACGGCTTAGTGCTAACTGGTGGAGGTGCGCTTTTAGAGGGCATGGACAGACTTATCAGTCAAGAAACCAGTCTGCCAGTGCGTATTGCTGATGAGCCTCTTATCTGTGTTGCTCGTGGTGGTGGTGTTGCACTTGAAATGATCAGCAAACATAACATGGATTTTCTATCCTCAGAATGATTAACTAACACGGTAGAGGCATTTTTTAGGATATCTAAGTTATGCGATTTCTTAAATTCTTTATACCCACCCTTATTGCTATTTTTTTAATCCTTTCAGATTATAAATTTTCATACTTAAATAGTATTAAACAAGCAATTACCAAGATTGTTTCTCCGATTTACCTACTGACAAACTTGCCCTCCCAAATTACTACTTGGATTAATGAAAAAGGCACTAGTAAGCAAACTTTACTTAATAAAAATAAACAGCTCAGCAATCAACTAGCTCAATTAAAAGTAGCGCTACAAACCCACAATGCTTTATTATCAGAAAATCGAAAATTAACCAAATTATTAGGAGTAAGTTATACTTTAAGTGAGCATAAATTCAGCTTAGCACGCGTGAGTGCGATTAGTCAGTCAAGGCTTAAAAAACAAATTGTTATTGATAAAGGCAGTAATGATGGGATTAAAATTGGGCAAATTGCACTCGGTGTCAAAGGTGTGGTTGGGCAAATCACACAGGTCATGCCATTTTACGCAAGCATTTTGATGATTACTGACCCTACGCAACACATACCTGTTAAAAACCAACGCAATGGAATTCGCGGTATCAGCAAGGGGTTGGCTTCTCAACAGAATAAACTTCAAGTTAATTTTATTGAATCTGAACTTGATATAAAAGTTGGTGATGCTTTTTTAAGCAGTGCAATTGGCTCTAAATTTCCAGCTGGATATCCAGTTGGCAAAGTTACCCGCGTGAAAAAAAACAATAACGATACTTTTTTATATATTGAATTGACACCGACTCAAACGACCGAACAATTAGAGTTTGTATTGATTGGAGATTCTACAAAAAACATAAAAACTCTATGAAACCTTATGTTTTTCTCGCTAAACTTAGCTTATTTGCCTTAATAATAAGTGCAATACCTCTGCCACAAATTCTATTGGAAATTTCCCCTTTTTGGATATTGCTTTGCTTTATTTATTGGCTGGTTTATTTTCCTACCCAAGGCTGTTTTTTTTGGGCGCTGATAATCGGTCTTTTAGTAGATATCCTCCATGGCGATATACTTGGGCAAAATGCTTTAGCATTAATACTAGCCAGTGCTTTTATTATCAATGTGAGACAATCTTTTTCGGTGTCCAACCGCAGTACACAGCAAGTTTATGTTTTTGTTGCCTCAGGTATTTATCTGGGCTTGTTTTTGCTGGTTTATATATTAACCCAAGGCTTTCACTTCAGTTACTACCTATTGTTTTCACCGTTATCAAGTGCATTATTTTGGCCAGTTATCAAATTTATATCTTTAAAAATCAAGCATTAATACTTAGACTCTTATGGAAAAAATCAACAACATTGCGTTGGAAAATAATATTTTTTCAAAAAGAGTAGTGCTGGCATCTATTTTTATCTCTATCCTAATACTCATCCTAATTTTTAGGCTTTACAACTTACAGATTCTTGACCACAAGTATTATCTTGAAGAAGCATTGGGTAATCAAATGCGCCTGTTGCCAATCACCCCAACTCGGGGCAAAATATTTGACAGAAACGGCAAGATTCTTGCTACTAATCAGTTATCTTATCGACTCATATTAACTCCTGAAAAAACCAAAAATATCAAAAAAACTCTGCTACAACTTAAGCAATTAAATTTTATCAATGATGAAGATATTAAAATATTTAACAAAAATAAATCACACTACAAAAAATTCCACAGCATTCCCCTAAAACACAAACTTAGCGAATCCAAAGTTGCTCAATTTTTGGTAAGTAATCAGTTTATTGGAGTTGATATAGAGCCATATTTTCATCGTATTTATCCTAATGATGAGATCAGCACTCATGTGGTTGGTTATATTGGCAGAATGAGTAAAAAAGACAAATTATTGTATAACAAAGATAATTATCTTGGCACTTTTTTTGTCGGCAAAACTGGTATAGAAAAGCAATATGAGACACTTCTGCATGGGAAAAGCGGTAAAAAACAGATTGAGCTAAATGTGATTGGCCGGGTGATTAACACCCAAATTATTCAACCCACTGAAAATGGTAGAGACTTATATCTAAACATTGATCTAGACTTGCAAAAAAAAGCACAATCCCTGCTCAAAGGTAAGCGTGGTGCGATTGTTGCGGTTAATGTTAAAAATGGTGAAGTGTTAATATTAGTCAGTGCTCCGACTTACAATCCAAATTGGTTTGTGGGCGGTATTTCCCATAAAAATTTTCAAACCCTACAAACAAGAAAAGACATTCCACAACTCAATCGTGCTATTCAAGGTTTATATCCGCCGGGATCAACCATCAAACCGATGGTCTCTTTGGCAGGTCTAGAATCGGGCATTATCACTAACCACAGTCAAACTTTTTGTCCTGGTTATTACAAACTGCCGAATGTTAAACGCAAATTTAACGACTGGAATCGTAGTGGGCATGGGTTGGTTAATGTTGAGGATGCCATTGCTCAATCTTGTGATGTTTTCTTTTATGATTTGGCAAACAAAATGGGCATTGAGACTTTGCATGAGAACCTACAATACTTTAATTTTGGGGCAAAAACAGGGATTGATATTCATGGTGAGCTTGGCGGGATATTGCCTTCAAAAGCATGGAAAAAAATCAATAAAAATGAGCCTTGGTATCATGGAGAGACATTGATTGCTGGTATTGGTCAAGGGTTTATGAGTGCTACTCCCTTACAGCTTGCACTTGCCACTGCAGCACTTGCCAACGGGGGGAAAGTTTTTCGACCCAAACTGCTGAAAAATATTCACATCTTAGATCAAATTGAAAAAGATCCAAGCATACAAATACCCATCAAAAATATTAAAAATTGGGAACATGTCATCGCTGGTATGAAGCAGGCTGTATATTCCCCTAAAGGCACAGCAAGAAGTCTTAATAAAAATTTAAAATACACATTGGCAGGGAAAACAGGCACTGCACAGGTGTTTGGCTTAGATGCCGAAGAACAATATATTGCTGAAAAATTGGATGAGCATTTGCGAGACCACGCACTTTTTACTGGCTTTGCACCGATTGAAAATCCGCAAATAGCGATTGCGGTTATTGTTGAAAATGCAGGTAGTGGTAGTATCAAAGCAGCGCCTCTTGCTAAAGAAGTGTTAGATGTCTATTTTCAAAAACAGGCTAATAACTAATACAGGCTTTGATGGTTTGTGCATCAATTGGAAAAGTTAATCTATGGTCAATACGGTAACGCTGTGCTAATTGGTTTAATTGTGTTTGCTTAATTTCATCATAAAGAATAATGATTTTTACTTCAGGGGAATGTGCCTCAAGGGTTGATAAAAGTGATTCAATATTGCTCACCCGGTCACGAAATTCAGGATTGTAATTAAACTCAGCCACCAAAACTTGGTATTGATTTTTCTTGGCTAATTGAGTTGCCTTTCTCGCTGAGTCTTCAAAATCAACACTAAACCCCATACTGACAAAAAGCGAAGTATAATCATCAAACCCACCCTCATCAACAAAAAACAAAAGCCTATTGTTGTGCATAAAAATCTTGTCTAAATTGGGTGAGGGTCTCATTTTCAATAGCATGACGCATTTGTAGCATTAAATTTTGATAATAATACAGATTATGAATGCTGTTTAGCCTTGCCCCCAAAATCTCGTTTTTATGTTGTAGATGATGCAGATAAGATTTTGAATAATTTCCGCAAGTATAACAATGACAGTTTTTATCTGTCGGTTGAGTGTCTAATTTATAACATGCATTACGAATTTTAACAACACCAGTCGAAGTAAATAAATAGCCATTTCTAGCATTACGAGTAGGCATGACACAATCAAACATATCAATACCGCGCCAAACCCCCTCAACCAAATCACTCGGAGTGCCAATGCCCATTAAATATCTGGGTTTATCGGCGGGTAGTTGCTCGGGCAAATAATCCAATACTTCCAACATTTGTGCTTTTGGCTCACCCACACTGAGCCCACCAATAGCGTAACCATCAAACCCCATTGCGATTAAAGACTGTGCTGATTGTAAGCGCAAATCTTGATACATTCCCCCTTGTACAATACCAAATAAAGCATTTTGATTACGCAGGCGCTGATGTTCATCTTTTGAGCGCTGCGCCCAACGAAGGGATAATTGCATGGATGTTTCAGCCATTGCTTTGTCAGCTGGATAAGGTGTGCATTCATCAAAAATCATAACAATATCGGAGCCTAGTTTTTGTTGAATTTGGATTGATTCTTCTGCACCCATGAAAATCTTATTGCCATTTTTAGGAGAGTGAAAATCTACACCTCGTTCGCTGATTTTCCTCATTTTCCCAAGACTAAACACTTGAAACCCGCCAGAGTCTGTGAGAATTGGTCCCTGCCAATTAATAAAATCATGCAAACCACCATGGGCGGCAATCGCTTTTGTGCCAGGTGTAATAGACAAATGAAAGGTATTGCCCAGAATAATCTGTGCCCCAATCTCGCGTACTTCTTCAGGGGTCATGGCTTTAACCGTGCCGTAAGTTCCAACAGGCATAAAAGCGGGGGTTTCAACCTTACCGCGGGTAAATGTCATACATCCGCGACGGGCTTTGTGGTGTGTATTTTTTAGCTCAAATTTCACAGTTTTTAATCTTGTACAAATGATTGTTTAATTTGTTCAAAATCAAAACCTCTGGATTGCAAAAAGCGCTGTTGTTTGGCTTTTTCTTGATGATTTTTAGGAGGTTGGTTGCCATATTTTTTTACGCGCACCGCTTTGGCAAGGGCAAAAAAATCAAAGCCTGAAAGATCAAAATCTTCAATGCCTTTTTGTTGTAATTGTTGAATAATCAATTTATTACCCTTGCCTTGATTAACTCGCAAACGCACAAACTCAGAGGCAAAACGCGTATCACTTTGGTAATTTTCCTTAATCAGTAAATCAATAACTTGCTCAATTTCATTGTCGCTAAAAGTTTTAGATGATAGTTTTTGTCGCAGTTCTAAAGTTGAATGCTCACGCCTTTGTAAAATTGCTATAGCGGCTGCATAACAACTATTTTTCCGACTCTGGGTCGTCATCACTCATGAGTTTTTGGCGAATTTTGGCCTCAATTTGCTCCCCCAATTCAGGGTTATCTTTTAGATAATCTCTAGCGTTGTCCCTACCTTGCCCAATCCGTTTTCCCTCAACACTATACCAGGCGCCAGCTTTTTCAACAAAACCGTGAATGACGCCTAAATCAATAATTTCACTTTCACGGGAGATGCCTTGATTATATAGAATTTGAAATTCTGCCTGTTTGAATGGCGGTGCCATTTTATTTTTAAGCACTTTAACGCGGGTTTCATTACCTAGAGTTTCATCCCCCTTTTTAATCATACCAGTGCGACGAATGTCTAAGCGCACTGAGGCATAAAATTTCAGTGCATTCCCACCTGTTGTGGTTTCAGGATTACCAAACATTACTCCAATTTTCATGCGTAATTGGTTGATGAAAATCACCATAGTATTAGTTTTTTTAATATTTGAGGCGAGTTTTCTAAGCGCTTGCGACATCAACCGTGCCTGTAAGCCCATATGTGATGCCCCCATCTCACCTTCAATCTCAGCTTTAGGGGTGAGGGCTGCCACCGAATCCACCACCACAATATCTACCCCACCTGAGCGCACCAATACATCGGTAATTTCTAAAGCCTGCTCACCCGTATCTGGCTGAGAAATCAATAGTTCATCGGTATTTACTCCCAGCCGTTTGGCGTATTGTGGATCTAGTGCGTGTTCGGCATCAATAAAAGCTGCGGTGTGGCCTAATTTTTGCATCTCAGAGATGACATGCAAAGTAAGTGTGGTTTTTCCCGAAGATTCTGGACCGTAAATTTCAATCACCCGCCCACGCGGCAAACCACCAATACCCAAAGCAATGTCCAGACTTAAACTGCCCGTAGAAACTACTTCAATATCCGTTTGTGCCTGTTCATCGCCTAGAAACATCACCGAGCCTTTTCCAAATTGTTTGTCAATCTGTGCTAATGCTGCCTTTAGGGCTTGTTTTTTATTCTCATCCACTTTTCTCTCCAATCAAATTTAGGTGCTTATTATATAGCAAGTATCAAGCGAATATTATAATGGCAAGGCGTTGATTTCAAAAATAGGTAGCAGAATTGCTAAAACGATGGTAAGCACCATACCCCCAGTTATAATAATCATCAACGGCTCAAAAATACCAACCATTTTTCCGACTTGATACTCAATCTCGTATTCTTGATTTTCACAAGCTTTATCTAACATCTCACTCAGCCGAGAGGTACTCTCACCACTGGCCAACATGTATAAAAACACCTGCGGTAGTGCATTATATTTATTTAGCGAAGTATAGAGATTTGAGCCTTCATTAACTCTCTGGGTAGCCTTGATAATGGCAGTTTTCATTGGCATAAAGTTAATTACCATTGAGCTGTGCTTGAGGGCTTGTTCAATCGGGGTACCGCTGGCATATAATAGAGACAAAGTTCTAGAAAAACGCACCGCATTCACATTAAAAATCAATTTGCCAAAAATTGGCAGTCTAGCAAGAAAAGTATCAATAAAATACTTAACTTTGGCTTTTTTTATCAAAATTTTAAATAATAAAACCAACGAAAGTAGCACAATACCAACTGTTTGAAAGTGTGCACCCAAAAAATCACTTGCACTAATAACAATCAGTGTTAGGGGGGGTAATTGTTGCCCAGTATCGCTAAATACAGCCACAATCTCTGGCACCACAAATACTAACAATGCACCCACAATGACCAATGAAATAATAACCACTGTTACTGGGTAAATCAGAGCGTTTTTAATTTTGCTACTGAATTGGTGCTGTTTTTCAATGTCGGTTGCCAGTTTATCCAATACCAATGATAGATTAGAGCCAGCCTCACCTGCACTAATCGTTTCTAAATGATAGTCTAAAAAATGATGCGAACTGGATTTTAGCCCATGTGCCAAGCTTTGTCCTTGTGAGATTTCATCAAAAATCTCACCCACAATATTTTTAAGTTTTTTGTTGTCGGCATTTTGCTTGATGGTGGATAAGGCCTCATCAACTGGAATAGAGGCTTCAATCAATGAGCCAAGTTGGCGAAAAAAAATAGCCACTTCAACAATAGATAATTGTTTTTTAAAGATTTGTCGGCTTGATTTTTGTCTGCCTTTTTCAATCGTCAGAATATGCCAATTTCTATTTTTTATCTGCCTCTTTGCCTCTTTAAGACTTTCAGCATTTATTTGTTCTTTTTGAGTTTTGCCATTTTCATCAATGGCAGTAAATTTAAAAATTGCCATAATACTTACCCAATTAAATTTAGGTCAATACCACTCTAAAAGCCTCATCAAGCCCAGTGTCGCCACTTATTACCAATTGAATGGCTTGGTCTTTGAGGGTGGTTAAATTTTTGCTGGCAATTCTTCTAATCTCCTGTTCATCAGCACTACGAGTAATGGCACTGCGCAATTCTTCATCAACGACTAGCAGTTCATACAAACCAATTCTACCGTAATAACCCTGATAACCGCATTTTTCACACCCCTGTGCTTGATGAATTTCAATCGTCTTATCCACCCCCAATAACTGCATTTGTTTGGCATCGTCAAGGCGTATTTTGGTTTTACAATGGGGGCAAAGTTTGCGAATCAGGCGCTGAGCCAAAACTGCTTCCAGCGTTGATGCTAGTAAAAATGGCTCAATATCCATGTCAATTAGACGAGTAACGGTGTTAATAGTGCTATTAGTGTGTAATGTTGATAACACCAAGTGACCTGTCAAACTCGCTTGAATGGCAGTTTTAGCAGTCTCATTATCACGAATCTCACCCACCATAACCACATCTGGGTCTTGTCGCAAAATAGCACGCAAACCTTTGGCAAAAGTCATTTGGATTTTACTGTTAATTTGGGTTTGATTGATCCCGTCAATATGGTATTCAATCGGGTCTTCAACTGTCATAATATTGCGTTTGGTTTGATTGAGCATACTCAATGCAGCATATAAGGTGGTGGTTTTGCCAGATCCTGTAGGACCAGTTACCAGAATAATCCCATGTGGTTTGTGAATTAGATTCTCAATTTGCTGATAATGCTTATCCCCCATACCGAGCTGCGCTAATTCCAAACGCCCGACTTGTTTATCTAAAATGCGCATCACTGCTTTTTCATTATAACCAGAGGGAATGGTGGAAACGCGCATATCGACATCACGCGCACCCAGTTGGATAGAAATTCGTCCGTCTTGAGGAATACGGCGCTCAGCAATATCAAGACGCGCCATAACTTTAATTCTGGATATGACCAGTGGGGCAATTTTGACATCAAGCTCCATCACTTGTTTGAGCATTCCGTGCACACGAAAACGAATGCGCATTCTGTCTTTATAAGGCTCAATGTGGATATCTGAGGCTTGCTCTAAAATCGCTTGTGCAAATAGTGCGTTCAGCAGGCGAATAATAGGGGCTTCGTCATCGCTGTTAAGTAATTCTAAAGGCTCGTGCAAATTACTGGCAATATTGACTAAAACATCTTCTTGGTCCGCAGTATTTTGAAACTCGGTTAAATCAGTTGATGAGGCATCTTCGTAACTTTGTTGAATGGTTTTTTGTAGTTGGTTATCTTCAACCTGCCTAAATTCTAAAATACCATATCTTCTTTGAATCTCTCCCAAAATTGCAATATCAGGCAAATCACTGTATTCAAGTTGATACGGCAGTTGATTGCCACTGAGTAGAATATTAAATTTTTTGGCAATTTCAAAAGGTAACAATACAGACGAATTAGACATCATTAACCCCTATAGTTGAGGTTCTTGCACATTGGTATTTTCTCTTTTAACTGGGTTATTTATTTGTGTGGAGTTATTGATTGTCTCATCAAAAATATCTTCAGAAAAAAATGCATCTTCTTTTTTCAATAGTTGTAGTGCTTGAATATATTTGTATTTTTCATCACTGACTTTACTAGCAACTTCAGGATTAGTCAAAATGGTAGGGCGGATAAAAACCACTAAGTTGCGCTTTTCTTTGGCCTTTGCTGTCTGTGTGAATAATGCCCCCAGAACTGGAATATCGCCTAAAATTGGGAATTTGTTTTCGCTATCACGAAAAGCCTCATCGACCAAACCACCCAATACCAATAATTGCCCATCTTCAATCAGTACCGAAGTTTTGATTTCACGATTTGAGGTCACTATGTCTGCATTGACCGCTGAGGGTAGAATATTTGAAATTTCTTGTTCAATATCAAGCCTAACACTAGATCCGTTGTTAATTTGTGGTTTTACATTTAATACCAATCCTACTTTTTCTCTTGATGATGTTTGAAAGGCATTAGAATTATTACTACCTAATACTTGACCTGTGGTGATTGACACCTCTTGACCAACAGAGATTTCTGCCTCTTCATTATCTAGTGTTACAATTGAAGGGGTGGAGAGAATATTTGCCTTACCAGTGCCTTGTAAGGCGCTAATAATCATGCCAAACCCGGTGCGATCTTCTCTATCGTAATCACCCACTCCAAAAAGTGAGGCCCCAGACGCTATGTTAAGGTTTTGCGTATTGCCTGTTAATAATGTGCCAACAACACTACTGGCATTGATAACACCGACTCCATTACCGCCTTTAGCGATCCATTCAACTCCAAGTTCTTTGGAATCATTTAAACTAATTTCAGCAATAATTGCCTCAATCAGCACCTGTGCTCTGCGAATATCAAGCTTTTCAATAATGTATTTGACTCGGCGCGTAGTTTCATCCGAGCCAATGATAATGATGGCATTGGTTGCCTCATCTGCGGTAACATTTGAGCGTTTTGAGGCTTGGTTTTTACCAGCACCGGTTTCCTCATCACTTTGTTTGGCAATATTTTGCAGAGTTGGCAAAATATCTTTAGCATTGGCATAGTTGAGATAAACCACATTAGTGCCACTGACCTCATGTTGTTGTTTGTCTATCTCAGCGATCAATAAACGCACTTTGAGGCGTTTTTCCTCAGCACCACTGATAATAATTTGATTATTGTGTTTATCTACCACCATATTTAATGCACTGCCTAAATTTTTGCTGATGATTAAGGTTTTAATAATTTGTGCCATTTCAGTTGCACCGGTATGTTTTAAGGTAATGGTTTCAAAATCACTATCTACGGACTTGTCTAACTCTTTAAGTAGGTTTTTTAGACGCTCAATATTGGTTTGCGAATCAACCACAATGAGGCTATTACTCGCCTTATATACGGCTAGATGTCCGTATTGCGACATTAAGGGGCGTATAATTGGCACAATTTGTGAGGCATCAACATTATTGATTGCAACCACCGTTGAGACAATCTCATCAGATACGCGACTGAGCTGCTTGGCGGATTCGCTTTTGGTTAGGTTTTTAGGCAAAATTCTGGAAAAATCTTCACCATCAATGACCACAAAACCATGAATTTTCATCACTGCCAAGAACAGATGGTAGAGTTGATCATCGTCAATATCAGAACTGGTAATAACATTGATAGTGCCTTTTACCCTTGGGTCAATTAGAAAGTTTTTACCTGTTGCCATTGAGACTGTGCCAATTAGAGTCCTGATATTGGTATCTTTAAGGTTGAGCATCAACGCCTGAGAATAACCACTGATAATTAGCAATATCAATAGTAGATAATATTTTTTAATCATAATCGTAATGAGCAAAACACTTTTATCTAACGCTTTGCCTCTAAGTCAAACCGTGTATTTTATAACAGATTTATTAAAAAGTCTTTGTATAATTATGATAATTGGCAAAACGGTAAGTTTGCTGAATTGGTGATTTAATTATTGAGTGGGCAAGAAGTGGCGTTTTGGATGATTATTTATTCTTATAATTGTATTGACAAATAAACCGTTTTATTGTCGCGTTCAACCTCTAAATCAAAGAAGTTATTGCTGTAAATAATATCGCGTATTTTAGCAAATATATCAAAACTGTTTATTTTTGTATTGTTTACTTTAGTAACGATATCATTCGGTTTAAACCCTAAATCATTGAATATTTTTTTGTCTTGATTGGGTTTTACTTTAACGCCCAACATTTTGCCATTTTTAAAAAATGGCACAACATTGACAATAGAGAGTAATTTTTCTGGGTTACTGATAATCTCTAAACGATAATCATCTAATTTTTTCTTTTGGGCAGTGGATAATTTTGATTTTTTGGTTAGGGATTTTGTGCCAAAAATGTTGTTCTTTTCACCTTCTTTTTTTGCAAAAAGCAATTTTTCCCATGTTTTTCCGCGTTCTAGAATAACAAAATCTACGCCAATTTTTTTGACTTTTACTCCAGTTTTAACACTGTCTCCAACAGCGTAGATTTTTGCCAAAGCCCGTACCCCAGAAGGGGCAATAATTGCCAACGACCTATTGTCTTTAAATAAGATGCCAATTAAATCCAAATTTAGCTTGGTTTTTTTAACTTTTGTTTTGGGAGGGGCAACTTTAACTATTTTTTTACTGCCAAAGATATGTGCGTCTAATGTTAGATTTTTTTGCAAAACTTTGGGCGTGACAGTTACTTGTACGGCTTCAGGTTTGAATATAAGCCAAAACACATCAGTTGCAATGTGACTGAGCAGTAAAGTTAGAGCAGCAATTACAATTAAATTTAATTTATCTACATTGATATTCATAAAAGCCTTTGCATAAATAATAAACCAGTGCCAGTGAGCAATAAAAATGGTCCAAAGCTAAATGTTTGGGATAATTTTACCCTTTTAAACAAGGCAAAAACTAACGCTAAACCAGCACTGATGCTCATCAATATCGGCAGTGCTTGCCAACCGAGCCAAGCACCTAATGCGGCAGTTAGTTTAAAATCGCCGTAACCAAAGCCTTCTTTACCAGTGATGAGTTTAAAAATCCAGTAAATACTCCAAAGCGACAAATAGCCAACCACGGCGCCAAGAACACCTGCGTTTAAATTATAATAATTATCCAAATGAAATAGTAAGCCAAGGTACAACAGTACAAGGGTTAAAATATCTGGTAAATATTGATATTTAAAATCAATCACCAGTAGTGCAGTAGCAATATAGATGAATAATAAATAAAAAACAAGCGTGGTATTAAAACCAAATTGAATCACTAAAAATAGCGTTATTAACCCAGAAAACAACTCAACAATAGGGTATTGCCAACTGATTTTTTGCTGGCAATGCTGGCATTTTCCGTGTTGAATCAAAAAACTAAAAACTGGTATTAATTGCAAAAAACCTAGTCGGGTTTGACAATTCGGGCAAATTGAATATTTAGGTTCAATAATACTATAATGCCCACCTTGAATTGCTAAGGGCAGACGATAAATTACCACATTCAAAAAACTGCCGATAATCAATCCAAATATGAAAGCAATAAATAACATCAATAGCGAATGGTTTTTTTGATATTGGTCATATTCAATTGTTTTAGAATTTCTTTTGCATTGGCACTATTGCCTGTTATCGTCCCAGAAATACCTAATTGTTTCTTAGCATTTGATAAATTTAATTTAATTTTAGTGTTGGTAGCGGCCGATTTTTTATTATTTAAAGTCCCGACAATATTGGAATCTTGAGTATCAACATTAAACTGATAATTGCCAAAATTTTCTCCCAATGCTTGTAATTTTAATAACTCAATATTGCCGGATAAATACTGCGGTACTTGGTTATTTTTAATATCATCCCAAACGATATTTAAGCCATTGAAAAACAGGTTGCCTTTTGGATCTACGGTTGACAATACAGGTATATAGTGTTGAAATAGGGCTAAATTTAGGGTGCCAATCAATTGTTCAACCTCAATTTTTTGAGTGATTAAATTAACTCCAACTTCACCTTTGAGTAGGCTGTTATCTTTTTTCGCTTGAATATCAAAACTCAAATCTGCCAGTAATAACGACCACGGATTAAACTGATAAATTAAGCCATCAATTTTGCCAGTGGTTTGCATTTTCCCAGAAAAAATACTACCCATAATGCTTTGAACTTGAAAATAAGGGTTTTTGTTAATATACGGCACCAATAACGACGCTGGGGCTTTAATCAGCAGAAAAAATATAAAGCTAACAACACTTAGAACAATAATTTTTTTCATAAAAGTGACTCTATAAAAGTTATTCTATAACAAATTAGTGGGTTTAAAAACAGCCTATTTTTACTCATTATTTACTCAATTTCTTATGGTAAAACTAAAGTCAAATTGGCATTAACAAAGCCGTCTTTGGTTCTTTTAATGCTAGCTTTATTGGTGATCATTGCATATTCATTACGCATAGATGTTAATAAATTTTTCAAACGCGCAAATTCTTGGTTTTTGACATTTAGAGTGAGTGTATTTTTGGCAAAATCTAAATCAACTTCCAAGCCTTTTTGTTTAGCAATTTTTGCAACAGTGGCTTTTACTTGTTTAGGGCTAATGGTGGAAATGTTAAGTGGATTTTTGCCAGCATTGATGAGTTTTTTTTGAACTTCGTATTGTGTTTGTAGCTGTGTATTAAGCACTTGATTGGTGCTTTTAAGCGGCAAATACAGCGATAAAACCAATATCAGTATTGCCAACAAAGCGGTAGCAGCCAAAGTGTAGAGCTGCTTCTTTTCGTCTAATGTTTGCCAAAAAGCCTCTATTTTATCCCTCATTTTCGCACCTGTAATTTGTTATTTTTAAATTCAATACTTTGGGTTTTGTTATCGAATTTATGTTTTGACATTGCCAGTAATAAACCCTTATCTAACGAGCGTTGCCATTTATCAACTTTGGTAAGTCTTTGTTCAAGCTGCACTGGTAAATCAACAATCTGGGTAATATCAGGAAAAATATTCTGAAATAAGGCTTTATTCTGTGCGGTTATGGTTTCAAGTTGTTTGGAAAATTGTTGGTTTTCAAGTGTTAAAGCAACTAAATTCAATGTAAAAACAGAAGCTAAAAGTGCAATACTGACCTTAAATTGTTTAAGGTATTTGCCGTATTTCTGCCATAAATTAACCTTGAGAAAATCAAACGCGGCATAATGCTCACCTAATTCCGATAATTGTAAATCTGCTTCCTGATGATATTGAAAAAATAATTTTTTATTAATTTTTCCACCACTAAATTTTGAGATTCTAAACAACACCGAATCATCTTGCTCAATGTAACTGATCTTGTCTTCAACCATAGGCAAACACATAAATTCTGGCACCACAGCCAAACAATTAATTGCGTTTTCGTTGATTTCTTGCTTGATATTGAGTAGGGTTTCACTCTCAATAACAATCACACTCCAAGTGCCATCATTTTCTTTTTCAGAAAAAATTGATAACTCGTCCACAGTTTGTAATAGTTTATCTTCCAAAGCGTAAATAATCGCTTGTTTTGCTTTATTGACACTCATCTTAGGAATGTTAATCGTATGTGTAGAAAGCAATAAACAATCCACAATCAAAGTTATTTTTTGTTCGGTTTGGGGGAGGTGCTCAGCAGAAAATGGATAATGGACAAATTGCATATCAGTTGTTGTTAATATAATAACTACGGTGCATTATTTTACTTGAGTCTCGTTGAATAATGCTAATGAAATTAAGGGTTAATTTATCAATGATAATCTGACCATTAAAGACAAAATAATTACTTTTAACATCTACAAATTCTTGTTTAATATCTTTCTTTTCTAATGGCGTTAACTCTGCCAATTTGGCTTGAAGTTCTCCAAAATTTTTATAAGGTCTGCCCCCCACAATATTATCAATTGCATTTTTTGACCCAACAAGACTTGGATGCAAACATTCCAGCATTTGAGGTTCGGCAGTATTGCCATTAATGGGTACATTTTTATTGTCTAATGTAAATAAAAAATTTCTAATTTTTTTATAATCTGTAAATTCTATATAGGGGATTTTTTTTAGGTCAGACGGATGAGAGACTTTCTGCAAACGCTCACTGTTGAGGTAATTGATAATATTATCAATCGTAACATTGCTATCAAGTGCCAAATTAAGGCGGTTAAAACAACCAGAAAAATCAGGGCTTACTTTTTCTTTTATCTGCCCCCCTCTTTTATCATACTCAAAAGCACTGTTAATATTTAGTCCTGCTTGTAAATCAAGAATTTTTCCTTTAAAAATACCATTATCAAGTGGAAACAATATCTCTTTTGACCAGTAATATGGATCATTCGGATCATTTTTTTCACCATACCAATCGGTCTTTTTATTATCGTCATTATTAAGCAATTCTTGGGCAAAAACTTCAAATGAAAATAAATATTGTAGAGCCTCGGTCTGATTGTTAATTATTTTAAAGTCTTTTGTGGTGGTGTTTTGACGCTTTAACATAAGCCCTACGCTGGTAGTAATCAACGCCACAATAATAAGCACGCTAATCAGTGCCACACCTTGTTGTCTATTCACCGACCATTACCCATTGTGTAATTTCACCCCAATAATCATTTTCAAAAACCATCTCCACCGCTTTAATATAGATATTTTTTTGCTTGTTGTATTTTTTTGTCCATTTACCTTTTGTATTATTAGGCAATACTTTTAAACTAAACTTATCAATGTTTTTAACCAGTGTAGAAACAACCAAATTATCACTATCAGTGCCGTCTTCACGCACCAAATTATTATCCTCAAGCCGATAACGAATGTGCAAAATTTCATCGTTTTGTAGAGATTGAATTGTTAAAACATTATTGTGTAATTCAATCTCTTGATTAAAAACCTGGTTGATATCGCGTTTCATAAATAAACTGGTATTTTGCAGGGCGTTAATTTTTTCAAAATGTTCAAAACCCAGCTTTTGATATGTGGAATAAGTTTGCAAGGCATTATAGGCAATCAGGGAAATGATGGCAAAAATCAGCATTGAAATAACAATTTCAATTAAAGTAAATCCGCGCTGGTGATTATTTTCGCACATAGATTATTTTTGATTGAATAGGCTGTTCATTGCTTCTATCCGCCCTAGATCTAAATACCTCAATTTGAATTCGTAAAACATCTTCAATATAAGAACCAAATACATCAAACTTATTTGTAACTATATACCAATACCAAGTTTTTTTGCCTAATTTACGGTCTTTTTTGTTAATTCCTATCTTGTGTTCTGTTTTATCTAATCTACGCTCAACAATCAGGTTATTCATCACAATTTGCGATAATACTTTGTCTTTTGCGTAAGTTAGGTAGCGTGTATTTTGCTCATAACTGCCAATGAGTAAACTCAAAGAAATACTAACAATTAGCAGTGCAATAATACTCTCAATTAAAGTAAAGCCTTTATTTTGATGCACTTTGCCAACATTGTTCATTAATACAAATTTCACCATCGGTAATAAAACCATTTGGATTGATAACAATAAAAGGGGAGGTCATGGTAACCACTTCATCGGTTAGAGGAATCTCACTCTCGGTAACCCATTTTTGTTTATCAATGTCAAAATTAAAATTAAAACGCTCGGTAACAATGCGTTGCCTGTCTTCATCTGCTTCATCCTCATACAGGCGAATACGCATCAAAAAGTTAAACATTTTGGCTCTGTGTTGCGCGCTTTGGACTTGATTTTGTAGTTGGGTTATCACCGAATTTTGATTGTGTTTATTTAGCAAATTAACGGAAAATACAGAAAAACTGAGCAAAATTCCTGCAATAAATAAAACAATGAGTAGCTCAAGTAAGCTAAAACCGTGTTGATTATTGCCTGATATCGGCATTTTCCCCACTTCCGCCAGCAACACCATCTTTGCCATAACTATACAACTGATAATTATCATCCGAGCTGAGATAAATATAATCTCTACCCCATGGGTCCTTTTGTAATTTTTTTAGATATTTTCCCTCTAACTGTTGCAAGCTACCGGGGTAATCAAAGGTATCCAAGCGGTATAAGTCTAATGCCGAAGAAATGGTTTTTATGTCAAATGCAGCCTTTGTCGTTCTAGCTTGTCCTGGCTTGTCAAATATTCTAGGGGCAATAACCGATGCCAAAATGCCGATAATGACCACCACAATCATAATCTCAATTAAAGTAAAGCCGCCTTGTTTAATTTTATTCTTTTTCATCACTTTTTCCACATTATAATTATCCAAACTCCCGTGATTTTAGCATAAATGAAAAAAATAAACCATCAGCGAAAAGGCTTAAATGTTCATCTTATTAGTATTTTAGTAATTGCAACTGCCATCGCCTCACCTTGGTTTGACCTAAGCGTCTCAAACCATTCATTTGTTAAAACTTATGTGGCTGGAATTGGCGCTGGAATTTTAGTGTTGATTACTTTGTGGCTAAAACGCAACGAAACCGATATAAAATTCCACATCAGCTGGATTAAAACTGGTTTATTAGCTTTATTCGTGTTTGGAACGCTGAGTATTTTTTGGTCGCTCAACCCTGGATTCACCGTTACCAAATGGATGATTTGGTTTACTATTTTGTGTAGTTTTGTGGCTGGTTATCATTTTAAATTAGATGATGAATCTTTAATTAAATTGTCTTGGGGTCTGCTACTTGCTACTTTTGTAGTCGCAGGGATTGGTATTCTACAATATTTATTTGATCCATTTACGCTGACTCAAGCTGCCAGCCCGTCTTCTACTTTTGGTAACAAAAATATGACCACACAGCCAATTGTGCTGATTTGGCCATTGGGATTGTTTTTGTTATTTTCTAATCAGATTAAAGGCAAGCAAGTTTGGATAGTGAGTACTTTAATAGCGCTCTTTATGGTGTTTGTGTTCTATACTAAAACCCGTTCTGGCTGGGTTAGTATTATTAGTGAGAGCATTTTTATTGGCGGTTTTTTATTACTTAAGCACAAGGAGTTAGCGGGTTGGATAAGTTGGGACAGTAATAAAACCAAAGCCAGTTTATTTGCACTTGGATTATTTTTGATATTGTCTAACTTTAACGCCCAAGGTTGGGGGTCATTTGTAGATGAGGCAACTGCCAGACTGGGCAGTGTTGCTGATTATGTGAGTGAAGGCAATGCGAGATTTAAAATTTGGGCAGTGGCTATTGAGATGATCAAAGCCTCACCTTTATTTGGCACTGGATTGGGTACTTGGTTTCATAACGAAGTCCAAGAAGGATTCGGCACTTGGGCAGTCAATAGTTATCAACGCGCGCATAATGACACCCTTGAGTTAGGCGTGGAGGTCGGTTTGGTTGGTCTATTATTATTCTTTATCAGTGTTGTTGCGTTGGTGGTTGGTAATTTAAAAATCATCAATCAAGACAAAAAAGTGCCCGCACTATTTTTCTTTTTTGTATTTGTGGCTTTGATAGGTTCGTTTATCCAAATGCAGTTGTCTTTTCCCTATCAATTAGCCATGCCAGCGGTATTATTTGGCTTATATGCTGGGTTCATAGCAAAAAGATCGGAGATATTTATCCAACCTTTAAAATTGATTAAAGTCAAAAATTCAAATATTTACCAGCAATCGCTGATTGGTTTTTGGTTGGTATTAATGATTGTTGTCAGTGGCATCTATATTGATTGGATCAATACTTATAGCAGTCTTAATAAAATTAATGAAAAGCACCAATTCAATCGTATCGAAAAAGTCATCCCAACCATTTATCACTTAGAGTTGCAAAATATATTGGGGTTTTTATCTCAAGCCTATTTTAAAAATGGCAGACACGACATTGTGATTACGGTTGAGGAAAATATACTAGACCATTGGCCAAATGCTAATAATTCCTTATATCGTTATAGTTATGCACTGATTCAAAAAAAACGCATAAGTGATGCACTTAAAGTTGCTAAACACCTTAAAAAAGTTGCCAACTTTGGTAACTATAAGGGACATATTTTGGAATTACAAATCTATCAAGTCACACAACAATTAGACAAATACCGTAAAGCGTTTAATGAGCTTATCAATATTGATGAAAAACTGCTGGCTTTGTCAAAATCAACTTATCATTTTTTAGTAAATTTTTCGCTTTACAAACCAGAATTTTCAAAATATACGCTTGATTTCTACAATAAATACAATAAATATCATCCTTATAGTTGCAGGGTAGAAAACGCCATGGCTATTTTCTTTGGTAAACAAAAAAAATATAAAGAAGCCAAACACCATGTTGATATTATTCAAAATAGTAAAGATTCCAGTTGCCTTAAACCAAGCCTTATAAATGAATTAAAAAAACAGGGTTTTTGAAATGTGTAGTAAGGGACACCATTTTTACATGGCAAGTGCATTAAAACTTGCTAAAAAAGGGCGTTTTGGTGTGGGTAGCAATCCAATGGTGGGCTGTGTTATTGTGCATAACGGACAAATTATTGCCAACGGCTATCATCAAAAAATTGGGCAAAACCACGCCGAAATTAATGCCTTAGAAAAGATTGATTTTCAAGCCCAAAATGCTGATATCTATACCACTCTTGAGCCGTGTTCACATCAAGGAAAAACCCCGCCTTGCGTGGATATGATTATCAAAGCCAAGCCTCGGCAGGTGATTATTGCATCACTTGATAATAGTCTAAGAGTCAGCTCGGTTAAATTGATGCAAGCCGCCGGAATCAAGGTTATTACTGGCATTTTAGAAGAGCAAGCACAGATATTAAACCGTGGTTTTTTTAAACGCATACAAACCCAGATGCCGTTTGTTAGCTGTAAAATCGCTACCAGTCTAGATGGCAAAACTGCACTCAATAATGGACAAAGCCAATGGATAACGAGTGAATATGCACGCGCCGATGGGCAACAACTTCGTTCCCATAATCAAGCCATTATTACTGGCTCTAATACGGTATTAAATGACAATCCTAGAATGGATGTTCGCAATCCTAAACTGCCCAGTCCGATTAAAATTGTGATGGATAGAAGTGGCAAAATTATCAATAAAAATCTTAATATTTTTAAAGGTATGCGAACCACCATAACCAATAAAACACCTCAACAGGTGCTAAAAATGCTCGGTGATATGGGCATCAATAATACCTTAATTGAAGCTGGTGCTAAACTGAGCGGTGCTTTTTTGCAAGCAGGCTTGATTGATGAATTTGTCATTTACCAAGCCCCTGTTATTATGGGCTCTAAGACCCGCTCGATGCTGGATTTTAATATTGAAAATATGGATGCCAAAATTAAACTCAATATCCAGGATATTAGAATGATTGGAACGGATATAAAAATCATCGCCCAACCAAAATGAATGTGCTAACCAATAAAAATATCATTCTTGGTGTAAGTGGATCAATTGCCGCTTATAAATCCCCCGATATTGTGCGTAGATTACAAGATTTGGGCGCTGAGGTAAGGGTTATTCTCACTGCATCTGGTGCACAATTCATCACCGAATTATCCCTGCAAACCATCTCAAAAAATCCAGTGTATCATAATTTATGGGACCAGCAGGCGGAGTTATCTATGGGGCATATTGCGTTAGCAAAATGGGCAGATGTTATTTTAATTGCACCTGCCAGTGCCAACACCATTGCCAATATAGTCTCTGGAATGGCCGATGATTTGCTTGCCAATACCATATTAGCCAGCAACTGCCCAATATTTATTGCGCCAGCGATGAACCAGCAAATGTATGCTGCAGACAGCGTTCAGAAAAATCTTAACACATTGAGTGGGCGTGATGTGCATATCATTCCCCCCGAATATGGCACCCAAGCTTGTGGTGATATTGGTGATGGTCGTTTGCCACAGCCAGATATCATTGCACAACAAGTTGCTAAAGTGTTTAACAGTGGAAAATTAAATGGCAAAAAAGTACTCATCACCCTAGGTGCTACCATTGAGGCAATCGACCCAGTGCGATATTTGTCCAACCACAGCAGTGGTAAGATGGGTATGGCATTGGCTGACGCTTGTATTGAGGCTGGGGCAAAAACTACCTTAGTGTATGGCAATATCAATGCTAAATTAAATCCAAAAGCACGAACAATTCCAGCTAATAGTGCTGAGAAAATGTATCAAGTTGTGATGGATAATATTGCCGACCAAGATATTTTTATTGCCTGTGGCGCAGTGAGTGATTATGCGGTGAAAAATATCGCAAAAAACAAAATTAAAAAGTCTGACCAAACCTTAACACTCACATTTTATCCAACCAAAGATATCTTAAAAAGTGTGTGTCAATTAAAATCAAAACCCTTGTGTATTGGTTTTGCTGCGGAAACTCAAAATTTAGTCAAAAATGCTAAAAATAAGCTCAAAAATAAAGGCTGTGACGCTATCATTTTAAATGATGTTTCAAGACCAGATTGGGGCTTTAAAAGTGATACAAATGAGGTGCTTTTTCTAACTCAAAAATCAAGCATAAAAATTACCCAAAATAGTAAGCAAAAATTGGGGCGAGAAATTGTTAAAATAATAGCTAAAAATTTTTTATAGACCATAAAAACCTTGTTAAATCAATGTTTAATAAAGTTACTCACAAAACTGTGGATAACTCTGTTAATATCCCTGTAAAAAACTCAAAAAATGCCTATATATTAGGGGTTTTTTATAGTTTTGAATAAAAACTAATCATTTAATTTTTTTAATAAAAATCAATGAGTTACAACAGTTAATAACAAACTATGTGGTTATAAAAAGTGTGTGAATCTAATTTGACACCAAACAGAGGAAAACTTTTACTGTTCCACCTATTAAATCAAGTGTTTCACGAGATATTAGATGATTATAAAAATTTAATATTTAAAGTTAAAAAATAACAGGACTCTCCCATCATTTTATGTTAATTAACGCCCTTAGTTTTCTATCAGGAATCATGGTATTTTCATCCAAAAATACCCTTGAAATATCAACCTTAGAATGGCTGGTGTTTTGGGGTGTATTTTTAAGTATTTTTACTCTATTTAGACGCTACCAAATATTGTGGATTAGTTGGGCTATTTTTCTGCTGGGTTTTGCTTGGATGGGATATTCGTCTCTACAAATTATAAATGCCTCCGTTGCTGATATTTACCTCAATCGTCCTGTGCTTGTTGAAGGTGTGATTGTTGATTTACCCGAAGTAAAAAAGCAGAAAACAAAATTTATTTTTAATGCCAAACATCCTTTTAAAGGTAGGTTAAAACTCTCTTGGTATGGTGATAATCTTCCTAGTTTGCAAAGCGGTGATGGTTGGCAATTATTGCTCAAACTAAAATCCAATAACGGCTATCAAAATTCAGGTGGGTTTGATTATGAAAAATGGTTGTTTTATCAAAAAATTAACGCCACTGGCTATGTTAAAAAATCGGAATTTAACCAACGAACAAAGATTTCTAAATCGCTATCTATTGATAAATTTAGACAAAACATACGCTATAAACTACGCCCATTTTTAGCACCACTAGAGTTTGGTGGTGTTATTAACGCGCTGATTATTGGCGATCGATCGATGCTAAGTGATGCACATTGGAATTTATTTAAAAATACCAATACCACCCATTTGAGTGTTATTTCTGGTTTGCATATTGGGCTTATTTCAGGCTTTGTATTTTTGCTTATGCAATGGTTATGGCGACATTGCACGCGGTGTTGTTTAACCTTGCCAGCACAGGTGTTTGGCGCTTACTTTGGTTTATTGTCGGCCTTTTTATATGCCTTAATTGCTGGGTTTTCGATTCCAACTGGACGCGCCTTTATCATGGCAGGTGTGGTTTTTATTAGCCTAATCATCCGTCATCATTACAATGCTTGGCAATTATATGGTTTGGCGCTTATTTTAGTGCTGGTAAATAACCCACTGAGTGTTTTTAGTATCGGTTTTTGGCTGTCATTCTATGTTGTGGGGGTGATTATTTATGGGGCAGCACAACACCGAGAAAAATCTTGGTTGTATCGTCTGATTTATATACAACTACTGATTAGTATTGCTACTTTGCCTTTGATTGCTTGGTTTTTTGCAAGTGGATCAAGTTTATCACCGATTGCTAATTTAATTGCCATTCCTGTTTTTAGTTTTATTGTTACCCCACTGTCTTTAATCGGTGCGGTATTTATTTTGGGAGATTTTGTTTATCTTGCTAATCTGAGTTTTGAAATTAGTAACCAAGCTTTAATTGCACTTGCGTATGGGCTGAAATATTTACAGCAATTTGACTTTAACACATGGCACTATACACAAACTTCAACGCTTGACTTGATAATTTTTGTATTGGCAATTTTTATTGTTATTTCACCCAAAGGTCTAAAGTTGAGAAAATTATCAATCCCTATATTGGCATCAATATTTTTAATGCCGAATGATGGAATTGAGAAAGATTCAGCCTTGGTTACTGTGCTTGATGTTGGTCAAGGCCTTGCTATTGTGGTGCAAACACAAAATCATACCCTACTGTTTGATACTGGGGCTGCTTATCCTTCTGGTTTTAATTTAGGCGATAGTGTTATCAATCCTTATCTGCGTAGCAAACATATTAAACATCTTGATAAAATCATCATATCACACGGAGATAATGACCATATCGGTGGATTACCAAGTGTTATAGAAACTTTTAGTGTTGATGAAATACTCAGTTCGGTTCCGAATAAAATTAAGCAACATAAACATCAGGTATCCGCTTGTCAGACTGGGCAAAATTGGCAATGGGATGGCGTTAAATTTGAGATCTTAAACCCTACTAAAAACACTAAATTTACCGGCAATAATGCTTCTTGTGTGCTGAAAATTTCTACCACGAGACATAGCATTCTACTCACTGCTGATATTGAAAATAAGGCAGAGCAACAGCTGATAAAAATTGCCAAAAATAAACTGAAAAGCACACTTATGATTGCCCCTCATCATGGCAGTAAAACTTCATCAACTCAGGATTTTATCAACGCCGTATTGCCTTCTATGGTGGTGGTTTCTAACGGTTATAAAAATCGTTTTTCACATCCTTCCCAGAAAATAATCAACCGTTATAAGGCGAATAATATCAGCGTAATTAAAACAAGTTGTACTGGTCAAATTGACATCAAACTAACAAGTACAATCAGAATTAAAAAATACAGAAAAAATCAGGCTAGCTATTATATGCGTCAATGTTAAATAGCATTATTCTGCCTTGTTATGTCTTGTTTGAGGAGAGTTTGCTGTGTGGGTTAAATGGGTTAAGTAGGTTACTACACTCGTGGCAACCCCACTTGTTTAATTTCTTGATTTGATTTTAATGTCAGTGATTGGTTTAGCACGGCACGCTAATATTTCACCTTGAGCAAGTGGCACCAAACAATCTTGGTGAACGACCTCACCTGATAAAAGCTGCAAAATACAGCTGCCACAATGTCCTTGGCGACAGGAATGGTTGAGGATAATATTGTGTTCTTCTAATTCAGTTAAAATTGATTGTTCACCATATACATACAACGATTCGAATTTTTGGTTAATGTTATCAACATCAATTCTAAACATAATTTAGTGCATTGGGCTTTTTTAAGGTCAGAGTTTAAAATCTCCAAAGTCAGGGTCATTTGCATCTATAGTGCTGTCAATTGCACTCACTAGATAAGAAGTAATTTCTGTTTCTTGCGGGGCAACTTGGACATTATCAGAATCCAACCAATGGTTAATCCAAGGGAGTGGGTTAGTGCGTTCAGGAAAAATGGGATTGAGCCCGAGTGCATTCATTCGCACATTGGTAATATATTCTAAATATTGTTTGAGAATATCCGCATTTAATCCAATCATTGAGCCATTGTGAAACAAATATTCTGCCCAGTCTTTTTCTTGTTTGCAGGCTTCTTTAAATAGAGTAATTACCTCATTTTCACATTCTTTGGCAATTTTTTGCATATCAGGGTCGTCTTTTCCATTACGCATCAAATTTAATATGTGCTGAGTGCCGGTTAAATGCAGGGCTTCATCTCTTGCAATCATTTTGATAATCTTGGCGTTGCCCTCCATTGTTTTGCGCTCAGCAAAAGCAAATGAACAAGCAAAAGAGACATAAAAACGCACCGCTTCAAGAATATTAACCGATACCAAAGTTAGATATAGTTTTTTCTTCAAACAATACAAATTCAAATCAATACTGCTACCATTGATAGATAACTTTCCCGCACCGTGCAGTAAGTAAGCCTGGGTGCATTTAATCAACTCATCATAGTGTTTGGAAACACTTTTAGCGCGTTTAATAATTTCTTCAGTTTTCATAATATCGTCAAACACTGCACCCGGATTATTCACAATCGCACGAATAATATGGGTATAAGAACGCGAGTGGATAGTCTCAGAAAACGACCAAGTCTCAATCCAATTTTCTAATTCTGGCAGGGATACAATCGGTAAAAAAGCAATATTGGGACTGCGTCCTTGGACTGAATCCAACAAAATTTGATACTGTAGATTAGAGATAAAAATATGCTTTTCATTCGGTAACAACTTGGCAAAATCTATTTTGTCTTTAGAGACATCAATTTCCTCTGGTCGCCAAAAAAAAGAAAGCTGTTTTTCGGTGAGTTTTTCAAATATTTCAAATTTCTGTTTATCAAAACGCGCAATATTGACATTGTCGCCAAAAAACATCGGTTGTGATAGCGTATCGCTAATTGTTTTACTAAAAATACTATATGACATCGCTTTCCCCTATAATTTACAGACGCCATCAATGCAGACATTGTCCTCTTCTTTTTGGCTTATATCATCACTAGCGCCATCACGCGTGGTATGGTAATAAAGCGTCTTTATACCGTATTTGTAGGCTTTTAAAATATCCAACAAAAATAATTTCATCGGCACCTTATTGCCCTCAAACAGTGCTGGGTCGTAGTGCGTATTGGTTGAAATGGATTGGTCAACAAACTTTTGCATAATTGCACAGAGTTGTAAATACCCTTCATTGTCCTTAATATCCCAAAGTAGCTCATATTGATTTTTTAATTTTGTGTAATCTGGCACAATCTGTTTTAGGATACCGTCTTTAGATTGTTTGATGGAAACAAAACCCCGTGGTGGCTCAATCCCGTTGGTGGAATTAGATATTTGTGATGAACTTTCACAAGGCATGAGCGCGGTTAAGGTTGAATTTCTTAAGCCTGTTGCCATAATATCGCTACGCAAAGTATCCCAATCCAAGTGCAAATCACACTTACAAAAAGTGTCAATATCTTTTTTATAAGTATCAATCGGCATTTTACCTTGTGCGTATTTAGTCTCTTTAAACAAAGGGCAAGCGCCCAATTCATGTGCAAGTTTGTTTGATGCTTTTAAGGCGTAATATTGTAAGGCTTCAAAAGTTTTATGAATTAAAATATTACCTGAACCATCCGAATATTTAGCCTTATTTTTGGCTAAATAATATGCTAAATTAGTTACTCCAATACCGAGAGTGCGGCGGCTTTTACTAGCAATCTCAGCCGCTTTAATTGGATAATCTTGATAATCTAGGAGGCTGTCCAATGCACGCACGATAATCTCAGTGATGTCTTTGAGCTCATCCAAATTCTCAAGTGCACCGAGATTAACTGCTGATAGAGTACATAAAGCCACTTCACCATTTTCATCCTGCACTGAGTATAGTGGTTTGGTGGGCAAAGTAATCTCCATACAAAGGTTTGATTGACGCACTGGCGCTTGCTTAGCGTCAAAAGCACCATGAGTATTGCAATGGTCAACATTTTGCAAGTAAACTCGCCCAGTGTTAGCGCGTTCTTGCATAAATTTAGCAAATAAATCCCTCGCCTTGATGGTAGTTTTTTCAATAGATTTGTCTTGTTCATATTGTTCATATAGGCGCTTAAATTCATTTTGGTCGGTAAAAAACGCATCATACAAACCCGGCGTATCATGCGGTGAAAATAAAGTAATATCAACATCTTTTAAAAAACGCTGATACATCAAACCGTTAAATTGCACCCCATAATCCAGATGACGAATGCGATTTTCATCAGTGCCAGCATTATTTTTTAGCACCAATAGACTTTCTATTTCTAAATGCCACAATGGGTAGAATAAGGTAGCGGCACCACCTCGAACGCCACCTTGAGAGCAAGATTTAACCGCCGTATGAAAATGTTTGTAAAAAGGAATACAACCGGTGTGTGTTGCCTCACCACCACGAATAGGGCTGCCGATTGCACGAATTCTGCCACCATTGATACCAATGCCTGCACGCTGGGAAACATATTTAACAATTGCACCTGCAGTCGCACTAATTGAATCCAAATCATCATCAGCCTCAATCAATACACAAGAGGAAAATTGTCGTGTTGATGTACGCACGCCAGCCATAATCGGGGTGGGTAATGAGATTTTAAATAAAGACACCGCATCATAAAAACGCTTCACAATATCTAAGCGTTTATTGGTGGCGTATTCTTGAAACAAGCACATACCAACCAGCATATACAGCTGCTGAGGTGATTCGTAAATTTCTCCAGTCACACGGTTTTGGACGAGATATTTACCCTCTAATTGTTTAACCGCTGCATAAGAAAATTTCATATCACGCCAATGGTCGGTGTAATTGTCAAGTATTTTTATTTCTGCTTGGGTATATTTTTTTAAAATATCCTTATCGTAAATCCCTAAATTTATGATTTTTTTAATATGTTCTAAAAGTGGGGGTGGGGTAAAAGATTGAAATGCCTTTTTACGCAAATGAAAAATCGCCAAGCGCGCAGCTAGATACTGATAATCAGGGATTTCGGTTGAGATTAAATCAGCGGCTGATTTGATAATGGTTTCGTGAATATCTGCGGTTTTAATGCCATCAAAAAACGCCAGTTTTGCATTGATTTCAACTTGTGAGATACTCACCCCTTGTAAATCTTGCGATGCCCAATGCACTACACGGTGAATTTTCTCCATATCAATAGGTTCTTTTTCGCCGTTGCGTTTGGTAACTTGAATATATTCGCCCACTTTTTTGTTTTAGAATACTTCTGCAAAAATAACATAACATTATGTTTTTTACACAGATTAGTATAAATTTAGTTCTAAAAAGTATACTTTAATTTTATTGACCTTTAACTTTTAATTGACTTGATATTAGTTTTTAAGAAGGCCATATTTGGTGGAATTTAAAATCAAATTATATGTTTGAGCATTTAGTATCCGTATTTCCCTGTTAACAGCTAATTTACAGGGAAATTTGCAAAATACTGCTATTTTTAGAGAAAAATCAGAGTTTTTCAATATCAAAAAACCTGCTATATCAACAAGTTTTCCCTAAATTCTTTGTTTTAATTACTAACAGGGTAATTTTCTACAGAACTATGCATTTCTATAAATATTGGGGAGCCAGTAAAGGATAGAGGAGATATAGGTCCATAAAACATAAAAGGATATTTTCCGTTGCTGGCTGGATCTATAAATGAGCGATAAAATTTAGCCCCAGAATCATCATTAATTATATCTTTTATTTTAGAAAATTCTGTTCCACTAGTAAGTCCATAACCGAAAGCAAAGATTCTAATTTGCCTTCTAATTTCTTCATGCAATGAGTCAAGTGTTTGAGTTATAAACATGTAACCAATACCATATTTTCTAGTTGTTCTAACTGCATCAATAATACTAGTTGTTAATTGTTTGATTTCGTTATCATAAGAATAATAGCTGATATAACGGTGAGCTTCATCCAAAACAACTAAGCAGTTAGACTGTTCACCTCTGGCGTACATTTCTTGCCCTTTTGCCTTAATTGCATCTTCAATGATTTTTACATACAAAGTCTCTAGACCATCCATCCCTTGTATTGCCCCTCTACCAGAAATATTTAAAACAATGACATTGCCCTGTTTATTGACAATACTGTCTATTATCGTTTTTAAATGTTGTTTTGTTTTTGTTTGATTGTCTTCTTTATAATTCCCCTTTGCAAATAAATTACATACTTTATCCCACATTTGTTTTGCTTGGCTGTTATCTTCTTTTGACAAAGTATCTTTTATATTCTCTTTTACGCTATCAATATAATTGTTACCGCTATAAACTTTTTTTAGTGGTTCTCTATCTCTTGGATTTTTTTCATTTAAAAAATAATCCATCATGTCATGGAATAATTTATCTGGATTTTTACCAATAAGGCTTCCTTTGGCATAGGCAATACGCTCGCCAATATAGCGTTCAATAGCTTCGCGCATTTCTTTTAATTTTTCTTCAGACAGAATATCAAAAGCGTCCTTTATAAACCCATAATTTAATAGTAATTCACTAAGTATTTTTGCATTATCTGGCAGTATTACATGGGCAGGAATTTTGTATTTTTCATAGTTAATGCCCATTTTTTCTATTTCATCTTTAAATTTACCATTAGGTACAACATTGTTATCTTCATAAAATTGTTCTTGAGGATCAAGAATCAAAATACTCATATATTTGTGGTTTCTAGCATATCCCAAAATCATATTGGCGGCAGTTGTGGTTTTTCCCGAACCTGTCCTACCAAAGACACCAATATGATAAGCATCACCAGCACCATTTATGTCATTTCCTTCGTTGTCTTTACTTTTACCAAAATGTTTAAACCAGAAAGGCATGTCTATGTCTGTGTCATAGGCTTTCCCTATACATACTAAACCCTGATATTGACTAACCAGTTTTTTCATTATTTCATTCTTAATTTTATGAACTGACACTCCAGTTGATGGGGAGTTTGCTAATTTGTGTGCCTCGGGTGAGTCTTTATTAATTGATAATTTAAAACTTGATTGAACATTAATTTTTGCAATACGATTATCAGCAATACCACTTAAGTTAGGTAACTGTCCATGTCTTTTAATAATGCCCTTAAATGATGGCTCTTCATGCCATCTGTTAACTGTTTTTATTGTAGTAATTTGTCCTAATACAAGTATGTTATCTGTATTTTCTCTGGCTAAGAAATACACAACTTCGCCTAATAGTTTGCTTTCCTCATTTATATCTCGTATATCAGTAATAACCTCAAAAGAGTCACTTGGAGAACCAATCACCCCTAAAGGACTTTTATCTTGCTTAATTAAATTTATAACTGGATGATCGTTATTTGGCAATTCATTCATAATTAACTTGTACGGTATGGAAATATTAAGTCGAAATTTTTTTCACTATTAAGAATAGGATTAGAGTAAATAGCTTGGTTAACTGCTTGCATCCCAAAAGAAATATTTTTGGCTACAATATCAGCCAGATACTGTGGATATGGTTCTCTAATTTCAGGCATCACTATTTGCCTTCTAATACTGCTGAGAGTTTTTTCTAATTCACTTTTATCTTCCGCCAAACTTTTTTTAATTTCAATTCTGTAAGCTGGAGCATATTCAAAAGGCTTATAGTAACAAAAAAATAAGTTTGGCTTTTGATTGTTGGTAATTTTAAAAGGTAAAATTGCTAAACTCAGTTGGTGATTGAATTCTACATTGTTTACACCGTCTATATTTAGATTACATGCAATATGTATTTGCTTCCATATTGCTTTGTTTTTTTTAGTTTGACCAACAGGTAATGGTTTTGTATATTCATTTTCTTTTAATAAAGATGACATAAAAACCTTATCATCAGCATGAATGTTTAAATTTTTTAAAACAGAGTCTATTATTTCCCTGGATGAAGAATATTTAGTAAGTCCTATAATTGAAGGTTCAGAAAAGGCATTGTTTATAATATCAGGTATGTCTGGAATAACCTTGTTGTAATTTTCTTTTAGAAAAGATGATAATGCATCTACATAAGGCATATCAGCATTATCATGGTCGTTGGCACTTAGTAAACTATTTAATTTAAGTATTGTTGTTAGATGTGAGCCATCCATGATTCTAATTTCTCTGTTGGCTTCTGAAAGAATACTTAATTCCATTAAGAACATAATTCCCTGAGATAGTCTAGTGTTAGCAACATGATGAGGAAGAGCTGTTTGCCACTGCTGATACTGTTTAGAGGCTATAGGCCATGATTGTGAGTGATTGCCAGACAATCCGTCTACACCTACTGCTATAGATAACATTACATCAGCACTGGTTTTGTGGTCTATTATATTGGCGCCATCTACTGCCATGATTGAATCAGTATATTCATCATTTAAACAATGACAAATCAACATATTTTTTTCTAGAATTTCTCTAGACTGAGACAATTCGTTCTCATTTAGATTGATAGTATTTGCTAATTTTTCTGCGGTATTAGAGGCATTACTCAACATTTGAATAATTAGGTCTTCAGGCAAGTATGCATAATTCTTATTCTCAGACATTATTTAAATCTTTTATAATGTTCTGACAATTTAATATATCTGTCTTCAATTCTGTTAAATAGTTATCCCTATCAAAAAACAACTTTTTAGAGGGGTAATCGTTATTTAGTCTTTTAACTAGCCATCTATCTTTCCAGAAAGCTGTTACAGATTCTTCATTTCTATCTGATATCCACTCAGGCGCGGCATTTTTATGTATCACATCAGGTAAGTTTTTTACTAGTTCAAACAGGTAAACTCCTCTTTTTATTCCGTGGTCAGCGCCATTTCTAAAGCCAAGCATATTCATAGATTTGCTAATAATTTTCATTTTTGCTGAGGGACCATTACCATAACATCTTCCCACCTGTTGTCCCTCAGATATCAAATAATTTACTAAACTTTCATATAAGGTATTTGGGATGTGAAATGAACCACTTCCATTTGAGTAGCCTATAAATTTACACACATTCTCTTCTTTATACTTAAGTCTATTGTAGATGCTGCTTTTTCCAAAGGCTCCAGTTGTAGTAATAAATAGTAAATTTGCGGGAATTTTTCTGTTTAATAATAATGTTTTTTGTTTGTTGTATTTATTATGAAAAGTTTCAATTATTTTATTAGTTGTTATTAAGGACGATACCAATTTTCCACCTAAGAAATTGTTATATGGAGGTAGGGCACCAATTCTTTGAGCACTTAAAGATTGATTTACCCAGAAATCTTTATTCTCTTTTTTGATACCAAGATATTTATCTCTTACTTTCCAATTTAAAATGGGGCTTTGTAGTCCTATTAATCCTATTGGAGAGTTGTGATAGTCATCCCATATAATGAAACGCATTTGCCTACCATAAGATTTTTCAAATGGTAGGCTCCACCACACTAAGTTCCACCATCTAAAAATATCTGCATATTTAGTGTTTGGTTTGACTTCAATTATTCTAGGAGATATTTTTAATGGTTCTAATTGATTGCTATCAATCAAATATTCCTTTATAAGTTCGGTTTTTGAATTAATAAAAGATAAACTACTTACTATTCTTTCAGCTCTAGAGGTTACATGAACTTTTTTTTTGTTGCTTTCGATATGATCTAAGTGAAATTTATTATTCTCAAATAGAAAGCCTTGAAATTCAAGGTATTTGATTACTTTATCTTTAAGTTCTGTTTGAGAGATACAATATTCCACTAAAACGTTAATTTAAGAAAATTATAATCATTCTAACATATTGATACTCAAAAGTTCTTATTATGCAATGATTGCCAAGGAATGATTTGCCTAAAAACACACGAATCAAATTATTTGTCAAAATGTTCAAAAGTAAAGTTGCCAATTATCAAAAATATAAATAAACCTAGCATTGTTAGGAGCCGTACTTTTAAAAGTGGGTGGATGATAGGTGCTAAAAATATCCTAAATTTGTAGATTAAAAATCTCATCTAAAATTTGCACACGACAAACCCCGCACCGTGGGCTATGTTGCCTTGTTAAGTTAGTGTGGTGGGGAGAGTTAAGTTTAATGGCGGAGAGAGAGGGATTCGAACCCTCGGTGCCGTTTAAGGCACACCCGCTTTCCAAGCGAGCAAATTAAACCACTCTGACATCTCTCCGAAAGGAGGCAATATTATAAACCTATCTCTGATTTTGTTTTGAGGCGTTCAGCATATTTTCAATTTGACCCTCTTCAATTCGCTCCATTAACGGCTTGAATCTATTAATTTGGTGTTTGGTTAGCGGATGTTTGATTTCATCCCAGCTGAGGGTATCAACATTTAAAAACATTTGTGCTTGTTGTGCCATCGTTGGTAATATCGGCTTTAGGTAGGTTATTAGCACTCTAAAGAGATTGATTGCAAGTGATGCAACATCATGGACTTGTGCTGCCTTGTTGGCTTCTTTAATCATTTGCCAAGGTTTTTGTTGGTCAATATATTGGTTGGCACTGTCAGCGAGTTTCATAATTTCACGCATTGCTAAGTTGTAATTTCGTGCTTCATAAAATGTGGCAATTTCATCGCCTTTATTTACAAATTTATGATATAGCCTCCCCCCAACCAAATGAGCAGAAAGAGTTTTGTCAAATCTTTTAACAATAAAACCTGCACTACGAGAGGCGATATTAACCACTTTTCCGACTAAATCAGAATTAACCCTTTGCTTAAAATCCTCCAAGTTTAGGTCAATATCATCAATCTTGGCATTGAGTTTATAAGCATAATAATAACGCAAATATTCAGGGTTTAAGTTTTCTAAATAAGTTCGTGCGGGGATAAAAGTGCCTCGAGATTTACTCATTTTTTGTCCATTAATAGTTAAAAACCCATGTGCAAAAATGGCGTTAGGGGTACGGTAGTTAGCCCCCATTAAAATCGCTGGCCAAAATAGAGCATGAAAATAGACAATATCCTTGCCGATAAAATGATACAGTTCGGTTTGTGAATCTAAGTTGAAATATTCATCAAAATCCAAGTTTTGATCGCTACAGAGCTTTTTAAAACTTGCCATGTAACCAATCGGCGCATCTAACCAAACATAAAAATATTTCCTCTCTACATTGGGAATTTGAAAGCCAAAATACGGAGCATCGCGCGAAATATCCCATTGTTTCAAGCCTTGTTCGAACCACTCTGTTAGTTTATTTTTGACCTCTGTTTGTAGATGCCCCGCATTTGTCCAAGCTTTGAGTCTGGTCTCAAACTGTGGCAAGTCAAAAAAATAATGCTGAGAATCTTTGCTAATTGGTGCCACATCCGATAGTGTTGATTTGGCATTTTTTATCTCGGTGGGTGAGTAAGTCGCACCGCAGACTTCGCAATTATCACCATATTGATCAGTAGCCCCACATTTTGGGCAGTCACCTTTGATAAAACGGTCCGGCAAAAATATTTGTTTTATAGGGTCAAACGCTTGAGAGACGATATGTGATTTAATAAAGCCAGCAGTGTTGAGTTGGTTATAAATATCTGTTGAAATGGCTTTATTTTCTTTACTATGGGTGGAGTGGTATTGGCTAAAATCAATAGAAAAATCCTTAAAATCAGCAAGGTGGCGTTTGTGTACATCATCAATCAATACTTCTGGGGTGATGCCTAACTCATCGGCTTTTAGCATAATGGGCGTGCCATGGGCATCATCGGCACATACATAATGGCACTCATGCCCCATCATGCGCATAAAACGCACCCAAATATCGGTTTGGATATATTCCAATAAATGCCCCAAATGAATTTCGCCATTTGCATAAGGCAGTGCTGAGGTAACGAGAATTTTTCGCTTTGGCATGGTAATATTAAGGTTTAGTAATATCGCTTTACGATAAAATGAGTCATTTTACTTAACTGGACTCAGGACAATGGCAGATTTAACACAGGCTAATATCAAAAAAATCCTATCAACAGTAATTGATATTTATACTGAGCAAGGTATAACAGCAGACAATATCAGTATCAACGGCGACAAAGTTACAATTGACATTAAACTTAACTATCCTGCAAAGAGTTATCATCCGATTTTATCAAAAGCAATAACAGCTGCTTTAAATACCGCTGGTATCAAGAATATTAGGATTAATATCAGCACTAAAATTGCCAAATATACCACCCAAAAAGGCGTGGATGTATTGCCAGAAGTTAAAAATATTATTGCCATTGCTTCAGGCAAGGGTGGGGTAGGCAAATCCACTACTGCGGTTAATCTGGCATTGGCCTTACAAGTAGAAGGGGCAAAAGTAGCCATTTTAGATGCAGATATTTATGGTCCCTCACAGCCTAGAATGCTCGGCGTTTCTAAACTAAAACCAGAAACTACAGGTGAAGGCAAGTTATTACCCATTCTAGCTCACGGTATGCAAAGCATGTCTATTGGTTATTTGGTCGATGAAAAATCCCCAATGGTTTGGCGTGGTCCTATGGTAACACAGGCTTTAGAACAAATGTTAAGAGACACCCTTTGGCGTGGGGTTGATTATATGATTATTGATTTACCGCCCGGCACTGGCGATACCCAGCTGACACTGAGTCAAAAAATCCCAGTTAGCGGCTCAGTTATTGTTACAACGCCACAAGATATTGCCTTAATTGATGCTCAAAAAGGTTTGAAGATGTTTGAAAAAGTCAATATTCCAATTTTGGGTATTGTTGAGAATATGGCGTTACACATTTGTTCTAAATGTGGTCATAAAGAGGCGATTTTTGGTTCTGGTGGTGGTGAGACTATGGCGAAAGATGCGAATGCCAATTTTTTAGGTGGATTGCCATTAGACATACAAATTCGCACTGATTTAGATGAAGGCACTCCAACAGTTGTCAAAGATCCTGATGGCAAAATAGCCGAAATCTTTAAAGAAATTGGCAGAAAAATTACTGCTAGATTAACCCAACAAGAAAAATCTCTTAGCGCGTTCCCAAGTATTACCATTGAATAAATAAATGTAAGTGGAGGGGCATTTTTTCTTTAAAAAAGTTATTCCTATTTGAATGGGTGATAATTTGGGTAAAATAGTTCAGGTTTTATATTAAATACGGAAGTGATACGATGGCTTGGAATGATGAAAAAAATCAAAACCCTTGGAATGGCAAGGGGCAAACACCACCAGAATTAGATGAAGTGATTAAAGATTTTAAAAATAAATTTAATCGTATTTTTGGTGAAAAAAAAACCTCAAACTCTAATACCAGAAAATCTAAAAAAGTGCCCCCAAATAGTCTTAAATATATTTTTGTTCTAATATTATTGGTTTGGTTATTATCAGGCATTTATATTATTGGTCCTGCTGAAAAAGGGGTGGTATTACGCTTTGGCGCATTCCAAAAAGAAACTTCTGAGGGTCCGCACTGGCATATTCCCTATCCAATTGAAACCTTAAACAGAATTAATGTTGAACAAATTAGAACCGCACAAATTGGCTATCGAGATGCCAGTGTTTATCGGCGTGGTGGTAATGTTTCGTCTGAATCCTTAATGCTCACCAAGGATGAGAATATGATTGATGCTAAGTTTGCAGTGCAATATAAAATCAACGATGTCCAAGCCTATTTATTTAATGTTGCCGTCCCTGATGCCACTTTGCGTCATGTGGTTGAAAGTGCCATTCGTCAAGTGGTGGGTAAAAATACGATGGATTATATTTTGACCGAGGGTCGAGTTGATATTGCTGAGAGTATTAAAGATAAATCCCAAGAATTATTAAACACTTACCAAGCCGGCTTACAAATTACCACTGTTAATATGCAAGATGCACAACCACCAGAGCAGGTCCAGGCTGCGTTTAGCGATGCAGTAAAGGCGCGTGAGGACAAACAACGCCTTATTAACGAGGCACAAACTTATGCTAACGATATTTTGCCAAAATCGCGGGGTAAGGCAGTGCGGGTATTAGAAGAGGCAAAGGCCTATAAATCACAAGTTATATCTAAATCTGAGGGTGAAGCAGCACGCTTTAGACAGATTTTAATCGAATATGAAAAAGCACCCAATGTTACCAAAGAGCGTCTATATCGCGAAGCTGTAGAAGGCGTATTAGCCAACACCAGTAAAGTGGTGATGGATTCAAAGACCAATTCAATGATGTATTTGCCGATTGATAAATTGCTTGATGCAAAAAAACCGCGTACTGAAGTTATTATTCAAGAAACACGACCAGAGCAACCTAATGTAAAAAGTGGTGTTAGAAACATTTTCCGTAATAGAGAGGTCAGATAATGCAAAAAATATTTTTAATCATCAGTGTTGTTGTTGCCCTAGTATTGAGTTCTGCACTATATACTGTGAGTGAGATTCAAACTGCTATCAAATTGCGTTTGGGTGAAATTGTTACTGTTGAAGAAACCCCAGGGCTTAAATTTAAAACCCCATTTGTTAATAATGTGGTGAAATTCGACAATCGTATTCAAACACTTGACACTCCTGCAGAGCGGTTTTTAACTGGCGAGAAGAAAAATGTGATTGTAGATTCGTATGTTAAATGGCGGATTACCGATGCCAAGAAATTTTACAAATCAACTGGTGGTGATTTGGATAGAACTAATAACCGTTTGGCACAAATCATCAAAACCGGTCTTAAAAGTGAGTTTTCTAAACGCACCATTGCTGATGTTGTCTCAGGTGAGCGTAGCGAAATTATGGCGAATATTACCCAATTAGCCAAGAAAAATATTACCGAGTTTGGGATTGAAATTATTGATGTGCGGATTAAGCGTATTGATTTATCTAAGGAAGTCTCTAATTCTGTGTATCGCCGTATGCAAGCAGAGCGTCAGCGGGTTGCCAAAGAGTTTCGTTCAAAAGGTGCTGAGGAAGCTGAGATTATCCGTGCAGCAGCAGACAAACAGCGCACCATTATTTTGGCAAATGCCTATCGTGATTCTGAAAAAATTCGTGGCGAGGGAGATGCGGTTTCTGCCAATAACTATGCTAAGGCATATAGTAAAAATGAAAAATTTTATAGTTTTTACCGTTCATTAGAATCATATAAAAAATCATTTGCCAATCAAAATGATATTTTTGTGCTGAACCCAAATACGGAGTTTTTCCGTCATTTTAACCCTCAGATTAAATAGATAAAAACCCAATAAATTTTATAGTGTAAGAGACTTTTATATAAGATGAGTGCTTGGCGACTGCCTGATGGAATTGATGAATTAAGCGGCAAGCGGGCGCAGGAATTTGAGTCCATTAGGCGCAAACTTTTGGATTTATATTCCGATAGAGGCTTTGGTTTGGTTATCCCACCAATGGTAGGCTATGTTGATTCCTTACTACTGACCAGCGATGTAGTTGATGAAAAAACCTTTAAATTTTTAGACCCTGCCAGTGCCAAAATGCTCGGCATTCATGCTGATATCACCCCCCAAATCGCGCGTATTGATGCCAAATACGATAGCGATAAAATAAAAAAATATTGTTATGTGAATGCCATATTACAAACTAAGGCAGATGATTTTTACGCATCACGCTCGCCCATTCAAGCAGGGGCTGAGCTATATGGTTGTGCCGATATTAGTGCGGATGTTGAGGTTATCCAGTTAATGCTTGAGAGTTTAAAATTGCTGTCAATCAAACCCATTGTATTGAGTTTAGGCAATATTGCCATTTTTAATGCTTTAGTTGCGCAACAAGACTTAATGGATTCACAGGTGGCAAATTTACGCCAAATTTTTATTCGTCGCTCACATCCAGATTTGGCATTATTTTTAACCAAAAATACCTTAGATAATGCTGACAAATTTTCTGCACTGATGCAATTAGAAGGCGACGCTCGTGTTTTGGACGATGCCTTAGATATTTTTAATGATTTACCCGAGGCAAAATCTGCTATTGAAGATTTAGCCAAAATTAGTGCCGTTTTAGATACAAAAGATATTGAGATAAAAATTGACTTTGCAGAATTAAAAGCCTATGAGTATCACACTGGTGTTGTGTTTTGTGCCTATCACCAAAATTATTCAAAAGCCTTAGCACAAGGCGGTCGTTACAATGGTATCGGCAAACTTTTTGGTAAATCAAGACCTGCCACTGGTTTTTCATTTGATCTTAAGTTTTTGTCTCAAAAATAGTGTTTCATTTGAAGGAATAATACAATTGTCAAATTTATGATATTTAATGGTGAAAGTGGCAAAATAATTAAGCCATCCAGCCCCTTTTCCAAAGGTATTATCCTTATCTGGCAATCAAATTATTTAGTTGTAAAAATGATATTGTTTTTGACCCTTTCTCTGGCAGTGGAACAACATTAATAGTGGCTACAAACTATGGGCGAGGCAGTAGGAATAGATATGGATAAAATTATTGTAAATTGGTAAAAAATAAAATAATAAGTGAAGTTGATGGGTTATTTTGCAAAATGTAGCACAGAGAGAAATTATTGAATTTTCTAAATACCCTTAAAAAGAGAAGTTATGTATCCACAGGTGGTTGATTGGGATAGTTCTGAGTATAAAAAAAGGGGATAATTCCCTAACTCGCAACAAAAGCAACAAATCTTAGAAAGAGATAATTTTAAAAAGAAAAACTATAAACAAAAAGAAACTGGCAAAAAATGTTTATTCGTCTAGTATGAATTTGCAAAAGACAATGAATGATAATGAAGCAATGAATTTTTGTGCTCAAATTTTAAAAGTGTTTGAAAAAATAATATCAATGAGCACATCGAGTGAAAAAAAAATGAAGGCAAAAATATGGCAAAAAATGTAGTCGTCATTGGCACTCAATGGGGTGACGAAGGGAAAGGCAAGGTGGTGGATTTAATCACCGATAAAGCATCTTCTGTGGTGCGTTTTCAAGGCGGACATAATGCTGGGCACACTTTAGTTATTAACGCTAAAAAAACCATTTTGCATTTGATTCCATCAGGTATTTTGCGTGATAATGTTGTGTGTTTCATTGCTCATGGTGTGGTTTTGTCAATGTCGGCGCTGATCAAAGAAATCAATGAGTTACAGGCGGTTGGTGTTAATTTTACCTCGCGTTTAAAGATTGCACCAGGCTGTCCACTGATTCTGCCTTACCATATTGCCTTAGATGCTGCGCGTGAAGTCAAGCGTGGAAAGGCAGCAATTGGTACAACGGGCAATGGTATTGGTCCTGCTTACGAAGACAAAGTGGCGCGGCGTGGTTTAAGGGTTGGTGATTTGCTTGATGAGGTAAGTTTTGCTACTAAGTTAAAAGAAGTGATGGAATATCATAACTTTGGGTTGGAAAACTACTATGGCGTGGCAGCAGTAGATTATGAAAAAACATTGGCACAGGCATTAGCACAAGCCAAAATTATCCGCCCTATGATTACCGATGTAACTGAAAAAATCCATGAACATATTGCCAATAATGAAAATATTTTATTTGAAGGTGCACAGGGTACATTATTAGACATTGACCAAGGCACATACCCTTTTGTAACCTCGTCTAACACAACTTCAGGTGGCGCGGTAACTGGATCAGGCGTGGGCGTTAAAAACATTGATTATGTCTTAGGTATTGTTAAAGCCTATACAACGCGTGTAGGTGGAGGACCTTTTCCAACTGAGTTGGTCTATGATGCCAGTAGTGACAAAGGGGATGGGATTGGAAAAATACTAGGCACAATAGGATGTGAATTTGGGGCCACAACTGGTCGGCAGAGGCGTTGTGGTTGGTTGGATATGGTAACTTTAAAGCGTTCTTTTAAACTCAATGCGGTAACTGCCATTTGTCTAACCAAGCTTGATGTATTAGACACATTAGAGCATATTAAAATTTGCGTTGCCTATAAATTAGACGGCAAACAAATCACTACACCACCGTTTGATGATAAGGGTTATAGAAAAGCCAAACCCATTTAGATAGAAATGCCGGGCTGGAAAACTTCAACCACCGGCACCCATGCGTTTGATTCATTGCCAATTGAAGCACAAAACTATATTCGTAAAATTGAAGCATTGTCTGGTTTGCCAGTTGATATTTTATCAACCGGTCCTGAGCGTGATGAAACTTTAATCCTTAACCATCCTTTTGATGAATAAAGACCCTTATCATAAGAAAGAATTGGAGAAATACACCAATCCAGTTCCGTCTCGAAAATATATTCTCGAGATCTTTAAAGAAAAATCTCTTACTAAATTTGAATTGTATGATTTATTACAAATTGACGACCATCAAAAAAAACCTTTAATGCACCGCTTAAAAGCCATGGTGCGTGATAAGCAACTCAGTTGTAATCGTAATGGCATATATCGTAAATTCAGCGGCAAATCTGGCATTATGACTGGCACTGTGATTGCCAATCCTAAAGGATTTGGTTTTATTACTTTAGACAAGGGTGGTAGGGATTTACGCCTTAGTGTTCAACAAATGCAGCAGGTATTTCATGGTGATAAAGTCCATGCACGCCTGCTTAATCAACGCGGTGATGCACAGATTGTTAAGGTTATTGAGAGTATTAAAACTGTAGTAGGGCGTTTGCACATAGAAAAAGGCGGTGCTTTTGTGGTGGTTGATGACAGATATATTAGGCACAATATTAATATTCCAAAAATTGGCAAAGAATACAAAGACGCACAAATTGTGATTGTTGAAATTTTAAAATCACCCACGCAAAAAAGCTTGGCACAAGGCAAAATTATTCAAGTATTAGGCACTTATATGGATGAAGGCGTGGAGATAGATTCCGCCTTGTATCGTAATGCTATCCCTGTTGATTTTTCCAAAGCAGCACTTGCACAAGCTGCTAAATTCCCCAGTAGGGTTACCAACAAAGACAGGCAAAATAGGGTTGATATTACCAAAATGAAGTTAATTACCATTGATGGCGGAGATTCGCAGGATTTTGATGATGCGGTATATGCTGAATCCACCGAAGGCGGCTGGAAATTGGTAGTTGCCATTGCTGATGTATCGCATTATGTTAAAGAGGGGTCGCCTTTAGATAAAGATGCTTTTGAGCGTGGTAATTCGGTTTATTTTCCGCATCGTGTTGTGCCTATGTTGCCTGAGGTTTTGTCAAATGGTTTGTGTTCTATCAACCCTAATATTGAGCGTTTGTGTATGACTTGTGAGATGAATATTGACACCCAAGGTAATTTAGTAGGGTTTCAATTCTATCCCGCTGTTATGTTTTCGCATGCGCGCCTAACTTACACCAAAGTTGGCAAAATTTTACAACAAAATGATACCGCCTTGACTCGACAATATGCGGGCGTGATGGATAATTTACGCACTTTGTATGATTTGTATAAAGTGCTCAAAGATGCCAGAATCAAACGCGGAGTGATGGATTTTGACCGTATTGAGAGTCAGATTTTATTTAAAGATAATGGCAAAATTGATAATATTATTCCCTTCCCTCGTAACGATGCACACAAACTGATTGAAGAATGTATGCTTATGGCAAACCAAGCCACGGCCAAGTTTTTAGCCCATCACGATGAGGATTTTCTCTATCGCATCCACCCCAAGCCAACAGCAGAAAAAGTTGAAGCAACGCGCCAATTTTTGAATGCACTCAGCTTAACTCTTGAGGGAGGTGCCCAGCCTGAGTCAAAAGACTTTGCCAAAGTTTTAGAAAACGCCAAGGGCAGAGGTGATGAAAATATCATCAAAACCGTAGTTTTGCGCAGTATGAAACAAGCGGTTTATACCCCTGCTAATGAAGGGCATTTTGGCTTAGCTTTTGATGACTATACGCATTTTACCTCACCCATTCGGCGTTATCCTGATTTGCTTGTGCATCGTGCTATTAGGCGGGTTTTGAAAAAAAAACCCAGAAAACCTAGTAAAAAAATGGTTGAAATAGGCACTCACCTATCAATGACTGAGCGCCGGGCAGAGAGTGCCTCACGCGATGTTGAGCAATGGCTAAAATGTGAATACATGCGCGATAAAATTGGGGTGTTGTTTAATGGCATTATCTCAGGTGTTACAGGTTTTGGTATTTTTATTGAACTCAGCGATGTTTTTGTTGAAGGGATGATTGCCATGCGTGATATGAACGATGATTACTATATTTTTGATGACATTCACCACCAATTAAAAGGTGAGCGTAGTGGCAAAATCTACCGTCTTGGTGATAGTATTAAAATCCAAATTGCCTCAGTCAATTTAGATGAGCGCCAAATAATCTTCATCCCCGCTGGATAAAATTAAAAGTCTTAACCAATTTAATATCCTAAAAAAATAGTTGTTACAATTCTGGTTTTTTAATCATTGACTATTATTATGCAAAGGTCTTTATGTATTTTTTGTGTAAAGATTAAATATTTAAAGGTCTAAAAAGTATAATAATTATTTTTTATAAATCTAGGCTATGGTGAAAAAACAAAATTTTTTGATTGTGGGTAGTGGCGGTAGAGAAAGTGCCTTTGCTCTAAAATTATTTGCAGAAACAAAGCTTTACGCTTTTATCGGTCATGAAAATCCCACCATTGTAGATTGTGTTACTAAGTCAGGCGGAAAATATATTGTTGATGATGTCTGTAACGGACAGGCAGTGGCAGAATTTGCCGTCGATAATGCTATTGATTATGCTTTTGTCAGTGCCGACGACCCATTAGCAAATGGTGTGGTTGATGCCTTACTTGAGAAAAATATTAAAACCGTTGGAGGGACGAGGGATGCCACAAGAATAGAATGGGATAAAATCTATTCTATTGAGATGATGCAAAAAACATCCCCCGAATTCACGCCATATTATCAAGTTGTGCAAAATAAAACTCAGTTGCCGGCTATCATCAAAATGTTTGAAGACAAAAATATGCAAATTGTGGTTAAACCACAAGGTTTAACAGGTGGAAAAGGGGTTAAGGTGATGCCAGATCACCTGCCAACATATGTTGATTGTGCCGATTATGCCACCCAGTTGTTAGAGAAATCTCCAAACGAGGAAATTTTATTGGTGGAAAAACTAAACGGCATTGAATTTACCATTATGGGGCTTACCGATGGGCAAAATTTGATTCTGGCACCTGCAAGCTATGATTATCCATTTAGGTTTGAAGATGACTTGGGCGCTGGTACTGGTGGGATGGGGTGTTTTACTAATAATGAGGCAAAGTTGCCTTTTATGAGTGATAAAGATTTGCAAGATTGTAAAATCATCATGCAAAGGATTATCAGGCAAATCCAAAATGAAGGTTTGTTTTTTAACGGTGTACTTAATGGTGGATTTTTTAAAACCCAACACGGCATTCAATTTATGGAATTTAACGGGCGTTTTGGGGATCCTGAAGGATTAAATATATTGACCATTTTAAAAAGCTCTTTTGCAGATTTAATTAAGCGCATGTGGAATAAAACTTTGTCGGCTGACAAGGTGTATTTTACTAACAAGGCTTGTGTTGTTAAATATCTTGTGGCAAAAGAATATCCGCAAGAAAGCAAGGCGCCAAGTGTATTCACTTTGGATGAAGAGGCAATTTATGATATGGGGGTTAAAGTATTTTTTGCTGCTGCGGTTAAATTGGGTGATGGTCGGTATCAAACTTTGAAAAAATCACGAGTCATTGCCTTTGGTGCTGTTGCTGATAAAATAGCCGATGCTGGCAGTCTTGTTAATCAGGCCATTGAAAAATTTGTGCATGCTGATTTAGATTACCGAGCTGATATAGGCGCTCAAGAAAATTTAGATAAATTGTTGTCCTAATCCATTTTCGCTTTTTGTGGTATTAGATAAAGACCTTTACAAACTATTAGATGTTTGGCTGTGATTTAGTGGTCTTTAAGGTATAAGCCCCAAATTTTATAGTGATAATATGGTTATTTTTTTACCTAATTTGTATAAAATTGAATTTTGCATTTATTAAGTTTAAAAGGTGGATGCTAATTCTTTATAACAAGTTTTTAAATTTTAAATCTCTTAGGATGCCCCCTCCTTTGTTTAGTCGTCATTGGATAATAATCAAAAAAATATTTAATACTTTTTATATAAATGTTTGTTGAAAATAAACTTAAAAATCTAACCCATTCTCCAGGAGTCTATCAAATGCTGGATAAACAGGCGCAGGTGATTTATGTTGGCAAGGCAAAAAATCTGAAAAAACGCCTCTCAAGTTATTTTAATAAACAGCATACCGATGTTAAAACCAGGGCTTTGGTCTTTAATATTAAAGATTTTGAGGTTATTATTACCGATACTGAAACTCAGGCCCTGCTGTTGGAAAATGAACTGATTAAACAGTATAAGCCACGATATAACATTCTATTGAAAGATTCCAAAAGTTACCCCTACATTTATATCAGCAATGACAAACATCCTAGGGTCGGTTTTTATCGTGGGCAGAAAAATAAAAATGAGCAGTTTTTTGGTCCCTATTCATCTGCTAATGTGGTGCGAGATTCTTTATTGTTGTTAAAAAAAATCTTCAAAGTGCGTCAATGTACTAATAGCGTCTATCGGGCGCGTTCAAGACCTTGTTTAGAATATCAAATTGGGCTGTGTAGCGCACCGTGTGTAGGCAAAATAAGTGATAAAAATTATGCTCAAGATGTATCAATGATGGCACTATTTTTAAATGGTAAAGGCCGGCAAACCTTAGATAAAATCTCAAACAAAATGCAACGCGCATCAAAGAATTTGGATTTTGACACGGCTGCACATTATCGTGACCAACTTATTCGTCTGCGCAGTATTCAGGAGCAACATAGCACACAATCAATGAATAATATGGATGTAATTAGCATTGTTGAGCAACAAGGCATCCATGCAATTGAGGTTTTGTTTGTTCGTTCAGGCAAACAAATTGGACAGGCTTGTTTTTTTCCGAAACATGCCAAAGGTAAGTCTTCTCAATTGGTTTTATCGGCTTTTTTGCCATTGTATTATTTGGGAAAAAAAATGCCAAAGCAATTACTTGTTAGTGAAAAACTCAAAGATAAAAATCTAATAGCCTCAGCTTTGTCAGTTAAAATTATTGACACACCACAAAAAAACAAGCGTCATTTTCTAAAAATTGCTACTCTCACTGCCGTGCAAAATCTAAAGCAACATCTGAGCGTAAAATTTACTAAACGGGCGCAATTATTGCAATTACAAAAAACCCTTAATTTGGAATCGTTACCTAATTATATGGAATGCTTTGATATTAGCCATACTATGGGTGAGGCAACTACAGCTTCTTGTGTGGTGTTTGCAAAAGGTCTGCCTAAAGTTCAGCAATATCGTCAATTCAATATCAAAAATATTACCCCAGGTGATGATTATGCGGCGATGAATCAGGCAGTATATCGGCGTTATTCTCGGCTTTTTCAAGACCATAAACCGCTCCCTAATGTGGTGTTTATTGACGGTGGCTTAGGGCAACTTAATCAGGCGATTATGGCACTAGATTCGATTGGCGTTGAGGGCATTGTTTTGGTTGGTGTGGCAAAAGGTGAGGGACATAAAACAGGGTTAGAAACCTTGATTTTGATTGAAGATGGCAAGGTTAAAAAAATCAATCTGTCGCCTTATAACCAAGCATTGATGTTGGTTAATCATATTCGTGATGAAGCCCATCGATTTGCAATTAAAAATCATCGTAAAAAACGCAATAAAAAGCGTACAACCTCGCCACTTGAGGCTATTCAAGGTGTGGGGGAAATGCGTAGAGCGGCATTGCTTAATTATTTTGGCGGATTACAAGAAGTCCAAAAAGCCAATATTGATGAGATTGCTAAAGTCAATGGCATTAGCCAGCAATTAGCGACTAAAATAGCAAAAAGTTTTAGGCAATAAAAATACCATGTTTTTAATTAGAATCTTAATCATCGCCCTCGTCATCGGCACTATTGTATGGTTTGTGAATAATAAAATTTTAGGTAAAAATTTGGTTTTTGCAAGGGTTATCTCAGTCACATTGATTGTTACCGGTATTATTTATCTGTTGCTTGGGGGTTTATCCTATTTAATTGAAGGAAATTAGATAGAGACTCTATGTTTTTTTAGGCAAAATCAGTGTGTTTAAATGTTTGGTTTTTCTGATTATTTTGTTTGATACATTTACCAAAATTGCTAAGTTTGATGCTTCCCACACGGGTAAGTCACGCCTATGGTCGCCCATATAATCAAAGCCTTGTCTGCCAAAACGGGAAATCAATTTTGTCGCCTTATTATGAGCGGAAAGATTAAAACGGGCATTGCTTGCCATCACATCATCAAATAACATTAAATGTTTGGCAACAGCAAAGGCATAAAGTTTGTGTGTGGCAGTAGCAAGAATAATCTTATCATTTTTTTTCTGGCGAATTTTAATATAGTCAATGACGGCTTGATTATAGGGCAGTATGCTAACATCAATCGGAAAGCGTTTAACTAACTGGTATTTGAGGTAGCCCTTGCCGCACAGCAACCAAAAAGGGTAGGCAAACGCCAGAAGCGGGTTTTTTTTTAACACGCCAACGGACGACTCGTATAATAAATCGGTAGTAATTAGGGTGTGGTCTAAATCTACGATTAGAGGAATATTATGATTCAAGTTTGCTCCATTTTTGATAATATTCCTCTAATTCAGACTCTAATCTGGCAAGCTCAATAAGCATCTGTTGCGATTGTGGTTGTTGGAAAAATTCGGGCGCCGACAGTTGCTGTTGAATGGCATCAATTTGAATTTCAGTTTTTTCAATTTTTTCAGGTATTTTTTGTAATATCTGCTGTTGTTTATAACTGATTTTTTTATTTTTTAGCCTTGTGTTCGTAGGTTTGGGTTTTTTTACGCTGGCAGGTTTTGGTGGCTGGGCTTGTTTTTGAAGCAGATAATCGTCATAGCCACCTGCATACTGGTTAATGATTCCGTCTCCGTCCATGACTATGGTTGTGCTAACGATATTATTAAGAAAAGTTCTATCATGGGAGATTAAAACCAAACTGCCAGTGTAATCAAAGAGCATTTCTTCAAGTAACTCTAGCGTTTCCACATCAAGGTCATTGGTTGGTTCATCAAGCACTAATAAATTGGCAGGCTGGGATAGAATTTTGGCTAACATCAGCCGATTTTTTTCACCTCCAGAGAACATTTTAATCGGTGTCATGGCTTGTTTTCCAGTAAATAAAAATTGCCGCAGATAGCCGATAATATGCCTGTTTTTTCCACCAATATCAATGTGTTCGCGACCTTCTGAGACAAAATCCATAGCCCGCATATTCATATTAGAGTCCAAATTTTGGCGCATTTGGTCAAAATAAGCCAGTTTTATGGTCTTTGAGCGACGAATAGTGCCACTATCAGGCTGAATGGCACCTAATAAAAGTTTGATAAGGGTGGTTTTACCGCTGCCGTTACCACCAATAATGCCGATTTTTTCACCTCTTAGAACCAACATAGAAAAATCTACAAGCAATTTTAATCCAGCAATTTGATAGTTGATTTTTTTCACTTCAAACACCAATTTAGATGCGTGTTTTTCATCATCTAAAGCCTGAATTTTAACCTTACCTGGTTTTTTACGGCGATTGGCAAATGAATTACGCATGGTTTGTAGAGCGCGCACTCTGCCCTCGTTACGGGTGCGTCTGGCTTTGATTCCTTGACGAATCCACGCTTCTTCTTGGGCTAATTTTTTGTCAAATCGTGCATCTGCTATTTCTTCAGCGTGCTGTTGTTCGTCTTTGCGTTTTATATAATCTGTGTAGCCACATTCAAACACCGTCAAATGACCACGGTCTAGATCAAATACCCGATTAGCAATGCCGTTAATAAATGAACGGTCATGGCTGATTAAAATCAAAGTGCTGCTAAAATCTTTGAGCATTTTTTCAAGGTTAAGAATTGTATTAATATCTAAATGATTGGTTGGCTCATCTAAAAGTAATACATCAGGCTCGTTAATCAAGGCACGCGCTAGCATAACCCGCCTGCGCCAGCCACCAGAAAGGGTTGATAATATAGAATTTGGGTCAAGGGTAAAACGGTTTAGCAACGCCTCAATTTTATGCAAATATTCCCAACCATTGGCTTGGTCAATTTGGGTTTGTAATCTAGCTGCTTGGGTTAATTGATTGTGCTTGGTTAAGTGCTGATATTTCGCCAGTACCAACCCAATATCACCTAACCCTTCAGCGACAATAGTAAATAAGTTTTTATCACTATTGGCTGGTGGGTTTTGTGGTAGATAACTGATTTTTGTGCCATTTTTAATTTTTAATTCGCCATCATCAGGGTCAATGATGCCAGCCAACATGCGCATAAAACTGGATTTTCCCTCTCCATTTCGCCCAATCAAAGCAATTTTATCTCCCTTGTGGATATTGGCACTTACGCCACTTAAAATTGGTTTATCAGAAAATCTAAGGAAAATATCATCAAGAGTGATAAGCGGCATAAGTTAAAATTAATTCTTTTAAATGGAATTTTTGCATGTCTTATTTTATGCGTTTTATCCTATTAATTGGTTTAATTCAACCAATTTTTGCCGTTGATATTGAGGCAAAAATTTTTGCCAATTCCGAACAAGAGCGGCGTTATCGTGCTTTAATTGATGAAATTCGTTGTCCAGTGTGTCAAGGTCAAAGTATTGGCGGATCGAATGCTGGATTGGCGAAAGATTTACGCCAGCAGGTTCGAGATATGATTATTAAAAACAACAGCAATGATGAAATTCGCCAATTTATGGTTAATCGCTATGGTAATTTTGTGATATTTAAGCCACCCATTAACAAAAATACTTATCTTTTATGGTTTGCCCCGTTTGTATTTTTAATCCTAACTGCCCTTTTTTTTGTCAGGTCGATTCTATCTAAAAAGCAAAATACTAATTCAGCAGTAGATACCAGAAAAGCCAAAGCGTTGTTAAAATGAGCCTTGAAAATGAGTTGAGCAATTTTTATCTGCCACCCATACCGACAGAAAAAATGGAGTGGTCTTTGGCAATTTAGACTTAGAATAAAGTGTTACATTATCCAGCCACTAAAGATGATTTAAAAGCCAATGCACACTTAAATTCAGGCAATTTGCACCAGTTACAAGGCAGTGATGATTTGGCATTTGAGAGCATGTTAAATTCCATTGAAGCCAACAGTGCACAGGCGTATTTTGCCTTGTCCACTGGGCACAAAAGCAGCATTTGAGTTTGTGATTGGCTATTTTAAAAAACATTGACATTAGAAGACAGCGGTGCTTTTAATAATTTGGGTAATGTTATGATAGATAAATTCAGTGCTGCAATTAACACCTATACCCAAGTCATAACCCTTGATTCAAACTATGTTGTTGCCGTGTATAATTGTGCCAGTGTATGGCAAATCGGGCAAAGACGAGTTAAGGTTAGAATATTTAAACAAAGCCATTCAATTGGATGCAAATTTTTACCGTTCCTACTATAATCGCAGTATTTTGTCTTTGCGTGTGGGAGAGGCAACAAAAGCCGAGCAAGCGCTCACAAAAGCCAAAACATTAGGCTAACAACAATTAGAGAAAAACAACAATGAATAACCAAGATGACGACAAACTCATTGCTGAGAGAAAAGCAAAATTAACCGCTTTGAGGCAGCTGGGCAATCCTTTTGTCAATGATTTTAAACCTAAAAATTTAGCCCAAAAAATCAGCTCTGATTATGGACAATTTTCTAAAGCAGAATTGGCAAAGAAAGATATTAAAGTGTCGGTGGCAGGGCGACTCATGCTTAAACGGGTAATGGGCAAAGTCAGTTTTGCTCATTTACAAGATTCCAGCGGGCAAATCCAGTTGTTTGCAAGCCGTGATGAGTTGCCTGATGGGGTTTATAACGAGCAATTTAAAAAATGGGATATTGGTGATATTATTGGGGCTACTGGGGTATTATTCAAAACTAAGGTGGGCGAGTTGTCGGTGCGCTTGAGCAAAATTCAATTACTCAGCAAATCTTTGCGTCCGTTGCCAGAGAAATTTCATGGTTTAGCAGACCAAGAAATTCGTTATCGGCAACGCTATTTAGATTTAATTATGAATGAAAAATCGCGTAATATTTTTAAACGCCGCGGTGAGATTATAGCTTATATTCGTAATTTTTTTAATAAAAATCAATTTGTTGAAGTGGAAACACCGATGTTACAAACCACCCCCGGTGGGGCAGTTGCAAGACCATTTGAGACTCATCATAATGCGTTAGATATGCCTATGTATTTGCGTATCGCCCCCGAGCTTTATCTAAAAAGATTGGTGATTGGCGGTATGGATAAGGTGTTTGAGATTAACCGCAGTTTTCGTAATGAAGGGCTGTCCAGAAGACACAATCCAGAGTTCACTATGATTGAGTTTTATCAGGCTTATGCTACTTATCACGAGCTGATGGATTTGACTGAGGCTTTGTTTCGCGGTATTGCATTAGATGTGTGTGGTGAATCTACCATTCATTATCAGGGTGATGATTTTGATTTTTCCAAGCCGTTTCAAAGCCTTAGTATGTTTGATTCAATTCTTCAATACAATCCTAATTTATCAATAGCAGATTTGAGTGAGGGAAATGCTAAGAAAACTGCTAAAAAACTCAATATCAAAATCCAAGATAATTGGGGGTTAGGCAAAATTCAAATGGCGATTTTTGAGACTACTGTGGAACAACAACTCATCCAACCTACTTTTATCACCGCCTATCCCACTGAAGTATCACCACTTGCAAGGCGTTGTGATGACAACCCATTTATTAGCGATAGATTTGAGTTATTTATCGGTGGACGTGAAATTGCCAACGGATTTTCCGAGCTTAATGATGCCCAAGACCAAGCCCAACGCTTCAAAGTACAAGTGGCAGAAAAAGAAGCTGGCAATGATGAGGCGATGTTTTATGATAGCGACTACATTCGTGCCTTAGAATATGCCATGCCACCCACGGCAGGCGAGGGTATTGGCATTGATCGCTTGGTGATGTTATTTACCAATTCGCCGTCTATCCGTGATGTTTTATTATTTCCCCACATGCGCGTAAAATCCAAATGAATAAAAACTCTTATCAATCTATGTTGAATGTGGTGCAGGCGTTTCATGATAAGCACGATTTTAAAAACCGTGGCGGTGAGGATTTGCCCTATAGAGTGGCATTGATGGCAGAAGAATTAGGGGAAATATCAGCTTGCATTACCAAGGGCCGTGCAGTTGAAGATTTGGCTGAAGAATCAGCGGATTTGCTGATTTTACTTATCGGCACTGCAATTAGCGCAGGTTTTGACCTCAACCAAGCATTTTGGGACAAAATGGAGAAAATTGGTCAGCGTCAGGCAAAAATGGTGGCTGGTAAAATTCGCGTCTCAGAGTTTCGCGGCGTGGATAAATAAACAAATAAATGAGCAGATGATTCCCATTCTAACCATTGATGGTCCCAGCGGCGTTGGAAAAGGCACAGTTGCAAGGATTGTGGCACAAAAACAGGGTTGGCATTTATTAGATTCTGGGGCAATTTATCGGGCATTTGCACTGGCAGTGCAAAATAAAAGAGTTGATATTACTGATACTGATGCTTTAGAGAAAATCGCTCAAAAACTTGATTTAGAATTTAAACCAACAGCGGACGGTGAACTGCTAAATGTATATTTAGATGGTAAAGAAGTCTCTAGTATTTTACGCACCGAGCAAATTGGGGAAATAGCATCTAAAATTGCCACTGTCAGTGCAGTGCGCACTTTGCTATTAAAGCGCCAACAAGCTTTCGCCAAGCCTCCTGGCTTAGTGGCTGATGGGCGTGATATGGGCACAGTGGTTTTTGTCAATGCGGCATTTAAAGTGTTTTTAACAGCCAGTGTTACCGAGCGTGCCAATAGGCGACTCAAGCAATTGCAAAAACAAGGGCATCCAGGTATAATGGCGCAAGTCTTGGCGGAGGTGGAGAGGCGGGATAGGCGTGATTGTTCGCGCCAGCATGCCCCACTCAAGCCAGCCAAAGATTGCCTTATCATTGATACCAGCGAGTTATCAATTGATGAGGTTGTTACTCAGGTGATGAAAATAATCAAAGTTTAGGCGGCTAAACTTTTTTATAAACTAACCCGATAAGTCCCAACTAATACCGTTGTTGGAGGATTTAGCGGTCAATATCAAAAAAATATGTCAGAATCATTCCAAGCATTATTTGAAAATAGCAAAGAACAACAAAATGTACGAGTAGGTGCTTTAATAATGGGTACCGTGGTCAGTATCAATCGCGAAAAAGCAGTTATCAATGTTGGCTTAAAATCAGAGGGATTTATCCCTTTAGAGCAGTTTAAAGACGCAGAAGGTAAATTAGAAATCAATGAAGGGGATATAGTGGAAGTTGCCCTTGAATCAATTGATGATGGATTGGGACACACCTTATTGTCTCGTGAAAAAGCCAAACGCATCAAATTATGGCAAGCATTAGAAGCGGCAATGAATACTAAAGAAGTGGTTACTGGTGTGGTTACTGGTGCAGTAAAAGGTGGGCTAACCATTGATATTGGCGTGATTAAAGCGTTTTTGCCCGGTTCATTGACGGATATGCGTCCAGTTAAAGATTTTTCATATTTAATAGGTCAAGAAATTGAGGTCATCGTTATTAAAATGGATGATATTAGAAATAATATTGTTGTCTCTAGAAAGGCAGTTTTACAAAAAGCCAATTTTGCGGACCGAGAGGCCTTACTTGAAACGCTTGAAGAAGGCAAAGAAGTTGAAGGCATTGTTAAAAACCTTGCAGATTACGGCGCCTTTATTGACCTCGGTGGTGTTGATGGCTTATTGCATATTACCGATATTTCTTGGCAGCGTGTGAGCCACCCTAGTGAAAAATTAACAGTTGGTAACAAAATTAAAGTTAAAGTGCTGGGCTATGATAAAGAAAAAATGCGTGTCTCGCTTGGTCTCAAACAACTGAGTGCAAGTCCTTGGGAGGGTATTTCTGAGCGCCTACCTATTGGCAAAAAAGTTACTGGCGTGGTTTCTAACCTAACCGATTATGGTGCATTTGTGCAGGTTAAAGAGGGTGTTGAGGGCTTGGTTTATGTTTCTGAAATGGATTGGACAAATGCCAATGTGCGTCCTTCTAAGATTGTCAAACTCGGTCAAGAGGTGGATGTGGTGATATTAGATGTACAAGAGTCTAAGCATCGTATTTCACTGTCTATGAAGCAAGCACAAGTCAACCCTTGGGAGTCTTTCGAAGCCATGCATAATAAAGGCGATAAGATTAGCGTAACCATTAAATCAATTACCGATTTTGGTTTATTTGCTGGTCTTCCGGGCGGTATTGATGGTTTAATTCACTTGGCAGATATTTCATGGGACAAGCAACCTGCAGAAGAATTGGTTGCGAATTATTCCAAAGGTCAGGAACTTGAGGTGGTGATTTTAAATATTGACGCTGAAAAAGAGCGCATCTCTTTAGGCATTAAACAAATCGTTAGAGACGATTTTACATCATATACAGCCTTAAACAAAAAAGGCACTATTGTTAAAGGGGTGGTTTCTGAGGTAGATACACATGGTGCGGTAGTTACTTTGGCAGAAGGTATCACTAGCTACTTAAAAGCAAGTGAGATTTCTAAAGAACGCGTAGAAGATGCTACCACAAAATTAGCGGTGGGTGATGAGGTAGAAGTGATAATCACCAATATTGGGCGCAGACCACGCAATATTTCTGTTAGTATCAAAGCCAAAGAATCTGCTGAAGAAAAAGCCGCTATGGCAGATTATAATAAGCAATCTTCCGAAAAAGTTACTGGCTCTACTTTGGGCGATTTATTAAAACAAGCCAAAGAGTAAGTTTTAGAGTCAATTGCATGGTGTGTTGTAATTGGTATTTTAATTATGAAAAAAAGCGATTTTATTCTTAATTTATCTGCAGATGCCAAACTCTCAAAAGCCGATGCTAAGACCTCTACTGAGATTATTATAGCAACTCTAACAAAGGCTATTGTTTTAGGCGAAAGGGTTGAAATTAGAGGCTTTGGCAGTTTTTATAAAAAATATCGTCCAACACGCTTAGGCATTAACCCCAAAACTGGAAAAAAAATACAAATTGAGGAGAAATTTGTGGCGTTTTTTAAGTCAGGGAAATCGCTTAGAGAAATAGTAAATACAACAAATAAGAGCTAATTGTTGATTGATTTTTAAAATAGCGCTAAGGTATAATGCCACCTTTTTTATGGGTCGTTAGCTCAGTTGGTAGAGCATCGGACTTTTAATCCGCTGGTCGAGCGTTCGAATCGCTCACGACCCACCACTCTTGGCAACCTGTTTCATAAATTCATCCTCATGAATAAAAGGATTGTTTATGAAAATAATATCAATAGTATCAACCAAAGGCGGTGTAGGTAAGACAACCCTTACTGCTAACCTTGCTGGTAATCTGTATCAACAAGACAAAAAAGTCTTGATGATTGATGCGGACCCCCAACCTAGCCTCTCATCCTATTACAAAATAACCAAACAAGCAAATGGTGGTTTAACAGAAGTCTTTGTTGACCCTGCCAAGATCAACGACTGTATTAGTGAAACTCAATATGGTGATTTGATTTATTCAAACGATCCTCATAATCAAATACAATCATGGCTCACCAACCAAGGCGATGGACGATTTAGATTAAAAATTGCGATCAAAAAGCTCGTAAAAAAATACGACTACATCTTAATCGATACACAAGGCGCCAAAGGTAATTTACAAGATGCGGCCGTTCTGGTTGCAAACCTACTCATCACACCTATTTTGCCAGAGGCAACAACTATTAAAGAATTGGAACGTGGCACGTTATCAATGATAGACGGATTGAAAGGCTGCGAAGAAGTAGGTATTAAGGTCCCAAATTTATTGGGTGTCGTCTACCGACTTGACAACACTACAGATGCATCCCAATTTACCAATCTACTATTTACTAAAAATAGTGAAAAATACCAAATACTCACCACAACCATTCCTCAATCGGTGGTGTTTAAAGAAGCAATCACCCAACAAATACCAGTTACTGAGTTTTTGAATGGTAATAAAAAAACAGTGCAGAAAGCCCAAAAAAGTGCTGACGCTATTATTGAACTTTCTAAGGAGTTGAATCTATGAAAACACCTATCAAGTTTTTGCCTTACTACTCTAGAAGTAGTAAGGACTTTTGGTTAGCCGGCAGGTTATAAGATCAATGGGCTTGAGGGGGTATAAAAAGGAACTTTGTTATGCAAATTAAACCAATATCCATAAAACAAGCAAATGCTTTTGTTGACAAATACCACCGTCACAATAAAACAGTTAGAGCTGCGAAATTTTGCATCGCAGCTCTAACAAATAATAAAGAAGAAGAAATGGTAGGGGTTCTTGTTGCGGCCATCCCAAATGCTAGGCTTTTAAACGATGGTTGGTCTATTGAATTTACTCGAGTTTGCACAGATGGCACGCCCAATGCATGTTCATTCTTGATTGGAAAGGGCAGAAGGGTTGCACAAGCAATGGGGTACAAGAAAATCATTACCTACACTAGAGCAGATGAGACCGGCGCTTCCATGAAAGCAAGTAATTTTAAATTAGTTTATATACAAAAATACCCCAGAACATGGAGGAGTGCTCATGGACGAGACAGAACAGCTATTTTACCTTTTGAGGAGATTATAAAAAAAAGATGGGAGTGTTATTTATGATTGATTTTGTTGGAAGCAAAAACACTATAGTTAGCCATTACAAAAGCCTGATAACACAAGGCTTGTGCGGGCTAACTAACCATGGGAGCAAAAACATCATAGTTGGGAGCAAAAACATCATAGTTAGCCATTACAAAAGCCTGATAACACAAGGCTTGTGCGGGCTAACTAACCATGGGAGCAAAAACATCATAGTTGGGAGCAAAAACATCATAATTGGGAGCAAAAACATCATAATTGGGAGCAAAAACATCATAATTGGGAGCAAAAACATCATAGTTCATGTTTTAAGTTGTTGTTTTTACTTAATAAATCCAAACCGAAACATACTTAAAGACTCTTAAATAATATTAAAGACTTGAGAACTTATGACAACTAAAAAATACGAAATACAAAGATCAAATTTGTTAATTGAAGCAGATTACAACATTCCTAATGTTTATGCATACCGATTGGCACTTGTAGGCATGAGTTCAGTGTGCACTAATTTGTTAAACAATCCTGAAGACGAAAAAGCACTAACAGTTAAAATAAAAACAGAGCACCTAAAAAAACTATTCCCGAGCTTTAAAAAAGCACGATCTTCAATTCACCCAAGAATTGACAAAGCAACAGATGATATTGGAAAAAACAATACCTTAAAAATCCAAAAAGATGATGGTAATTGGAAAAAAATAGCGTTTATTGACGAGATGGAATACAGGAATTTTGACGAACTCATTATCCATTTTAATAAGAAAACTAGGCAATATTTTAATACCAATTCAAAATTTACCAGATATTTAATCAATGACACAGCAAGATTGCAATCATACCAACAAATACGAATTTATGAGCTTTGCATCCAATACATTAAAGTTGGTGCAAGAAAAATTGACATACCAACATTTAAAAAGTTTATTGGTATTCAAAAAAACAAACCCACATCAGTTTTAATTCGAGATCTAAAAGCTTGCATTAAACAGATTAACCAAAAAACTAATATTAAGGTTGAATTTGAAACTATAAAAACTGGCAGAAAAATCACCGACATCAAATTCAAAATGTGTCGCAATGATACTCATCCATTGGATGAAATCAATCAGCAACACCAAAGTGTTAGTTTAAAAACACAGCTGAAACAATTAGGGTTTACGGCAGAGAAAATAGAACCACTTTTAAAAATTCCCAAAGAAATACTTAGTGTAGTAGTTATTGAAACCCAAAAAGCCAAAGGTAAAGGATTTAAAAAATCTATGGAAGCCTGCTTTTTTTGGCACCTAAAACACTTAAACAAAGACAAAAAACAAATAGAGCCTTATAAGCTTTTGCAATTGTTTAAAGGTAATTTAAGCATTAAAGAGAAAAAGTTATTGTGGGAAGAGTTCTACAACCAACTTACTGACGAAGAAAAGGAAGCTTACTCTCACGAAAATAGAGACAAAAACAAAACTGTCAAAGCAGCTCTAGATCAAGATTTTAACAATAAGTTTAACCGCTGGATATTTGAAACAAAACTTTCATAAGGAAAAAACAATGACTACAACAACACAACAAAAAACAAACAAACAAATGGTTGATATAAGAAAAATACAACAGGCAATAAACCCTATAACCTTTCAAACTACAACCAATTTGGAAACGCCAGAGTTTAACAAACATGGTGATAGTATCCGTCCAGTTATTAAGACCATACCAGTTAACCAGATCGATCAATATTCATTCAATCCACGGAAAGTGGACAATAACCTCTTTAAAGAGATTAAACAGTCAATACAAGAAATAGGTTTGCAACAAATGTTCTCCGTTGTACGAAACCCTGACACAAAGCGCTACATTTTAAACAAGGGTGGTAACACCAGACTCAAAGTTATTAAACAACTGTTTCAAGAAACCAAAGAAGATAGGTTTGGAGCAATTCAATGTGTGGTGGAACCATGGGACGGGGAAATTAACAAAACTCAAGCAGTGATTGCGCATTTGGTAGAAAACGAAACAAGAGGTGAGTTGATTTTAGTGGATAAAGCTAAAGCATTAGTTGAGCTGGAGAAGGAGTTCAAAAAAGAGTCTGAGGAGTCTTTAGACTCTAGCAACAATTACAAAACAAAACACACTAAGAAAGAGTGTAAAGAGTCTTTACACTCTAGCAACAATTACAAAACAAAACACACTAAGAAAGAGTGTAAAGAGTCTTTACACTCTAGCAACAATTACAAAACAAAACACACTAAGCCTTTTTTAGAGTATTTGGCAAGTAATGGCTACCCAGTTAGTAAAGCTCAGCTTAGCGTGTTTCGATTCACCGCTAGCAAACTTGTTGGCAATTTAGATTACTTTTTGAACCAAGGTTTAGGATCGCCACAAATTATCAAAATTCGTGGTGTCTACAATAATTTAAAGCGTTTAATCAAAGACACATCTTATGATGATCAATCTTTGGATAAAGATTTTTCAGCTGCTTTAAAGAAGTATAACAAAACAAAAAAATCTTTTGATTTTGAAAATCTTTTAGATACTTTAATAGAGCAATTATCTGAAATTTATCCGTTCTGGGAGCTTTTTCATGGTAAAGAGGCTTTTAGAAAGGCTTTGTTGAGTAGTAAAAAACTCCCAGAACAATCAAAAAATACAAAGCCAGATAGCTCGAATTCAAATAACTTGGCTACACAGAGTCAATTAGGTAAGTCTAATATAAATATGCTACAGAAACAACTGCAGACACAAGAGACATTAGAACCAGTTGCTCAAGAACAAGATGACATAAATACAGGCGCAGACACTAATCAACAAGTGCAGCAACCAACAACAGACAATAGCAGAGATAGTGCGTTGCAATTAGAGTTGCTTCGCAAACAAGCCCGGGTTTTGATCAATAAAATCACCAATAAAATACACATCAACAAAACAGTCCAAGAGATTGAAACTGGCTGTGGCTTTATTTTAATAGACACTTTTGATAAAAATAATTTTGAGCATTGGGGTGTGTGGTGGCTAATTCTAGGGTATTCACATGCAGCAGATTTACTAAACCCTATTATCGACCTAAAAGACATTAAACCAATTCCACCTTTGGAATTATCTGGAACAGGGCAAGAAACGCAAAGCTTTGATGAAATTAATGTTGACACAAAATTAGAGGAGCTTTACTTTAATGTGAGCGCTGGACATATCGAAGATGTGGATGTTAATTTATCCAATATTAACAAGCTGTCTGATATGTATGAATTTAGATCCACAAATTTGCAATGCGTGAAAGATATGTTAACGCCACATCTTTGGCAAGATATGACTGAGCTTGAGGCAGTTTGTTATCAAATAATAAGAGTTGTTGCAACAAGTGAAGATGTAACACTTTGGGGAAATGTCTAATGTCTAGAGAGTTAGATTCAACATTTACCCAAAGTGTTAGTGTGGACCTAGCTCGTTTGGCCTACAATTCGATTGCAGACGGCAATCTCCAACCATTACATGTTGTTGGTTTGGACGAAAGCAGTATTAAATGCATCAGCGTTTTAAAGAATACTGACAACAGATTGGTTGAATTGGCTTTTCAACAAGCGCTGTCTGTGCAAATATATGTTGACCCAGTGATTTTTAAACGAGTTTTAGTGAGTAACAAAAAGCTTTTTGAAAAGGAACATTTGTTGGAACAATTTGTTCTAAATGGCGCAGGGTTAGAAATGGTTAGGTATTTTTTCCCACAACATTCAAATCGGCAACATACTGAATTGCGCCAAAAGTTAGATGTGGTTGACTTCGAAGTTAAAAACAACAAAGTTAAAGTCACTTCAAAAGATGCTGATGATTTTTTCAAAAAGACTTGGGTTAGTAATAAAAAAATCAATGCTAAAGATGTTTTAAAGTTCGCCACAGAAAATAACTATTTAATAAGTTCTGTCTGGCGGGAATTAAAAATATTTATTGAGTGTGGAAAGTAGAACAAGTTGAGAATGAGAGTGGCAGTAGTTTAGAAATGAGAATGATTGAAATTCAAAAATGAGAATGATGGAATTTTGAAAATGAGAATGATTTCTCTTAAAGGGCTTTTAAGGGTAAGGGAGGGGGTAGGATTTACCCCCTCCCTTGAGGAAGTAAAAATTGAAACAAATTTAAATCAAGGAGTAAGATTTGGAACATTTAACAAAATTAAAAAATGAATTGGCACAGGCCAAACAATCCTATAAATTATTACGCCAAGAAAGTGAACGCTTGCTTAGTGGATTCAAAAACGAATATCCAAATAATTCTAATTTGTTTCCATTGTCTTTGGCGCGCAATCCTGATAAATCGCACACGCCATTGTTTTGGCGATACTCGGTAATGATTAAGAAAAAGGAAGGACTAAGAGCTAAGGTTGATGATTTTTGGATACAAGTTAGAAAAATGAACGAGAAGGATTGTGCCAATTTAGCAGAATATGAATTGGGAAGAATACGTTTGAATTATGAAATCGGCATTTGTGCTTACAAAGTCTTAAAGTTGGAGCAGCTTGTTAAGTCTTTGGAGTCTTGGGAAAATCATGTGAGAAAAACAACAGGTGATGAAAAATGAAGCTCTACATTTGTGAAAAACCCTCTCAAGGCAGAGACTTAGCTAGAAATTTAGGCGTTAGTGGCACGGGTGATGGATTTATAGGTAACCAGTCTATTGCTGTTACTTGGGCAGTAGGGCATCTGGTTCAGCAGTTAGAGCCTGACGAGATTGATCCACAGTATTCAAAATGGAAAACAGAGCATTTGCCTATTGTGCCCAAAGTTTGGAACATGAAACCAAACCTAAAAACTAAAAAGCAATTAAACGTAGTGAAAGGATTATTAAAACGCAGTAACCATGTAGTAATCGCAACAGATGGTGATCGAGAGGGTGAGGTTATTGGTCGCGAGTTATTAGATTATTTTAACTGGTCTGGCAGGATCTACCGACTCTGGCTAACTGCGCTGGATGACGCAAGTATTCAAGTAGCGTTAAAAAACCTTAAACAAAGTGCCCAAACAAAGTCTTTGTATGATGCTGGGCTTGCAAGAGCACGAGCAGACTGGTTAGTAGGAATGAATACTACGCGAGCTTTAAGTATCAAAGCCCAACAACAAGGGTATCAAGGTGTTTTATCGGTTGGCAGGGTGCAAACACCAACATTGGCTATTGTGGTGAATCGTGATATTGAGATTGAAAACTTTAAGCCTAAAGATTATTATGATATCACAGGAGTTTTTAACGGCATCAAGGCTAAGTGGATAACGCCTGACGATATTACAACTAATTTCGATGATAATCGTTGTTTAAATTTAGATTTTGCAAATCAAATTGCAGACAAGGTTAGAAATGGAAACGCGAAAGTTACCATCTTTGAGACTAAGCGCAAAAAGGTTTCACCACCTTTGCTTTATTCACTCTCTGCATTGCAGCAAGCAGCGAGTAAAAAATTTGGCTTTGGGGCAAAGCAGGTATTAGATATAGCTCAATCGCTTTATGAAAAACACAAAGCAACCACTTATCCGCGTTCAGATTGTCAATATTTGCCATTATCGCAATTATCTGAAGCTAAAGATGTGGTGAGCGCACTGTCTGGTATTGGTGGCGATATAAGGAGTTTGATTAACGGTATTGATTTAACTATTCAATCAAAGGTTTGGAATGATAAAAAACAAGGTGCACACCATGCAATCATTCCAACAACTAACAAACAAGTAAATGTTTCAAACATGAATACAGATGAAGTTAATCTTTACAAGCTAATCTGTAGTAGCTACATCGCTCAATTCTACCCTGATTATGAATATGATCAAACCAGTATTGAGATTAATGCTTCCAATGAAATATTTAGTTCAAGCATTAATGTTGACATTAATTTAGGGTGGAAGGTTGTTACAGATCCTCAAACCAAATTAAAACAAAACACTGTGCCAAAAATAGAGCAAGGACAAGCGTTAAGTATTGATGCAGTGGATATTGAAGTTAAACAAACTAAACCGCCAGCAAGATATAACGAAGGCACATTAATTGCTGCTATGGAAAAAGCACATTTATTTGTGACTGATCCAAATCTAAAAAAGGTGTTAAAGGGTAATGAGGGAATAGGCACTGAAGCAACAAGAGCGAATATTATTGATTTGTTAAAAAAACGTAATTTTTTAACGGTTAAGAAAAAACAAGTCATATCCAGCGACACAGGCAGATCTTTAATATCAGCTGTACCAAGCGCTGTTAAAGACCCTGGTATGACCGCAATTATGGAAAGCTCTTTATCAAAGATTGAATCAGGGGAACTGACGCTCGATGCGTTTATGAGTTGGCAAGTGGATTGGTTAGAAAAATTAATTGGGTCAATCAAATCTCAAACAATTAGTATTGAGTCAAATATTAAAACAGTTGAGTGCCCAGAGTGTGGCAATCAACTAAGAAGAATTAAAGGTAAAAAAGGTTGGTTTTGGGCGTGTAAAGGATACTTTGACACGCCCAAGTGTAAGTTTGTGGCTAAAGATAAGGCTGGCAAGCCAGTAATGTAAAAAATAAGGTAAGGACATGGCAACTTTAACTTGCAACTGCGACACAGATTATTATGATAAATGGCACGATGGTTTTAGTGTTGAAATTTATCAATTTAAAAGAGCCAGAAAATGCAGTTCGGCGTGTCAAACCTAAATTAAACAGTATGGAATAAAAAAAAGAGTATAATCGGGTTAAAATGTAAATTTAGAGGCCGCAACACTTACGTTGCACCTTAAAGCCCTCATAGTAATATGGGGCAAAGTTAGATTGAAAGATAACCAGCTGTATGGCTGTCTCTAACGGCGAATTTAAAACGATGAGTTTTAATTTGTTATTAAGTTGTCTCAATAAGTTAGGCTTTTACAATCCTTACTAACTTATCAAGCCAGGATTATTAATGATCGCTTCGTGCGCTATTTTTTAATCCTCCTATTTCAAAAGAATTTAGATAATGAAAATTATCTAATGTTTGGCATGTCGTCAATGGAGCAGTTATGCTCTTTTGATTTGTGCCATTTCCCATGCGGAGATAGATCCACCCTCCGTATGGGGGTGGTCCGTCTTCGGTTTTCGGCAATTATGCCATTTACAAAAAAAAGGAGACTATTATGTCAAATCAAAAAAACAACCAAGAAAGTAAAGGGGTTAAATACTACTCATCAGCTCATTCTGAGGGTGGGTTTTTAACTTCGCTAACCCTTGTTGAAAGTGAGCACGGAAGTGATTACTATGCAATGAAGTTTAAGGCGTTTAGAGGCAACTCTGAAAAGCCTTCAAACGCACTACACAGTGTTAGGGTTAATGGTGTTCAAGCTAAGGAAGTGATTGCACAAATCGCTGACAAAGTTAATGCCCAGTTAGCGTCCAACAAAAAATTGTGGGACGAAAAAAGGGGTAAAGAAGCTTTAAGTATTGTTGTCGGTTTAAATGTTAGCGATACAATTGCAAAAAGCTACATGAACAAACACACTGGTAAGCAGGTCAATTACATTGATGGCCGCTGCACCAGCATTGCTTATGTTCGCATTGGTGATGAAGTTGTTTTTCAAAAAGAAGCTAAGCAGGCTGATTCTACTCCTGTGGAGCAAGAAGCTACTCCCACACCAGTTGACGCCGAGGCTCCAACTGATGATTTGGAAAAAGAGGTGACTCTTGATCCAAAAGCCAGTGATTTCGAACAGCGTAAAGCTGAGTTGAAAGAAAAAGGCTATACTTGGAATAGCGACAAGCAAGCTTGGGTTTTGAAATAATGCTACTACAAAGCTTTATTGACAAACTAACCAAACATTTTGGCAATGTTGGCTCAACATTGACTGCAGTAGCCCTAGGTTCTATAGTCTTTGAAGAGGTAGAATTATCCCAGTCTATTGATTTATTAATGGCTGGTATAATTCTCATTGTAACGGCATCTTTGTATTTATCAAAGGAGGGTAACAATGAGTGACTTGCACATTATGATAAGTATCGTTTTGTCACTTGCTTTTTTGACAGTTTCAGTAGGTTTTTATTTGAAACATAAAGAGAGCAAGCGGCACGAACTTGCTTCAGGCTAAAAAACACTTTGTAAATCTTCAGCGGATTCGCAGAAGTAGATAAAGCAGAATAAGGATTGCGCGAACGCGGTCGAGTGTCTGTACTCACCCTTTATTATTAAAGGGTGTTTTAAAGCGCATTCAACAGAGTGCGCTTTAAAACACAGTTGTTAAACCAATTAAGACTGCAACACTAACATTGCAACCTTAACCACTTGTGCAAACACTGCAATTAGGCAGTAAAATAGAGTGCCACGCATCCTCTAGCAATAGAGGGTGTTTTAAATTCAACAAAAGAGTGCTGTTGCATAAGTAGCCTCTCTAAAATCTATTCTTGTGAGTAATTTTTAGAGAGGCTACTTAGTCTCTACATGAAAGCTACCCCATAGCATTCATAAAAACGGCAGATGACCGTATCTGAAGCAGCCAAACGGTCCCCTTTGTGCAATCGGTCAGGTTGTGCCTAAAATAGGTTTGATCCCCACATAAGCAAAACCGAGTTAATAGATGCAATTTTTGGGAAGGAATTGTAATTAACTATGGGGAGATTTAACCAAATATTGGTTAATACTCAAGATGCTTTTTGGTCTTAAACACGGACTAATGGCTTGTATTTTCTAAGTTGCACTTTCTTTCGGGAAGGTGTTTTTAAGTGCATTTATCTAAGTGCACTTAAAAACACCACATTCCACAATAGCGTTAAACATCTAAGCACAAACTCACTAATAAAAATAAAGGTGGGTTTTTGTTATTTGAAAATCAAGCACACCACTATTTGGTGTGCTTGATTAGTGTTTTTTATCAGTTTAACGCTGATAATGGTGCGAATGAAAAAAACACCACAACTGCAACTACAGTTGCCAATAGTATTGTCAGCACTTATCTTATCAACACCACTACTGGCAAAGCAGAACCACAGTCTGGTAGATCGTTACACAAAAATTAACAATGTAGAAACGTTTGCACAAGCAAACCCACTAAATGTTGTAATAAGTACTAAATTTGCAAAATCAATTATTACTGTTAAACAAGCTATTGAAGAATTGCTTATTCAATCTGGCTACACACTTAATAGTAATTATGAAGCTGAAAGAATTGGTAATTTTGCGCTACCAAAAGTACATCGAGAAATAGGGCCAATACCCCTTAAAAGAGCTATTAAAGTTATTCTAGGGAAGGCATGGGACATTCAAATCAATGAGACAACAAGAAGCATTCAAATTGTCCAAGCAGATTCGGAAGTGTTGCAGGTCTTAACACCCGATTCAAAAGCACTGATTGAAAATGTGGTCGAAACGGGCGTTTTAGATGAAATTGTTGCAGTATCTATCAAAGACACATTACTGGTTGACGCATTAAAAAAAGTATTGCCTGTTGGTTGGGCTATTCAATTAGAGGATTCTACAGCTACCTTAGCCAGAAAAACCGTAACTGTAACCTCGGAGGACCATAATCGTGAAACTGTTATCAAACAGGTTTTAGCAGATATTGATGCCGATATGCAGGTCCAAGGGTTCTTTTTTGAAAAACTAAAACTACTGGTTGTTCGTAGTAATCAAAAGGTTATTAAATAAATGAAAACATTAGCCGTATCCATATTAGCCACATTGCTTGTTGCTTGCAGTTCTAATACTACTCAAAATAGCGGTATTAAAAATTTACTCAATCAAGGACAGTCGCCCATTGTTTTTAGCAAGGAACCAACGCCTGTATTGGTTAGCGTTAAAAGTCTTCAAGACATTAAATTAAGTCAAAAAGTCAACATATTAATTAAAGGACCTATGAATATTATTGCCGCTATAGACTTTGCTGATGAGTCCTTATCGGTTTCTGTCGATGCTGGCGTTGATTTAGATAAAAAGTTTAATGTTAAGTTCAACAATCAGACATTAGACAAATACCTCACTTATTTAGAAAACAAAACGGGATACGACATTAAGTTAATCGACAGCGTTGTCTATGTTCGATCAATTGTTCATAAAAATTTTAATTTGCAAACGCTTAGTCTTGACACCTCACAAATAATAAGTAGTGCACAATCTGAAGTATCGTCAAATGGTCAAGCACCAACTGAAGTATCGTCAAATGGTCAAGCACCAACTGAAGTATCGTCAAATGGTCAAGCACCAATAATTCAACAGTCTACTGAATGGGACAAAATTGTAGATCAGGTCGGTGTTATTATGAATACTCATAACGACACGAACAGCAACAATACGCAGGATGGCAATAATGATCAATCCCCAAGTTCGTTGCGAAATAATAATGCCTCAAAAGTCCCAGATTCAGTGATAACTGATAATCAGAAACTGGGCGTTATTACAGTGATGGGGTTGCCCAGCAAGGTTAAACAAGTTGAATTTTATCTTGACAATTTAATTAGTAAAAGCAATCGCCAAATTCACCTGCAGGTTCAAGTGCTTGATATTACAGTTGATGAATCTGTTGGCCAAGGCATTAACTGGAATTTAATATCGGATCAAAGCTCGCAGTTTCAAGTTGGCAATAATGCTACTCAAATAATTGATGGCGCTGGCATTATTTCAATTGGTACACCAGTTGGCGGACTGATTGATTTAGGTAAAAAAATCACACTCGACATTATGCTGGAGTTGCTTGCCAAACAAGGCAAGGTCAGAGTGGACAACCAACCTAACATTACCGTGACCAATGGTGATGAGGCTTACATCTCGACAGGCGATGAGTTTAGTTATGTGTCTGGGATTGAAGCGACTCCAGATGACAGTGGCAATGTTATCACAACATCAGTAATTGATCGCATGAATATTGGTATTGAAATGCGCGTGACCCCCAAAATACTGCCTGATAATCGCGTTGTTGTCGGGATTGTGCCAATTGTGTCATCACTGAAATCATTTTCAACACTTACTAGTGGTTCCGGTGATTCATTACAAGAGTTTCAAACCCCTAATGTTGCATTGCAAAAGCTTGCAACCAAAGTTATTGTGGAGAGTGGTAAAACCATTCATCTGGGCGGACTAATCGCTTCCAAAATCGCTAATGCAACAAAGGGGTTGCCAGACGGCGGTATTTTAGATGTGTTCTTTAAGTCCGCGCAAAAATCATTGGAACGTAGAGAAATTGTTATTTTGATCACACCTACTATTGTGGGCTAAATTTAGCAAAGTTTAATAAAAAAAGGAGTAGTATAAAAATGTTAAACATAAACAAAGCGATCATTGCTGGTCATGTGGGTTCAGTCAAAATTCAACACACAAGCGGTGGTGATGCTGTGTTGAATTTATCCGTTGCTACTAACAAAAGGTGGAAAGACAAAGACGAAAAAATAAATATCTACACCCAATGGCATCGAGTTGTTGTTTTTGGCAAGCTCGCAACAGCTGTTAAAGACTTTGTCAAAAAAGGGACGGCAATTTATATCGAAGGCGAGATTCGCCATAGAAAATGGCAAGACAAAGATGGTGTTGACAGATGGATAGCTGAAATTATCATTTCAGGGAACCAGTCTATGCTACGTGTGCTTGACAAGAAGGAAAAGGAACAAGATCAAGAATCAGACGCAGATACACAAACACATCCAGAGCCAGAGCAAGTACAAGTAGATGAAGCTGACATTACTGGCGCAGAACCACTGCCACCAGGTGAAGACGACATCCTTTTTTAATCGTTAAAATATGATAACGTTAACGCATCAAGGAAAAGACTACACACTGGTAGAAGACTTTTTATCAATTGATAACAAAGCGATTGATAGCAGCCACTTTGTATCATGTCGCCTTACCATTAATGATAGAGAATATCAGTTCATCAATGCTTATGCCAGTGTTGATCTTAAAAACCCTGTTGGTATTTGGCAAACTATTCTAACCAATCACGATGCGTTTGATTACAAAAAGGATTTTAAGTATCAATTCAAAATTGATGACCGAGTATTTTTAATTTCACACAGTGTCGAAAACGGCATTTCAATACATAATAATATTGAGTCTATTGATATTGATGAATTTGAGGCAATAAATGTTGATTTTTCTAATTTCAAGCGTTTTGACATTCTTAAAACACAGTCTCAAGAACGAGCCGAAAGAAATAAAACTATTAAAAAAAACATTGTTGTTAATTTAATAGTTTGGATAACACTTGTTTCTGGCGTGTTCTTTTTTTACCAAAGATCATCGACTGATTTTGATAAAACAAACCAAATGCTCTCGGGTTTAAAGTCACAAGTATCGGGTTTGCAATCCGAAATAAATAACACATTAGAAAATACTATTAAGAATGATGTTCGCTATCAACAAGCGCACATCAAGCGTTTATTTTTATTCCTTGACAACGGTATTGAGATAAAAAAAGCAAGTTTTGATCTATCAAAAAGCCAAGGCAATATAACCGTTGATTTTGATGCGATTGAAACGGTTAAGTACATTGCAAAAATTAACCATTTCACCATTGAAATCGACCGTCATTTTAAAGATGTTATGGCCAATGTGTCTTGGACAGTGGAGCTAAAACACCATGACAGTTAATTTATCAAAATCTTTTTTAATAGCATTATTGGCCAATGTTGTAATCGCATCGGCTTTTTACCATATTGCTAATACTCAATTTAAAGCAGTTGACAGGCAACAATTACAAAGTCAAATTAATTTAGAAAAACACAAATTTGCGACTTTAAAGTCGCAGTATAGCGCTGTTCAAGACAACGAAACCATTGGTAAATTTGATTTAGAAAATCAGTCTAAATTATTAAAAAACATCATTGCTAATTTTAAAGACTCAACCATTAGGCATTTAGATGCCAACAACAAAGGATACGCATTTGGCATTACTGGTGGGATTGAAACAGTCCTTTTGTTGGCTTATCAAATTAATCAGTTTATTACCAACAATAGAATCAAAGCGAAGGTTAGTGATATTTTAATCAATGGTGGACAGGGTAGTATTAAAGTTCAAATTTATGGAGTTAACAATGACAACTAAAAACAAAATAAGTCTTGCTTTATTATTTTTAAGTCTGTTTTTATCAAAAGTAGTCATAGGCAATTCTGATGCAATTGAAAGATCAATTCAAAAAACAACACAACTACAAGCGTTAAAACATCAAATCGAAGTCGCTAAAGCTCAAGTAGAGTTAGCCAAGGCTAAAAAAGAATGCCAAAAAAATGGTGGCTGTATTGAAGCAGATACGTCCATTATTAATATCGACACAACAAAACAAAATGAAATTGAAAAAATCATAAGCATCAAACAACAATTGAATGAATTGAATGCATTATCAATTGATTCTATCATAAACGGCGCCGTCACTTTTGAGAACTTAGAGGGCAGATTTAGAACGGGTGATACGGTATTTAATGGTGTTAGCGTAATTGAAATTGATGGTTCAAAGGTTGTGCTTAACCTTGAATCTCAAAATCAAAATATCAGCAAAACAATATTTATGGATTGGTTATAAGGATGTGGGATAAATTTAATCAATTTCTAAAAGCAAACCGTATTGCAACTGACGGTCTTAGTCCCAACCTACTTAACAATAATGAGTTAATAATTCCTCATTTAATTGGCCAGATTGGGGAGGATGTTGTTGTAGCAGCCTTAAGCAGTTTTGGGGTTTGTATATTCAACGATTCACACAGGAATAATGTTTGTTACACCAACGATTCATTTGTTCTTGTACGAGAACAGACTGGTTCGGATTCGACAGTTGTTGCATTTTGTAAAAATCCATATTCTTCGCTGAGCATTTTTCAAGCGAACAATAAAGCAAGAGAAAAAAATCTTGGAAAAATTACTCAATTTGGCTTTATTAGCAGTAGTGACAATCTATTTAATAAAAATAAAACCAAACCCGCCAAATCTTGGACCGACAACACTGCTCAAAAGCTAATTACAGATATTTTGATGCGAGCTAATGAAAATGATGTTAGCGATATTCACATATCGCCAAGAAATTCCGAAAATATCGCCATTTTGTTTAGGCAATTCGGCGAAGTTGTGGAGTCGGGATTTGATGATGTTTTGATTGATAATTACCAACAGTTTGCCAATAGTTTAATTGTCATAGCTGGCGGCAATGGCGGTAATTACAATCGATATTTGGAAAAACAGTTTACTTATAAAAATTCAGGTGTAGATATTGCAGTGCGATTGCAACAGAACCCAACTATTTACAAATTTAGTGATGGAAAGTTGGTTCCTAGTTTTGTTTTAAGGATTCACAATAATAGAGCAAAACACAGCTTTAAACTAATTGATGAAATTGGCTTTTTACCAGAACATATAAAAACCCTAAAAACCGCGGCTCGCCAAAATTCTGGCGTTATTGTTGTTGCAGGACCGACAGGTTCGGGCAAAACTACAGCACTTTATGCGATTTTGGCCGAAGGCATGAGCCGAAGAAAGCGCTTAGTTCAAACCATTGAGGATCCTGTAGAAATTACAGTTCCCAGCATTGAACAAACTAACATCAACAAAAAGGCCGATATCACCTATGAAAACGCTATTAATGCAATATTAAGAAGTGACATTGATATTGCTCTCATTGGAGAAATTCGTAGTGCTGAAACTGCCAATGGTGTAATCGAACTAGATAGAGTTGGGCACTTGGTTCTTGCGACCATACACACTAAAAAAACAACCTCTATTATTGATAGACTTCAAGAATTTGGTATTAAGAATACACATATTGCTGATGCGTTATCGGTCATTATTTCGACTCGTCTTGTTAAAAAAGTGTGTCCAAATTGCTCAACAACCAGCACAACGGTCTCCGAGCTACATGAACATGAATGTGAAAACGGTGAACTGTTAAAAAAATTAAAAATAGTAAAAGGCAGTCGATACATCGGTCATAACGGTATTCAATCAACCGACCAGCTTGCAATTATTCAAGAACGAGGATGCGCTTATTGTGTTGGCGGTTATTCTGGTAGAGTTTTGGTAGCCGAAGTGTGTGAAATCGACAACACAATTCATAATTTGATTTCCTTAGGGACTGACAACTCAGAAATTCAAAATCAGATTCAAAATAAAAACATATGGCAACATGGTTTTGAGTTGGTGCGTCAAAGGGTTACTACACTTGACGCGTTAGAATTAGTATTACCAAAATGGTGATTTAAAAGATATAAAACAACAAAGGAGAAAGAAATGGATAGAAAACAGAAACAGACAATGATCCAACGAGGATTTTCATTGATTGAAGTGATAATAGTACTCGCGGCAGTCGCCGTTCTTGCGACTGTGGTGTATAACATGGGTGATTCAGCAAGGGGAGCAACAGCGCACGCACAAGTGCGAGAAGAGACCAAAGGTTTTTTTACGACTGGTGTTAGAAACTGTCTAACAAGGGTGCGTGGGGATCTGTCAACTTGTAATGCCGCTAGGCTAACTACGGTTAGTATTTCACCACTCACATCAACTGCAACACCTTGTGGTGATACTTGGTCGGCAGTTGCAACAGCGCCAAGTGTTGTAGTTACCTACCCACTTGATGAATGTGTTGATAACGATAGTTTTGGCACTGATTTGGCAACCGATTTATCCATACTCCACAAAGTTACTGCAACTTACGATACAACTACAGATGACTTAATAATTACATACTCAAGATAGACAATAGCTTTAAATGTTGAATAGTGTTTATGTTTAATATATGTTTAATAAAATTTATAAAGTTAAGTACACAACAGCTACTTTAGGAGTCCTTACAGAGGTTGTAAGACTCGATCATGGTAACTTGAGCAGTCGTGATCGCGGTGCAGACAAAAAAATGTTATTATCAGAAGCACTTAAGATCAACCATAACCAAATCATATCGATTACACTAGAGCTGGGTATTGTCAGCGACATTAAACAGCGAGATATGTCTGTTGTTTTGATGTCGCTTTATTCGGCAGCACTTTCTGGAGAAAATTTAATTGATTCATTGGTAGAGACACTTGACGATATTTATGGAGATGAAAACCTTAACAATAAGCTACAACAATTAAAACAACAAGGCCTAACCATTGCAGATATTTTTAAGCGTTTAAATGCACATCCAGTGATTGTCGAAATTATCCGCTCTGGAGAGCGGGCAAGTAATACTGCAGAAGCATTTGACGATGCTAATGATTTTTTATCATTAGATCAAGAAACTAAAAAGGCTAGCAAAACAGGCATTGGTAAGTCTTCTATATATTCAATATTGGGAATAACTCTAATCTTTGTAGTGCCAATTTTTGGCGCTGATTTTTTTAACGAGATACTTACTAGTATGAAAAGGGAAGTTGATAATCAGGTTGTTGATTATTTTAATTTTGTTAGCGATAATATTACTGCGATAATTGTTAGTCTCCTTGTTTTAATTGTTTTTGTTTTATTTGTAATATTCAACAAGCAAACCTATGCGATAGCGAAAAAACTACCTGTTTTTAGAGTCTTTGACCGACTTTCATCAATCAAAAGGGCTATTGTATTTATGCCATTTTATTCGGCCCTTAATTTGTCTGGTGTGAACGACAAGAGCATCGTGCAACTTTATGCTGGTATTGACAAAGAAATTGCAGCCCAATTATACGGTAGCATTAGCCTTGGCGTCTCACTGCCTGAAGCTATTCAGAAATCCAATATGCCAACGAACTTAACACGACATTTGTCAACTGTTTTAAAAATACAAGAACATGCGTTAAGGCGCAAGGCTTTTGGTGGGTTGATAAAACTGTTGACAGCACGTGCTCTTAACGAGGGGAAAAAGATTTCAACTATGTTTAATATTTTGGGATTCTGCCTAATCTTATTAGGCTTCACGACCATTATTTTTTTCTATCAAACAATGCTCACAATATCGTTATAAATTATGAATCGCGTTAACCGACAATCAGGGTTCAGTCTAATTGAATTGGTTATTGTCCTTTTTATAATATCCTCAATTGCCGTAGTTACTGTGCGCGCTACAATTAGCAAAAATGCTATAGACAAAATAGCATCAGACGCAGAGCTAACTAAAAATGAAATTACTCAAATTCAACAAGCATCTGGCGGATATTTGGTAGACATGAATGAATGGCCAGATTTTGCCAATAATTGCGCAAACGCTATTACAACATTAACAAATGCCATGCCAACAGCTTATTTGCGTTTTATTAATATTCAATCGCCATATCTAACCAATTATGTAACAAGTTGTAACACTAACACATTTGCAATTGAAGTTGAAACCGACTCAAACGATGCGGCATTGATTTTAAGCAATCAACTTGCTAATGCAGTTGCAACTGCAACCAACTTTGTTATTGCAGAAATTCCAAGACCAGAAGAACAACCAACTTTGGAGCAGTTTTTATTGCTTGATGGTAGCAGAGCAATGATGGGTAATTTAGACGTAGGGGGCAATGAAATTAGCAATGTTACAAGATTAACAGCGACAGACGTTAATTTTAATGGCCAAGATTTGAAACTAGGGATTGGTAAATTTGTATCAATGGGATCGACTGCATTTAATACGCTCAATGCAGTAGTTAACAAACCTAATTGCACTCAAGGGAGTTTGGTGGGCACACCTGAAATTATTCTCAGAATACACGGCGTTACAACGATATTGGGTAGCCCGTTAGGGATTAGAAATGTATCTTGGTCGGCAGACTTTAACAATATAAGTACAGCCCAATGGCAATTGTCGACAAACGGGCTTTCAGCCATTACAGGGCTTGCTGAGACTTATTGTGACTATGGAAATTGGAACAGATAATGACTAAAGTTTCTGATAAATTTAATACCATCGCCTATGTTAGACCTACAGAAAAATGCAACTTGCGTTGCAAGCATTGTTTTATCCCGCCTAATGCGTCTGCCATGAGCAATGAGCAAATATTAATGATTCCAATGCAATTAAGTGCAGCAGGCGTGTCGGGCAATGTGCTATTGCAGTGGCACGGCGGAGAACCACTGTTAATGGATCCAGTTAGGTGTGAGAATTTAATTGTACAATTAAATAGCCTTGGATATGGTTTTCACATTAACTTTTTACACGGCGTACAAACTAATTTGGTTGTCTTAAAAAATTTCACCAAAAAGAAACGCGATAAGTGGTATCAAGTTTTGGCGACATATTTTGAACCTGATTTAATTGGTGTTTCTTGGGATTTAGATATCCGTGGCATTAACTTGAGACCGCAAGCACATTTTAATGGGTATTTTGAGCAAGCACTAAATTCTTTAAGAGCATCAAAGCATTTTTCTGAGGATTTTTCACCAGTTGTTACCATTACCGCGGCAAAACCATTTTTAAGGCATGTATCAGCACTAGATACAAGTATGCATTTTTTAAAGTGGTTGGATTTCTTAAAGTTAGATACCATCCATATAGAAAAGCTCACGCCGACTGGCGATGCGATTAAAAACTGGCATCAGATAGGCGTAACAAACGCTGAATATTCCAAAGCGATGGGTAAATTTTATTTGGCTTACAGGCGGTATAAAGATTTACACCCTAGTAGTCCTATTGCGACATCCCCATTTTGCGATTTAGAAGATGCACTCAAGAATGGAAAGCAAGATAATGTATGTGCTTCTGGCGCGTGTCGGACCAGTATGTTTACTTTCTCAAAAAATGGCATGGTGAAAAGTTGCACTGCCATCGCAGAACATAATTTAATACAATTAGAGGGTCATCAAAACAAGGTTAGTGTCAGTTGTTTTGAGTGTGAGTTCAACAATATATGCAATGGCGGCTGTCCCGCACATAATAATGTTGTTGACGAATCTATGGAGTGCTCTGGCGCTAAAAAACTTTTAACTTTAATTGGAGATCATTTATGATTAACTCAAACAAACCACTGTCGGAGTGGACTGAACAAGAAAAAAACGACCGAAGAGCGTTTTTGTCAAAATCTTTCAAAAGGGTCGTTGGTGCATCGGTGGCACTTTTAGCAACCAAAGTTCCTGCTTACCAGCAAGAATTGGGTGAAGATAGTACAGATGTGGTTCCAGTACCTAATATTGGTGTTAATGTAACCCCCCCCCACTCAAGCCACTCAAGCAGGAGTTGGCGGTAACCATGTTAAGATTAGCAAGTATTGTTTTGAATCAAAACCCTGATTTGATTCAGCCACCGAAAGTTGATGACAATATTGTTGTTATCAGCTTATTGGCTGATGCTAACGATATTATTGCGCCAGACATTATAGACGTGGCAATGTCTTATGCTGTTGCTGGTATTGATGTTGTCTTAGAGATGGATTTTGCCAATTATGATTATTTTGATCATCAAAAGTTAGCGTCACTTATTTGTAATGGTGGGTGGTCGTTGTCTTTATTGCCACCACAAGATCTTAATAAAGATTCAACTGACAAATATTGCCAAATAATTATTGATTGGTATCAATTTTGGCGTGGCGATGTTATGCTAAATTTTGACAAAATTATTTATCCAATAACACCATACGCTGAATACTTAACCATTAACCATTTGATTGCCAAAAATAAAGAGGCAATATCCAAAGAAGATAGTGAGTCTTTAAAAATGTTAAGTAAAAATCCAACCGATCCATACGCTGTCAATTTTATTAAGAATATGCAAATCGATGTTGTTGGGGCTTTTAAATTAAAGTTAAATCAGAAAATCGAATCTGACAAAAGTTTCTACACAGATGTAGATTTGTTAACTGATCTGACGGAACATGCAACTAGGCTTTAATTTACATGTTAGGTTAACAACCGCCTGCAATGCTGATTGTAGTTATTGCTCTTGTGATTCGGATATTCCATCAGATCGAATGTCAATTACCGACCTAAAGAAGTCAATAAATTTTGCATTAAGTAATTTTCTTAAAAGAAGCAATCCAAAAGATTATTGCAGTGCGGAAGTGATTGGCGGCGAAGTTATGATATTGCCAACAAGTTATCTGAAAGAGGCTGTTAATACAATAAGATCTGTTGTTGGCAACAAGATTAAACATGTCGATGTTGGTTGTCAGAGCAACCTGATAGGTTCTGAAAAGAAGATTAATGCCTTAAAAGAGATTATTGATGATTACAGTATCGGTACATCAATAGACTCTTTTACAAGTAAAAGAACTATTAAGGGTGATGCAAATAAATACAGGAGATTAGCGGCTCAAGGCGCTAATTATCTGTCAAAAATATCAGGAGACACAATTGGGACGGTAATTGTTTGTGATAAAGACAATATTGTCAAAATAGTTGATGAATACAGAATTGCCCAAAAGGACCAAAGAAGAATCACCATCAGACCAGTTTTTACTGGTAAACACTCTATTGACTATCTAGAACCTAAACTATTAGGGAAATATTGGCGGGAACTGATTAACCTCTGGTTTATTGACGGGGATATAGTCATTGAACCATTAATGCGCATGACTAAGTCGATGCTTGGTATGCGCAGTGAAGTTATAGGCTGCCCGTATTGGCGTAGTTGTTCAGCCAATAGTTTAGATATTGAGCCAAATGGTGATATTTATATCTGCCAAGAAATGGCAGACGCAGGAGTTGGCAAGATAGGTAATGCCATTGAAGGTCAGTGGGATGACGATATGTTTTTACAGTTAAGCAAAAGACGTATAAATATTGACCAAGAATGCCAAGAATGCCAGTGGTATCGATATTGTCAAGGCGGTTGTATGATGGAATCAGCGACCGAATCAGGTAGCTTTTATTCAAAACCAGAAAATTGCACGGCTTGGAAAATAATATTTAAAACGATTGATGAGAATATTGCAAAGTATAGCAAAGATGCCTCTATTAAATGGATTCAAAATATCGAAAATTTAGATCGTGCAATCGTTGACCAGCCAAAAAGCATACCGGTAGCAACGAAATGATCCAAATTAATAGGTTGTTTATCAATACTACTTGGTTTTGTAATATGGACTGCCCCAGATGTTATATCCCCCAAGACTTAAGAAGTGATAGTGCCTCAAAACTTGACACTGAATATCTTATAAAAATACTAAGGTATTCGGGTATTGACCAAAGCCATAAGACCGTTGTAATGTATATGGGTGGAGAACCTAGCGTCATTGGTAAGAAGGCTTTAAAACGATACATCAAAACAGTTAAATCTGTCTTGCCAAAAGTAAGACATACTATTGTCACAAACCTGTTTCATTTACCAAATTGGTTAATAGAATTATCAATTAATGAATTTGGTGGACAAATAGAGACAACCTATGCCAATGGCAAAAAACAAACACTCAGTGGTAACGAAAAAAGATACCAAGAAAGGTTTATTAAGAATTTAACAACAATAATAGAAGCTGGCGTGAACTGCACAGTGAATGTTGAACTAAACCTTGAGACCATTAATGCTGGCGTTGAAGCAATAATTGATGTTATGAAGCGGACAGGCGCAAACGATTGGGCTTTTGATTTTTCAATCAAGTTTGATGAGTTTAACAACAACCCTGTTTATGACAGATTTAATCATCCGATTCTTAAAAGTTCTACAACTTTGAAAGAATATTGGGGCTTTGTTAACGCGATTAAGCAGAATAAATGGGTTGCAAACAAGGTGAGAATTGCATCTCGCCAGGAAGGCTTTAATGTGTTTTCAAAAACAGGGATAACGATTAACCCTAATAATACTGTTACTACTAACCCGCTTTTTTCGACAATGAAAGCATTGCAATATCCTAATATTGAATCATTAAATCGTTCTAATTTAAATTTGATTAACCAACATCAAAGAAGGTCAGTTCTTAGGATGACATCCTGTTGTTCTAGCTGTATTGAATTTGATGATTGTAAGGGTTTTAGTGCACATATCCCTATTCAGCAGGACAATCTTTGCGCTGGGGGTTTGACAATATGAGATTGGCCAATCAAGCAAATATTAGCATTACCACGAATCGATCGTGCACGCTCCGTTGTGAACACTGCTACATTGAACCGCACTTATTCGCCTCTAAAGAGCAAATAACGGTTGATAATTACAAACTATCATTTGATAGAGTTGACAACCTTTATCGGCTTGATCAAGGTTTAGAAGAAGTTGAGTGGGAAGTTATTGGTGGCGAAACCACCATGATGCCATTTGAGTTTTGGCAACAAATGCTACCATGGACGATGGATAGAATTGATCGGTTTAACAAAGAACACAACTTATGGATTGATGGCAATTTAAACTTTTTAACCAATTTAATTTGGTCTGATAAGCGCTACTTGGGACTAATTCAAGAGCATGCCAAGCATCCATTATTTACGCTTTACACCTCGTTTGAGCCAGATACCAATCGATTTGGTAAAAACAATAAATTACTGAACACATGGGCAGATAGACTATCGTCAATTGATGCTAATAATAAAGCGGTCGATCTAATATTGACCAAGGGGTTGATAGATTTCGGTGCACAACGGGTGGTTGACTTATTATTGCCACTGGGCGTTGATGATTTTTCAATCAAGATGCTTTCACCATTCGGATCTGGCAAGGTTTTTTTTGATAACAACATGACTCCATTTAAAAGAATGGAAGACTTTGTTATAGAAATTGCAACGCTACTCCCTAGTGGCATTACTTTTACGCCTGGTGTTGAAATCGAGCATGCTTTTATAAACGGAAAGTCAGTTCAATGTAATGGCAACTTTAGATACGACTTATCAATTGAGCCAAATGGCGATACCCACTTTAATGCTAATCAGACTGGAGACGAATCGGTTGGGCTTAACTTAGGTATTAATATTAATAGTGCTAACTGGGCTACTGAAGTGATGTTTGGCAATAGGGCGGAGCTCAGAACAAAGCTCACTAAACAGCATAGTTGTTGTGATGATTGTAAATATTTACCACGTTGTAATGGCGGTTGGCATCACTATAAATCGATTGATGTATCTCATTTAATGCAAGATGGCGGTTGTCCTGGACTAAAAGGGGTTTGGGACTATTTAGCAGACAAGTCAAACGGCAAATCAAATCATTCTACATTCCCAGAATGGCGTAATCCAAATGGTGGTGTTTATGAGTAAACGATTGTTCCATATTAATGTTACGAGAAGATGTCAGCTTGCTTGCTCCCATTGTTATATTGACCAAGACATTAGAAACAATGCTGAAGCCATGCCTGTTCCCAAAATGGAAGAAATAGCAAAAGCAATTGGTGATATTGATGCCGATGTCCATATTATTGGTGGTGAGCCAACGCTAGTTAGTATTGACACGCATAAGCGATACTTGTCAATATTATCAAAGCTTAAAAATTCTAAAATTATGATTGTGACTGCATTACAAAATGCAAGAGCTGTCAAAGTCGCCAGTCTTTATGAGAACATAGCCACCTCGTATGATCCGTGTGCACGAACAGAGGTTAATAACGATAAATGGATTGCCAGAGTTAATAAATTAATTAGTCATGGCAATCGAGTGCATGTTTGCACATCTCTTAGCAAATCGGTTATTAATTACGGTATTAATAACTTATTAGACGAGCTATATGGTTTTGGCTTTAGATCAATTCATTTAGCGCCTATGGTGCCAACGTTAAATGCACTCAGTGAAACACCATGTCCGACAGATACCTCATTGGCGTTAATCAAGTCGGTCAAATGGGCAATTCGGAAAAGAAAAACAGATAAAGGTATTTTTATATCGCCGTATGATGGATTGCTACAAGGTATGGGAAATTATGACGGACTAAGATGTCCAGCAGGGGACAGCTGTGTCAATGTAGAGCCTAATGGCAAAGTGCACGCTTGTGTTGCTAAAGGCGGCGAACTTGCAGATGTTGTCACTGGTAAGATCGAACCAATTTCAACACAACTGAAGAGTAACACCTATATGCTTGAAGTGGCACAGCATAACAGATCAAGACCTGAATGTTTAGGCTGTGAGTTTTGGACAACTTGTAAGGGCGGGTGTCGTGTATTGGCAAATACAAAAATTGCACAAAACTCTAAAGAATGTGCTGGGTTCAAAACATTTTTAAATTATGTCAATTCAACCCAAGGGAGGCAACATGCCACTTAATTTAAACGCTTTATACAGAACTGGATTAACAAGCTGTTTACTTAAAGAAGAATTTGCATTAATGCTAAGAAACTATATCGACCAAGAACAATGGTCAGTTTGCGATGAAGAGGGTTTTTTAATACCAAATTGGATGCTAAAAGGGTTTCAAGCCTTATCCCCGACAAACAACCCTGTATCTGAGTTTGAGAAAGAAAAAATCTTACAAAACAATATTAAGCGGTTTACCCCCGAGTGCTATTTTAAGTTTTTTCAAACAATATTCAACAGTCCTTTATACAATGCAGGTTTAGATAAATTGCACAACAGCAAACTTGAAGTCAACAGTATAGAACTATGGAATGGTGTTGGCAGTGGTGATAATCATTGGCATTGGGACGGTCCCGGCAATGCAGACGTTTATGCGTTAGTTTATTTAACTGATTACCAATCATGGCTGCAGGAATTTGGCGGGGGTTTTAAATATGGTGTGGCAGATCGTCTTGCGCAACAAGATGGTTATCACAATGTTCACGAGATTGGTGTTTTTTGCCCAGACAATGGCAGAATCGTTTTAGGCGATAATCGTAATCCTTTATGGGTGCATAAAACAATCCCACTAACACAAGAAGCACCAGAAAAGATAAACAGATTTACTTTTTTAGTAAGCCTTACATTAGAGTGTATCAGATATGATTGAAAAAGGAAGGCTCATACTTACAATGATGCCGAGTTTGTATTGCAAACTAGATTGCCCACATTGTTATTTAACCAAGGAGCAAAGAAAGTCTAAAAAGTGCTTAACATTAAAACAAATGCGAGTCATTTGTGACAAGATTGAGCAATATTATCAAGATAAAGATAATAATGCTGTAATAGACATTTACTGGTATGGTGGAGAGCCAACCACAATGGGTACAAAATTATTCTCAAAATTGTGTGATGTCATTAACAAGACATTTAAACGACACAAGTTAAGGCATACGCTGTTAAGCGCTCTTGTTGGTGTTGATTTAGAAAAATGGACACCTATTGTTAAGAAATATTGTGATGGCAAACTACAAACATCTTACGATGGTTACATGCGCGGTGATCGTTATGACCAAGCATGGCAAAAGCAAGTTAGGTATGCAGTTTCTCAAGGTTTAGAAGTTAGTACTTTGAGTGTGTTTAACAAGTTTATTAAAAACGATGGGCATCAAGCAACATTCGTTAAACTTGCAGAATTGGGCGTTAAAAAATGTGGCTGGCTACCATTTCAAAAAAATATTAGAAATGATGCTACAGGTATGTTTGGGGAGCACTCAACAAGTATGCTGGAATTTTCAGAATTTATGATTAAGTTAACTAAGCTTAATACTTCTGTTGACGCCAAGGCAAGAATGTTGATTGCCAACGAACTGTTTATTAATTCTATGGATATTAACGGGTACAACATGTCAAACACTGGTGCACAAACAGTGTTTTTAATGCCTAATGGCGATATGGTGATGCCTGATTACGACAAAGACAATGTCGAATATATGAAAACTTTTGGCAATATACTCGAACAATCGTTTGAAGAAGTTTTGATTGGAAAATCTCGAAGGGACTGGATACGCAGACAAATTAATCGCAATGGCAACAAAGAGTGTTTAAATTGCGACAGTTGGAACTGTTGTTTAATGGAATTTTGGAAATGCAACAATAGCAATGACGATTGCTATGGTGCAAAACTGTATGTTGACTGGATTAAAAAACATTCTAAGCAAAAAGCAACGTGTGTTGAAAATATTGCTTGATTTTTATTATATAGTGCTATATAATTAACCAAGATGACAGGACAATATTAAAACAATAATGGTAAATTCAAACACAAAACACTCTAAGGAATTAAGGCAAAAAACTGCCGCTCGTTGGAATAAAGAAAACATAGTTACCCTTTCCCTGAAATTTAATAAGCATAAATTGGAAGATAAGACAATACTTGAACGGTTTAAACAAATAGAGGGAAGCTCTCATAAAAATAAGCTTAGATTTTTATTAGACTTTTTCTCTGATAATAAATAAAGGAGATAAACATGATTAAAATTTATTCAAAAATGAAAACATTTTTTTTAATGATAATTGTACCTACATTAGTAGGTTGTGGGGGTGGTGGGGGCGGTGGCGGTTCAGATGCCCCTCCAGCTCCAGGCATTAGATACATTAGCAGTGATACTGTTGATGCTAACGACATTTTGGAAAATATTAAAATAACTAATTTGCCTTCATGGGGGAGTGATACTCAACAACACCAAAACTTCAACCTGAAACGTTGGGATTATGAGACAACACTAATACCTGTTAAACACAAAGATGTGCCATTGGTAATTAAATCAATGGATGAAATAGAGGATAGACTGGGCTTTACTATCTTTGATAGAGATAGCCTATCCAATGTTGCAGACGGTTCTGTTACTGCAGGGATTATTATTAGTATAGGCACTGCTAATTATGCCAATATTAATGGAGGTCCTGCTATAGGAGGAGAAAGGCAATGTGGGTTAGCTTCTGCTGGTATTCCATCACTTGAAAACCCAGACAACGCTTATTTTCCAAATTTTGTATACGATGAAAACGGTGTGGTGAATGCTAAACTTTATATTCATCTGGGCTCTACTTTTCATCCAAGTGGTATTGATTGTTATAAGGGCAGTACAGATTTAACAATTCATGAGTTTGGCCATGCTTTGGGCGTGCTTAGACACTTTACAGGAGGATTTAATGGTAACAGTAGGTATGCGTATACAGATCCTGATGGCACTAATGTGCTTTATGCTGAGACTCCAAACGATAATTTTTGGAACGTTTTAAGAAATATTTATAACAACAATATTAACGAAACAGCTGAAAACTTAACGATTACACAATATTACTAGGTGCCTGTCCCAACAGGAAATAGCAAAAGGCAAAATGGCTCAAAGGGCTAATTTAATAAGGGTAAGGGGTAGATTTTTTCTAAGCTCGCTAAACTCACTTGAAAAAATCCTTACCCCGAAAGGGCTTTTAAGGGAATTTTATCCTAATCAGATAAAATTCTAAAGGATTTCGGGGTTTGCGCTCCACTTCTGGGAAGTGGTCGTTTCGCGCAAAAAAGGCAAATCTCTGCAGCAACTATAAAATTTACACCTTTCGGATTTTCCGCATTGTCTCAATTCATCCATCAAAACACTGCAACCTTAAACCACTTCTAAAATAACCACACCACTATTTGGTGTGCTAAATGACTATGATTTTGGTCTTGGGCATTATCATATTTTAAAGAATTAAAAAAGCGTAACAAATAATGCCCAAGACCAAAACAACCAAAACCACAGTTAGTGCAATGCCAATAATAGCATTATTGGCATTGGCGTTAATCTCATTCCCAAAATTTGCTTTTGCACAGAATTTTTCACAAGCTAATGAATTGTTGTTATTGAGCAAGTTGGAGCAATATATACGCGATAGTAGCCATTTGATTAACAAGGCTCAAGCAATGCAAAGAGATGATGCAAGATACAAGTTTAGATACGAGTCGTTGCGACAAGATTTATCTGAAATTGCAGAAAGTATTAGAAGACACATTGTCAGGAACCAGCACGACCAAACGCCTCGAGCAATTTTGCCGTTGGTTAAGGATTATTAGGAAGGGCAATGGAAGGCGTTGTTATTTTTAAAACAACTGTGGGTGTTTTGTATTTAATGTGGTTAGCTAATGTTGTTTTAATGACTCAAAAAACACTAAGTAACAATAGAATGAGTTTTAACGAAGCAGGCATGTTATGGATGAAGGCCCTATTTACTCTGATGATTGTAATCATGATACTTATTTAACGTTTTTTAAAATAGGAAAAATAAAACTATGATAATAAAAAAAATAATAAACTTAGTCGCCAAGATGAGCACGGTAGGCGCATCTTGCTTATTTTCGTTAACTGCTTTAGCGGCATTGCCCACCAGTATTCAAGGCGTAACCGTCAATGAAAACGATCCAATAGGATCGCTTTGGGCGCTTTTCAAACTATTCATATTTTATGGATCGTGGGGTTCTGTAGTCATCGGCTTGGTGGCTGGTGGATATTACATTGTTGGCGCCTTAGGAGAATCTAGAAAAAGGAACGATTCATCCATTTTATGGAGCACAGTAATGAATGTATTTGCTGTATTGGTTATTCTGGTTATTATTTCTATATTAATAACGAACTTTATAGCATGATCACTGAAGATATTGGTGTGTACAAATCCTGCTCCTATGTTGAACTAGGGTTGCTTTATTTAATATCATTGTTAATACTTCTATTCGCTGTGTTGTCGATTCCTATTATTCCTGCAGGAATAGGAATAATAGCTTCTTCCATACTGGCTTTTTTTTTGTTAGCCATTCTTGCAGGCTGGTTTCAAGATAAAAAGCGTAATTTGCCCCAGCGGTTTTATTTAAAAAAAATAGCAATAGTACTTAACAAGCTTTTCGACATCAAAATTTACGACTCAAAGTATTATGGATTTCGTAGCCGTTATAGCAATTATGACCTTTGAGCAATGTTATGGTGCTGAAAATGAAAACTAAGGACATTATAAATAAAGCAAAAGAGATGCAGTTTAAAGAGAAAATTACATGGGTTGTAATTTTCTCTTTAATAATAATTGTATTGGTACAAACAATTGTTATCTTTTCTCTTGGCACCAATCGTGTTCATAGAATTTCAATACCGCCAAGTATTGAGTTTGGTGCAATGGTTGACACCGATACAATCAATCCTTTTGAAATTTACCAAATTGCTGGAGCAATTACCCAGCAGTTGTATTTGTGGCAAGATGGTGAGCAAGATTTTAAGAAGAACATTAATAAATTTAACGCATTTATCACACCTGCCTATAGGCAATATTTGTTGGCAGAATATAACAACCTGCTTAAGATTGGGCAACTAAAAGGTCGTGAGCGTAGCTTGCAACCAGTCAATATCTACAAGGAAAGTTCGGTTCAGAAAAACAATGATGGAGAATGGACTGTTGCAATTGATTTTCAGCACCAAGAACATATTGACAACCAAAGATTTAAAGACTTCGTCATAAGACATTTAATTAGAGTTGTTTACAGGCAAATCGATGGAGAGTCTAACCCGTGGGGCTTGCAACTTGATGTGCCTACAATCAAACCGTTACGACTTAAATGAGAAATTTAATGAATAGAGTGTTCAACTTATTAAGTGTTTTGGTATTAGCACTGGCATTTGCATCTAATGCAAATGCCAGCTCATTGAGACTATTAAACACGCCAGGTGATCCAATTCCATTAGGTTTAATAACAGGTCAAGAAGTTGAACTGTTTTTCGATGGCACAGGTTTGGAGGAAGTTGGTGTTCCTTTGAGCTTAAAAGACAAGATACATACACAATCTATTGATTCGCGTTTGTGGATAACAGCTAAGGTCCCGTTCGACCCAACGCGTGTATTGGTGAAAGACAGTCTAGGCAATATCAATATATTGCTATTGAGTGCAAAAATAAAGATAACCAACAACACCAGTAACTTGCCCGTTAAATATCAAGTTGTAACAAAAAAAATAACGCCACAGAAGCAAAAACACCAAGCTGAGCAAAGCAACTGGAAACAACCAACTATTGTTGATTTAACCAGATTCGCAGCACAAACATTTTACGCGCCAGAGAGGCTTGTCAAACCAATTGGTGCTATCAGAGTGCCTATTGATACAACACCAGTTGGGCTGTTTGTTTGCTCAGAAAACATGGCCTGTAATGGCAATGTAGAGGCCATGCCAATGGCCGCATGGCGTAGCCAGAACCATTATGTTAGTGCCGTTATGTTAAAAAACCAAACCAAGTCTCAAATCATGCTTGACCCTAGAGATTTACAAGGACGCTGGAAAGCGGCCACTTTTCAATTTAATCGTTTGGGCTCGGCAGGTCTGCCAACGGACATATCGGTCGTTTATTTAATTTCAGTATCACCATTTGGCCAAAGTTTAAACTAATGAAACTTTTAAAAATTTTATCAATAATTGTAATATTTATTGTCTCGTTTTCTGTTTACCAGTTAAACAAGAGCGAGACAATAAATATTACTACGACCAGCAACCCCCCAAATGCTGATGATTATAAAACTCGACAGGATGATAAAGACAGCATTGTGGAGAGCAACAAAGCATTGGTAACAGATTTCAGGAAAATTAGAGAGGAAATAAGCCAAATTAATAGTCAACAACAACAGCAATTTGAGAAAATAAAATCTCTTGAATCTAAACAAGAAAATATCAACACTTTAACCAACAATAATCTAGGCAACAATATGTCGGGTGCCGAACTGGTTGCGTTGGTTAAAGACACTGTCAACCAAAACTTGCCAACAACGATAGGCCAGAATAAACAACCAACCAATTATAAAATTGGTCGTAAAAATAAAGGTGGCGATTCTCCCCTTGTTACTGTTGCAGAGGAATATGTGTGGCAATCTACTCTAACAAAGTCATCACACGGTGATGTTGATGTAATAAATCATTCCAAAAATAATACTGCTATCAATAGTGAAGACACTTTTAAAAATAACATTAAGGCGGATAGCAACGAGGCAGACAGCAACATCCCAATGTACACAATACCTTCTAATACTCTTTTAGAAGGAAGGTTAATAACTGCTCTGTTGGGGAGAATACCTGTAGGTGGACAAGTAGTCGACCCGTATCGGTTTAGTATTCAAGTCACAAATGAGTCTTTCTTTGCGAATTATCATGCGACTAATCGATTCCAAGGGATGATGATGTCAGGAACAGCACAAGGCGACCTGTTGCTTTCTTGTGTCAAAGCAACTATTGACTCCGTTACTTTTATTTTTGAGGACGGCACAATCAGTGACCACAAAATTACCGATGTCGCCATCTTAACAGACGAGTATGGGATGCCATGTATTAAAGGGACATTAAATACAAATGCCCCCACTTACTTAGGCGCAAGTGCACTGTTTTCAGGGTTGGACGGTGCGGCTAACGCCTTTGCACGTGCTGAGCAAACAGTTTCTTCAGATGCCAGTGGCAATTCTACCAGCCAAGTTACTGGTGATGCTGTTAGATTTGCTGGGCTTACTGCACTGTCCAATAGTGTTTCCGATGTGCAAACATGGTTTGACCAGAGGGCTGAGTCATCTTTTGATGTGATTTTTGTGCCATCAGGCGAAAAGATTCAATTATTAACGCAGTCTAAGATTGAGATTGATTATCAAAAGCAAGGCAGAAGGCTAAACTATGAGTTAAGCAATTTAAACACTCAGGAGGTAAATTATGAGCTTGATTAAATTACTACCACTACTGATACTGATGATACTATTACTATCCAGCTGTTCAAATAATTCAGATGACCAAGGCATAAAAATGGTTGATCTGTATCAAAAACATAGTAATCAAAAACCCCCCAAATTAGTCCACCCTAAAACTGCTAACACTGCCCCAAAAACTACTAAGACTACTCAAAGGTTAAGTAACAACTTTGTTAGAGAGCAGCAAACAGAGCTTGAGAACCAATTCCCCAAATTACCCAATCCAACACTTAATATGTTCATATACCCGCACTTAACAAAACAAGGTCACCCTGTCCCGGGATATTCGACAAACTTTAGGCTCTATCAAACCGACCAATACGCATTACCTACAGAGGTGTTTTAATGGGTCTTTTGGAAGCTTTAAAATCTGGCGCGCCCCTCACCAGAGGTGCTATTAAAACACCTCTGGTTTCGCATGAGCAAGGCGAGCGCCTATTTGCCCCTTCTTTTGTTGATTTGTTACCTGTTAAACATTGTATGGGCGATGGTATTTTTTATTTTAGAGATGGCGGGTTAGGTTGTTTATTTCAATTAGAGCCCATTAACTTAGAGGCAACAACAGATGAATACAAAGCACAAATTTTAGAAGACATAGCTTTTGCATTGCAAAGCACAGTTCCTTATGAATACGATAATTTTTGGCTTTCACAGATGTTTATTGTTAAAGAACAATCTGCAGATGAAGTTATGCAAAAACTCACAAAACATTGTGTTAAACACAATCAATTTTCTGAGTTTTACCTGCAAACGATGAGCTCACATATTACGTCCTTGTCAAATGTAGAAGGCGCTTTTGTTGATAAAAACACAGGGGAGCCTTGGTCTTTATCGCAATTGTCAATTTACTTTTGTGTTTGGCAGGAAAAACCGCCAGTTAAGGAAGAACACCTTAGCAAGGAATTTGACGATCTCAAAGATTTGATTGTTATAATTAAGCATACTTTTTCCCAAGCTAATATCAAACTCAATAGCTTAGGAGATCAAGGCTATATCAACCTTTTAAGTCAATTTATCAATAACAAAGCGCCTTCACATCACCCGAACATTCTTGAAGACGAAGATTTATCGGAAGTGGCCATCAAACACGTTGGCATCAGTGTAGGCAATGGTTGCTTTCATTTTTCAAAAAACGGTAATAGCAAATATGGTATTTATATGCCAGTAGATAAAATCCATAATCTTGACAGGATAAGGGTAGGGCATTTAAGTGCTGAGCAATCAAACAAATTATCGTTGTTTGATAAATTGCCAGTTGGTAGTATTTGGGCGCAGACAACTATCCATATCAGCCCAGACAGAGCTGATAAATATTTAGAAAAAATTGGCAAACAATCAATGGGTAATGATGAACATTCTAAAAACAACGGTGATCGTGCCGAAGAAGCCAGGAAAAAAGCTTCTGATGGTGACCTTGTATGCAGATTTGCTGGCGGTATCTATTTGTTTGGCAAAAACCAAAATAAATTACTAAAAGATGCCAAAAAAGTGAAATCAATTTTTGCAGCGCAAGGACTAAGTGTTTTGGAACTTAAAGAAAACCCATTAGCACAGGATGATTTTATTAGGTCTATGCCAATGTGTTTTAACTATAAATTTGATCGGAGTTTTTTTGCCAAACGATCCTCATTGCAACATCTCTCAATTATAGCTGCATTATCCCCATTTTACGGTAGAAGCAAAGGCACTGGGACGCCAGGTGTCGTCAAATTCAACCGAGGTGGGGAGCCTTTAATGTTCGATCCAATACAAGATAAATATCAAAATGCTTTTGGTTTGTTATTTGGACCATCTGGCACAGGAAAATCAGCGTGGTTAATTGAGTTTTTGTTCAGTATGATGGCTATTTACAATCCAAAACATGTATTTGTGATAGAAAAAGGCGATAGTTTTGGCTTGTTTGTTGACCATTGTAAACAACAAGGCTTGAGCACCAATAAAGTTGTTATTAAAGCGTCATCTGGCGATGTTCATCTACCGCCGTTCGCTAACGCCACAAGACTGATTACGGATCAAAACATTGATAAAGAACGAGACTTGTTAGGCGAGTTATTAATTGTTGCTCAATTAATGATTACTGGTGGTGAAGAAAGGGAAATAGCAAAGTTCGAGCGAGGCGATTGGGATACTGTTGGTGATGCTATTAAGTTAGCAGCTCAAAACACGATTGATGACAACAGAGAAGTAACGCTAACAGAGGATGTAGTCCAAGCGTTAACGGAGCTATCAAAACAAGATGACTTGCTTGACAACGAAAAAGAGCGTATTCGCAAAATGGCAAAAGCGATGCGCGTCTACATTAGTTCTGATTTTAACAAACGTATATTTAACACCGAAGGGCGCTTGTTTCCAGAAGTCGCCATCACTCAACTTGATGTTGGATTATTTGCTACAGATGGTTACGAATCACAATTAGTTGTAGCGTTTGTTTCATTGATGAATGATGTGAATAGGTTGGGCGAAAGCAACCAATTTGGTGGTCATCCTATTTTTGTTATTATCGATGAAGCGCACATTTTCACCAAACATCCATTAATCGTTAGCTGGATTTTAAAAATGGTGAAAATGTGGCGCAAATGGGGGGTTTGGGTTTGGTTCGCGACACCATCGTTAAAAGACTACACCGATACAGCGAAATCAATGTTTGAAACGATAGAATGGATTGTCTGCCTACAAGTTAAAAAGTCTGAGGCTAAAGCTTTATCAAATTTAATTGATTTAAGTAAAGAACAGAACGAGTTAATGATGTCAATGAAGGGGTCTGATGGACAATATAAAGAAGGCGTTGTATTTAGTCAGGCAATCAACACATTGTTTAGAAGTGTTAGTATGCCATTGGCATTGGCATTGGCGATGACTGAACAAAAAGAGAAGGCGACAAGACAAAAAATAATGCAAAACAATAACTGCTCAGAATTGGAAGCTGCATACCTTATCGCCGAGCAAATATTGGAATCAAGAAAAAGGGTGTATTGAGGAATGAAAATACTACTATTATTTTTGTTATTATCAGTTGGGGTTGATGTAGTGGCCAAAGAAGTTTGGTTGTTCGGCACAAAAGATCAAATTTTTACCCAGAAACATAGACTGACCAACAACTGGACAATCAAACACTTTTTGATTGATGGCGGTGTAGATCTTGAAAATACACTTAGTCAAAATTTGAGCAGTGACAAAAGAATGGCCACCGACCAAATGAATGCGTTTTTTCTGGCAAATAAAAATCAATTAGCGCAACAAGTAAAAAGCGCATGGCAAGGTGCGATTAACGCTCAATCTCTCAATATTGAAAAAGTTCCAGCCATTACCTTTGATGGAGGCAAGAGCGTTATTTATGGGGTTGTTAATACGGCCCAAGCCTTGCAAATTTATAACAAGCACAAGCCAAAACAATGATAGCAATGATAGTCAAACAATCAACAAGACCAACGACCGCTTTAGTCTTTCTGCTTACCGTTGCTATAACTATGCACAACACTGTTAGTGCAAAGACTTTTAATGCTGGTGATTTGACCAATACCGCTTTTTCAGAAGACTGCATAGATTATTGTGTTGACGGTGCTTGCTTTTGGTTGGTGTGCGGGTTTTGGGGATGCAAGGTAAAAGTCACGCCACATATTAATCATAATTTGCCAGATTTTGTGGTCAGCAGTTATGACGAGCCGGGGGAAAATGCTTTTTTAGAAGCGCAATCGCTAGATTTAATGCCTGAGATTCAAGGTGGCAGTTTAAGTAGTGGCAAAAGAGCAAATAGTAGTATCAAATTTAAAGAAACAAGTGTGATAGGCAATCCTGTCGCTCATGCGATGAGCAAGTCAAAATATCTTTGTGATTCTAAAATCAATCCATACATGCCGTATTACCTGTCTACCTTAGACGAGAAAATGTGGCGCAGCGGGCTAACTGATATGCTTTATCCCAGCACTTGGGTGCCTGGTATGAATGAGGTAAGTAGTAACGAAAATCAAACCAGCAGGTTTTTAGAATCATGGGGGTCGCTTTACCCAAGGATAGGATTTTTAAACCAAGACAATGAAGTCAAAGCGGCATCAGTGATTGCTGCAAGAGGGCTGGAGGTTCTTAACACAGGTGGAGCGAGGATTTATCAGAATCCAGGCTGTGTTAGTAATGATTGTATGAGAGATGGTAAATGGCAATTGGTCTCTCCAGTTTCAGAAAACTCTTGCTCATTCTTTGGCATTGAAAGTGTTGAAACATTACAACACAAAGTTGATGATGAAGGTCAATACGGGTGGACAGCGTGGCGCAATTATGGATGTTGTATTCCTGGCCCTGGCCATTTTATAGGCTCTACCATTTTCGGTTGTTAGGTTAGTTATTGTAAAAAAAATAGGATGAAGTATGGAAGCAAAAGAACAAAAGAACCCAGGGCCGCTTAAATATTCTATCGAAATAGAATTAAACACCAAAGAAGCGGCCGCACTTTTTTATGGCAGAAAAAAAACAGAGGATAACAGCGCGATTGTTGGCCTGAAGGATTTTGCACAAAAAATTAAATACATCAACAATGCGTCACACAATGACGATCCGTATGCTGATTATTTTTTGTGCAAAATAGAATCCTCTTTAAAAGAAGTTAAACAGTTTTTAATAGACAAACAAGCGAAGTTGGAAGATCTAAATAGTGGATCCTTATTATCGGTCAACCAGGGCAGTTCAATCACACCAGTTGTTTTAGAAACCAAATTTGCTAGTGTGTATGCAAATATAGCGCTTAATCATCTTAAACTTGCCGATAATTTATTGCTAAGTTTGTATGCAATGAAGCATACAGGTTTAATGACCAGAGAGGTTACAAATAATGAGGTAAACAAAGTAAATAAAACAATGCGAAGAGCATTTTTATCGGCCGATGGGTATAAATTTTTTAACATCAATAGAAAAGATGTCGAGCAACAAACAGCGCGATATCGTCAAGCACATGTTGCCATGAAATTTACCTCTGAGTTGCCACCAGAGATTTTAGATAAGACGGGCAGGGCAGAACATGCGCCTAACATCGCCTTAGATCCAAATGTAGTTTTTAGAAAAAAAACTGCCAGCACTACTAGTGGTGCTGACCCTATTGCTACAGATGATAAGACAAATACTAAAACCAAAAAAATAACACCAAAGAAGCAGGAAAATGACAAATAAAAACAGAACAATTGATTTATTTGCTGGCATGGGTGGCATAAGACTTGCCTTTGATAATGCAGGTTTTGAAACAGAGTAGAATAGCAAAGAGAATGTTTAATGTCTTGCACTAGGCTAACTAACCACCCCATCTGACCGCTAACGCGGCAGATGAATTCAAGCGTTATGCCCTAAAAACAAAAACTCCAAAGTAAGGAAGTAAAATAACATGTTGCCACTATTTGAAGAGAATAAAATTAATATTGTTAAGGCTAATAGTTTTTCAACTAATTTTGATGTCTTGGTTTTCAAAAGCAAGTTATAGAGGAATGTCGCAGAGTACTTAAAAATAATGGTAGTTTTTGTTGGCAGGTCGGCAATTATATAGAAAAGGGAGAGGTTTATCCTTTAGATATTTATTACTACGACATTTTCAAATTTGATTTATCTATGTATTTAAGGAATAGGATAATTTGGCATTTTGGTCACGGATTACATGCAAAAAAAAGGTTTTCAGGAAGATATGAAACAATTTTATGGTTTACCAAATCAGATGACTATATTTTCAATTTAGACCCTGTCAGGGTGCCGTCAAAGTATCCTGGTAAGAGACATTATAAAGGTGACAAAAAAGGGCAACCATCATGTAACCCGAAAGGTAAAAATCCTTCAGATATTTGGGAAATTGTTGCAAATGATTTTGACTCCTGTCTTTGGGATATTCCAAATGTAAAATCAAACCATCCTGAAAAAACTATACACCCATGTCAATATCCAATTGAACTAATAGAACGGATAGTTTTAGCTCTTACAAATGAAGGTGGTATTGTTTTAGACCCATTTATGGGAGTAGGCTCAACTTTATTGGCGGCAATTCTCCATAAAAGAAAAGGAATTGGAATTGATAAAGAACAAGATTATTGTAAGCGGCGGTTGAATTTGCAAAAAATTTAAGTTTAGTTTGCAAAAAAAAATGTTGCAGTCATCACCTCTATGAAGGAGAAAAAATGCACTAAATCTTTTAACATTTCTAGACAGGTTTACTATCGTGACTTAATAAGCCAAAAATAATAGATAATTTTTTGGCAATTTCTGGGTTATTGAAATTAAATTTTGCGATAACTTTTTTGTTTGTATCATCTTCCTCAAAACGATAGCCTCTTTCATCTGAAACAACAAAATGATGAAACTTTCCTGCTGTATTAATCTTTTGAATATTAAGATTTTGGTATTCTTCCTTAAGTTCTAAAAATGGATGATTATTCATCAAATTATTTTCAATTAAAATATCCAGTTTAGTGCCATCTTTTTGTAAAAATTCTTTAACTTTTTTTAATAATTTTGGGTGTGCAAAAAAATCTGATTCTTGCTCTTTTGGACGCAATGAACCAGAAAAAATTTGAATAGATTTTTCAGCCATTTCAAACAACTTGTAAATACCCCATAAGGCATGACTGGGTAAGCCATTGTCAAAATCTTTATTTTCCTTATTGGCATACAATTCATTAGCCAACTCGTAATAGGTCTTATGAGGGAATGATAGATTCTGATAATCTAATCCTTCTAAGTAGTTAACTTTTTCTAGCATCTATATATTTATAAAATGATAAAGGTAACACATTATATTATAGTTATAGTCACCCGATAAAAATATTGGCAATTACATTATTAATTCCTAATGTTAATAATGTTAATAATGGGAATAATGGGGAATAATGGGGACAGGCTACTTTAAAATAATAATGGGGACAGGCTACTTTAATTTAAAAATAATAATGGGGACAGGCTACTTTAATTTAGTAAATAATAATGGGGACAGGCTACTTTAATTTAGACAATTACAGTAAAAACAATAACTTATGATACTAAAAGCACCTAACAAATCATTCCACCTGACCGCTAACGCGGCAGATGAGTTTTGATGTT
>JYIN01000002.1 GCA_002007405.1 Gammaproteobacteria bacterium Gsub
AGGGGCGCCACTGCCACTGCAAGTGTTAATATTACCGTTGAAATTGCTAGACCCAATATAAGCGCAAGCCCCCAAACCCAACAAGTGGCTATCAACACTCAGATTCAAACAGTAACAATCACCGCAGATGCAGGCGGTCCAGTTGATAGTTATTCAATTACTCCACCGATTGAAAATGGCTTAGTATTTGATAACACCAGCGGCGCCATCTCAGGCACCCCAAATGCTCTTGGCAGCTTTGACTATACCATCACTGCTACTAATACTACAGGCACAGATACTACAAGTGTTAATATCACTGTTGGACCCGTTGCCCCTAGCATAACCGCAAGCCCCCAAACCCAACAAGTGGTTATACACAGCCCTATTACTAATGTGGTTATTACCTCTATAGGGGGCACGGTTGATAGTTATTCAATCACGCCAGCCATTGCTGCTGGCTTGGAATTTAATACTGCAACTGGCGCTATAGAAGGCATTCCATCTATCGGAGGCAGCTTTGACTACACCATCATTGCCACTAATGCTACAGGCACAGATACCGCAAGTGTTAGTATTGTTGTTGAAGTAGAATTTACCCCTTTTACGATTACCACTAATGCTTCTGATGCTATCGCAGTATTTGCTATTGACCTTGATGGGGACTTCGATAATGATGTCCTATCCGTTTTATCTGCTACTGATGAGATTGTTTGGTATGAAAATGATGGCAGTGGTGGGTTTAGCACTAATACTAACAGCGTAATTACCGCTACTGCTAATAACCCTCGCTCTGTATTTGCCATTGACCTTGACGGCGATGGGGATGTTGATGTGCTCTCATCTTCGGCAAATGATAATAAAATTGCTTGGTATGAAAATGACGGCAATGGTGGGTTTAGCACTAATGCTAATAGTATCATTACCACAGATGCTGATAATGCTTCCTCGGTATTTGCCATTGATTTAGACGGTGATGGGGATAACGATGTCCTATCCGCCTCGCCTAATGATGATAAGATTGCCTGGTATGAGAATGACGGCAGTGGCAACTTTAACACTGGCACTACGATTACCAATAATGCTCGTAGTGCTCAATTAGTATTTGCCATTGACCTTGACGCGGACGGCGATAACGATGTCCTATCCGCTTCATTTGCTGATAATAAGATCGCTTGGTATGAGAATGATGGCAGTGGCGTATTTAGCACTAATGCTAATAGCGTCATTACCACAAATGCTGATGGTGCCCGCTCAGTATTTGCCATTGACCTTGACGGGGACGGTGATAACGATGTGCTATCTGCATCATCTGGTGATAATAAAATTGCTTGGTACAGAAATAATGGCTTAGGTGAGTTTGATACTGGCATTATAATTACCACAAGTGCTGGTGGTGCTTTCTCAGTATTTGCCATCGACCTTGATGGCGACGGCGATAATGATGTGCTTTCAGCTTCATTTAATGATAACAAGATCGCTTGGTATGAAAATGATGGCAGTGGTGGGTTTAGCACTGGCACCACAATTACCACTACTGCTCGTGGTGCCCGCTCAGTATTTGCCATTGATTTAGATGGTGATAATGATAACGATGTCCTATCCGCTTCATTAAATGATAATAAAGTTGCTTGGTATCGCAATGATATTATTAACAGTGCAATCATCCCCCCCAGTATCAACCTAACCCAACCAGCAGTAGATGGTGAAAATAATTTAAATACTATTCCACCTGTTGCAACCCCACTCAACAGCGGCGGTTATATTGATAGTTGGAGTATCAGTCCAGTTTTAAGGGGTGGCAACCTTCCCTCATTTAACACCCGTAGTGGCGCCTTATATGGCAGTTACACTCCCGGCACCGGCACTGCCACAACCCATATCATAACCGCTACCAACGCCGGCGGCACTGATACTCTTAGGGTTAATATTTTAGAGCCTAATCAACCCCCAATTGCTGATGCAGGAGATGGGCAAACAGTTGCCGCTAACGCAATCGTTACCCTAGACGGCGGAGAAAGCACTGACCCAGATGGCACAATCACCAGTTTTGTATGGGCGCAAGTGGCAGGCACAATTGTCCCCTTATCAGCCACAAACACCGCACAAATTACTTTTAATGCAAGTGCGGCGAATAGTGCAGGTGAGACTTTAGTCTTTGAAATTGAAGTTAGTGATAATAAAGGTGCCACTGCTACTGCACGCGTTAATATTGTTATTGCTACCGCTGGCGATCCTCCTATCATTACTGCAAGCCCTGCAAACCAAAGAAAAGCCATAAACAATCCTATTGATGAAATAACGATTACTTCATCAGGGGGTGTGGTTGAGAGTTATTCAATCACCCCAGAAATTACTGGAGGCTTAACATTTAGCACCGAAACTGGCACTATCTCAGGCATCTCAACTGCCACAGGCAGTTTCAACTATATTATAACTGCCAGCAATAGTGCGGGCATAGATACCACAAGCGTTACTATTGTTGTTGAGGTAGAGTTTGCTACTGCTACCAGGATTACCACCAATGTTAATAATGTTTATTCTGTGTTTGCTATTGATCTTGATAATGATGGTGATGATGATGTGTTATCTGCTGCAGAAAGTTCAGATGGCGTTGCTTGGTATAGAAACAATGGATTGGGTGAGTTTAGTGCAGCACTTACAATTTCCAATGACTTTGTAAATAATATCTTTGCCACTGATCTTGATGGTGATGGTGATAATGATGTGTTGGCATCTTCATTTATTTTTGGAGATATTCTTTGGTATCGAAACGATGGCGCTGGTGCTTTTAACGACAGCAATGCTCGCAATATAATTGATGACGATTTCCCTTCTGTTGATTCTGTATTTGCCATTGACTTAGATGGGGACGGTGATAATGATGTGTTATCTGCATCATTTTTTGGTGATAAAATCGCTTGGTATAAAAATGACGGCAGTGGCAACTTTGGTGCTGGCACCACGATTACCACAAGTGTTGGTGGTGCTCACTCAGTATTTGCCATTGACCTTGACGGCGATGGTGATAATGATGTGTTAGCATCCTTAAACGATAGGATTGTCTGGTATGAAAATAATGGCACTGGCGAGTTTACCGTTAATAGTACAATTATTGAGCGCAATAATATTGGTGGTGAAATATTTGCCATTGACCTTGATGGCGATACGGATATAGATGTCCTATCAGCTTCACCCAGTTCTAATAGGGTCACCTGGTATGAAAATGATGGCACTGGCAGGTTTAGTGCTAATGCCAATAGCATAATTACCGTTGCTGCCAACAATACTAACTCAGTATTTGCCATTGACCTTGATGGCGACTTTGATAACGATGTGTTATCAGTTTCATCAATTGACACTAATGTTATTTGGTATGAAAACGATGGCAATGGTAGGTTTAGCAGTGGCACCATAATTGGCAATGCTCCTGGCGGACAACAAACAGTATTTGCCACTGATATTGATAATGATGGAGATAATGATGTGCTATATAGTGGGTCTAGCCAAATTGCATGGTATAGGAATAATATTACCAACGCAACAATTACCCCACCTAGAATCAACCTAGTAGCAATAGATGCGGCAAACATATTAAATACTATTCCACCCGTTGCAACTCCGCTCAATACTGGTGGTTATGTTGATAGTTGGTCAATTAGCCCAGTTTTAAGAGGGGGCGTTCTCCCTTCATTTAATACCCGTAGTGGCGCCTTATATGGCAGTTATATCCCAGGCACTGGCACTGCCACAACGCACACCATAACTGCTACCAATGCTGGTGGTAACCATAGCCTTATTGTTAATATTTTGCCAGCCAATATCCCTCCAACTGTAAGTGCTGGTCCAGACCAATTTGTTAGTGCCAATGCACTGGTAACACTTAATGCCTCAGCCAACGACTCTGATGGCACAATTGTCAGTTATCAATGGGTGCAAATCGCAGGTGAAGAGGTAAATTTGTCAAACCCAACCTTCGCCTTGCCCACTTTTGATGCAAGTCCGGCCTCAGATTTGGGTGAAGTTTTAGTATTTAGGGTTACAGTTACTGATAATAGTGGTGGCGTTGCAAGTGACGAGGTGGCTATTACCACAGGTGTTATTGAGGGTCCAATTATCAGTGTTAATCCTAACAGCCTTATTGTAACTGTAGGCGTTGCCATCACCCCGATTACAATTACCTCTACTGGGGGTGCGGTTGATAATTATGCCGTTAATCCAGCCATTGCAAACGGCTTGGCATTTAGCACCGCAACTGGCACTATCGAAGGCACCCCGCTTGCTGCTGCTACGACTGTTATCTACACCATCACTGCCACTAATGCCAGTGGCACAGATACCGCAACGGTGGGTATTTATGTCAATGCTCCTCCCATTGCCAGCGCTGGGGATGACCAAATCGTTGCCGCTGATGCGATAGTTACCTTAGACGGTTCAGGCAGCAGCGACTCCGATGGTTCAATCAGCGCCTATGCTTGGACGCAAACTGGGGGTACAACCGTTACCCTAACCAGCGCAGATGCTGCCACCACAACCTTTGATGCCAGCCCTGCAAATGACAATGGTGAGACCCTAACTTTCCAAATAACCGTTACCGATAACCATGGTGCCACCGCTACTGATGAGGCGGTGATTAGGGTTGATGTTATTGCGCTCCCCAGAATCAGTGCCAATCCTAGTAGTCTTATTGCAATTGTGGGTATTGCCATCGACCCAATTACAATTACCTCTACTGGGGGCACGGTTAATAGTTATGCCGTTAATCCAGCCATTGCAAACGGCTTAACATTTAGCACCGAAACTGGCACTATAGAAGGCACCCTAACTGCCACAGGCAACTTTGATTACACCATCACTGCTACTAATGCTACAGGCACAGATACCGCAAGTGTTAATATTGCTGTTGTTGAGTTTAGTGCCAATACAGTAACTCTAGATGCTGATAACGCTCGTTCAGTATTTGCCATTGATCTTGATGGTGATGGCGACAATGACATACTCTCAGCTTCAAGTAGGGATAATAAAATTGCATGGTATGAAAATGATGGCAGTGGTGGGTTTAGCACTAATACCAACACCGTCATTACAACAGATGCTGATGGTGCTTTCTCAGTATTTGCTATTGATCTAGACGGTGATGGTGATAATGATGCACTCTCGGCTTCACAAACTGATAATAAAATTGCATGGTATGAAAATGATGGCAGTGGTGGGTTTAGCACTAATACCAACACTGTCATTACAACAGATGCTAATGGTGCTATTTCAGTATTTGCTATTGATCTAGACGGTGATGGTGATAATGATGTCCTCTCAGCCTCAGAAAATGACGATAGGATTGCTTGGTATGAAAATGATGGCAGTGGCACCTTTACTGCCAGAGATACCATTGATGTCAATGCCAAAGGTGCCACTTCAGTATTTGCTATTGATCTAGACGGTGATGGTGATAATGATGTCCTCTCAGCCTCAGCTATTGATAATAAGGTTGCATGGTATGAAAATAATGGCAGTGGTGTCTTTATTGTCAATGATAATAGTGTGATTACAACAGATGTGTTGGGTGCTCGATCAGTATTTGCTATTGATCTAGACGGTGATGGTGATAACGATGTCCTCTCAGCCTCGGCTATTGATAATAAAATTGCATGGTATGAAAATGACGGCAATGGTGTCTTTAATTCTGGCACCACGATTGATACCATGGCCATTGGTGCTGCCTCAGTATTTGCCATTGACATGGACGGTGATTTTGATAATGATGCACTCTTAGCTTCAACTTCTAATAACGAGGTTGTTTGGTATGAGAATGATGGTGTGGGTGGGTTTACTAAGATTGTCATTAGCAGTGATGATGCACTTGTCAGGTCTGTTTTTGCTATTGACCTTGATAATGATGGCGATAACGATGTGATCTCAGCTTCTATCAGTAATAATAAAATTACTTGGTATAGAAATAATATCTCGTCTCCAGTCACCCCACCAAATATTAGTTTTGAGACCGCATTAAATTCTGAAGGCAACCTAAATCCGATTCCACCGGTAGCAACCCCAACCAATGCTGGCGGCTTTGTTGATAGCTGGTCAGTCGCCCCGCCTTTAACTGGGGGTCTTATGCCTTCGTTTAATACTCGTAGCGGTGCGCTGTATGGTGGTTATGTGCCCGGCATTGGCACCCCAACAACACATATCGTAACTGCCACTAACGCTGGTGGTAGTGCCACCTTTAGGATTGATATTGTACCACCCAATGTGCTCCCAATTGCCAACGCAGGAGATGAGCAAACTGTTGTCGCCAATGCAATTGTTACTCTAGACAGCTCAGCCAGTAGCGACCCTGACGGCACAATCACCAGCTTTGTGTGGACTCAAATCGCGGGTACAGCAGTAACTTTGTCATCTACAAATACTGCCCAAACTACTTTTAATGCTAGCCCTGCTGATGATAAAGGTGAGACTTTAGTTTTTGAAGTTGAGGTCAGCGATGATGACGGCGCCACTGCCATAGCAAGGGTTAATATTGTTGTTGAAGCAGTGCCTAATCAGCCACCGACTGCCGATGCTGGTGCCGACCAAAGTGTTGCTTATAACGCTATAGTTACCTTAGATGCCACAGACAGCGATGATGCCGATGGCATAATTAACAATTATCAGTGGCGTCAAATCTTGGGTACAGTTATCCCCTTTGATAATACCAATGTTGCGACCCTAACTTTTGTTGCTAGCCTTATTGGTGAGGGTGGTGGCACCTTAGTTTTTGAAGTTGAGGTTAGCGATGATGACGGCTCAACAGATACAGCAAGGGTTAATATTATTGTAAATTCTCTTGCTACACCAGAAATCATTGCTAGCGTTAGTAGTTTAAATGCAATTGCAGGCGTGACAGATGTCCGTATAACAATTGATGACCTTGCAGGCGGTGCGGTTGATAGTTATTCAATTAAGCCAGATATTACCAATGGTCTGGAATTTAACACTGCAACAGGTGTCATTGAGGGCACTCCACTTGTTGTAGCTGATACAATTGACTACACAATAACTGGAATTAATACCATAGGTGAGGATACTACAACAGTTAGTATCACAGTTATTGAACAGTTTGCTGATGGTGTTACAATTAGCCCTAATGCTGGTGGCGCCAGTTCAGTATTTGCCATTGATCTAGACGGTGATGGTGATAATGATGTCCTCTCTGCCTCAGCGACTGATAATACAATTGCTTGGTATGAAAATGATGGCAGTGGTGCCTTTACCACTAATGCCAATACTATTATTACCACCAATGCGTTTGGTGCGAATTCTGTGTTTGCCATTGACCTTGATGGCGATGGCGATAATGACGCATTATCTGCCTCAGCGACTGATAATACAATTGCTTGGTATGAAAATGATGGCAATGGCGCTTTCATTAATAGTACCATAATTGATAATAATGCCAAAGGTGCCAGCTCAGTATTTGCCATTGACCTTGATGGCGATGGCGATAATGACGCGCTTTTAGCCTCAGCAGTTGACGGCAGTATTATTTGGTATGAAAACAATGGCAGTGGTACTTTTACCAATAGCACTATAATTGATGCCAATGCTGGTGGTGCTGCCTCAGTATTTGCCATTGACTTAGATGCGGATGGCGATAACGATGTGCTTTCAGTTTTAAGAGATGATGACAGTATTATTTGGTATGAAAATAATGGAGACGGTGCTTTTATCAATAGTACCATAATTGATAATAATGCCAAAGGTGCCAGCTCAGTATTTGCCATTGACTTAGACGCGGATGGTGATAACGATGTACTTTTAACCTTAAGAGAGAGTGGTGTTATTGCCTGGTATGAAAATGACGGTAGTGGCACTTTTGCCGATAGATTCACGATTGATGCCAATGCCAGTGGTGCTGCCTCAGTATTTTCCGCTGACTTGGATGGTGATGGCGATAACGATGCACTTTTAGCCTCAGCTACTGATAATGAGGTTGTTTGGTATGAGAATAATCGCCTTACTCCAATCGCCCCGCCAAGTATTAGATTGCCACTGAGTGCAACAGATAACACAAACAATCTAAATTCTATACCTCCAGTGGTAACTCCACTTAATAGTGGTGGTTATATTGATAGTTGGAGCATCAGCCCAGTTTTAAGAGGCGGCAACTTCCCCTCATTTAACACCCGTAGTGGCGCCTTATATGGCACTTACACCCCTGGTCCTGGCACTACCACAACTCATACCATAACTGCTATCAATGCTGGTGGCACCGATACTCTTAGGGTTAATATTATCGTGCCTAATCAACCCCCCACTGCCAACGCTGGGGATGACCAGAGCGTTGCCGCTGGTGCAATCGTTACCCTCAATGCTGGAGAAAGCACTGACCCAGATGGCACAATCGCCACTTTTGCTTGGACGCAAACTGGAGGCACAACCGCTACCTTATCAGCAACAAACACTGCCCAAGTAACTTTTGTTAGTAGCAGCGCAGGCGAGACTCTATCTTTTGAAGTTATCGTTACCGATGATGACGGCGCCACAGACTCGGCAACGGTTAGGGTTACCATTGAGGCAGACACCACCCCACCGATTATCACCATACTTGGTGATAACCCTCTCACCCTAAATATTGGCGAAGTCTATAATGATGCAGGGGCAGTGGCAACAGATAATGTAGATGGCAGTATAACCAGCAGAGTTACTGTTGTTAATAGTGTAGTAACCAATACTACAGGCACCTACACTGTCATCTACAGTGTTAGTGATACCGCAGGCAATACAACGCAGGCAAGTAGAACTGTTGTTGTCAATGCCCCTCCTATTGCCAATGCTGGGGATGACCAGAGCGTTGCCGCTGATGTAATCGTTACCTTAGATGCTTCAGGCAGCAACGACCCCGATGGCTCAATCAGCACCTATGCCTGGACACAAACCGGAGGCACAACCGTTACCCTAACCAGTGCAGATGCTGCCACCACAACCTTTGATGCCAGCCCTGCAAATAACAATGGTGAGACCCTAACTTTCCAAATAACCGTTACTGATAACCATGGCGCTACTGCTGTTGATAGTGTAAATATCACTGTTGAGATTGCCGCGCCCAGCATTACTGCCAGCCCCGCAACGCAAAATGTGCTTGTAGGCACTGCTATTTCGCCTATCACTATTACCAACAGCGGTGGTCCAGCCAGCACTTATACAATTAACCCAGAGCTTGCACAAGGTTTATCACTTAGCACTGCAACTGGCAGTGCCACCATTTCTGGTGTTCCAACTCAGATTACTGATTTGAGCTATGTTATCACTGCCACGAATACCAATGGTGCAGGTAGCACAACAGTTAGTATTAGTGTTGAGCCTGAATTTGTGGCTACCACGATTACCACTAATGCTGATGATGCTTACTCAGTATTTGCCATTGACCTTGACGGGGATGGTGATAACGATGTGCTGTCTGCATCATCTCTTGATAGTAAAATCGCTTGGTATGCAAATGATGGCAGTGGTGGGTTTAGCACTGGCACCACAATTACCACTAATGCTGGTGGTGCTAGATCGGTATTTGCCATTGACCTTGACGGCGATGGGGATAGTGATGTCCTATCTGCATCATTTCTTGATAATAAGATCGCCTGGTATGAAAATGATGGCAGTGGTGGGTTTAGCACCAATACTAATAGTGTGATTGCCACTAATGCTAATGGTGCTATCTCAATATTTGCCATTGATTTAGATGGGGATGGGGATAGTGATGTCCTATCTGCATCAGTTAACGATGATAAAATCGCTTGGTATGCAAATGATGGCAGTGGCAATTTTAGCACTCGCACTGCGATTGCCACCAATGCTGATAGTGCTCGCTCAGTATTTGCCATTGACTTAGACGGTGATGGGGATAGTGATGTGTTATCTGCATCTGACATTGACAATAAGATTGCTTGGTATGAAAATGATGGCAGTGGCGGGTTTAGTACTAATACCAATACTGTAATTACCACTAATGCTGATGGTGCTTTCTCAGTATTTGCTATTGACCTTGATGGGGACGGTGATAATGATGTGTTATCTGCATCACAATTTGATAATAAGATCGCTTGGTATGAAAACAACGGCAGTGGTGGGTTTAGCACCAATGCTAATAGCGTAATTACCACAGGTGCTAGTTTTGCTCAATCAGTATTTGCCATTGATTTAGACGGGGATGGGGATAACGATGTTCTATCTGCATCATTTAGGGATAATAAAATCGCTTGGTATGAAAATGATGGCAGTGGCGACTTTAGCGCCAATACTAATAGTGTGATTGCCACTAATGCTAATGATGCTAGCTCAGTATTTGCCATTGACCTTGACGGCGATGGGGATAACGATGTGTTGTCAGCCTCACAAAACGATGATAAGATCGCTTGGTATCGCAATGATAGGGCGAACAGTGCAATCAACCCACCCATCATCAGCCTAAGCCAACCAGCAGTGGATAGTGAAAATAATCTAAACGCTATTCCCCCCGTTGCAATCCCACTTAATAATGGCGATTTTGTTGATAGTTGGAGCATCAGCCCAGTTTTAAGAGGCGGCAACTTCCCCTCATTTAACACCCGTAGTGGCGCCCTATATGGCACTTACACTCCCGGCACTGGCACTGCCACAATCCACACCATCACTGCTACCAATGCTGGTGGCACTGACACCTTTGAGGTTAAAATCCGCCCGCCTGAGTAACTCAAATTATTTTTTAGTTGGGAGTAGGGGACTGAATTAGAGGAACACTCCAATTTGTTTGATTAAACTATTGACTGCACCCTGTTTTGATTGAAAATAGCGATTGGCATTTTTACCTAAAGTTTGCGCTTTTTGTTTGTTATTAAGTAGGGTGGATATTTCTGCAAATAATGCAGACGCACCCCCCACCTGAATGGCAGCTTGGTGATTGAGCAAATCTTTTGATATTTCGATGAAGTTAAACATATTTTCACCGAATAAAATAGGTTTTGATAAGGCCGCTGGTTCCAATACATTATGCCCACCATTGTTACTCAGGCTACCACCCATAAAAACAATGTCGGCAATATCAAAATATGCCATCATTTCACCCATTGAATCGCCCAATAAGATTGTACAGTTTTTAACAATTTTGTTAGTAGAGCGTTTTTCGATATTGATAGCGTGTTTTTGTGCGAGTTTATAAACCTCACCAAAGCGTTGTGGATGTCTTGGCACGATTACTAATAAAGCATCAATACGAGGTTTTTGTGATAGATAGGCACGGATAATTTGCTTTTCTTCATCTCGGTGAGTACTGGCAAAAACCACTACTTTACGATTTCCAATCATGGTTTTTAAGGTTTTAGAGGTGGTTTTATTGACTTTTATATTTTGATCAAATTTAATATTACCAGTATTTATGACCTTATTTTTGTTGGCACCTAGGGCGATAAAATGCTTGAGTGAATTATGGTTTTGAGTGGCAATTAAGCTGAGTTTGTTTAGGGTTTGTTGGGTAAGTTTGGGGGCAAATTTTTGGTATTTTGTAAATGACCGTTGTGACAGGCGCGCATTAACTAAAAAGGTTGGGATATTTTTTTTGTATAATGTGTGAATTAGGTTTGCCCAAATTTCTGTTTCTAATAAAATGCAAATTTTTAGGTTTATTTGGCTGATGTAGTGCTCAACAATCAGTGGCAAATCAAAGGGAAAATAGCAATGCAAAAATTTATTTTTATAATGATTTTGCACCGCTTGATTTCCTGTTGGTGTGGTAGTAGTGATTAAAATTTGGTATTTTGGATAGTGTTTTGCAAGTTGGTCAATCAGTATTATGGCAGCTCTAAACTCACCTACTGAAACACAATGCACCCAAATAGTAGGGCTTGAGATTTGTCCGATAAAGCCCAATCTTTGTTTAATTTTATGCCGATAAACGGGTGTTTTTAAGCTTTTCAATAATAAACGCAGCACCATGATAGGTAAAAGTAGGTATCCAATTAGGCTGTATAAGGTTCGTTGCATTTGACAATGGTATAATGTTTGAATTGTATTTTAACGGTTTTAAAATCCAGATATGAAATTTGTTGATTCTGCCAAAATTCGCATTGAGGCTGGCGGTGGCGGTGCAGGTTGTTTGAGTTTTCGCCGAGAAAAATATATCCCTGATGGGGGTCCCGACGGCGGTGATGGCGGTGATGGTGGGCATGTGTATTTTTGTGGTCAAGAAGGGCTAAATACCTTGAGTGAATTCCGTTTTAAGCGCTTATTTAGAGCTAAAAATGGGCAGCCCGGTGCTGGGCAAAATAAACGCGGCAAATCAGCCAAAGATTTAACCATTGAAATGCCTTTAGGTGTTAAGGTGTATGATTTGGAAACCGATGAATTGATTGGTGAAATCACCCAACATGGACAAATACTGTTGGTTGCTAAAGGTGGTTTCCATGGTTTAGGTAATGCGCGTTTTAAATCTAGTGTTAATCGCACCCCGAATCAAACCACAACTGGGACACTTGGCGAGGCGCGTGAAATTGGGCTTGAAATGAGCATTATGGCAGATATTGGTCTGTTAGGTATGCCAAATGCAGGTAAATCTAGCTTAATTCGACAACTGTCCAACGCCCGCCCAAAAGTGGCTGATTATCCTTTTACTACCTTGCACCCATCGCTTGGCACGGTGTCGTTAAATGATGCGCATATTGTGCTGGCAGATATTCCAGGTTTGATTAAAGGCGCTAGTGATGGTGTGGGTTTGGGGTTTGAATTTTTAAAACATTTGTCTAGAGCCAAAGCGCTGTTACATGTGGTGGATATACTGCCAGTGGATCACTCAAATCCAGCTGAGAATTATTTTATTATTGAAAATGAGCTGGCAAAATACGGACAAAAATTAGCTCAAAAACCAAGAATTTTAGCGATTAATAAAATAGACTTATTGACAACGGATGATAAAACTAAAATAGTTGGCCAATTTTTACTTGATATTGACTATCAGGGTGAGGCATTTAATATCTGTGCGCTGAATGGTTTGGGTTGTGGGGATTTGGTATATGGATTATTTCAATTAACAAAAGCAATAGATGATTAAACAAAGATGGGTTATTAAAATTGGTTCAGCACTTTTAACCAATAATGGCAAAGGTTTAGATAAAGCCGCGATTGCTTCGTGGGTGGAGCAAATTGTGGTGCTTGCCCAGCGGGATATTGAGGTGATTTTGGTTTCTTCTGGTGCGATTGCTGAGGGCATGAGGCGGCTTGGTTGGAATACACGCCCAGACGATATTCACCAATTACAAGCTGCGGCGGCAGTCGGACAAATGGGGCTTGTTCAAACTTACGAATCCTTATTTGCTCAGCATAATATGCACACTGCGCAAATATTGTTGGTGCATGATGATTTTATCAATATTACTCAAAGCAATAATGTTTCTGCAACTTTAAACAGTTTATTAACACTTGGTATTGTGCCTATTGTCAATGAGAATGATACGGTTGCCACCGAAGAGATTAGTTTTGGTGATAATGATACTTTGGCAGCTTTGGTAACTAATTTGGCAAATGCAGATCAACTGGTAATTCTCACCGACCAAGGCGGTGTTTATAACACTGACCCGCGAAAAAACAAACAGGCGAAATTAATTGATAAAATTCATGTGAATGCTAAGACATTGGAAAAAGTTGCCAGTAGAACGGCCGGATCTTTAGGTTCTGGCGGCATGTATACCAAAGTATTGGCAGCTAAAACAGCGTCAAAATCAAACACTAATACCATCATTGCCTCAGGTAAGGAGATTAATATTTTATCTAGGCTCGGTAGTGGTGAGAGGCTGGGGACTTTAATCCATTGTTAGCCTATATTGGGCTGGGATCAAACCTTAATCAGCCAAAACAACAAATCAAACAGGCGTTGATTGCCCTTAATAGCGCTAAAGATATTGAAGTTGTTGGGCTTTCTAGTTTGTATCAATCAAAGCCGATTGATGGTTCAAAACAGCCAGATTATATCAATGTAGTATGTCAAATCAATACCCATTTAACGGCATTGGAACTTTTATATGTATGCCAAAATATTGAAACTCAACAAGGTCGCGTACGCGAGAAGAAATGGGGCGCAAGAACCATTGATTTGGATATTATTTTATATGGGGTGCAGGTGATTGCCTCAAAAAAATTGGTTATCCCCCATCCGCAAATGATGAACAGGGCATTTGTATTGGTGCCGTTAGCAGAATTAGAAGCGGATTTAAAAGTGCCTGTATTGGGTCCAATTCAAGATTTAATTGCCAAACTGGGTGATATTGAGCTGAGGAAAATATGAACCTTAAAGCATTTAAAGAAAGAGGTGAAAAAATCACCTGTCTAAGCGTTTATGACGCTTCATTTGCCAGAATTTTTGATATTTGTGGTGTGGATATTATTTTAGTGGGGGATTCACTTGGGAATGTGATTCAAGGTGGGGAAAATACGCTGGGTGTGAGTATGAATGATATGCTCTATCACACAAAAGCGGTGGCAAAAGGTGTGCAAAATGTGATTTTAATTGCTGATATGCCGTTTCAAAGTTACACTACCCCCGAGCAAACTCTTAAAAATGCCCAGCGTTTAATACAAGCAGGCGCACACATGGTAAAGTTTGAGGGTGGGCGTGAGCATGAGGATTCGTTTAAAATTTTGCAACACAATCATATTTCAGTTTGTGGGCACCTAGGTTTAGAGCCACAATCAATACGCTGTCCGAGTGACTATAAAGTACAAGGTCGAGATAAAGATACAGCGCAAAAAATTATAGATGATGCCAAAATGTTAGAAACTTGGGGGGTTGATGCCATAGTGCTTGAATGTATTCCTGCTACACTGGGTAAAAAAATATCACAAATTTTACGCATTCCTACCATCGGCATTGGTGCGGGGGCGAGTTGTGACGGGCAAGTTTTAGTCAGTTACGACATGCTTGGTATTACTGGACATACACCAAAATTTGTCAAAAATTTTCTGCTGGATAATGATGATATTCAAAGTGCAGTTAAGGCTTTTATTCAAGCAGTGAAAAATAAATCATTTCCAACCAATAAACACAGTTATTAAGTTTTTTATTGATGCAAATATTTAGTCATATTTATCCTCTTAAAACAACTTTAATGGATTGGCGCAGTAAGAATCAAATCATTGCTTTGGTGCCAACAATGGGTGGTTTGCACCGTGCACATTTGGCTTTGGTTGAAGCGGCTCAAAAAAAAGCCGATAGGGTGGTGGTGAGTATTTTTGTCAATCCCATGCAGTTTGCTGCACATGAAGATTTTGACACTTATCCACGCTCTATTCAGGCTGATTTGGCAGCGTTAGAAGCGCTCAAAGTGGATATTGCTTTTATTCCAGATGCTGGGGAAATTTATCCCAGTAATGAGAGCCTTAATCAAGCTAAATTTAAAAAAAAATACCAAAAAAATACTTATTTATTTGAGATTTTATGTGGTAGAACACGCCCGCATTTTTTTTACGGAGTACTACAAGTGGTGCAAAGATTGTTTGAGATTGTAGCACCTGATGTGGCAGTGTTTGGGCAAAAAGATTACCAGCAACTTAAAATTATTCAAAAATTTACCCAAGGTGTTGAAATTATTAGCGTAGCAGTTGTGCGCGAAAATGATGGCTTGGCAATCAGCACGCGCAACCAATATTTAAATGCCAGCGAGCGCATGCTTGCCCCACAATTATATAAAACTCTATCCCAGCTGTTGCGGGATGAATTAGATAAACAATCGGCTATTGGGCAATTACAGCATCATTTTAAGTTGGATTATTTGCAAGTGTTGGACGCTGATACCCTTAGTGAAATTGATGATAATAGCAGTAAAATTGCGATATTATGTGCAGTGTTTTTGGGTAAAAATAGATTGATTGATAATATCGTTTTTAGGAGGTAGTATGTTTGTTATTACAGATGAAGCACAGGCGTATGTGGCTGATTTATTTGCCCAACAAAATGAAGAAGATTTAGGGCTAAAGGTTGATGTGGAAAAAGCAGGCACTCCGACTGCTGCTATTACTTTTAATTTTTGTTATGCCAAAGACTTGGCAAAAACCTATCAAAAATTTGAATATCAAGGTTTTAATGCTTATATTGATGAGTTAAATTTTGAGTATTTAAAAGATTCTGAAGTGGCATTAAAGGCACAAGGATCAAGCAAAAAACTCACCATTACCGCACCCAATGCAAAAGGCGAAGCACCAAAAGATGAAGCCCCACTTGCGGAAAAAATTAAATACATTATCGCTGCAGAGGTCAATCCACAACTTGCCACTCATGGAGGTTTTGTTGAATTGGTTGAAATTACCGATGAGAGCGATGTGGTACTTAATTTTGGTGGCGGTTGTCAGGGTTGTTCTTCGGTCAAAGTAACTTTAAAAAATGGTGTTGAGGCGCAACTAAAATCACTTTTTCCTGAAATTAGAGCGGTGTTAGATGCAACCGATCACTCACAAAAAGAAAACGCTTATATGTAATTTGTGGATGAATTTGCGTTAATTAAAACCTACTTTGATTGGCAATCTAAGGCACAATCACTGAGTTTGGGTGTGGGCGATGATTGTGCGATTATTGATACCAAACCTAATACTCAAATTGTTACCAGTGTTGATACTTTAGTTGAGGGGGTGCATTTTCCCGAAAATACCAGTGCTGAGGATATTGCCTATAAATCTTTGGCGGTTAGTTTGAGTGATTTGGCAGCGATGGGTGCTATGGCTCGGTATTTTACCCTAGCATTGACATTGCCCGCGCTTGACAAAGTATGGTTGGATAGATTTTCTACCTCGCTTAAGCAATTAGCCGATAGTTATAATATTAGGTTGATTGGTGGCGATACCACCCGTGGGGCGCTGAGTATTAGCATCAGTGTAATCGGTGAGGTGGCAATGGGTAAAGCGCTGTTGCGTTCATCAGCGAAAATAGGTGATGGCATTTTTGTCTCTGGGTGTTTGGGTGGGGCTGCGCTGGCATTTAGGCAGTTAAAGCAAAATCAAACACCAAATACTGCAGCGTTAAAAAAATTTAATCGCCCCTTGCCAAGAATTGATCTGGGTTTAAAAATTAACCATTTTGCCCATGCTTGTATTGATATTTCTGATGGTTTGGCGCAGGATTTATCACATATTTTAGATGCCTCAAAACTTGGCGCTGAGATTAGTAGTGCTAAATTACCAATTTTTGCGGGGGCTGATTTGGCTGATGCTCTATACGGCGGTGATGATTATGAACTTTGCTTTACCGCACCAAGTGCTGCTGTTGCAGATATTAAAGGTGTTTCCCAGATTGGTATCATCACCCGAGAAAAAGGTTTAAAAGTAGATAAAAAACTTATCAACCACAACGGTTATCAGCATTTTTAACCAACTTTAGGGTGCTGAGATTTTTAAACTTCTTTTTTCTCAGCAATGGTTTTACAATCAATACACTCATCTGCAGTGGGACGGGCTTCTAGGCGAACTATAGAGATTTCTGCGCCACAGGTTTTGCAATAACCATAATCCCCTAACTCAATAGCATGTAAGGTTTTTTCAATTTTGCTAATGAGTTTTCTTTCTCGGTCTCGGGTTCGCAATTCTAATGCAAATTCTTCTTCAAGTGTTGCACGGTCATTGACATCAGCGACTTGTGTAGAGTCTTGTTGAATATGGTCAATGGTAGATTCAGCATCACTGATGAGTTGGTCTTTCCAAGCGTTTAATTTGATTTTAAAATGCTCAACTTGCTTAGGGCCCATAAATTCTTCACTTTTAGTAGGTTGATAAGGGGGAATATTTTCAAAATTAGGTTCCAACATAATACGGTATAGTTAATAAAAAACAATCTTTTTACCAAAACTATCTTAAAATAGCAATTTATTTTTTTCAATTTTGCATTATAAATTTATTTATGTCATTAAAAGCACTTATTTTTGATGTTGATGGAACATTGGCGAATACTGAACGAGATGGGCACTTGGTAGCCTTTAATTTAGCGTTTGCAGAATTAGGATTAGATTGGGTTTGGTCAAATTACTTATATGGTGAATTACTTAACATTACTGGGGGTCAATTACGCATTAAATATTATTTGAAAAAATACCGACCTGAATTTTACCATTCTGATTTAGATAATTTTGTTGCTTCAATTCATGCACTTAAAACCAAAATTTACACTCGGCTTATAAATGAGGGCGCCGTGCCTTTGCGAGTTGGTGTTAGCCGTTTGTTTAATGAAGCACGCGCTGCAGGTTTGCGATTGGCAATTGCTACCACAACCACGCCTGAAAATGTTGATGTTTTGATTGCCAATACTTTGGGTCGAGAAGCGCTGGGCTGGTTTGAGGTTATTGGTGCTGGTAATATTGTTCCCAAACTTAAGCCAGCAGCAGATATTTATCATTTTGTGTTGGATAAAATGAATTTAGATGCAGATTCCTGTATCGCTTTTGAGGATTCACACAACGGACTTGTTGCCGCAACTAGTGCTAATTTAAAAACTCTGATTACGATAAATGAATATACTAAATCACATCAATTTGATAATGCCATGGTAATTTTGGATAATTTGGGTGAAGAGGGCGCTCCATTTGTTATGACTGCTGGTGATGCAACTACTAACACTTATGTAAATGTTGATTATTTAAGAGAATTACATGCAAAACATAGTTAAACGCATTCATCTTGATTTTATTCGCGAGGTGATGGATGCAACCCCGTTGCAATTCGGTAGCCAATTAAGCAGGCGTTTAGATAATAAAATTTATTTTAAGCGTGAAGACACCACACCCGTGCATTCTTTTAAATTACGCGGTGCATATCATAAAATGCGCCAACTCTCCCAACAACAATTAGATAATGGCGTGATTACTTCGTCTGCGGGTAACCATGGACAAGGTGTGGCGTTGTCTGCCCAAAAATTGGGCATATCCGCTATGATTGTAATGCCAAAAACTACCCCAAAGATTAAAATTGATGCCGTAACAGAGTTTGGTGCAACAATTGTTTTTCATGGTGATAATTATGATCAATCTTACCAATTTGCACAACAGGAATCTTTACGCACAGGGCGTGTTTTTATTCATGCTTTTGATGATGTTGATGTGATTGCAGGGCAGGGCACAATTGCAATTGAATTGTTAGCACAACTTGATAATATTGACTATATCTTTATTCCAGTTGGTGGTGGCGGGCTAATTTCTGGAATCGCCTCTTATACTAAATCTTATTACCCTGAGATTAAAATTATTGCTGTTGAACCAAGTGAATCAGCGGCATTAGCACAATCTTTATCTACAAAAAAGCATATTATGTTAGAACAAGTAGGCTTATTTGCCGATGGCGTGGCAGTGCAAAAAATAGGCCATGAAAGTTTTCGTTTAGCGTCACAGTTAATTGATGATAGTGTTTTGGTAACTAATGATGAAATTTGTGCAGCGATTAAAGACATTTATGATCAAACGCGTTCTATTGTAGAGCCATCTGGTGCTTTGTCAGTGGCTGCGGTGAAAAATTATATTGCCGAGCATAAGATTAAAAATAAAAATATTGTGAGTATTTTAAGTGGCGCTAATGTGAATTTTAATCGTCTGCGCTACATTGCTGAGCGGGCGGATTTAGGTGAGCATAATGAAGCCATTATCGCGGTAACCATTGATGAAAAACCAGGTAGTTTTTTAAAATTTTGTCAAATGTTAGATAATCATGCAATTACCGAATTTAACTATCGTTATGCTGCTAGCCCAAAGGCGCATATTTTTGTTGGTATAGCGCTGAATGAGGGTTTGCGTGAAAAACAGATTTTGTTAGACAAACTATCCCAATCATTTGAGGTGTTGGATATGAGCGATAATTCTATTGCTAAAACCCATATTCGCTACATGGTGGGCGGTCGTTGTGAAGTTGATAATGAAGTGTTGTATCGGTTTGAATTTCCTGAGCGACCAGGAGCTTTGCTTAATTTTTTAAATAAAATAGGCACTCATTGGAATATTTCCCTATTTCATTATCGTAATCATGGTGCGGATTTTGGTCGTGTATTGATTGGTTTGCAAGCCAAAAATGTAGGGCAATTAGAGCGTAATTTTAAAGAATTAGGTTATTTTTATCAAAATGAAACCGCAAATAAGGCATATCAATATTTTCTTTAGAAAATTTATCAAAAATTTTGAAAGTGCTAAAATGGTGAATTTTGAAATTTGAGATAAAATTATGCACTATAAACATATTCAAGTGCCAAGAAACGGCGAAAAAATTCATTTTAAAAATGGCGTAATTCAAGTACCAAACAACCCAATTATTGCCTATATTGAGGGTGACGGCATCGGCGTAGATATTTCCCCAGTGATGAAAAAAGTCATTGATGCGGCAGTTGAAAAAACTTACAATGGCAAAAAAACCATTCAATGGATGGAAATTTATGCTGGCGAAAAGGCAAATGTTTTATATGCTGAATACTTACCGCAAGAAACTTTAGACGCCATTCAAGATTTTGTAATCGCTATTAAAGGACCGCTGACCACGCCAGTAGGGGGCGGTATGCGTTCTTTAAATGTTGCCATTCGCCAACAGCTGGATTTATTTATTTGTCAACGCCCAGTGCGTTATTTTAGCGGCACCCCGACTCCAGTTAAAATGCCAGAAAAAATAGACATGGTGATTTTTAGAGAAAATTCTGAGGATATTTATGCAGGTATTGAATATCAAGCAGGTAGCGATGCAGCGAAAAAAGTTATTGATTTTTTACAAAATGAAATGTGCGAAACTAAGATTCGTTTTCCCAACACTTCAAGCATTGGTATCAAACCCGTATCTAAAGAAGGTACCGAGCGTTTAGTGCGTAGTGCGATTCAATATGCAATTGACAACGATAAAAACTCGGTAACTTTAGTACATAAAGGTAATATTATGAAATTTACTGAAGGGGGGTTTAGAGACTGGGGGTATCAATTTGCACATGACAAATTTGGTGCTAAAACGCTTGGTGAGGGTCCTTGGTGTGAATTTAAAAACCCTAAAACTGGTAATATGATTACCATAAAAGATGTTATTGCTGATGCTTTTTTGCAGCAGATTTTGTTGCGTCCTGAAGAATACAGCGTGATTGCTACGCTTAATTTAAATGGCGATTATATTTCAGATGCTTTAGCAGCACAAGTTGGTGGTATTGGTATTGCACCGGGCGCAAATCTCTCAGATACTATAGCCGTGTTTGAAGCTACCCACGGTACTGCGCCAAAATATGCGGGGCTTAATAAGGTAAATCCAGGCTCAATGATTCTTTCTGTTGAGATGATGTTAAGACATATAGGTTGGATTGAGGCGGCAGATAGGGTGCTTGAGGCAATGTCAGCGGTGATTCAAAACAAAACTGTAACTTATGACTTTGAGCGTTTAATGACGGGGGCAAAATTACTTTCATGTTCCGAATTTGGTGATGCAATGATTGCGTTTATTCGCTCCAAATAACAATGATTCTAGAGATTATAGAAATTTTTAGGTGAATTTATCATAAATATTTTTTGATATTTTTGCATAATTATACAAAAAAGTCTCTTTTTTTTAAAAAAATATAAGTTACTACACCTTTGTAACAAAGGATATCTTAGAATTTTTACATAATTTTTTAAATTATATTAAAATATTATTGAATTATAATATTATTATTGTATAATATACCAATCAGGATAATTTAGTCTGATACCAAGCATTCTCATTAGAGGAATGTTGGATAAAAATAATCAACCAAGGAGAATAACATGAAAAAAATTATCGCTATTGCTACTTTAATAGCTATCACCTCAGCTTCGGCTGGTTTTTTTAACAACGATAACAATAATTGGGGACCATTTGATGGTAATTCTAACTACGGTCCTTTTAACAGTGGTTCAAACTGGGGTCCTTTTAACAGTGGTTCAAACTGGGGTCCTTTTAACAGTGGTTCAAACTGGGGTCCTTTTAATGGCGGCTCTAATGCTGGCCCTTTTAATGGTGCTTCTAACTGGGGACCTTTTAAAGGTGGTAACAACTGGTTAAATGATACAGACTTTGGTCTTAAGTTTAACACTAAGAATACCACTGATAATAAACTATCTGGCGTAGCCGATGCTAACGCTAAAGGGTCTGCTGATGCTTATGCCAAAGGTCAAGCGGATGCTTACGCCAAAGGTCAAGCGGATGCTTATGCCAAAGGTCAAGCGGATGGTTTTGCTAAAGCACAAGCAGATGCTTATGCTAAAGGTTATGCAGATGCAATGGCTAAAAGCAATACTGCTTCAACTAAAGCGACTAATTAAAAAAAACTTTTATTGGGATTGTATAAATTCTGTAAATTGTTTATAATTACAACTTGAGTGTGGAGCATTATTTTTTTTTATATAAACGGAGAATAACTATGAAAACATTAACAAAAACAATAGCAGTCGCTACTGTAATCGCAGCAACATCAGCGTCAGCTTTTTGGAATAACAATAATGGCTGGGGCAACAATCGTTGGGGCAATAACGCCTATCATAACAACTGGGGTCCTTTTGATGGCGGCTCTAATTGGGGACCATTCAACAGCGGTTCTAACTGGGGTCCATTTGACAGTGGCTCTAATTGGGGACCATTCAACAGCGGTTCTAACTGGGGTCCATTTGACAGTGGTTCTAACTGGGGTCCATTTAGAGGTAATCAAGATTGGATGAATGACACCGATTTTGGTTTTAACTTTAACACCAAAAATACCACTGACAGCAAGATTTCTGGTGCAGCCGATGCTTATGCCAAAGGTCAAGCCGATGCTTATGCTAAAGGTCAAGCCGATGCTTATGCTAAAGGCAGAGCCGATGCTTATGCTAAAGGTCAAGCCGATGGTTATACAAGAGGTCAAGCCGATGCTTATGCCAAAGGCTATTCGGATGCAAAGGCTTCAAATAGAACAGAAGATAATAACCGTCAATAAGTTTTATCTGTATTTGAAATCAATAAAAGGGGTGTGAAAGCACCTCTTTTTTTTGTTTTATGTAAAAATGTATTACAATAAACATAACCCACCCATTAAATATTTGATGAAACAAAGAGTTAATCTGTTTTTTCATCTTTTTACCAACTGAGAAAAAATAAAAAAATAATAATGGTAAGGTATTTGTTTAATATCATTGTATTTACCACTAATATAGCCAGTGCTTCCCCTTGGATGCCTTGGGATAAAAGTCGCCATAATGATGATAATTTAGTTAAAATTTGGATGCCATGGAATTCTAATTCTCAAATTAATCCAACTTTTGAGCCGATAAAAGAGATGAATAATTGGGCTGATGACCCAGTCTATTTTAATCCTCAGGACAAAATTAAAAGTGATTGGTATAAAGAGGGTTTATTAAATTATTACCATAAATTTGGACACCAAGATTATGGCTATGACAAGCAAAACTATCTGCCCGTGAAAGGTAATAATTTTCCTATTTTCGCTAATTAGTAAATAACGATCAAACTCAGCGACGGCGGTTAGCCGTCCGCTGGAGTGTTTTGTTAGGTGACTTTAAATAATTAATGTTTATGTCTCTTTATCTTTTATGTGTGTTATTCCCTTTCTATTTCATAAGCAACTAATCGTCGTGTGGTAGCATTATAAACACCCTCAACTTCAATATAATGTCCAACCCTAAGAAATGCTAAACTAGTATGTTCAAAATAAGCTCTTGTCGCATCAACAACAAGAGTACCTAACGGCAATGATGAGGTGTACTCTCTTCTGATAACATTCATAGTTATTAAAGAGCCATTTATTGCTGTAATTATTCCTTCAACCTCAGCATAAGAACCATTACTATCACTAACACCATCGCGGTTGTGGTCATCGTCATGGTAACCATCGCGGTCGTGGTCATCGTCATGGTAACCATCGCGGTCATCGTCATCGTCATAATAAGAATCACGGTCTCTATCCTCATCTAAATAACCATTATTATTTCTGTCTAAATAAAACGGAAAATTATTATCATCACTTTCATCATTATTTGGGTTTACATCAACAGGGTTAAGCACACCATCACCATCATCATCGTTGTTGCCTGAATAGTCATTATCATATCTGTTATGAATACCATCATTATCATGATCCCAAGTTGTAGTAGCAGTTGGTGTGGACAAAAGATTTAGCCCAGATAATACGATAACTGGATGATGTAAATCAAGCACACCATCATTATCGGCGTCATTACCGCCAGCATCATCACGGGTTGTATATAAATTCAGATGCCCTAAATCTATCATTATGTCAGTATTGGCAGTAAATCTATAACTATTCACGCCATTAACAATAAATTCTATTGGTGTGGTAATACTTTGTAGCGTGTCTTCATTAACTGTCATAAACAGATAATAAGCTACACCCTGCTTTAAAGTAATTGAAAATGGATGGCGATCTGTGCCATCATCAGTTGAGGTGCTTTTATAATAACTGCCATTTTCACCAAAAGCCTCTATCAGCGTTCCTGGAACCGAACCAACAAGATTAAAATTTCCTGTGTTGGTGCTACTTGGGTTGCTATTGCCACCGCCACCACAACCAACTATAAAAAATGATAAACTCATCAACAAACTTACTTTCATCATACACCTCCTAATCTTAGTTAAATTTTAGGAAAATTATCACGATAAATTTAAAAAATGTCTATTGGTAAAACATTACAAAAGATGTATATTGAAGTTTATTAGGAGTTTTTACTTATAAAATCATCTAAAAAATTACTCATTAATTCATGACGATTGTGTGTATTTGATTTTTTATAAATAGCTGCTGCTTGCTGGGCAATAGTTTTTTCTGATACTTTGCGAATATGCGCAATTTCTTTAAATGAAAAGCCTTTAATGATTAGCCAAGTGATTTCATTTTCTGCATTTGTTAATTGCCATGTGCTAAGTGTTTGATTGATACAATCAACTGTTTTTCCTTGTAAATTTTCTACAGTTTTTGTGGCTGTTCGCAATTCTAACCTAGTCTTATCAATTTCATAAAACTGATGAATTAATAAATAAATAGCTAGCACTATAAGCAATAACTCTAAAAAAAAGTGCAGACCTAATTCATATTTTGAATAGTCAATCCATAAATCATAAGTAAAAAATATAATGATTAAGGTATATATTAAAAATTTAAAATAACGATGTATCATGATTTTTTTTTAACACCTAACTAATAACTATTGGTCTAATAAACAATACAAAAAATCTATAAATGGCGCAAGTATCAATGATACCAATGATATACAGGTGATTGGTTGGTTTGTTATTTATTTGTTATTTAAATATGTCTTTATTCAAGTGTAATTTTAATGAACTTTGCCTGTTTTTAGTTGGAAAGGCTTTGACCAAAAAACCTGGCTTGTTGTAGCCAAAAAATTCAGCATCACAGTAAAAAATTATTTTGATATTTTAAAGTGGCGTTTGTTCAAAATTATCCATGTTGTTGAGATAGGCGGCGTTTATTTCTTCATCTGACAAGTCTTGGAATTGATCGTCATTTGCCCAGTCTTCAAAGCGAGTATACTCGCCGATAAAAGTTAGTTTGATGCTGCCGGTTGCGCCGTTTCTATGTTTAGCAATTTTTAAATCGGCTTTGCCAATTTCATTAGGGTCGGAATAAGCGTCATCATGATATTGTTCATCACGGTAGATAAAGCCGATAATATCAGCATCTTGTTCAATTGAGCCTGATTCGCGTAAATCAGCCATTTGTGGCATCCGCCCTTTGTTGGCTTTGGGGCGTGATTCAACACCACGATTGAGCTGTGATAAGGCAATCATTGGCACATTGATTTCTTTAGCAAGGGCCTTTAGTGAGCGTGATATTTCTGAGATTTCTTGCACGCGGTTTTCATTTTTGCCATGCACAGTCATTAGTTGTAAATAATCCACCATTACCAATGCTAATTCTGGGTATTTTCTTTTTAGGCGGCGGCATTTTGCACGAATTTCTGTTGGTGTGATGGACGGGGTTTCGTCAACCAAAATTACATTTTCTTCTAAGGCTCGAACCGCATGGTTAAAGCTGTTCCAATCAGTGTCACTCATTGAGCCATCGCGCAGTTTTAAGCCATGAATATGACCAAATGAAGAAATCATACGCAGGACTAATTGCTCGGTGGGCATCTCTAAACTAAATACTGCCACAGGTTTAGGCGTGGGACTGCTAATGGCAACATGTTCAATAATATTCATAGAAAGTGCGGTTTTCCCCATTGACGGGCGTCCTGCGATGATAATTAGATCACCTTTTTGTAGGCCTGAGGTGATTTTATCAAACTGGGTAAAACCAGTTTCTAATCCAGTAATGCCAGTCTTTTCTTGCATTTCTTGGACGCGACTGACCACATCTTTGATAATATCTTTAACATTGACCATATCTTGTTTGCCACGACTTACTTGTTCAGCAATTTCAAATATTTTTCTCTCGGATAGATCAATCAACTCTTGCATTTCAATATTTTTGGGGCGATAAGCAGTGTCGGCAATTTCATAGCTGATTTTAATTAACTGTCGATAAACAGATAATTCGCGCACATGCTTGGCGTAGGTATGGATATTGGAGATGCTGGGTGTATTTTGCGCAATTTGTGCTAAATAATTAAAACCACCAATGGTTTTTTCATCCTCAGTTTTTTTTAGAGCCTCTTTAACAGTGAGTATATCAGCAGGTTTGTCATGCTCTAAAAGTCGGTTGATGGCATTAAAAATAAGCTGGTGTGCAGGATTATAAAAATCGTTCTCAACCAAAATATCAGCCACTTGTTCCCAAGCTTCGTTATGCAATAACAAACCACCTAGAACGGATTGTTCTGATTCTAACGAATGTGGCGGTAATTTAGCATTTTTGAGATCCATTAACTTGTTTTGGAGAAATAAAAACCTATCAATAAAGAATCTTTATTTTAACTCAGTTAAAGACTGGTGTTGTTTTATTCTTCGTTATTTGATGCTTCTACAACCACTTTAATATTTATCATGATATCGGTGTATAAACTAACACTTACCTCATATTCGCCGACAAAGCGGATGGCTTCAGGCATATTAATATCGCGTTTTTCGACCTCAAAGCCACTGGTTGCTAAACTTTTTGTAATGTCAGCGGCATTGATAGAGCCAAACAGTTTTCCTCCCTCCCCTGCATTGGCTTGAATGGTGCATACTAAGTCTGCCATGGCTTGTGCTTTTTCTTCTGCTGTTTTTAAGGTGATGGCTTGTTTGGTCTCTAATTCTGCTCTGATGGTTTCAAATTCGGCTTTATTAGCCGCTGTGGCTGGTTTTACCTTGCCTTGTGGAATGAGAAAATTACGCGCATAGCCAGATTTAACATTGGCTAAATCACCTAAATCACCCAGTTTTTGAATTTTTTCTAATAAAATTACTTGCATAATTTGATCTCTATTTTTTATGTTTATCGGTGTAAGGAATCAAGGCTAAAAATCTAGCGCGCTTGATTGCGGTACTAAGTTGGCGTTGAAATTTTGCACTTGTGCCAGTTACTCTTGATGGGGTAATTTTTCCACTTTCTTCAATGTTTTTTAACAAGGTATTAACATCTTTATAGTCAATTTCCTGAACGCCTGCAGCAGTAAAACGACAAAAAGTATTGATTTTAATTTGTGGTTTACGCTTTCTTTTTATTTGTTTAGCCATGTTATCTCCCTAATCTTTGTTTTTATTCGTCATCATAATTGAGGGCTGGGTAATTGCCTCTTTGCGGGCGATAACTAAATTTCTTAAAATTGCGTCATTAAAACGGAAATTATAATTAAGTTTATCAAGGGTTTTTTGACTACATTCAATATTTATCATTAGATAATGTGCTTTGTAGATTTTTTTGATTGGATAAGCTAGATGTTTGCGCCCCCAGTCTTCTTCACGATGAATGTTACCCCCGTCAGTAGTAATCATCTCTTTGTATTTTTCTATCATTGTGCCAACTTGGTCTGATTGGTCGGGATGCACAATGAGGGTAATCTCATAATGTCGCATTTAATTCTCCTTATGGTTTAGCTCAGCTTGCCACAAACTATGATCAAGCAAGGAAGTCAGCATTTTATACTATAATTTAGTATTGATGGCATAAAAAAGTTTTTTTTGTTAAAATCGTGCTTTATTTATCGGCATTTGTTTTGACAACAAAACCAACCTTTATTAAATGGTTGCTAGGTTTGATTGCACTCAGCATTGTAATTTTTGCAATATATGTCAATCATTTACATAATACGATTAAGGATGAATTTTCAAAGCCATTTGCAGAAACTAACACAAAACTACACCTGCATCAACACCCATCGGCATTGATTAACATGCTTTTGTTGGTAGAAGATCAATCGTTTTTTGAGCATTCAGGAGTGGATTTTAAGGAAATTATCAAAGTATTGCGTAACTATTTATTTTTTGATAAGCCTATCAGAGGGGCAAGCACATTGACCCAACAGTTGATTAAAAATACTTTGTTAGGCAGAGAAAAAACCATAACGCGTAAAATCAATGAAGCGTTAATGGCATTACTATTAGAATATTCGTTTGACAAAGAATTTATTTTGAGTCGCTACATGAATACCGTATATTTAGGACAACAAGGAAATACTATAATTTATGGATTTGCCAACGCTGCACAATTTTATTTCCAAAAACCGATTGATGCGTTATCGTTAGCGGAAATGGCAGCGTTGGTAGCGTTGGTCAAAGGTCCTTCATTTTATCACCCGGTTAAACACCCGAAAAGATTTATAAAACGCCAGCAGTTGGTTTTGAGTTTGTATAATAAATACAAAAAAATTATAGAATGAGACTTTTTTGATTATTTATCATTATGCAAGGCGTTTAGAATAGGTAGATGAATTTATTGGCAATTGACACTTGCACCGAAGTTTGCTCAGTGAGTTTGTCTGCTGGTGGCGTTAAAATCAGTCGTTTTGTAAAAGATGTTGATAAAAAATCTGGGTTGATTTTGCCTTTGTGTGATGAGGTGTTTGCCAAAGTCGGAATCGGTGTCTCAGAGTTAGATGGCATTATTTATACTCGAGGTCCTGGGACATTTACTGGAGTGAGAATGTGTGTGGCTGTGGCACAAGGTTTATCTCTGGCATCTGCCATTCCTACTTTGGGGTTTTCAACTTTAGAAGTCATTGGTTTTGGTGCGGCTAAAAAATACAACACTCAAAAAATTGCCGTAGCACTTGATGCGCGTATGGGTGAGGTATATTGGGGTGTGTATGAAAATGCTAAATTGCAAAGTGAGGTTTTAAAAAAGCCAAATGCAGTGACTAAATTGAGTGCTGATTTTATTGGCGTAGGGACGGGTTGGGGTGTTTATCAAAGCGAGCTGTTGAAACAAACAAAGGTCAGTAAATTTAAGGCGGATTTTTATCCGCAAGCACAAAATTTGATTGAGCTATATCTGCGAAAAAATAATACTTTTAATAATAAATTACCTTTACCAAAGTATTTACGCAATAACATTGTGCAAAAATCATTAAAATGATTTATTTATTGTTGTAAATCGCAAATCAGTTATGTGGAAATGGATTCAGGCATTTGCCTCGCCACAAAATTTTTATCAAATCAGTGAGAAAATCATCCCTTGGTTTTTGTCTCCTTTTATTATTTTGACCTTACTGGGATTGTATTGGGGCTTGATGGTAGCACCTATTGATTACCAACAAGGTGAGAGTTATCGGATTATGTTTATTCATGTACCAGCGGCATGGATGAGTATGTTGGTTTATTTAATCATGGCAATAGCAAGTGGAATTGGGTTAATTTGGCAAATTAAACTAGCGAATGTGGTTGCTAAAGTCTCTGCTCCTATTGGTGCGGCATTTACTTTTTTAGCGTTGATTACTGGTGCAGTTTGGGGTAAGCCAATGTGGGGGGCATGGTGGGTGTGGGATGCACGGCTAACTTCCGAGTTAATTTTATTGTTTTTATATTTGGCGTATATGGCGTTAAATAACGCTTTTGATAACCCCAAAACTGCCGCTAAAGCATCGTCTGTGTTGGCAATTATAGGTTTGGTTAATTTGCCAATTATCCATTATTCAGTCCAGTGGTGGAATACTTTGCATCAAGGTGTTTCTTTGGGTATCAATAAAGTAGCCATTCAAGACAGCGATATGCTTTTTGCCCTACTGTTGATGGCTACGGCATTTAAATTTTTATATGCGACATTAATTTTGCTGCGTGCTCGGGACGAAATTTTATTTAGAGAACAAAATACACGCTGGGTTAAAGCGGTGATTATGGGAGATGAAAAATGACTTGGGTTGATGTCTTTGATTTTTTGCCATTTGGTAAATATGCGTTTTATATTTGGTTTTCTTATTTAACAGCCTTTGGAGTGGTTGGGTTTTTATTTATTCGCACCACTTTTATTCATAAAACAATTCAAAAACAACTGCGTAATAAATATCTTCGGGAGGCAAAATGACGAAAAGACAAAATAGAATGGTATTGGTGGCTTTGCTGGTAGCGGGTGTTTCTTTGGCGGGTTATTTTGGGCTTCGGGCATTTAATGAAAACTTATTATATTTTTTTTCACCAACCGATGTGGTTGCAGGAAAAGCCCCGATTGGTAAGAGTTTCCGCCTCGGTGGTATGGTGGTTAAAGACAGCGTTTGGCGTAACAATCTAAAAGTTAATTTCCAAGTTACGGATTATGTCAATACTTTTGGCGTTAAATACGAGGGCATCTTGCCAGATCTATTTAAAGAAGGGCAGGGCGTTATCATCACCGGATCATTGATAGATAAAACATTTATAGCAACACAAGTCTTAGCAAAACATGATGAAAACTATATGCCGCCTGAGGTGGCCGATGCACTTAAGCGAGCAAATGAATAAATTTTTGCCATTGGTATTATTTATTGTGTTGGCGGGGTTTTTATATATCGGTTTAGACCTTGATCGGGAAAAATTACCCTCACCTTTGATCGGCAAACCTTTTCCAAATTTGCTCGTGGAGGATTTTTATACAGGTGAAAAATACCCAGTTCAAAACCATTTAAACAACAAAATATCCTTAGTCAATGTTTGGGCGTCTTGGTGTGTAACTTGTAGAGCCGAGCATGAAATGCTTAATAACATTGCAAAAGACAACTGGGTGCAAATATTGGGTATTAATTATAAAGATAGCAAAAAAGCGGGCAGCCATTTTTTACAAACACTGGGCAATCCTTTTGATTTTATTATCTTTGATAAACAAGGAAAATTAGGCTTAGAATTGGGTGTATATGCCACTCCTGAGACTTTTGTTATTGATAAAAAAGGCATTATTCGTTTTAAACACATTGGTGAGATTACTCCCCATATTTGGCAAAATGATATTGCCCCGTTAATTGCACAATTAAAAAATTAGTAAAAACATTACCGCTGTGCATACAAACCCAGCAAAACCAAAATTGCATAAAACTATTAAAAACTCTACATACAAAAAACAAAGGGCATGGATGATTATCCAAAGTTCTCACATTATTTTTTGTTTATTGCTAGTAAAAAAAGATAAAATTATCTTGATTTAAGCAGCTATTGAATGTTAATTCAAACTGGCTTTTGCTGTTACCATAAAAAACCTAAACGAAAATATGACCAAGTTAGACTATCTGAATGTGGGATGTGGAAATAAGTTCCATAAAGAATGGGTTAATGTAGATATGATTTCTAATAGTTCGTATGTGATGGCCTATAATTTCCTTAAAGGAATACCGCTGCCTAATAATCAATTTGATGTTGTTTATCATTCACAAGTATTAGAACATTTTCCGAAAGAAAAAGCCCCTGATTTTATTAGCGAATGTTTTCGTGTTTTGAAGCCAAATGGCATTATCAGAATTGTTGTTCCTGATTTAGAAAACATTGTAAAAGAATACACAAAATACTTACATGAAAATATCAATAACTCAAACACACAAGCCGAAGCCAATTACGATTGGATCTTACTGGAAATGTATGACCAGACTGTAAGAAACTATCCTGGAGGTCAAATGGCACAGTTTTTAAAGCAAGCAGACATTGTAAATGAAAAATATTATTGAAAGAATTGGGTATGTAGGCACAAATATTAGGGATAATTTTTTAGCAAAAAAGGATGGCAAACAAGGCGTTTTTAATTTTATAAAAATTGCAAAGAAAGCTGGAATACGAAAAGTCAGTAGATACATTATTAAAAAAATAACCCATATTTTTTCTTCACAAGCACAAAAAATAGGCTCGTTTCGCCTAGGTGGAGAGATTCATATGTGGATGTATGACCAATTTTCTCTTTCAAGGTTATTGCGAGAAGCTGGATTTAAAGATATAGCCGTAAAAAATCCTTATAAAAGTAGCATTCCTCAATGGGATAAATATGAATTAGATGTTAAAGATGGCATGGTATTTGACCCCACATCTTTGTTTATGGAGGCAAGAAAGCCAAGACCGAAAGAAGCCATTACAAAATAAAACAAAAGAAAAGTAAAAAAGGAAAACATTGGGCTGTCTAAAAAAAACTGCGACAAAGTTTTTCAACACTGTTTAGAATTTATTAGTGTTTGTTTTTTCCAGGAAACCTTAAATAAATTATCCCGCTTGAGCATCAATGCAACATACAAAAACAAGTGTTAATTAACTGTAAAATGCTCGTAATTGTTTAAGCATTTTGCAATGAAAAATCTATTATTAAATATCAAGGGCGTTCGTTTTGCAGCTGTTGCTGCTGGAATCAAGCAGGAGCAGCATTTTTCAGAAAACAGTAGTTCCAAAAGTTTAAAAAAATTAGATTTATCATTGATTTCTTTTATTGAAGGCACAACGACTGCGGCAGTTTTTACCCAAAATGTATTTTGTGCAGCACCAGTTTTGGTGGCGAAAAACCATCTGCAAAACCAACCCAAAGCATTGATTATTAACAGCGGTAATGCCAATGCTGGCACGGGTGTTGGCAGTGGTAGTGTGGGTTTAAAAAATGCCTATGCAGTTTGTCAATTAGCCGCAGATACCCTTGGTATTAAAGCAACACAAGTGTTGCCATTTTCTACTGGCGTGATTGGACAGCCATTGCCGATGTCATGTTTTGAAGATAACATAAAACAACTTGTTAGCCTCCTTAGTGCGGATAAATTGCCTGAAGTGGCAAGGGCGATTATGACCACCGATTTGGCAGAAAAAACTATCTTTAAACAATTTAAGGTGGCTAATAAAACCGTAACCATCACTGGCATTGCCAAAGGATCAGGGATGATTCGCCCAGATATGGCAACTATGCTGAGTTTTATTTTTACCGATATTTTGGCTCATCAATCCGAATTGCAAAAATGCCTAACTCAGGCAGTTAATCAATCATTTAATCGCATTACTGTGGATGGTGATACTTCCACAAACGATGCCTGTACTCTGAGTGCTACAGGCACATCTGGGGTAAATATCGATGATTGTGTGGATAAATTTCAGCAGGCATTAAATGAAGTTACTAAAGATTTGGCACATAAAATTATCAAAGATGGGGAAGGCGCGACTAAGTTTGTTGAAATTTGTGTTAGGGGCGGGGTGAGTAATGAGGCATGTTTAGAAGTGGCATACACAGTGGCGCATTCACCATTGGTGAAAACTGCGCTGTTTGCATCTGATGCTAATTGGGGGAGAATTTTAGCAGCAGTAGGGCGGGCCAATATTAAACATTTAAAAGCGCACGAGGTGGATATTTACCTAGGCAGTGTCTGTTTGGTCAAACAAGGAGAAAAAGCCGCTGATTATTTAGAATCGCAGGGGATGCGTGAAATGGCAAAAGATAAGATTAAAATCAGCATTAAAATTGGCAATCACGCCACTGAAGAAAGCGTATGGACTACTGACCTATCGCTAGATTATATTAAAATCAACGCCGCATATCGCACATGAATATTTATCGCCTACGCATTTCTTGCCCTGATGTGCTTGGTTTAGTTGCTAAAGTCAGTCAGTTTATTTTAGAGCATGATGGCAATATTAAAGAAGCGCACCATCATTTAGATGATGAAAACAAGCAGTTTTTTATGCGTATTGAAATTGAATCTAGCTCAAAGCTTTGCACAGTGGCTATATTTGAGGCTGATTTTGCCCGAATAGCACAACAATATAATATGACTTGGCATTTTGGTGATAACTCAAAGCGCAAACGCATTTTGCTAATGGGATCAAAATTATCACATTGTGTGGCAGATTTATTACACCGAGATCATGAGTCAGAGATAGAGGGTAAAATTATCGGCGTACTTTCCAATCATAAAAATTTGTCAAAACTTGCTAATTGGTATGAAGTGCCATTTAAACAAGTCAATATCAACTCTGCCACTAAAGATAGTGATATTGCCAAAATGACTCAGGCGGCAGCTGAATTTAACCCCGATGTCATTGTATTGGCGCGTTACATGCAAATTATCCCCAAAGATATGTGCCAACAATTTAGCGGAAAAATCATTAATATCCATCATTCATTTCTACCTTCGTTTGTGGGCGCTAACCCTTACACACGCGCTGCCCAACGCGGGGTAAAACTAATCGGTGCAACTTGCCATTATGTAACTAGTAATTTAGACGAAGGTCCTATTATTGAACAAGATGTTATTAGAGTAGATCATGCTGATAGCAGTAACGATATGAAAAAAATCGGTCAAGACATCGAAAAAATCACCCTCGCCAAAGCCTTACAATACCACTTAGAAGATCGTGTTTTAATCTGCAACAATAAAACCATAGTATTTTCTTAGCATGCCAAACTAAAATTTTAACCCCTCTTTTGAAGCGATCTTATCCATTGCCTTTGCAAGTTCAAAATCTTTTTTTGTTATTCCGCCAGCCTCGTGGGTTATTAGCTGAACAAAAACTTTTTTATATACATTAAACCATTCTGGATGATGGTCATTGTGCTGTGCAATTAGGGCAACTTCATACATAAAACCAAACGCCTCAGTAAAGTTATTAAAAACGAACGCTTTGCTTAACTTTCCATTTTTAATCTGCCATTTTGAATGTGCTTTGATAAATAAGTCAATGTCGTTTTTGGTAGTTTTTTGAATTGACATAATTTTGTTTTCCTTATAATTGTTGGAAAATAATCCAACTGAGTAACAAAATAAAGTGATGAGTAATGTTCATCTTGCTTTATTGGTTTTTATTTTTTAGCCATAGTATACAAAATGAGATTACTTAGTGCCAGTTTTTATAAAGTGATAGCGTAGGGTGCAACTCAGTGGCTTTGATGATTTTCTGAATTTTGCACAATAAATTCTTTAAATCGTTGGGCGATTGGTGAGAGTTTGTTGTTTTTGTGGTGGACAATATACCAATGACGAGTGATGGGAAATTTTTCAACATTGAGTTGTTGGATAATTTTATTTTTAAGTTCTAAACCTACGGTATGTTTTGATACAAATCCTATGCCCAGACCTGCTTGAACAGCCTCAATAATTGCCTCGTTTGAGTTAATTTCAATATCAGAATTAAACGCCATACCAGTCATTCTCTCAACGGTAATACGCGTACCTGAATCTTGTTCGCGGGTAATCAGGGTTTCTTTGTTGAGTGCTTGGATAGAATTATTTTTATTTTTAAGCAAGGGATGAGCAGGGTGAGCGATGGCAATCAGCGGATTTTCCATAAAAGGTTGGGTGATAAGCGGAATATTATTAGGAGGTTCGCCCATAATTACCAAATCAGTGGTGTTGTTACTGAGTTTTTCTAACAATAATTTGCGGTTAATCACTTCTAAATGAAAGCTCATTTTGGGGTATTGATTTTTAAATTTTGCCAATACGCGGCTCACAAATGAATTAGTGGTGGTGGCAACAGAAATTTGCAAATGTCCTGCCTTTGGATCCAGAGTTTGTTCAATACTATTGCGTGTTTGCTCTAATTTTGCAATCACCTCAAGGCAAGTTTGATATAGTTTTTTACCGATAAAAGTAGGGGTGATAGTTTTGCCTTTAACAATAACCAATTCGGAGCCGATATTTTTTGTGAGCTGTTGAATCTGCATATACACTGCAGGCTGGGTAATATTGAGTTCTTTGCTGGCTTTGGTAAAACTGGATAAACGCACAACTGCCTCAAAACTATATAACTGCTTAAGTGTGTAGTTAATCATAATAAAAACTTATTATTTACTAAATAAATATTATTTTACATTATTTAAATATTCTTGTATGATGAGTGTTTTTTTAATGTAAGGAGAAGTAAATGGCTAAAGTTTATGATGCGGGTGTAAAAGAATACCGCGAAACTTATTGGATGCCGGATTATACGCCGTTAGATACGGATATTCTGGCTTGTTTTAAAGTAACGCCACAAGACGGTGTGCCTCGTGAGGAAGTCGCAGCAGCAGTTGCCGCTGAGAGTTCAACAGGTACATGGACAACGGTATGGACAGATTTATTAACGGATCTTGACCATTACAAAGGTCGTGCTTATGCGATTGAAGATGTCCCCGGTGATGATACTTGTTTTTACGCCTTTGTTGCCTATCCACTTGACTTATTTGAAGAAGGTTCAGTTGTTAATGTCATGACTTCTTTAGTGGGCAATGTTTTTGGTTTTAAAGCATTGCGGGCATTAAGATTAGAAGATGTTCGTTTTCCAATTGCTTATGTAGTTACTTGTAATGGTCCACCACAAGGTATCCAAATGGAACGCGATATTTTAAATAAATATGGTCGTCCTTTGTTGGGTTGCACCATTAAACCTAAATTGGGTTTATCTGCTAAGAATTACGGTAGAGCATGTTACGAAGGTCTTCGTGGCGGTCTTGACTTTACCAAAGATGATGAAAACATTAACTCCCAGCCATTTATGCGCTGGAGAGGTCGTTTTGATTTTGTTATAGAAGCCATTCATAAAGCAGAAGCAGAAACAGGTGAACGCAAAGGTCATTATTTAAATGTAACAGCACCAACTTCTGATGAGATGATGAAGCGTGCTGAATACGCAAAAGAAATTGGTGCGCCAATTATTATGCATGACTACATCACAGGTGGTTGGTCAGCCAATACACAATTAGCACAATGGTGTCAAGACAATGGTATGTTATTACATATTCACCGTGCAATGCATGCGGTGCTAGATCGCAATCCACATCATGGTATTCATTTCCGTGTATTAGCTAAAATTTTGCGTCTCTCAGGTGGTGATCACTTACATTCAGGCACCGTTGTTGGTAAATTAGAAGGTGATAGAGAAGCTACTCTTGGCTGGATTGATATTATGCGTGATTCATTCATTAAAGAAGATAGAAGTCGTGGTATATTCTTTGATCAAGATTGGGGATCTATGCCTGGTGTTATTCCAGTAGCATCTGGTGGTATTCATGTTTGGCATATGCCAGCATTGGTTAATATCTTTGGTGATGACTCTTGCCTACAATTTGGTGGTGGCACACTCGGTCATCCATGGGGTAATGCTGCTGGTGCGGCGGCTAACCGTGTGGCGGTTGAGGCCTGTGTTGAGGCACGCAATCAAGGTCGCGAATTGGAGAAAGAAGGCAAGGATATTCTAACTAATGCTGCCAAGCATTCTCCAGAATTAGCCGCAGCTATGGATACTTGGAAAGAAATCAAATTTGAATTTGATACCGTTGACAAAATTGATGTGGCTCACAAATAATTTAGAAATAGGAGAAATAATATGCAAGATTATCAATCAAGTTTAAGCAATCCAGAAAGTCGTAAATTTGAGACTTTCTCATACTTGCCAACTTTAGACGCTGCCCAAACACGCCAGCAAGTTCAATACATTATTGATAAAGGCTGGAATCCAAGTATTGAACATACTGAGCCAGAAAATGCCTCAGGATCATACTGGTACATGTGGAAGTTACCAATGTTTGGTGAAACAGATGTTGATGCTATCCTTACCGAGTTGGAAAATTGTCATACAGCACACCCAAACAATCATGTGCGTTTGCTAGGTCTTGACAACTTTGCACAATGTGCTGGCACTTCGATGGTTGTCTATCGGGGCGTAACAGTTTAGCAACTGTTAATGTTAATATTGTAACAAAAAGCCCTGACCTAACAGTTGGGGTTTTTTTATTCAAAAAACCTCTTTATGCCAGTTGTGTTATTTTTGGCTGGTATGCAAAGTGTTTTATATAGAAGTGTATGAATAAACCAGATACCTATGTTGGCATTAATAATGAGATTAATGGAGGCATGACCACAATTGGTAAGATTATCCGTGATGCTTGGGTGTTTGGTATTCTAGATGAGAGTGAAACTTGTCAAGGCTGGAACTTAGCAGGTATTGATGGTGTGTTACAAAAAGTTAATAACGAGTGGGACAAATACGGCTGCTTAGTCAGTCAGTTGCCACCAGAGTTGGCAAAACGCCATCGTGAAATTCACTATAAAGCGTTTCAACAAGCCAAAGAAGCGGGCTGGTCTGGCGAGATTGAAACTGATGACGAGGATGAATAATGACGGAGAATGTGTTAAATATTGAAAGTATCTCCGATTTAATTATTGTTATTAGGGATATGCCTGTCATTCTTGATAGTGATGTTGCAAGGTTTTATGGTGTTGCAACTAAAGAAGTCAATCAGGCAGTTAAAAACAATCTAGATAAATTTCCTATTGATTTTATTTTGACATTAAGTACAAATGAATTAGATGATTTGCGGTCAAAATTTTTGACCGCAAATTTATCAAAAACCAGAACACCGCCTAAAGCTTTTACTGAAAAAGGTTTGTATATGTTGGCAACGATTTTAAAATCTAAACAAGCCACCAAAACTACCCTGAAGATTATTGAAACTTTTGCCAAAATTAGAGACTTAAAACAAGATTTTAATCAAATTTTAAACGAAAAAAAAATGCAGATAGAAAAGACCGTATTGGTACAAAATTTAGCAAAGAACTAATGGATTTATTTTTAGACGAAGGGTTAGAAAATCAGTCTAGTGAAACTAAAATAAAGTTTTCTATATTTGGAATGAGCTTAGAAAAATCAATTAAAAAGAGCAAATAACAAGGAGAGCAACAATGTCTGACACAAAAGTAGATGCAAAACAATATATCATTAAAGACGAACCTTATTACGAACCTATTGCCGATGAAGTGGAAATGTATGAGGCCGCTTATGGCGTGCATATGCCAGTTATGCTCAAAGGACCAACGGGTTGTGGCAAATCTCGTTTTGTTGAATACATGGCATGGAAGCTTAAAAAACCACTTATCACCATTGCTTGTAATGAAGATATGACTGCCTCTGATTTGGTTGGTCGTTTTTTATTGGACAAAGATGGTACTAAATGGCAGGACGGCCCTCTAACCACTGCGGCAAGAATAGGGGCAATTTGTTATTTAGATGAGGTTGTAGAAGCACGCCAAGATACAACAGTTGTCATCCATCCACTAACAGACCACCGCCGCACTCTACCTTTAGACAAAAAAGGTGAGTTAATTAAGGCACATTCTGATTTTCAACTGGTTATTTCTTATAATCCGGGTTATCAATCTCTAATGAAAGATTTAAAACAATCCACCAAACAACGATTTGGTGGTATGGATTTTGATTATCCTGAAGCGGAATTAGAAACTACCATTGTTACCAAGGAATCTGGTGTTGATAAAAAAACTGCCGAAAAATTAGTCCAGATTGCTCATCGTGCCCGCAATCTCAAAGGTCATGGTTTGGATGAAGGCATTTCAACGCGTTTGCTAGTTTATGCTGGGCAGTTAATCAATCAAGGCATAAGCACGCAAGCGGCATGTTCAATGACAATGATTACTCCTTTAACAGATGACCCAGATATGCGCGATACATTAAACGCAGCCGTTCAGACTTTTTTGGGATAATGTTTTGTGATTGTGTCTATTATTGAGATTTTTTGAGGTGTAAACTAAAATAAAGCATGAATAATATACACTTTAAAAACTCTCAAAAAATGAGTCATATTAAGAGTGATTCTGTTGATTTAATCATTACCTCCCCGCCTTATTTTAATATTAAAGACTATGCTAAAAACGGCTATCAAGATGAAATACATTCAAAAAACCATACTAGCCAAATAGGTGATATAAAAAATTATAAAACTTTCATTCAAGAGTTACAAAAAGTGTGGAAAGAATGTGAAAGAGTATTGAAACCAAATGGAAAATTAATCATCAATACACCATTAATGCCAATGAAAAAAAAAGAATTTACCACGCATTATAATCGGCATATTTTTGACTTAAACTCTGATATACAAGCGTCTATTATTTATAGAAAAAATACTCAAATATTTTTGTTTGATACCTATATTTGGAATAGAACCAACACTTCAAAAAGTTTAATGTTTGGTAGTTATCCTTATCCAAGAAACTTTTACGCTCAAAATACTAGCGAGTTTATCACGGTATATGTCAAAGACGGTATCCCAAAAAATGGACTACCAAGCGAGACAAAAGAAAAAAGTAAATTAACTCAAAAAGAATGGGTGGAATATACTAAACAAATATGGAATATTCCAATACCTAATAAAACCGATTTAGCCTTTGGCGACCATTCAGCAATAATGCCAGAAGAGATAGTAAAAAGATGTGTGAAACTTTTTTCATTTGTGGGGGATACTGTACTTGACCCTTTTGCGGGCAGTGGCACTACCTTAAAAGTCGCCAAAGAGTTAGAAAGAAACTATATTGGTTATGAAATAATGGACAACTATAAACAAATTATAGAAAAAAAATTAAATAGTGTTTAAGGGTAACCATGTTTGTACAAAATCAAATCAGCCATTTGGATAATCATCAAGATATTATTACAAACGAAATAGACAACGCGGACAAAATGCTATTTGTTGTTGCTTATGTTAGGGAAAATGGCGTAGATGTTATTTTAGATAAAACAAAAAATAAGCCCACTAAATTACTTTGTAGTTTAGATATGGGTATCACACAATTATCAGGCATTAAAAAACTCATTGAAAACGGTGTAAAGGTTAAAGTGTACCAAAGTGATAAAGGAACATTTCATCCTAAAATATGGTTATTTGGCAAGAATAAAACTGATTGGAAAATGTTGATTGGTTCGGCAAATCTAACACGAGCAGCATTCATTGATAATGTAGAGGCTAGTGTTTTGGTTGATGACAAAAATACAACTTCAACTGCTTTAATATTTTTCAACTATCTTTGGGACAAGAAAAATTCAAGCACAATTACTATTGATGAAGTTAATTCCCTGCAAGAAAAAGTTAATGAGCGAAAGGCATTTAAAAACAAACCCATTCAAATTAAAGAAAGCCAAGAGGACGCTGAAAAGAATGCAATTCTTTTTGAATATGTTAAAAGTTGGATAGATATACCAAAATATAACAGTAAGGGCATAAGTTCGTTATGGCGTGGCTGGTATATTATTCCAGACCAAGGGCGCATCAACAATAAACATATTAAAAATTTAATCAGTTATTTGCCTTTTATTGATAACGGGATTGCATTAGGCGATAATTCTAATGATAAAAACTATATAGACTTATTAGCTAGATTTAAAATAAATAGTAATTTCCAGAGACAAGCACTAAAAACATCCTTACACGGTCTATTTACTCGTCAAGCTAAAAACTACCTTGTAAAATTTGGTTGGTGCCATCAGCCAGATTCAAAAACCTTGTGTTTAACTGGCTTAGGGAGGCAAATAAATCAATGCAATGATATAAATTGTGTAAAAACCTTGTATTCAGAATATTTTTATAATTATTTCTATAATGGTTTAAATATTGTTCGATTCAGCAAACAATTGTTGCAAATATTAGAGTATTTAACGATTGATGAGTTTAATTATTTTGTTATTCACGCATACAGCAACGATGATTTTGATATTATTGTTAATTTGATTAAAATTTACCGTTCTCTTTTAAATTCAAGTAAATTCAAACAGGATTTTAGCCAATACTTTCAAGACAAAAAAGGAGGAACAGCAAAAGGCGTTTATATTAACTATGAAAAAAGTATTAAACATACATTAAGTGTTATTGGTTGGTGCGAAGGTTTTTCCTTAAGTGATGACTTTATATTGAGATTAGATAATGCAAACTAATTCGACTAGACAATCAGATGTTTTTTATAAAAAATCAAAAAAGCAAGTCATAACAGCAAAGGTTGATAAAATTTATAATCTTGATGTATTTGATTTTTTAAATACTAAAGTTGCAGATAATTCTGTTGATTTAGCAGTTATTGACCCACCTTACAATATGAAAAAAGCAGATTGGGATACTTTTAAAAACCAAGACGACTTTTTAAATTTTACTTTCTCTTGGATAAATGCACTTTTACCAAAATTAAAAGAAAATAGCAGTTTGTATATTTTCAACACCTCTTTTAATTCCGCTTATATTTTGCAGTTTTTAGTAGAACAGGATTTAGAGTTTAAAAATTGGATTGTATGGAATAAACAAGACGGTATCAGCGCGCCAAAAAATAAATTTGTTAATGGCAGTGAAACTATTTTATTTTTTACTAAGGGACGCCCCGTGTTTAATTTTGATGATATTAGGCAGCCATATAAGAACACAGACAGAATGAAGCATGCCGCTAAGAAAGGTATTATAAAAAATGGCAAAAGATGGTTTCCCAATCCTAATGGTAGATTGTGTTCTGAGGTTTGGGATTTTAGTAGCGAGAGACATAAAAATAAAGTAAATGGTAAAACACAAAAAATGTCGCATTTAACCCCTAAGCCAAAAGACATGATAGAGAGAATTATTAAAGCTAGTTCTAGTAAGGGAGATTTAGTTTTAGATTGTTTTATGGGCAGTGGCACGACTGCTGTTGTTAGTAAAAAGTTAAATAGAAATTTTATTGGTTGTGAGAAAAATAAGCAATACTATAAGTTATGTGCTATCAATATCATACTTGATGAATAGCTTTATTTGAATATTACATAATTATAGAAATACTATGTCAAAAATATTATTAGAAGAATATTCCGAATTTTTAGAACAAGTTACACCCGAAGTCAAGGATGTGATTGATGCGACTTTTCATGATGCGGCGCGCGTTATTTCGCCCGCTGGGCTTAAAGGGTATTTAGATGGCGCTAAGGCGTTATGTAGTTTGGGTCGCGGCAATGATTTGGTGGTAACTTACCTTGAGGTTATGCCACAAATTGCTAAAGAATGTGGCGAAGATATTATTACAGATTGTGTAAGTAGCGCAATGAAAGTATCGTCTATGACATCTGGCGAGGTGATTGCTTTATTGTTATCCAGCTTGCCTGCAGTATCAAGACATTTAGGCGATGCCCAATTGGTGCGCGGTTATCTTACTCTCATTCACCAACTCGCCTCAACGGCAGCACGGGGTTTGCGCCCTATGCTCACTCATATTGATGAATTGCTTGCCAAGCTCACCCTAAGTGGGTTACGGCGTTGGGCAAACTTTGGGGCTAAGGCGTATCGCCGAGATTTTAATAATTTAACGGCTTATTTTGCTCTTGAGTCAGCGGATTCTCGCGCAATGTTGGAAAAAGAGCGCCGCGGTGTTTTGTTTATCAAGGTTCAAAGAAAGCTTAATTTTTATTTGCGCGCATTGTGGGGGCGTGATTTTTTTATTCGTCCAACGGGGGCAGATTACACTGATTTTCGCCCTTATATAGAAAACAAAATTATTTATGTGCCAGATGCGCTTGACGACATTAAAACTAACACACAAAACATTAGAGGCTTAGAAATCTACCGTGCAACTGTAGCCCATATGGCAGCGCATATGATCTACACCCATCAAGCAATGTCAGCGGAGCAACTGAGCCCAGCACAAATGTTTTTTATTGGATTGCTTGAAGATGCACGCATTGAGTATAAGGCCATTAGTGCATTTCCGGGGTTAAAAAAATTATGGAAATCATTGATATTAGTGGAATATGAAGATCCTGTAGAGCATAAAACAGTTGCTATTTTAGAAAAATTTACATTACAACTATTGGACCCAACGGAACAAAATAATGATGATAAACAACTCAATGATTTTGCCAAAAAGTTTCATCAAAAAATTGCACAAAACCAAGACAACAATCATTTTTCTTGGTTGATGGGTATTGAGCTTTACAACATTTTTGCTGGGCGCAAGGCAGTGCCAAGTTTGAGAATTTTAGAGCGTTACCGTATCGCTTATCGCGATGATAATCGCATTATTTGGCATTATGAAGACATTAATTGGGACAGAGGAATTGAATATATAGCAGCTAGTCAAAAACAAATTCGTTATGAAGTCAGCCCATTGATGATGGCGCATGAAGTTGATTGTGAGTTAGCTGGGGATGATGCACAAGAAATCTGGACTTGTAAAGATATAATGCGAACCTATGAAGACGATTTAACCGATGAGGCTACCTCGTTTAATGAAATTATGGGTAAAGAGCCTATTTCCCAACCTTATCATTACCAAGAGTGGGATTATCAAATCCAACTCCATCGACCTGATTGGGCAACAATTTATGAGCGCCGACCCAGCAAGGGCGACCCTGAACAAATTGATAAAATTCTAATGGAGTATAAGCCGATTGCGCACCGTATCCGTCAAATTATTGATTTGTTAGCACCTGCAGGTGTCCAGCGCCAACGAGGTTTAGAAGATGGCGACGAGGTAGATATTAATGCTGCAATAGATGCAACAGTTGCAATTCGCATGGGTGAGCAACCTAACCCCAGAATTACCTTGCGTAATGTTTTAAAAACTCGCGATTTATCGGTTGTAGTGTTATTGGATTTGTCCGAATCCACCAACCAAACTATGGAGGGTTCAGATAAAACCGTATTGCAATTAACCAAAGAAGCCACAGCCTTAGTTGCAACTGCAATTGAAGGCATTGGCGACTCATTTGCAATTCACGGGTTTGCCTCAGATGGTCGTCATGATGTGCAATATTATCGTTTTAAAGATTTTAATCAGTATTTTAAAGATGAGCCTAAATCTCGTTTGGCAGGCATGAAAGGTGGGCTATCTACACGCATGGGTGCAGCCCTTAGACATGCTGGATACCACCTTTCCAAACAAAGAGAAAAACGCAAATTAATTTTGTTAGTAACTGATGGTGAGCCTGCTGATATTGACGAAACAGACCCGCAACATTTGCGTTTTGATACTAAAAAAGCAGTGGAAGAATTATATTCAACAGGTATTTTATCTTATTGTCTAACCTTAGATCGCCACGCTGATGATTATGTAAAACATATTTTTGGTGCTAATAATTACACTGTGATTGACCATGTTAATCGCCTACCAGAGCAATTACCTTTATTGTTTGCTAATTTAACTGCATAAATATGTTTGAAAATGATGACACTTTAATAAACTTTAAGCCAAAATATCCCCACACATTGCCTGAAGATTGGAAAGACCATGACAATCCGACTGTTTATGAAATCAATGCAACATTGGAAACTTTAAAAAAAATGTATGCACAGCAAATTAAAGATTTAGAGAATGGTTTGATTGACAAAGAAGAGGGCGAGCATAATCTAAGAAATATAGCAACCAATTATCAGTCTATTAAATCAATACTTTTTCAAACACACTAGGCAATATTTTTTATAACCCCGCCTTTAGACTGGCTTCGATAAATTTATCTAAATTACCATCCAACACATCATTGGTATTGGTGGATTCTGTGCCCGTTCGTAAGTCTTTAATGCGTGATTGATCGAGCACATACGAGCGGATTTGATGCCCCCAGCCAATATCGGATTTTTCATCTTCCAAATCTTGTTTTTCGCTGTTGCGTTTTTGTATTTCTAATTCGTATAGTTTAGATTTTAACTGCCTCATTGCCTGATCTTTATTGGCATGTTGTGAGCGCCCATCTTGACATTGAACTACCGCATTGGTAGGCAAATGGGTAATACGAACAGCAGATTCGGTTTTATTAACATGCTGTCCGCCAGCACCAGAGGCGCGGTAAGTGTCAATGCGTAAATCTGCTGGATTGATGTCAATATCAATGTCATTATCTATTTCAGGTGAGACAAAAACAGAAGAAAACGAAGTGTGGCGTTTGTTATTGGCATTAAATGGAGATTTTCGCACCAAGCGGTGAATACCTATCTCGCTTCTAAGCCAGCCAAAGGCATATTCACCTTCAAAATAAATAGTGGCAGATTTAATGCCCGCTACCTCACCTGGTGAGACAGCCATTAACTTAACTTTGAAATTGTGCTTCTCACCCCAACGAAGATACATTCTCAACAACATTCCTGCCCAATCTTGTGCTTCAGTGCCACCAGAGCCTGACTGAATGTCTAAATAGGCAGAATTTATATCTAATTCACCACTAAACATTCGTTCAAATTCAAGTTTTTTAATCATAGCCTCAGTTGTATTTAAATCATTTATAACACTGTTTACAGCTGTTGGGTCATTTTCAGATTGTGCCATATCTAATAATTCTTTTGCATCTTTTAAAACTGTGTTTATTTGTTCAAAAGTGTGGCAAAGGGATTCTAATTTTGATTTTTCTTGTCCTAAGGCACGCGCTTTTTGGGGGTTTGACCAAATATTTGGGTTTGCTATTTCTAACAACACTTCTTCCAAACGCGCTTGTTTTTCTGTCAGATTTAAATGCTCAGACAAAATACGCTTGTTTTCAATCAGGGTATCAATTTGTTGGTAAGTAGGTGAGAGTTCCATATTTATTATGCAAAGCTCTGTATAAAAAAGACGGACACACAAGAGGAGCCCTCCAAACAGGGCATGTTAAAAAACAACTGTGATTACTTTCTTAAGCCTAAGCGTGCAATTAAATCAGAATAAGCAACAATATTAGAATTTTTAAGATAAGTTAATAATTTTTTACGCTGAGACACCAAACGCAACAACCCCCGTCTTGAGTGGTGATCTTTTTTGTGGGTTTTAAAATGTTCGGTTAAATGCTTGATGCGGGCACTAAGCAGGGCAACTTGGACATGGACTGAGCCAGTATCATTGGCGCTTTTCTGGTATTTTTTAATAATAGCTTGAGTGTCAATTGACATAAGATTGTCATTATCTGGGCAAAAAGGATAATTATACTGTATTTATCTCACTTGATAAAAACTTTTTTCGCCTTTTGGACGGGTCTTAAAGCGTTTGTGAATCCACAAATATTGCTCGGGCGTTTTTAAAATTTGGTTTTGTAATATTTGGTTGGTTCGTTTGGCATTTTCTTTAGCACTATCGCCTGGATAATCATTCAAGGGTGGCTGAAAATTCATTTGATAACCATCATTGGTACGAATAAAAGAGTAAGGAATAACCACCGTATTGGGTATTTTTGCTAAACGCGCAGTAGCAGTAGTGGTCGCAGTTTGAATGTTAAAAAACGGTGCAAATATGCTGTGTTTTTTGCCTAAATCTTGGTCAGGGGCATACCAAACGGGTATCCCGCTTTTAATCGCTTTTACTATTGCGCGGGTATTTTTAGTTTGAATCATATTGGCACCATTATCAGTAAAATTTTGGCACATAATTTGGTCAAATAAAAGATTATTTTGGGGGCGATAAATATTTATAATTTTGTATTTTAACAACAACACTCTACCCCCCAACATCAACGGCATAAAATGCCCAGCAAGCAAAATAATATTTTGTTTTTTTCCCAAGGCGTCTGTTAAATAATGTTCATTGTGAATAGTGGCTAATTTTTGAATTTTGCTGGGTTTTCCAAAATAAGCATTGGCAGTCTCAAATAGTGCAATGCCGATAGCCTCAAAATTTTGCTTAACCAATGTTTTTATTTGCAGTGGGCTTTTGTCGGGAAAACAACGAGTGATATTGATGGTGGCATTTTTTCTAAATTGCCTTGCCAGTAAATATAGTGGCTTGCTGATACTTTTGCCAATTAGAACTTGCAAAGAAAAAGGCAATTTAGCACCTAATTTCATAAACCCAATTAAAATCCAAGTAGGGATAAATTTAGGATGATAAAAATTTGTTTTTTTCATTAAAATACAATCTTATGCCTTATATTAGCCAAAGTTTTATTGACGATTTATCAAACCAAGTTGATATTGTTGATTTGATTGGAAAACGCTTACCGCTCAAGAAAACTGGTAGTGATTATCGTGCCCCTTGTCCTTTTCACAAAGGGAAAAACCGTAATTTTGCAGTGAACAGCCACAAGCAATTTTATCATTGTTTTAAATGTGGTGAGAGTGGAGGTGCGATTAGTTTTGTGCAAAAGTTTGATAACTTGAGTTTTGTTGAGGCAATTGAGACGATTGCTAGCGAATTTTCGCTAAATATTCAATATGATAATAACACCAAGCCGGTTGATAGTAGAATTGGGCGTTATCAGGATTTGATGCAAAGAGTAGGGGATTTTTACATCCAACAATTAAAGCAATCTCGTGCAAAAACCAAGGCGTTGAATTATGCCAAAACTAGAGGCATTAGTGATGAAATTATGAAGCGTTTTGAGATTGGTTTTGCCCCTCCTGGCAATAAAAATTTATTAACCCATTTTTCCAATAACACTCAAGACAGTGCGGATTTAAAAACATTGGATTTGTTGAAAACTGGGGGATATGGTGATTATGATTTTTTCCGCGATCGCTTTATGTTTCCCATTCATAATGGCAGAGGCAAGATTATCGCTTTTGGGGGCAGGGCGTTTGACGATAAAACTAAGGCTAAATATTTAAATTCAAGTGAAAGTCTGATTTTTTCAAAATCAAAAGAACTCTACGGGATTTACCAATTACGAAAATATTCACATTCAATCAATTATATTTTGGTTGTTGAAGGTTATATGGATGTGCTTGCTTTGCATCAAGCTGGTATTACTAGTGTCTTAGCAACACTTGGGACTACAACTAGTGCCCAACATTTGCAAATATTATCACGCACCACAAACACTATTATTTTTTGTTTTGATGGTGATAGTGCAGGTCGTATAGCGGCTTGGAAAGCCTTGAAAGTTGCACTACCAGTGATTAAAGCTGGGTTAATTATTAAATTTTTATTTATGCCAAACGGTGAAGATCCAGATAGTTTAATCAAAAAAGAATCCGCCAAAACCTTTGAGAAACGGGTTGAAAGCGCCCACACTTTGTCAAAATTTTTATTTGACCATATTAAAACACAGGTGGATTTCACTACTATTGAGGGACAAACCGCATTTTTGGAAAAAGTCTTAGTGTTAATCCAACAAGTTAATTATGAAATCTATCAGCAGCAACTCATTGAAGGTGTGGCAAAAATGATGGGGAAAAACTCTGAGAAAATCAAAGAAATTTTTGAAAAAACCAAAAATACCGCTCCTAAAACAATACACGCTGTTACTTCTAAAACAAAACAAATTGATACGCTGTATTACAAGTCAACAACAAAATCACCGATGTCAAAGATGATTAAATTATTGCTAAATTATCCAATATTAGCAGATGACATAGCTGAGGCTAGGATTAGGAATATTGAAAAATCGCAAGTATTATTAGAGTTAGTGCACTCGGCACAGATGGATAAAGAGATTTCTCCGCAAGATTTAATCCAGCCATTTAAAGGTCGTGCAAGCATTTATCAGCGTTTGCAAGAATTGTGTATTTTAGAGCCTCGTTTGAGTGAAGTAGAGGCGAAGAAGGATTTTTTAACAGCACTGGATTCTGCCGAAAGATGTCAAGAAAAAGCCAAAATAAAGGCTTTAATTTCTCAGGCAAATACACTTGAAGAAGAAAAAAGGGTTATGCAAGGCATTCAAAAAAGTAAAAATGTCAAATAATTTATCCAAAAGTCTTTATTTAAATTGATTCATCAGTGGCTAAAATAGGTTTCATCGCATCTTTAAACGCCATCGCCGCAGAATTTGACCCTTGGCATTTACTTTTAAGCGTTGCATCCCAAGCAGTGTAGCATTTTTTGGGATAATCCAGGCGCACTGCCATAATATATTTTGGTTTTTGAGTAGGGACGAATCCGACAAAAAAAGTGCGTTTTGCCCCGTCTTTATTATAAACCCCATCTACTACCATTTCAGCAGTGCCAGTTTTGCCAGCAATGTTATAGCCTTTAATCTGTGCTCGGTAACCAGAGCCTTCATCGGAGACTACCGAATCTAATAATTGGGCGATTTTTGCAGTTGATCTTTGGCTAAACACACGGGTTGTGGTTTCATTTATACTGGTGTTTTTGATGAGTTTTAATGAAGGCAGATTACCTGCATTGGCAAAGACTAGATAACTTCTTGCTAACTGCGCCAAGTTAGCCTCCATAGGACCATGACCAAAAGATAGAGCATGTTTGTCTGCCAATGACCAAGTGTTAAAATATTTGAGTGAGCCTGAGTTTTCAATACTGGGCATAAGCCCAAGTGGCTGTCCAAATCCGAGTTTATGCCAAGTGTTGTATAAATCTTCCTTGCTCAGTCTCTCAACGATATTAACCGTGCCTAAATTATGAGATTTTTGCAATATTTTCCTCGTGTTCATTTGTTTGTATTTACTATCAGGTTTGATATGTCCAATGGGTTTGCTGGTGTCAATATATTCATTGTCTGCGGCAGTTATTTTATTTTTATCAAGTGCCAATAACAAAGTAAATGGCTTCATGGTGGAGCCGGGTTCAAGCTTGTCTGAAAGCACCCGATTACGGTAATGTTGCGCATCATAGGTGCGTTTATTATTCGGGTCATCGGCTGGATAATTCACCATCGCTAAAATTTCACCATTTGGCGCCAATACAATAGCCGAACCGGAATCGGCTTGATGTTTTTCAACCGCTTGTTTAATCGCTTCATAGGTGTAGAATTGAACATTTGCATCAATGGTTAAGACTATGTTTTGTCCATGTTTGAGTTTATTTATAACCACAGGATTAAAATAAGAACCTACAGAAGTTTGGTCAAAATTTAATTGGGTTTTGCCATTTTTCCCAGCCAGTACTGGCTCAAATTCGCCTTCAATGCCAAATACGCCTTGCCGATTTCGATTGATTCGACCTAAAAGGGGGGCTAATGAGGCGGATTTTGGGTAATATCTTTGCGAATCAGATTGCAGGGCAACCCCTTTAATTGTCTCTTTTTGACAAATTTTAGGATTGTGATGCCCCCTTTGTTGAGTGTTTAGTTTAATAAATTGCAACGCTTTATCAAATAAACTCAATTTATTTTTTATAGATTTGGTTTTGCAAATTTTGATTTTTTGTTGTTTTAATTTTTTAAGATTATCAAGAATAGGGTCGGTGAGTCGTAGATTTTTCTTAATCAATAAATATTTTCTGCCTGCTTTTTTAGCCAATTTTTTTTCAATGGCTTGACGCAGTTCTGTCTCTGGCATTCTCAAAGCTTGAGAGAGTTTTGGAATAAAGGCACTTTGTACTTGTGTGGGGTCTAAATTTACCTTTTTTAAAATCAAATTACTTGCCAATACTTGATTATTTCTATCTAAGATATTGCCACGCCTAGCTTTACTTTGAACAGTGTAGGCGGCTTGTTTGTTGCCTTTTTCTTGCAAAGAAATAACCCCCGCATCTAAGGCATGAATGGTGATAATTCTAAAGATAAAACCCAATATAAGCAACATAAAGATATACTTAACAAATCCTTGCCGATACCAATAATTTTGCATTCTTGAGAGAAATATAGATGAGGATCTCGGCGCCTTGGTTGTTTGTTGGGTGCTCATAATTTAATTTCTTTGTACTGCTCGGCTGAAGGCGGGCGCAAATGCAGGGTTTTTATTGCTTTTTGTTTGATCTCAAAACCACTCATTTTTTGTGAATATTCACTACTTAATTGTTGGTGCAAAGCCATTATTTTTTGGTATTGATTTTGAACCGCATTTGCTTGTTTGTATAACTGGTAATTTTGATGATGCCAGACAATGGTATAGAATGACAAAATAATAACAATGGCACTCAATATTAGGTTGATTTGGTTAATTTTCATAAATTATTAGGGTAACTTTACAAATCATAAAATTTCTTAATATGTTGCATAATTTTATCAAGTACGCTTGGAATAATCTTCCTGCGTTCAAGTAATTTGTATTTGCCTTTTAATGTCTTGGATATATCATCATTAAGTGGTTTACGCTGGTCATATAGATAAGTTTCTATAACACGCTTAACCTCATTCTCGTGTAGATTTTCCTCTTTACAAAGCTTGCCAAATTCGTTTGCTTTTTGCTCTTCCCAGAATGTTTCAAACTCATCATCTATACTATCAGAACTCACGCCTTCAAGCTGAGAATCAATAAACGCCATAATCAACGCACGCTTTGAGCGCAAGTGCTCTTGTCCGTCAATGATTGTAATAATGCGTTTCTTAAACTCATCCCTCTTTGACTCACTCATATCAACATAACTTGCAAGCAGTTTTAAGATATAAGCAACATTAATCTCATCTCTTTGAATCAGCTCAAGCTCAAAATCTACCTCATCAAGAATTGACACCTTTTCACTGGTTTGCTCGCGCTTAACTCGTTCATACAAATCCAAATACTTAGACTTATAATCCTCAAACATCTGCTCACTCATTGACAGGTGTGAATAATCAAAGTCACTAAATCCTGTTAGGATATTACGAATACGCATCAACTCTCTGAAGGCTTTAATAAACTCTAGTTGCTGATTCTCATCAATCAAACCATCTACACTACTCACACTTGGTGCGATATTTATTAACTCAAGGAATGCTTTATTAAACTGCTCCACATATTCATCATAAGGCTTCATCAGAATAATATCTTTAGCATCCTTGTTTGAGAATAGAGCTATCGCCTCATCGGTATTCTTCTTTAGATTTCTAAAGCTAACAATATTGCCTTGTGACTTTTTCTCATTCACAATTCTGTTAGTGCGTGAAAATGCTTGAATCAGTCCGTGATATTTTAGATTCTTATCAACATACAAGGTATTGAGTGTCGGTGAATCAAACCCTGTTAGGAACATATTCACCACCAACAGTATGTCTATCTCTCGGTTTTTAACCTTCTTGGATATATCGTTGTAGTAGTTGTAATAACTTTTTGAATCTTTAGTGGTAAAACTTGTGCCAAAAGTCTGGTTATAATCTTGGATATAACCCTCTAATTTATCCCTTGAATGTTGGTTAATATGTGCCTCATCCACCACAGCGCCATCGCCCTCATAAATGCCATTCGCATCTTTGTCATCTTCGTTCATACTATAACTAAAAATAGCGGCAATCTTTAAGTTATGCTCTTTGGCTTTAAACCGCTCGTAATACTTAGTAAGGGTATCAATTGAACTGAGTGCAAACATCGCGTTAAATTCCCTTGCGTGCGTCTTACGGTTATGATTGGCAAGGATATAATCAGTTATCTTCTCAAGTCGCTCGTCAGACTCCAACAACTCTTTAATATCAATATTCTCAACTTCAATATCAACATAGTTTTTACTTTCTTCGCGTTCTTTATACTTGCCCACATATTCAATTGAAAACTTCAAAACATTCTCATCTTTAATCGCATTAGTAATCACATACCTATGCAGGCAATCATCAAACAGCTCAGCAGTGGTGCGCTTACCCATCTTATTGCCAACGGCATTCTCACCAAAGATAGGCGTGCCTGTAAAACCAATCATCTGATTGTTGTTAAAAAACTTGGTAATGTTTAAGTGCGTCTGCCCAAACTGTGAGCGGTGGCACTCATCAAAGATAAATATAATCCTCTTATCACGCATCCCTGCCATCGTCTTTAGATAACGCTCACGACTAATGGCATTGTTGAGTTTTTGAATGGTGGTTACAATCAGCTTAGTGTCATCCCCAAACTGCTTAACCAAAGCATTGGTATTAGATGTAGCGTCCACTGAGCCATCGTAGAAGCTATTAAATTCTTTAGTAGTTTGATAATCAAGGTCTTTTCTATCCACCACAAATACCACCTTATGAACCTGTGGCAGATTCATTAACACTTGTGAAGCCTTAAATGAGGTGAGTGTCTTGCCTGAGCCTGTGGTGTGCCAAATATAGCCATTCTTATTGCTATTGGTTATGCGACTCACAATCGCCTCAGTCGCAAAATACTGATACGGTCTTAGCACCATTAGTATCTTTGGCACTTCAGCCAGCACAATATATTTACATATCATCTTAGACAAGTGACAACGCTCTAAGAAACTATCAGTAAACGCTTTTAAATCAGTAATGTTGTTGTTATCTTTATCTGCCCAAAAAAAGGTTTGCTTAAATGATTGTTTTTTGTTATTAGCGTAGTATTTAGTATTAACCCCATTACTAATGACAAAGATTTGAATATAGTTAAACAGTGCCGAGTTAAAACCATACGAATGTTTTTGATAACGATTAGTCTGGTTAAAAGCCTTTTTTAATTCAGTGCCTGGTTTTTTAAGCTCAATTTGAACCAGTGGCAAACCATTGATTAGAATAGTCACATCATAACGATTCTTATAACTCCCCTCAATGGTTATTTGATTCGTAACTTGAAACAGATTCTGACACCAATGCTCAGTATCTAAAAACTCAATCCATTTACTTGTGCCATCATCACAATCAAGAACAAACTTATCTCTTAAGGCTTTGGCTTTATCAAACACTGTGCCTTTTTGCAGGTGATTGGTGATGCGTTTAAATTCTTTATCACTAAAGGTGGTTTTGTTATGCTTCTCTAATTGGGATTTAAGATTGGCAAGTAAAGCCACCTCATCAGGAACAATAACTCGCTCATACTCTAACGACTCAAGCTGCTTAATCAGTTGGCTTTCAAGTGCTTGTTCGCTTTGGGTTGTCATTCGTTCTTATTCAAAAAATCAGCAACAAAACCATTCTCATCAAGTGCTTTAATTATTCCTCTAAGAATTGGACTGTTATAAAAATTGATTGTGTAAATCCTACCGCCTTTCTTAATAGCTTTAACTAATCTGTTTTGTTTGAGTTTATTCATCATTCGTGTTTTTTGCGCAGAGCTGTTTATACCAAATATGTCAAACTCTTTAGACTGAATAGTCATTTTTTCTTGTTTCACTAAATATGACAAAATGTTGTACTCTAATTGATTAATAATCTGCCTATCTAGTGTAAATCTCAACGCTGGTAATAATAATTTATCTCTCACATAGCTTTCATTTAACAAGGTATCAATCTTTTTAAATTCATTTTTTAACCCACTTAAAAAATACTCAGCCCAATTCAAAATATCCTTATCATTAAGGCTGTCTGCTATTGATAAATTGTCATAATACGCATCTCTATCGCCATAAAACACCGCAGATGGATTGAGTATTCTGCCTTGTTTAACATTAAAACCTAATTTAATCAACAATACATAATCTAATAGCCTAATCATTCTGCCATTACCGTTGTCAAATGGATGAATATAAGCACAACGATGATGAGCAATAGCCACCATGAGTAATTGATTTTGGGTGTTATGATAGCGATTAATCAACTCAATAAATTCGTCAAAATTATCCTGAAGAGCAATAAAATCTGGCGGCGTATGGTCTGATTTTTTAATTTGGACATTGTGTTTTCTTAATTCTCCTGGATTTTTAGAACCTTCTCCATTAGGCGGTGGGGTTAGACCCATAACAACAATTTGATGCAAATTAGAGAGATAAGCACGATCAATTTTCGTTGTCTCATCGGTATGATTTTCAATAAAATCAATTGCACTTCGCAAGTTGCCAATCTCAGTTTGTTGTTCGTCATTCACAATAGGTTTTTCAATAATTTGCTCAACATATTCTGCAAGCGTTGTATGATTGCCTTCAATACGAGATGAACCTAGTGTTTCCAACATCTGAAAAATATCTTTTAGTTGAAAGAAAATATCACTTTGAATAGTCGAATATAATCGTTTGGTTCTAATTTGTTCAAGTTCTAAAATCAGGCTGGTTAGCTGACTATTCCATTGAGGACTTGGTAGGATAATTTTAGTTTGCATTACTTGACTTGTTAAAATTTATTACTTGACATTATAATAGATATAAACGGCTTTATAAAAAGATTTTTAATATAATAATTAAACACAATACTTTACATTTATCATTTTCATTACTTTACACAAACATCTGCTGAAGCAGTGCCTTTTTAAATTGTTTGGATTTATCCAACTGCTTACCCACTTGTCCAATTTTGCCGTCAATGGAGGATAGGAAGTTGGCGATTTTGGTTTGTTCTTCAAGAGCTGGTAATTTAACTTTAAAGTTTGATATTTCACCCTTTTGTATATTTGGCAAACCCGACCCAACTCTCAATCTCATAATTTGTAACTCATTAAACTTGAGATATTGATAAAGATAGTTCACATTTATACACTTCTTTAATTCTTGCAAGGAATAATTGTGTCCACCTGACCAAAACCTAGTAGCAACAAAATTTACAAAACCGCAAGAATTACCGCCTTCGCTAATTGTTATAGTGCTTGCTTCTGTATTCCAATCAGTTGTATATCCTGAAGGATTAATACCGCCATTTAAAGCAGGATAGTCTCCTTCATCAGTTAAATGCTCTTTATTAAGTTGCGAGCCTTTTTTGATTACACATTGACTTGACAACTTCTTATCTTTCCAATCAGGAAACTCACACCCATCATCCGCTTTAAAACGAATGGCTTGGCTAAAGATTAGTTGCATTAAGCCTTTTTTCCACGAGCCAAGCAGCTCTTGTTTTTTACTTAGTTGCTCAATTTTGTTATCAACTGCGCTTAGGAATGCTGCGATTTTTTGTTGTTCTGGTTTGGTTGGGAAGTTAATCTTAAACTTTTCTACAGTCTTTACATTTAGATTAGGGACTCCGCCACCCTGAAACACTCCTTTTTTCGCTTGTGTTTTTCCAATTGGCGAATTTAGTAAAAACTTTAAAAAGGTATTATCAAGCTTTTGAGATGCCCTTATATGCGTAAGACTAACATAAACACCATAATCACCTTCAAAAGGAAATATAGCAGCATTACCGTATCCAGCACCCACGCGACTATAAAGAATATCACCCTTTAATAACTTGGCGTTCTTACTTATTTTTTTATAATAGTCTTCACTAATGAAATTATATTTATCCATCAATATCTTGCCAGTTGGTGTGACATTTTGAGAAGATAAAAATGTTATACCGCTATCAACATATTTCGGAGTGGCTGCTATTCCACACCTCAAAATATCTGTAAGGTTTAATAAAATATCGGTTAGTAAAGGCTGGTCAAACTCAGGAAACCTTAACTGTGGCACTTTGGGTTTTGCCTTAAAGGGAAACAGTGCTTTTTTTTGATTGATAATGTTTTTAAAATACGGCTCAATCCTGTTGATGTCCAATACATCCACTGTGTAGGGCAGGTCTGATTCAGTAAAATCATCTTTTAACTTGGTGATGAGCTGTCTTGTATCTGTGTTTGGGCAGTCTATTGCCAAATCTAGATCAGAATAATTTTGTGATTGATTTTTTGCCCGAGAGCCAAATACCCATACTTTACAATCATTCGATAGGTGATTTTGCAAAATATCGGCAACAATGCTAAATTCTTGTGGGCTAATGTCAAAATTCAGTTTCATAATACGCTGCTAATTGCTCAAAAAAATGTTCAAGCTCTGCTAAAAAACTGGGGATTTGCTGTAATATTTGAATGGCAATATTTTCATCATAGCCATAAGAGGTGGCGTCACGGCTGCGTTTATAGTTAGCCCAACTATCCCAGCTGTGTAATAAAACGCCTTTTTTTGCGCCCAATCTAATCACATCTGCAAGAGACATATCAATACCGTCTTCGCCGATATTTTTTAAATGCCTAATGAGTATTTTCTTAGAAAAGTCATAACAATACTCAAAGCGTTGAATACATGAATCTCTTACAAAAGTATTGCTCTCATCTTTTGCATACTCGTCTAGTGCTTCTTTAAATGTTTTTATTGCTCTTAAAAAAACAGTTAAATCCAGTTTTTCATCCATAGTTTATCTCCTAAAACGGTTTAGCAATACCCAGCTCATCACAGAACTTAGCAATGGTGTTATCAGTCTCAGTCATCTCATTATCAAGTGCTTGAAGTTTTTTTGATACCGCTCTCAAATCAACAGACTCTTCTTCGGTAAAGGTATCCACATATCTTGGAATATTAAGGTTGTAATCGTTTTCTTTAACTTCATCAAGCGGGGCAAGATAAGAATACTTATCAATGGTTTTTCTGCTCTTAAAGGTGTTGATAATCTTAGCAATATTCTCATCGGTTAAGCTATTTTGATTCTTTACCTTTTCAAATTCATTAGAAGCATCAATAAATAAAATATTGCCACTGTCTTCGCGACACTTCTTAAACACTAAAATACAAGTTGGAATGCTTGTGCCGTAAAAGATATTAGCAGGCAAGCCAATGACCGCATCAAGATAGTTTTTATCTTCAATTAAATACTTGCGAATATGCCCCTCAGCTGCGCCACGGAACAGCGCACCGTGAGGCAAAACAATCGCCATTGTTCCGTTTTCATCCAACTGGTAAATCATATGGGCAACAAAGGCAAAATCAGCCTTAGATTTAGGTGCTAGCTTGCCATACTGAGAGAATCTATCATCACTCGTATGAAGTGGATTGGCGCTCCACTTAGCGCTGAATGGTGGATTAGCAACTATAGCCTCAAACCTTTCATCAATATGCTGGGGGTGCTCTAGTGTATCTTCTTGCTTAATGTCAAACTGTTGATAATGAACATCGTGGAGGATCATATTCATTCTGGCAAGGTTATAAGTGGTTCGGTTTAGCTCTTGACCATAGAAGTTAGACACATCATTGACTTCTTTAGCCACACGCAGAAGCAGTGAGCCCGAGCCACAAGTTGGGTCATACACGCTCTTTAACTTACTCTTGCCAGTGGTTACAATCTTTGCCAAGATAGTTGATACTTGTTGCGGTGTATAGAACTCACCTGCCTTTTTGCCTGCACTCGCAGCAAACTGACCAATTAGATACTCATAGACATCACCTAAAATATCACCTTTGCCCGAAGACAGATCAAAACTTATTTTGTCTAAGTGATGAAGAATTTTTGAGATAAGCGTATTTTTAGCCTTTTCAGTTCTACCAAGTTTAGTGCTTGTTAAATCCAAATCTTCAAACAAGTGTCCAAAGTCATCCTCAGACGCATAACCCATTGTGCTTTGCTCAATGTTTCTAAGGATTTGGGTTAAGTCTTCAAGGATGAAGTTATTACTATTACCATTGCCCCGAGATGCCACTTCACTAAACAGCTCAGATGGCTTTAAGAAATAACCCAACTGCTCAATTGCTTCCTCTTGAATTGCCTTTAAATATTCTTGACCTTTGGCATCGTTGTCATCAAGTGATAAATAATCAATGCCGTCTTCTTTAAGCAGGTCGTTAGCATAGCCCAGTATCTTCTCAGACAGGTATTTGTAAAAGATAAATCCAAGAATGTAGTCTTTAAATTCATCCGCATCCATCCTGCCACGCAATTCATTGGCAATAGCCCAGAGTTTTTGTTCTAATTCTTGCTTATCTTTTTCACTCATTGTTCAAAATTTCCTTTATTTATAATAGGGTTTTTTTACATAATTGTGATGATTAGTAAAATAGGGGGGTTACTAACTTAGCATTTTTTTAAAATCCTAATACTTTGGCGCTTGAATATACACTATATAAAAAACAAATACTAATAAATCAATTTTAGAATTTAGTGCGTTGTGCCACTCGCAAAATGGCACTTCTTGAGCGTTTGTTATGTTGTAATTCCTCCTTGCTAGCAAAATATTTGCCTAAGTTTTTAAATTTTGTTTTTTGTGTGTCTTGGACAATCGGCAAGCCTTTGGGTAGGGGGCTTGGTTTGGTGTGTTTTTGAATGAATTGTTTCACTACCCGATCTTCAATGGAGTGAAAACTAAGCACACACAATCGCCCCTTGGGTGCTAATATGGACGGGGTTTGTGCTAATACTTCGCTGAGTTGTGTGATTTCTTGATTGATAAAAATTCTAATTGCTTGAAATGAGCGTGTTGCTGGGTGTTTGTTTTTTGATTTAACCACTTTAGAGATAATATTGGCAAGTTGCAAAGTGGTTTTAATGGTTTGAGTTTTTTGGTATTTTTTAATGGCACGGGCAATAGATCGGCTTTTTTTCTCTTCACCAAACTTATAAATTACATTAGCAATTTCTGCCTCGTCAGCACAAGCTAGCCATTGGAGTGCGCTTATGCCAGTGGTTTGATTCATGCGCATGTCAAGGGCTGCATTTTTATTAAAACTAAAGCCACGCTCAGGATTGTCTAATTGTGGTGAAGAAACACCTAAATCCATCAAAATACCGTTAATTTTCCCGCATAAATTTCGCTCATCTAAAAGTGTTTTTAGATTGGAAAAAGCGCTATGAATCAGCTCTAATCGGCTGTCTTCAAAATTTTTTTTAGCATCATTGATTGCACTTATGTCTTGGTCAAGAGCAATTAGCCTGCCGCCACTGTTTAGTTTTTCAAGTATTTTTTGAGCATGACCACCCCATCCAAAAGTTGCGTCAATATAGGTGCCATCGGGGTCTATATTCAGCGCCTGAATTGACTCATTTAACATCACAGATTGATGGTATTTATAAATTTTCATAAGATTGGATATTTTATTTTTTTTTAAAGAACAAGGTGGGTAAAATTTGCTTTTTTAAAATCAGTAGAAATTTACCTACGAATTATGCAACCAAATTTTAAACCCACTCAGATTGTTAAAAGCATTCAAAATTTGAGCAAACAAGGCTTAAAAATTGTTGCTCAAGCGAGTTCTGGCAAGGATTGGGACAGTGTAGTTAAGCCTTTAGATAAGATGGAATTTAAACTAAGGCAACATATCAGCATCAATTCGCATTTAAATGCAGTGGCATTTGATGAAAAATTTAATTTAGAATATGAAAAAACCCTCCCATTGATTAGCAATTTTTACTCTGAGATTGGCAGTAATCAAGCCCTATACAAAGCATACAAAAATCTTAAAAATACCAATTTAGATAAGCAACAACACCATATTGTTACAAATACTATAAAAGATTTTGAGCTCTCAGGGGTTGGCTTAGAGGGTAAAAAATCAATGCGTTTTAAAGCCATTCAAGAAAGATTAAGTTTGCTTGGTAATGCGTTTTCTAAAAACGCTTTAAAAGCCACCAACGAATGGAAAAAAACCGTTAGTAAAGACCAACTGCACGGTTATGGTAAAAATGAATTGGCAAAAATTAAAACCAAAAAAGGGTATCAACTGAATCTGCAACTCCCTGTATATATGGATGTTATGACTTATGCTGATAATCGTGGATTAAGAGAAGAGATTTACAAAGCCTATATTTCGCGTGCCTGTGATGTGGGCATTACTGCTACCAAGTTTGACAATAAGGCGATTATGGATGAGATTTTGTCTTTACGGGCAGAAATGGCAAAAATTTTGGGCTTTGATAATTATGCACAGTTTTCTGTTGAATCTAAGATGGTGGAATCACCTGCACAAATTATTGCCTTTTTGCAAGATTTAGTAGCGCATTCAAAACCTCAAGCACAAAGAGAATTAGATGAATTAAAGGCTTTTGCAGGTATTGAATTGATGCCTTGGGATTTAAATTATTATTCTGAGAAACTCAGAGCACAAAAATTTGGCTTTAAAAAATCAGATTTAGCCGCCTATTTTCCAGAAAATCAAGTATTAAAAGGTTTGTTTGCCACCATTGAGAATCTTTATCAGATTCATATCAAAGAACTTTTAGAAAAAACTTATCATCCAGATGTTAAGGTTTTAGAAATTAGTGATGATAAGGGTTTAGTAGGGCGTATTTATTTAGATATCTATGCACGCACAGGCAAACGAGATGGTGCTTGGATGGCAGATTATCAGCCGTTGATGGGCAAACACAAGCCCGTTGCTTTTTTGGTGTGTAATCTTAATTCGCCTACCAATGACACGCCTGCTTTATTTGAGTTTGATGAGATTGTAACCTTGTTTCATGAATTTGGTCATGCACTTCACCATCTATTAACTAAGGTGCAATACCCAAGTGCGGCTGGTATCTCGGGAGTGCCATGGGACGGTGTTGAATTGCCCAGCCAATATATGGAATTTTTTTGTTATGAATATGGGGTGGTCAAACAATTATCCAAACACTGGGAGACGGGAGAGTCTATCCCAGATAATTTATACCAAAAACTTATTGATGCTAAAAATTTTCAATCTGCACTAGGGTTATTACGCCAATGCGAATTTTCATTATGGGACATTAAAACCCATTCTTCTCATCAAGATACTTATCAAATATTAGATACAGTTAGGGAAGAAACTGCACTGCTACCCAGTATTAGCGAAAACCGTTTTTTAAATACCTTTGGGCATATTTTTGACGGTGGCTATGCTGCGGGATATTTTAGTTATAAATGGGCAGAAGTCTTGGCTGCCGATGCTTATTATTATGTACAATCGGACGGCGGTATTGGCTCTACTGCTGCCAATGATTTTATGCGCCATATTTTGCACACGGGGGGCAGTTTAGATTTTATGCAACAATATATTAAATTTAGAGGGAAAAAACCAACAATCCAGGCTTTGCTACATTCAAACGGTATAAAATAGACTTGTTTGTAAAAATTTAACAATGAAAACAATCATCAAATTTTTTTTGATTCTATTAGTTATATTGGCGTTAATTGGTGGCGCAGTTGAATTTGAATCAACAGATGATAATTGGCGTTTTCTTATTGAAAAAGAAGCAGTGCTTAATAGTGTTCAAAATGGGGTGATGAAAATTTATGATTTTATTGTTGAATTATTTAATGATTAATTTTTTAAACCTTAGCCAGTAGAATCGTACCATTAGTGCCACCGAACCCAAAAGAGTTTGAAATCGCATAATTGATATTTATCTCTTTGGCTTCGTTTGCAGCATAATCTAAGTCACACAGTGGGTCTTGGTTAAAAATATTAATGGTGGGGGGCGCTACTTGGTCGCAGATTGCTAAGGCAGTAAAAATAAGCTCAATACCGCCAGCGGCTCCCAACAGATGACCCGTCATTGATTTGGTAGAACTCATAACAATATTATAAGCATGTTTGCCCAGTGCTGATTTGACGGCATCAGTTTCTGCTTGGTCGCCTGCTGGTGTTGAAGTACCGTGGGCATTGCTATAATCAATTTGATTGGTGTTGATAGCAGAATTTTTAATCGCATTTTCCATACATCTAGCAGCACCGTTGCCGCCTTTAGAGGGTAGGGTTATATGGTAAGCGTCGGCACTCATGCCGTAGCCTAAAACCTCGGCGTAAATTTTTGCCCCACGCGCTTTAGCGTGTTCGTATTCTTCTAAAACAACCACACCAGCGCCGTCACTAAGCACAAAGCCATCTCGGTCTCTATCCCACGGACGAGAGGCAGTTTTTGGATCATCATTACGAGTAGAAAGGGCGCGTGCCGCGGCAAAACCGCCTAAGCCACAATCAGTGGTTGACATCTCTGCACCACCTGCTACCATAACATCACAATCACCATATTCAATTAAACGCGAGGCGTCTCCAATATTATGCGTCCCTGTCGTGCAAGCGGTAACAATGGCAAAATTAGGACCTTTCATACCATATTTGATAGAAAGATTACCTGAGATCATATTGATAATAGAAGAGGGCACAAAGAAAGGGGAGATGCGTTTGGCGCCTTTGTCTCTAAAAAGGTTGGTGGTGCGTTCAATCGTGCTTAAACCACCAATGCCGGCACCAATAGCGATACCGATACGATGAGCATTGGCTTCGCTAACTTCAATGCCACTGTCTTCAATGGCTTGAATGCCAGCTGCCATACCATAATGAATAAAAATATCCATTTTTTTAGCATCTTTAGATTTAATATAATCGGTAATTTCAAAGTCTTTCACTGAGCCACCAAAAGTTACTGATTGACCCTTGGTTTCTATGTTGGTGAGCGGGGCAATGCCTGAGCGCCCTTTGAGGATATTTTCCCAAGATTCTTGAACACTCAAACCCACTGGAGAAACCATCCCCAGCCCAGTGATTACAACTCTTCTTTTGCCCATAAATATTTTTAAAATAAGAAAAAGGCGCTTAATTCATAGAAAAAGCGCCTTACAATTATGAAAAGGTCTCTAATAAACGAAAACTACAAATTGCTATTAACATAATCAATAGCTTGTTGAACGGTGGTAATATTTTCTGCTTGGTCGTCTGGGATTTCACAATCAAATTCTTCCTCAAGTGACATAACCAATTCAACAGTGTCTAAAGAGTCGGCACCTAAATCATCAATAAAAGAGGCGTTGTTATCAATCTCACCACTTACATCTAATTGTTCAGATACCACTTTCTTTACTCTTTCTTCAATACTCATTTGTTATTTCCTTAATAGATTAAAATTGTCATTTTATCGTCAAATAAAACCAATAGAAGGTTAAATTAAAATATTTATTGATATTGGGTAGGGTCGGCAATACCTGCTTGTTTGAAACCTAACCTGCGGTACTCACAGGCATCACAAACGCCGCAAGCCTTACCCTCTTTGTCAGCCTGATAACAAGTAGTGGTTAGCGAATAATCCACCCCGAGGGAAAGCCCTTTTTGGATAATTTGCATCTTATTAAGCTCAATTAGCGGAGCAATAATGGATAATTTTTGCCCCTCAAAACAGCGTTTAGTTGCCAGATTAGCCATAGTTTCAAAGGCGTTAATATAGGCTGGCCTACAATCAGGATAGCCTGAGTAATCTATAGCATTAACCCCAATAAAAATCTGCTGGCAATCTAAAACTTCTGCCCAAGTCAGCGCGAAAGACAAAAAAATAGTGTTGCGTGCTGGCACATAAGTGGCTGGGATTTTTTTATTTTGTGAATATTTTTCTATCTTGACAGTGTCATTGGTAAGTGCTGAGTTACCAAAATTAACCATTGAAATATCCAAAATTTGATGTTCAATTACACCAAAATGTTGAGCAATTTTTCTGGCAGAATTTAATTCTGACTTTTGTTTTTGTCCATAATCAAAACTCAGGGCATAACAAGCAAAATCTCTTGATTTAGCAATCGCAAGCGTGGTGGTGGAATCCAAGCCACCTGAAAGTAAAATCACTGCCTTAGGCTTAGACATTGGCGAGATCGCCTTTTTCTTCTAACCAAGTTCTACGGTCGCCTGAGCGTTTTTTGCTAAGCAGCATATCCATGATTTGAAAAACTTCTAACGGATTATCTAAAGTTAGCTGGATCAAGCGCCTGGTGTCTGGCAACATGGTGGTTTCTCTAAGTTGGGATGGGTTCATCTCGCCTAAGCCTTTAAAACGCTGGACTTGAATTTTAAGGCGTTTATTTTCGTTTTCAATTTTTCTAATAATTGCGTCTCGCTCACTATCGTCTAACGCATAATGCACTTGTTTGCCAACATCAATTCTATAAAGGGGTGGCATAGCAACGAATACATGTCCGCGTTTAATAAGTTTTGGAAAGTGCTTGACAAACAAACTACAAATGAGCGTGGCAATATGTGCGCCATCTGAGTCAGCATCCGCTAAGATGCAAATTTTGCCGTATCGCAACCCAGTTAAATCTTCATTATTAGGCTCAAGCCCAATGGCAACACTGATGTCGTGTATTTCATTGCTGGAGAGGACTTGATCAGAATCCACCTCCCAAGTGTTGAGAATTTTACCCCGCAGTGGCAAAATGGCTTGGTACTCTTTGTCTCGTGCTTGTTTGGCAGAGCCACCAGCCGAGTCGCCTTCTACCAAAAAAACTTCTGTATGCTCAAGGTTATTGCTGATACAATCGGATAGTTTTCCCGGCAAAGCAGGGCCGTTTAGCACTTTTTTACGCACTACTTTTTTGCCCGTTTTTAGTCGGGCTGTGGCATTCATAATTGCCAATTCAGCAATTTTTTCTGCAATACTAGTATGCTGATTAAGCCATAGACTAAAGGCATCTTTAACTACACTTGCAACAAAACTTACGCATTCTCTAGAAGATAGCCTTTCTTTAGTTTGACCAGAAAATTGAGGATTAAGTATTTTAATGGATAGAACAAAGGCGATTTTTTGCCAAACATCATCGGGCGTGAGTTTAATGTTTTTAGGTAGTAGATTTCTAAATTCACAAAACTCTTTTAAAGCATCGGTTAAACTTAAACGCAGCCCATTAACATGAGTGCCACCCTGGGTAGTGGGAATAAGATTAACATAACTCTCAGTAACTACATTATTGTGATATTGAGTCCAAGTTAAGGCACAACTGAGCCGTTGTTCTTGGTCTGTAAAATCAATCACAAAAGGCGAATCTGGCAGGCAATCTAGATCATCAAGTGCCATTGATAAATAGTCTTTAAGCCCTTCTTTATAGAGCCACCTGTCTTCATTATTATCAATTTCATTGATAAAATTAATCTCTAAACCTGGACATAAAACTGCTTTTGAGCGTAAATTATGCCGTAATTTGCTTATTGAAAATTTAGTTGTATCAAAAAACTGTGCGTCTGGCATAAATTTAACAATGGTGCCAGTATTGCGTTTTCCAACACTTGATAATTCCTCCAAATCAGTTTTTTTAAAGCCATTTGCAAAGCTCATGTAATATTGTTTACCGTGGCGTTTAATCCAAACCTCAACTGAAGTAGATAAAGCATTCACTACTGAAATACCCACGCCGTGCAAACCCCCAGAAAATTGATAAGAATCATTGGAAAATTTACCCCCAGCATGGAGTTTAGTTAAGATTACCTCAACTCCTGGCATGCCTTCGTTAGCATGAATATCAATTGGCATACCCCGCCCATTATCTTCCACCGACAGGCTACCATCTTTATAAAGTACAATATTGATACTGCTGGCATACCCTGCAATCGCCTCATCGACACTGTTATCAATCACTTCCTGAGCTAAGTGGTTCGGACACTCGGTATCGGTATACATGCCTGGGCGTTTTCGCACTGGATCCAAGCCAGTTAAAACCTCAATAGAGGAAGAATTATAGTTACTCATGTTATTTTTTATCAGGTGATTATATAGGTTTGAGTATCATACCAAAAAAACCTGTAAAAAATGCCCCATCCTAACCTATTTATTTGAGTCATGGCAACTTAAATATGTGTAAAAACATAGGGGCACTAACCAGTGATAACCCATGAATAATTATTAAGATTTTGCCTTTTGGGCAATTTTTTGGTTTTTTAGATGAGAATCTACCAGATAAAAGCTTGGTAGTATTGGAATTTGTGGACCTTAAGACATAAGGTCCACAAAAAATACATTATTATTTACATCATACCGGGCATACCGCCACCGCCCATGCCACTCATATCTGGTGCGGCAGCAGGGGTGTCTTGGGGGATTTCGGTAATCATTGCCTCAGTGGTAATCATTAAGCCTGAAATACTGGTAGCGTGTTGTAGAGCGGCACGCACAACTTTTGTGGGGTCTAAAATACCCATTTTAAGCATGTCGTTATACTTTTCTGTGGCAGCGTTGTAACCGTAATTATCCTTACCTTCTATAACATTATTAAGCACTACAGATGCCTCACCTCCTGCATTTGTTACGATTTGACGCAGTGGCGCCTCCATAGCGCGCTTGCTAATTTCAATACCAATATTTTGATCATGATTATCAGCCTTTAGTCCATTCATGGCTTGAATTGCACGAATTAAGGCAACTCCTCCACCAGGAACAACACCTTCTTCAACAGCAGCGCGTGTTGCATGCAGGGCATCATCAACACGGTCTTTCTTTTCTTTCATTTCAACTTCGGTCGCTGCACCGACTTTAATCACTGCGACGCCACCTGAGAGTTTTGCTAAGCGTTCCATGAGTTTTTCTTTATCATAGTCTGATGTTGTAGTCTCGATTTGTGCTTTGATTTGATTGATGCGACCATCAATATCCGTCTTGTTGCCACCGCCATTAACAATAACCGTATCTTCTTTGCCAATTTCAATGCGTTTTGCTGATCCCAAGTGTTCTTCACCAACCTTCTCAAGTGATAAACCTACTTCTTCAGAAATCACTATAGCGCCTGTTAGCACAGCAATGTCTTGTAAAATTGCCTTACGACGATCCCCAAACCCAGGGGCTTTAACAGCAGCTACTTTAACAATACCCCGTATATTATTCACCACCAATGTTGCCAAAGCTTCGCCCTCAATATCCTCAGCAATAATGAGTAGGGGTTTGCTTGATTTTTGCACAGTTTCTAGCGTTGGTAGTAAATCACGGATATTGGTAATTTTCCCGTCATGTAATAAAACATAAGGATTTTCTAAGTCAGCACTCATGGTATCTTGATTATTAACAAAGTAGGGGGATAGATAACCTCGATCAAATTGCATGCCTTCAACCACATCTAATTCATTTTCAAAACCAGAGCCTTCTTCAACTGTAATCACACCTGATTTACCAACTTTTTTCATGGCTTCGGCAATAATATCACCAACACTGCTATCAGAATTAGCCGAAATCGTTCCAACTTGGGCGATTGCTTTTGTATCATCACAAGGTTGTGATAATTTTTGTAGGGCTTGGACAGCTGCTTCGGTGGCTTTATCAATACCGCGTTTGAGGTCCATTGGATTCATACCAGCGGCCACAGCTTTAACCCCTTCGGTAACTAAAGATTGTGCCAAAACAGTGGCTGTTGTGGTGCCATCTCCAGCAATATCATTGGTTTTTGAGGCGACTTCTTTAACCATTTGTGCCCCCATATTTTCAAATTTCCCTTCTAAAGTAATTTCTTGGGCAACTGAGACGCCATCTTTGGTAATGGTTGGGGCACCAAATGATTTGTCTAAAACTACATTTCTGCCCTTAGGACCCAAGGTTACACGAACTGCGTTGGCTAAGGTATTTACTCCTTCTAACATTAAATTTCTGGCTTCTGCGCCAAATACTACATCTTTTGCTGACATATCAATCTCCTTTATTCAATTATTGCTACAATATCATCTTCACGCATCACCAACAAAGTTTCATTATTGGCTTTAATTTCAGTGCCTGCGTATTCGCCAAATAGCACTTGGTCGCCGACTTTAACATCTAATTTAACAAGTTTACCATTGTTATCAACTTTGCCGTTACCAGCAGCAACCACTTCACCTTTTGAGGGCTTTTCGGTCGCAGAATCAGGAATGATAAGACCGCTGGTAGTGGTTTTTTCTTCTTCTGTTCTACGAACAATTACACGATCGTGTAGAGGGCGGATATTCATTTTTTTTATCTCCTATTAAAATACAAATTTACTAAAAATCCATCTCAAGTATTCAAAAAAACAAATTTTAAAAATGTTTAAGATTTTAAAAATGTTTAAGTTTTATACTTCTTGCAGGTGTGTTTTTAGTTTTTTCATCGCTTTATTCTCAAGTTGGCGAACCCGCTCAGCAGAAACACCATACTTGTCCGCCAACTTATGTAGGGTTGTTTTTTGCTCTTTCAAGTATCTAGATTGCAAAATATCAAAACTTCTGTCATCTAGTGAAGAAAGTGCTTGATAAAGCTGGCGTTTTTGGTTTTTATGGGAGTCGTTATTGAGTAATAGCTGCTCTGGTGTTGGGATATTGTTGTTGGTTAAATAATGCTCGGGCGCGTTTGCATCTTCATTGTCAGAAATTTCAAATGCCACATCATCAAACTGTAAGCGCGACTCCATCTCTAAAACATCTTGCCGCCGCACGCCTAAATCATTTGCAATTTTATCCGCTTGTTCATTGTTCAAAGATTGATAGATCTGTGCTTTTGCTTGTTTGAGTTTAAAAAATAATTTGCGCTGAGCCTTAGTTGTTGCAACTTTGACAATCTTCCAATTTTTAAAAATAAATTCGTGAATCTCAGCACGAATCCAATACACTGCAAAGGAAGCCAGACGCACTTTTTTGTGTGGATTAAAGCGTTTAACTGCTTTCATCAGCCCGATAGTGCCTTCTTGGATGAGATCCGCTTGCTCTAAACCGTAACCCCGATAACCATGTGCAATAAAAGCAACAAAACGCATGTGTGACAGGACTAGTTTTCTCGCTGTATTTAGGTTATGGTTTTCATACAGTTCAAGTGCTAATTCGTATTCTTCTTCTGCCGTTAGGATTGGCGGGTATTTTTGAACCTCTAAAGCATTTGGACTTCTAGCAATGGATAGGGCAAATTCTTGACTCATAATAAAGTGCAAAAGCGTTACATAAATAGGCTGGTATTATATGTCAAACTAATTGTTTAAGCAAATTTTTTTGTGTGTTTGATTGCTGCGCCGTGCTTAGGCGCTGGGCATAAATAATATTTGATAAGCTATCTAAAGCAATTTCAAAATTATCATTGATAACTAGATAATCAAACTCATTAAAATGGCGCATTTCATCCACCGCACCTTGCATTCTTCGCTCAATGGTGGCTGGGTCGTCTTGTCCTCTCTTGGTAAGGCGCTTTTTAAGGGCAGTAATTGAGGGTGGCAGAATAAAAATGCCAACTGCTGTGGGGAAATTTTGTTTGACTTGTCTGGCACCTTGCCAATCAATTTCTAAAATAGTATCGTAGCCTTTTTCAAGTGACTCTTCAACCGTTTGTCTAGCACTACCGTAACAATTATCAAACACTTGTGCTGATTCAATGAAGCCTCTATTTTTACTGATTTTATCAAATTCTTGTTGGGAGATGAAAAAGTAATTTTCACCATCTACCTCACCAGGGCGGATATTGCGTGTTGTATGTGAAATACACACACATAAATTGTCAATTTTCTCAATCAAGGCTTTCACTAGGGAGGTTTTTCCACAACCCGAAGGGGCAGCGATGATAAATAAACTAGCCATTAGGCGTATAGCCTTGAATATCGTCTGCACCTTCTTCTGAAAAAAAGAATTTTTCCATTTGTTCTTTTAGGTAGTTTTGAGCTTTTTCATCAAGCATATTTAGGTTATTTTCGTTAATCAACATGGTTTGGTGGTCTAACCACATCTGCCAACCTTGCTTGGAAACATTTGTCAAAATTTTTTTACCCAAATCGCCAGGGTAGGGCGCACGCTCTAAGCCTTCTAAAGTTTGGTTTAATTTAATACATTGAACTTTATTCATAATTGTTTTATCCTAATATTTAATAAACGCAGGCTGACAAAATAAATCAAAACTGCAATACCAATCAAAGTGGTTATTGAAAAAATACGCTGCCAAACATTGCTTGACAGATAAAAATTAACTTCGTTAGAAAAATTTAAAATAAAAATAGCCATTATAAAGCTTGCTAACAAAACTTTAAATAACATTTGGACCAAATCGGCAGAAAATTTAAAAATACCTCGTTTATTCAAATAATAATACAACAAAATCGCATTGATTAAAGCTGAGACAGAAGTGGCAATCGCCAAACCAACATGGGCAAAATAATAGGCAAAAATAACATTTAAAAACACATTTGATAGCATGGCAATAACACCTACTTTAACCGGTGTTTTAGTGTCGCCACGGGCAAGGAATGCAGGCGCTAAGATTTTAATCAAAATAAAAGCCATCAAACCTGATCCATAAGCCATTAAACTGAGTGCAGATTGTCGTGCTGCAAAAGCGTCAAACGCATCATATTGAAATAGGCTAATCATTAACGGCTCAGCAAGAAAAACCAGACCAACAGAGGACGGTAACCCCAACAACAGCCCAATTTTTAACGCATAATTAAGAGTGCGGGTAAATTTTTGAGCATCTTGATTGGCAAAATGCTTACTAAGTTTAGCTAAAGAAACAGTTGCCAAAGCAATACCTATCAATGCTAAAGGTAACTCTAATAAACGGTCAGAATAGTATAGCCAGGAAACACTGCCACTGACTAGAAGGGTGGCAATCATGGTATCAACAAGCAGGTTAATTTGCGATACTGAAACGCCAAACAGCGCAGGCAACATGCGTTTTTTTAAAGTTTTAACCGCCACATGATTGCCCCGCACTAGACGGGGAAATTTATTGATTTTAAGTAAAAAAGGAATTTGGAATAATAGCTGTATGATGCCGCCAATCAGCACGCCCCAAGCTAGGGCGATAATTGGCGTGGCTAAATATTGAGACAAATAAATACCACTGAGAATCATGGAAATATTGAGTAGGACAGGGGTAAAAGCAGGGATTGCAAATTTATCATAAGTATTAAGAATTGCACCTGAGAACGCCGTTAATGAAATCAGCATTAAATAGGGAAATGTAATTCTAAGCATATCTGATGCTAAGTTAAACTTGGTTGGGTCGGATTCAAAATAAAATCCCCAAGCAAACATAAAAATCACCAAAGGGGCAATAATTACCGTGATAACTGTAATGCTAACCAACACAATTAAAAATTTAGTGCCAATATGGTTAATAACATTTTGCACCTCCACATCATTATTATTTGCTTTGACTTCGGATAGAATAGGCACAAATGCCTGAGAAAAAGCGCCTTCACCAAATAACCGTCGGAGAAAATTAGGGATTCTAAAAGCTACCAAAAAAGCATCAGTTAGCCCATTTGCACCAAAATAACGCGCAATTACATAGTCACGCACCAAACCCAATAGGCGTGATAAAAAAGTCATTACCGTAACAACACTAGCAGACTTTAGAAAAGATTTATCCAAGTGTCTCCAAATATTATTCTTCGGTTGGACCGCGCATAATACCAACCTCAGAACTACGAATACATTCAACAAATTGCATCACTTCTTGGTGGTCGGACTCTGTTCGTTCTAACTCTCTAAGCGACTGGTCTAACAAGCCGGATTCACGATATACAGTTTTAAAAGCGCGTTTCATAGCAGCAATGGCATTGGGTGAGAAACCGCGACGACGCATACCCTCAACATTAATGCTTCTAACTCGGGTTTGGGCACCTGAGGCAACCATATAAGAGGGAATGTCTTTATTCACATGACAACCCATGCCGATATAAGTATGTACGCCAATCATACAAAACTGCTTAACTAGTGTAAAACCACCCAAAATTGCCCAATCTTGTATCTTTACATGACCCGCCAATGAGGCGTTATTAGACATAATAACATGGTCGCCTACTTGACAATCATGGGCAATATGCACATATGCCATCAGCATATTATTAGACCCTACCCGAGTAATAGAATTTTCTTTTTCTGTGCCGCGGTTAATGGTGCAAAATTCACGAATTAGATTATCATCACCAATGATTAAATTAGATTCTTGACCTTGTTCGTAAGTAATATCTTGTGGGTCGCCACCAATGGATGCAAATGAATAAATATGGTTATTTTTGCCAATTTTAGTCGGACCTTGTACTACCGCGTGAGATTCAACAACAGTACCCGTGCCAATTTCTACATTTGCACCGACAATAGCATAGGCACATATTAGTGCATTTTTATGAATTTTTGCACTTGGATGGACGACTGCTGTAGGGTCTATTGGCATAATATTTTCTTATTTAGCGGCTTTTTGGGTGCACATTAGCTCAGCAGCGGTAACTGTTCTACCCTCAACTAAAGCTTGACATTTGAATTTCCAAATGCCGCGTTTAACGGTCATGACCTCAACTTCTAAACGCATTTGATCGCCGGGCTCAACCATATGTTTAAAGCGTACTTTATCAACCCCAACCAACATATATATTTGTCCGTCAATTGGTTTTCCAACCTCAGATTTAAAAGCCAAAATGCCAGTTGCTTGTGCTAAGGCTTCGATAATCATTACCCCGGGCATAATCGGTTGTGCAGGAAAATGTCCAGCAAACTGTGGTTCATTAAAAGTAACATTTTTAATGGCAACCAAGGATTTTCCAATCTCTAGTTTTAATACTTTATCAATCAGTAAAAATGGATAGCGGTGGGGCAGGTAATTTTTAACTTCCTGAATATTCATTTCCATAATCAGTAACCCTTTAAATTCTTTAATTTAATATTTAAATGTTTAACGATTTTATCAAGTTTTACCAACCAGATACCAATATTCTGCCATTGTTTGTGTTGCATAAGTGGCATGATACCTGTATATATCCCAGGGGTTTTAATATCTTTGTCAACCGTGCTTTTAGCATTTACAACCGAATCATTACAAATATTTAAATGCCCAACAATACCCACCATACCCCCAATCATACAGCGTTTTCCTAATGTTGTGCTGCCCGCGATGCCAGTATTTGCGGCAATGGCGCAATCCTGCCCAATAACAACATTGTGGGCAACATGAACTAGATTATCAAGCCGAACACCGTTGTGTATCTGGGTATCTTCCAAAGTACCACGGTCAATAGTGGTATTAGCGCCAATACTCACATCATCGCCAATCACAACATTGCCTAAATGGGCAATAGTATGCCACCGACTGTGTCTGTCTTTGGCATTACCAAAACCTTGCGCACCAATCACCGCACCGGGTGAGATAACCACATTATTGCCAATAACACAATTTTGTAAAATTGTAACATTAGCATACAGATACGCATTATTACCAATCTTAACGCCATCTTCAATAACACAGTTAGCGCCTATAACACAATGCTTACCAAGGACAACATTTTTACCAATGAGGCAACCTTGTCCAAGTTTTGCGTGATTGATTTTTGCATTGGGGTGAATGCCGGTTAGTTGCGGTGTTGGGGGTTTAAAATAATGGCTGAGTTTGGCAAAAGCCAAATAGACATCATCAACAATTAAGGCGTTAGTAGGGCAAGAATTTAATAAATTACGATTAAGAATCACTGCACTTGCCCGTGAATGAATTAAGTTTTTTTTGTACTTTGGTGCAACAATGTAAGTGAGTTGCCCGTTTTGTGCCACAGTAGCAGTAGCAATAGAGTTGATTTTAACATCAGCATCACCAATAATTTCAGCCTCAATAAATTTGGCAATTTCCCCCAGTGTATATGCGCGCATTATTAAGGTTTTTGTTCAAATAAATCTCTGAGTTTTTTACTGATAGTCTGGGTAATATTGATTTTTTTGCTAACATAAGCCACTTCTTGATACAAAATCAAGTCAAAATTTTGTTTTTGTGCTGTTTCTTTAATAACTTGATTAACCAGTTGTTCAATTTTGCCTAATTCTTGTTTTTCTCTAGCTTGCAGTTCTTGTCTTAATGTTGAGGCTTTTTGTTTAAGATCGCGTTCTAAATCAGTGATTTTTTTAATTTCAGCATCAATCTCTGCTTTTGATAATTTTTCTTTGTTTTCATTTAATTTATTTGTCAAAGATTGCACTTCTTCGCCGAGCTTTATCAATTTTTCTTCTCGGGGTTTAAACTCTGCCACAATATTTTTGTTAGCCTGAATAAAATGTGGCGAACTGGTAACCAAATGCCCAACATTAATGTAGCCAATTTTGATTGATTGAGCTTGTAATGCAGTAGTAAATATTGCTAATGCTAGTATTAAAAAACGCATAATTTTTCCTCCTATTTATAAATTAAAAACTTGTGCCAATAGTAAAATCAAATGTTTTGGTTTTATCGCCACTTCTCTCACGCAGGGGTTTGGCTGCATAAAAACCTAAAGGTCCAATTGGTGTGGCCCAAGTAAATCCCAAACCTGCTGATATTTTAAGATCAACGCCTTTTTCAGTTAATTTGCTGTCAATACCACCTGCATCAACAAAAGCACTGATACGCATATTTTCACTTTTATCAATAAAGTTTAGTTTAGAGATAACCGAAGCACTGGTTAATATTGATAACTTACCACCCCTAACTCTACCATTAGCATAAGTTTGCCCCAGTGAGTTAAAATCAAAGCCGCGAATAGAAGAAGCACCACCGCCATAATAACGCTTAAAGAAAGGCAAATCATTGCTGCCATAACTATCAGCCACACCGATAATCCCTTTAACATTAAGGGTTAAATCCTTATCAATAGGATAATAACTTTTGTGTGAGGCATCAAATTTATAATAGCGAAAATCAGCCACCGGTAAGGCAACATTTACACTGACTCTATTCTTCTGCCCCTCAGTTGGAAATCTGTAATCGTTTAAAGTATTGTTTGACCAGCCAACCCCAAGTTTTACCTCGGTTTCGTCATTGCTTGTACATTGTTCAGGTTCATCGTCACGGGCAAAACTTGTACCACAAGTAACATCAAATTTTGAAAACCTTAGGTCGGCATTAATACGGGTGTCCTCACTCAGAGGGATACCGTAGCCAAAGGAGAAACCATTTTCATCGATTTTATAAGAGCTCGCATCCAGTTCTGAGCCGTCAATAGATTTAGTAAAAATACCATAACTGATACTGTGATTGTCTTCGGTAAAATAAGGGTTAGAGAAGTAAAAAGCGGTTTCCTTGACCGCCTTTGAGTTGGAAAAATTAGCATTGAGCACATTGCCTGTTCCTAAAAAATTGTTTTCTTGAATACCTAAGTTAAAGGAGGTACCAACACTGTTAGAATGTGATAAGCCAATTGAGAATTGCCCAGTTTTCGTCTCTACTACAGTAAAATGAAGGTTGATTTTATCTTTTACTCCTTTGATTTTTGAAACATCCATTTTGACATCGGAAAAGAAGCCCAAACGCTTGATTTTTTTGATACTTTTATCAATTTCTTTGCTGGAATAAATCCCACCTTCACTGATACCAATTTCACGGCGAATCACTTGATCTTGAGTGCGGGTGTTGCCCTCAATGGTAATACGATTTACATAGACTTTTTGATTGAGTTTAATATCAATATTTAAATCAACAATGTGGGTTGTTTTATTTTCTATGGTAGCCGCATTAATGTTGGAAAAAGCATAGCCTTGATTGGTAAATACATCGACAATTGCCTGAACCCCTTCAACTACCTTTTTACGCTTGAATATATCGCCTTTTTTAAGAGCGAACAAACGCCTTAATTCTTTAGTAGATTGATTCAGCAAATTACCCGTAAATTGAATGGTGCCAATTTTGTATTGCAACCCCTCATTAATTCTAATTTTAATACTAATGTTGCGTTTGTCTTCGTCCAACTCAGTATCAATTTTATCTATTTTAAAATCAAGGTAACCTTCGTTAATATAAAGTGATCGCATCGTTTCAATGCCAGCGTCAAGGGCAATTTTTGAATAATGATCTTTTTGGGTAAAATAATTCAAAATAGCAAAATCTGCCTCGCCAATTTCAAATAAATCTAATAATTTTTCCTCACTATAGACCTTTGCACCGATGATTTTCATTGAGTTAATGCGTGCTACTTTACCTTCTTGAATATCTAGCTCCACCCCAACTCTATTTTGAGCATCAATCTCAATATTTTTGTTAATTTTAATGCCGTAATAACCCTTAGCGATATAAGATTGTTCTAATTGAGAGATAAATTTTTCTAATTGCCTACTGCTAAAAATACTGCCTTGTGTCAAGCGCATATTTTTCATAATTGCCTGTAGTGATTCCTCATTAAGGACCTTATCAGAATAATTTAATAGTTCAAAATATTTGATATGTGGATTTTCTTGAACTTTAATTTTTAATACTTGGTTTTCTTGCGATACTTCAATATCTTTAAAAAACTCGGTTTTATACAGCGTGCGAATGATTTGGACCGAGGTTTTTTTATCATAATCATCACCCACTTCAACGGGGAGATAACTCAAAACAGTGCCTCTAGAAATGATTTCAAGTCCAGTTATTTCAATGTGCTTAATAACTGCTGCCTGTGTTGTAAAAGTAATAAAAAACAATACTATGGTAAAAATCTGGATGAAATTTTTTTGCATGTTTATGAACCCTGTAATAACCGCGAGAGGTCATTATACACGGCTACAAAAGTTAATGATAAAATTACAAATAAACCAATACCCATTAATATTCTTTGTGATACCTGATTAACTGGGGTACCTTTTAATAATTCTAGCAAATAAAGTAATAAATGCCCGCCATCTAAAATTGGTATGGGTAATAAATTAAGCAACCCTAAGCCAATACTTAGCAACGCCAAAAATGCTAAAAACGCAGACAAACTAGCACGCAAATTTCTGCCAGCATAATCGGCAATCCCAATAGGTCCGGTAATTTGTTTAATAGAAGTCTCACCTAAAAGCATTTTTTTAATGATTTTTAAATTCAGCAAACTCAGTTGATAAACCCTCATATTGGCTGAGAGAAAAGCATCTATAGGATTTTTTCGCACAAATACTTGCCATTCATCCAAATAATCATTAGGTATCATAACGCTGACTCCGGCTTTGGCTGTGCTATTCTTATTTTCAGGTGTAAGACTTAATTCAACCAAGTGGTCATTACGCATAATTTGCAGTTGAATAGGTTTATTAGGGTTGTTTTTTATAACTTTAACAAACTCAACCCATGTTTTAATTGGCGCACCATTAGCAGTGATTATTTTGTCATGGGTTTGAATACCAGCATTTGACGCGGGGCTATTTTCTACAACTTGGTTGATAATCGGCGTAAGTTTTGGCAAGGCAAATTCAAATCCTAAATATTGCCCAATGCCTTGCTGAGGGTTGGCGAAAAAATCAGTTTTTAAGATAAAGACCAAATCTTTTAAATCTGTGTTTTTTGATTGCACTTCCATCTGCACAGTCGGGTACTGTGCCGCTTGCAAAAAATTTATTGAAAATTCGCCAATGCTTGGGGTTTTTTGGCGGTTAATGCTTATAAATTGGTCGCCAGATTGTAGCCCAGATTGCTCGGCAATACTGCCATTTTTAACCAACCCAACAACGGGTTTGACGCCATTAGTGCCAATCATAAAAAAGATTGTGTAAAGTATTATGGCTAAGATAAAATTAGCCGCAGGACCTGCGGCAACAACTGCAATCCGTGCATAAACACTTTGCCGATTAAATGCAAGATGACGCTCTTGGGGTTCAACCGCGGCTTGATTTTCATCTAACATTTTAACAAAACCGCCAAATGGAAGCAGGCATAAGGTATATTCAGTCTCACCCAGTTGCCAAGATTTTAAAATTTTGCCAAATCCAATGGAAAATCGTAAAACCTTGATTCCCAGTTTTTTTGCCACCCAAAAATGTCCAAATTCATGCACTGTTACCAAAATGCCAATCGCAATTATGAAGGCAAACAAAGTGGTTAAAAAAGTCATTAAATCAGGGTTAAATCTCGCTGTGAGTATGTCCCGCTTGCTTTAACTTAGCCAAATATTGCTGCCAAAGTGCCTTATGGTTAGTGGCTAATTTGTGCAAATAAGACCAAGAATAAATACCGCTGTCATGCCCGTCGCTAAAAAATAAAATCAGTGCATAATTACCCGTAGGCTCAATTCGTTCAATACGCACATTTTCCTTTTTCAACTGCAAAGTTTCTTGTTCGGGACCATGTCCAACCACTTCAGCAGAAGGGGAATGCACCCTTAAATATTCACTACTGAGTGGATAATCAACGCCATCAAAAGTTATGGTGAGTAAGTTTTTGGCTTTATTTAAAGTAATATTACTTGGGGTTAGCATGACTTAATTTGGATGATATCAAGTCGTTGTATTTTATCAGTACAAAGGTATAAAAAACTAATTAAAATAAAGTCATGCTCAATTTTACAAAAATGCACGGGCTGGGTAATGATTTTGTGGTTATTGACAATACCGATGGCACAATTAACCTAAGTACACAACAAATAAAACACTTCGCCAATCGCCATTTTGGGATAGGTTTTGACCAACTTTTGATGGTTGAATCCAGCAAAATCTCTGGCGTTGATTTTGCCTACACCATCTACAATGCTGATGGCTCAAAATCAGAACAATGTGGCAACGGTGCGCGTTGTTTTGCGCGTTTTGTAAATGCAACAGGGCTAACTAAAAATAACCCTATCAAAGTTGAAACCAGTAGTGGGATTATTGAATTATTTATTGACCCAAGCAACCCTACCCAAGTACGCGTTGACATGGGCAAACCCAGTTTTTCCCCGCAACATATCGGTTTACTTTTACCACAAGCCGACCATTATCAAATTGAAGGCCTTAAATGGGGTGCTGTATCTATGGGTAACCCCCATTTAGTGGTAATTGTAGATGATTTTGATCTTGATATTCCTGGCATAGCAACTAAAATTCAAAATTCAAACCTACTCAGAAACAGCGCCAATATCGGCTTTATGCAAATCATAGACGCAGACGAAATCAACCTGCGCGTCTATGAACGCGGTGTTGGTGAGACCCTAGCTTGTGGTTCGGGCGCTTGTGCCGCGGTAGCCTATGGCATGTATGTAGAGCGCTTAAACGCCAAAGTAGTCGTGCACTTGCGTGGTGGCGATGTCTTGATAAATTACCAAGAAAACAAACACATAACCCTATTGGGTCCTGCAGAATTTGTCTTCACTGGTAAAATAAAACTTTAAATTAAGGCGACCCAAAATCTACTTAAACTCGCACAACAAAACGACTACACCTAACTTGAGCGGATTTTTTTAGCGTTTTTCCCAACAAGTTAAGATGGTGCTTTAAGTGGGCTATGTTGATTGGGTTGAAAATAGGCAAGCTTTAAAAGCATAAACTGTATTTTTTTAAAATGCTATTTCAAAATCTATTTTATAACAACTTTTTTCTTTTTAATAACCACTGTTCCCGCTAATTTGTCATGCCAGCCTTGTTTTCTTTTGTCAAATGCCACCCAAAAGATGCCGATAAAAAATACAAGTATAGCCGGAAAATAGGCAAAATATCTACCTATACTCTGCCCAACGCTTATTTTTCTACCGTCATCAGCATTGACTATTTTTATATTTAATGCCATTTTTCCAGGGGTAGCAGACTTATAAATCCAAAATAATATAACGGCAATAAATGGGAATGTGTAATTTATTAAAAAATCAGCAGGTCCTAAAATAATTCTTTGACTTTCCCACATTGAATTGCCATATATCAACATTGTTAATGGCAAGGTAATCATAGAGAGTAATAATATATCAATTAAAGTTGCCCAAACCCTAATCCAAAAGCCTGCATATTGTTCTTCATCCATGTCTAAGGTTTAATATAGGTGTAGCCCATTTGTTGCAAACGCGATAATTCAGCCACGCCGCTTGGTACAATATCGGCTTTATTCACATCATAGAGATCATCTTCATAACTGATTTTTTTGCCTTTTAAAGTATTGGCGCAGACTTGGAATTCCACCCCTTGTGTTTTTAATCCTGAGATTTTTGCCTGTATTTCAGCAGTTGCATTACCGTATTTTAATTTGGTGTCTTCCAGCGATTCAGGCTCAAGTAACAATGAAAGCCCATCACCATGCATGACGATTTTAAAATCTAAGTTTTCCTTGCCAACGGCATTGATATGATTTTGCACATTACGCAAAGCACCTGCTTGGGCTTTTGGATTATCATAATTGATATGGTAGACAACTTTTTGCTTACCGTACCTCTCGTTTGCTATTGTGTTTCCAACCAGTAGCATCATAGTGGATAAAAATACTGCGGTTAGAATTTTTATTTTGTGTTGTTTCATTTTTTTCTCCGTTGAGATTCCTCCATGGTTTTTCTTACTATTTAGGATTACTGGAGGTTAATAATCTTTAATAAATTTATTGCTTTTTATGCAAGACAAAGCGCCAATGAACAAAAAACAATACCAAACTAAGCAAAGCAATAATAAACTCAAAAACTAAATCATGCACAGCCGCTCTCTCTTCAGCCTCAAGTGCACTTTGATAACTCGCCAATCTTTGTTTGGTGAGTATGTCCTCTGTTGGTCGCTTGGTAGGTGTATTGGCTTGTCTAGGTTTGGAGGAAAAATCACCCACTTGAGTAACTTCTGATTTATCTGATAGATAACGCCAATAATTGTTATTGTTTTGATGGTTTCTATATTGATAATTACTTATTGTTAAATCAGGTTTGAATAAACTCACAATATCGTAAATTATAAAACCGGTATTGATTGACAAACAAGCCATCGCCGCTAGGCAAATAAGTAATGCATAAATTTCTGTTGCCGTTTTTTTCATCATAACTCAAGTTTAGCGCACTGTTTAATGATACCCCTTTTATTTTAAATATAGTCTGTTTTTTTAATTAATTTAGCCCTACATTATCTCAGGGTTTAAATTTTGAAGTCATTGGGTAGCGGCGTTCTTTGCCAAAGGCGTTTTGGCTGATTTTTGGACCGGGAGCAGATTGTCGGCGTTTGTATTCGTTGTTTAATACTAGGGTAGTGATGTGTTTGACTGTTTGTGGGTCAAAGCCTTGCCGAATAATATGTTGAGTGGATTGCTTTTGTTCAATAAACAATTCTAAGATGGCATCTAACTCAGTGTAAGGAGGTAGGGAGTCAAGGTCAGTTTGGTTAAGAGTAAGCTCTGCTGAAGGCTCGCGTTCAATTACCCGTCTGGGGATAACATTGGTCAGTGAATTTCTATAATTCGCCAAGCGATAAACCCAAGTTTTGGTAATATCTTTGAGTGGGGCAAAACCGCCAGACATATCACCATATAAAGTTGTATAACCAACTGCCATTTCAGATTTATTGCTTGTGGTTAGCACAATTTTATTGGTTTTATTGGCAATTGCCATCAGTAAAGTACCGCGAATACGCGCTTGTAAATTTTCTTCAGTGGTGTCAATTTTGGTATTGGTGAAAAGAGCGCTAAGCTGTGTGTTAAAACTATCAACCATAGCATGAATATTAACCTCATGATAATCAACATTCATATTATTTGCCTGTGTTTTGGCGCCTTCGATGCTCGTGTTTGAGGTATATTCGTAAGGCATCATAATTGCCTGCACATTTTTACTGCCCAATGCATCAACAGCAATTGCTAAAGTCAGTGCGGAGTCAATGCCACCAGACAACCCAATCACGCAGCCCTTAAAAACACCATTTTTACGGATATAATCTTTGGTCGATAACACCAGCGCATCATAGATGGTCTTTTCAATTGGTTGTTTGCTGTCTTGGGCAATGGGATTGCTTAAATCATGTAGCGAGATTTCAAAAAAAGGCATCTGATGTGTAATTTTACCAGTAGCATCCATCATAAATGATCCACCGTCAAACACCAGCTCATCTTGCCCGCCTACAGCATTGACATAAATAAAATCACAATTATTTTCTAATACCCTGTGGCGAATAGTCTCAATTCTTTGCTGATGTTTGCCAACTTGAAAGGGCGAAGCGTTCAGGCTAATTAACATTTGTGCGCCGTGGTTAAGCGTTGTTTTAACGGGTGCCATTTCCCAAGCATCTTCACAAATAAGAACACCAATTTTTACTTGCTGACATTCAAAAACAAAAGCGTTGTTGCCAGGCTTGAAATAACGCTTTTCATCAAATACGCTATAATTGGGCAGGCATTGTTTATGATAAGTGCGTATTTGCCCCTGCTGGATTAAGCAAGCACTATTATGCAAATAGCCCTCTGAGCGAGTAGGGGTGCCGAATAAAACGCTAATATTCTCAGGTAACTGGGTGCGTAGCCAGTTGATTTTATCTTCAATTTGGTCAATAAATCCTTCCCGCAATAGCAAGTCTTCTGGTGGATAGCCGACCAGAGATAACTCTGGAAACACCAGTAAATGAGAACCATTTTTAATGGCATCAAGTGACAAATCAATAATTTTTTGAGCATTGTTATTCAAATCACCAACAATAGGGTTAATTTGGGCGATAGTTATTTTTAAAGGTGTTGGCTGGCTTGTGAGTTTTTCTAGCTGTTCTTGCCAAAATTTAGCCTTTGATTGATTGCCGCTTATTTTTGCCTGCTCAAGTTTGGTGCTTGCCACTACTTCGGCAGGGTTGATTCCCAAAATATCAGCAAACAGCCAAGCATGGGTCTCAGAAAGAGCAGATTTTCCTGATTTATATTTGCTTAAATTTGACTGGTTAATTTTATATTTTTGGGATATTTTATAATATGAAAGCCCAGTCTTTTTGCATACTTTAGCCAGATATTCTTTGGTTTTTTTTGCCATCATATTTTTTTAAAATGCACTGGTAATTTTTACCCATTATAGTTATTTTTTACCAGTAATGATTGGGTTTATTTTAGTTAAAAAATACCAGTATTGGTAAAAAAACCATATAATAAAAAATATATTAAAACTTAGGCTAACGAGAGTAGGGAATTGCAGGGTTTTTCCACCTACAAGATTTTTGGAGTGCCACTGATTGATTTTTTTTGCTTGCTTGGTTCTATGCCCAGTCTTTAATATTCTAAGATGCACGGCTTTTGTTATATATTTGCTGTAGAGATTATGGACCTTATCCTTAGCGGGATTGTAGATATTTAACCAAAAAATCTGGTTTTTATAACAGTTGCTATAAGTTTGTTTAAAATTTGTAGCGTAGAATAAGGGTGCTTTTTATCATTAAATTGCTGTTAAAATTTGTTCTTTTTTATATGGAGTTTTTAATATGAATAAATCATTAACAGCAGTTTTTATATTGATATTTAGTGTTTTTGCCGTCCATGCAAACACTTTGAATAATGTTAAAACCAGAGGTCATTTAATCTGTGGCGTTAGCACTGGCTTGGCTGGGTTTTCATCGGTTAATAAAAATCATCAATGGAGCGGATTAGATGTTGATATTTGTCGTGCTATAGCGGCCGCTGTGCTAGGAGATAGCGAAAAAGTCAGATACACACCACTCACAGCAAAAGAACGATTTACCGCATTACAAAGCGGTGAAATTGATGTGTTATCAAGGGTTACAACTTGGACTCTAACGCGTGATGCGTCTTTGGGTTTAAATTTTGCTGGGGTTAATTATTATGATGGTCAGGGATTTATGGTTAAAAAATCACTCGGGGTGCGTGATGCTAGGCAACTCAATGGTGCTACTTTTTGCATCAATGAGGGCACTACTACCGAACTTAACCTTGCAGACTTTGCTAAGATTCAAGGCTTTAAATACAAATCCTCACTTACAGACACCATTGCCCAAAGTAAATCAAACTTTGATAGCGGTCGCTGTGATGCACTTACCACCGATCAATCACGCCTGTATGCCTTAAAAACCACATTAAAAGACCCTTCTTCTGCAATTGTTCTACCCAATATTATCTCTAAAGAACCTTTGGGGCCTGTAGTGCGTCAGGATGATGATGAGTGGTTTAATGTTGTGCGTTGGACTTTAAATGCTATGATTACTGCTGAAGAACTTAATATCAACAGCAATAATGTTGACGCTCCCACTAAAAACTCCGAAGCCAACCGCTTATTGGGTAATACGGGTGCTATGGGTTCGCACCTAGGTTTAGATAAAAAATGGGCTTATAATATCATTAAACAAGTGGGCAATTATTCTCAAAGTTTTGAGCGTAACATCGGCACTAACACACCGATCAACATTTCCAGAGGTTTAAATGCTTTATGGAAAGATGGTGGTATTTTGTATTCTCCACCATTTAGATAAACACAACAAAACACCTTCAAAAGTCTCATGTTGGATTTTTTGAGTAACAACAAAATTAGGGCGTTTTTATTCCAAACATTTAGTGTCGTTGTCCTTATCTATATTGGCTATCATGGAATTGACAATTTATTTTTTAATATTGAACGGCTGGGGATTCGTAGTGGTTTTGATTTTTTAAATAACAGAGCAGGTTTTGATATTGCCGAATATTTAATTGCCTACACCCCAGATTCCACAAATTTACAAGCCTTTTATGTTGGCTTGCTCAATACCATTGTAGTCTCAATAGTTGGTATTGTATTTGCCAGTATTATTGGTTTAACTGTGGGTATTGCCAGATTGTCAAATAATTGGTTGATTGCTAAATTGGCTACTGTTTATATTGAATTATTTAGAAATATTCCAATTTTATTACAAATTCTTTTTTGGTATAACTTAGCTTTAATCGCGCTACCGGCAGCACGCCATAGCACGGATTTTTTTAATCTGGTTTTTCTCAATCTAAGGGGCATCTATTTTCCCTCTCCTGTGGCTGAAAGCGGTTTTTATTGGGTCATTGTTGCTTTTATTGTCGGACTATTTTTATCATTTTTTATAAAACGCTTCTTTAAACAAAAACATTATTTAACTGGCATAAAACAACCTACTTTTTTCTATCATATATTAAGCATTGTGGTGTTGCCACTTAGCGTATATTTTTTATTAGACTCGCCTATGCACTTTGAAATGCCTGTTTTTTTAGGGTTTAATTTTGAGGGTGGCGCATCTTTTTCTATTGAATTTTTAGCACTTTCTTTGGCGCTTAGCATTTATACTGCAACTTATATTGCCGAAGCCATTAGGGCAGGGATAGAGTCAGTTGACAAAGGGCAAAAAGAAGCAGCGCTAGCGTTGGGGTTAAGTAAGGCACAAATGTTCAAATTGGTATTATTACCGCAAGCATTAAGGGTTGCTATTCCACCGATTATCAATCAATATCTTAATTTAGTTAAAAATTCCTCACTTGCAGCAGCTATTGGCTATGCTGATTTAGTGAGTGTATTTGCTGGCACTGTGCTAAATCAAGTGGGGCAGGCGATTGAAATTATTTTAATGACTATGGCAGTTTATCTAACGCTTTCGATATTTATATCCTTGATTTTAAATATCATCAATCACAGAATGCGTATCATTGGCTTGAATGAATGAGCACATTTAAATTCCAATCATCCAAGCAGCCCCCTAAATTACAAATGGGTGTAATCGACTGGACAATGAAAAATCTGTTTTCTTCAAAACTCAATATCGCATTAAGTTTTGGTGCGTTTTATTTACTTTATTTGATTATCCCTCCCTTGCTAGACTGGCTGATTTTTAGCGCCGATTTCACCCAAAAAAGCAACGCTGAATGCACTAAAGAGGCTGCTTGTTGGTCATTTATTCGTGCAAAAATAGATTTTTTTATGTATGGACTTTATCCATCAGAATATTACTGGCGAGTTAATTTACTGTTACTAATCACTTTGATTTTTATGTTGATAGCTATCGTTTTGAAAAACCATATTTATAAAAATAGAGGTATTTTGTTGATGCTTAGCATCTATCCTTTTATTGCATTTTTATTGTTATATGGCAGTGAAACTTTTGCTATAAAAATTATTCAAACTCACCAGTGGGGCGGTTTAATGCTTACGCTTGTGGTTGCCTCTGTAGGCATTGTTGCTTCTTTTCCAATTGGTGTTTTTTTGGCACTGGGCAGGCAATCAAAAATGAAAATTATCAAAGTATTGAGCATATCCTATATTGAATTTATTCGTGGTATTCCTTTAATTACTATTTTATTTATGGCTTCTGTCATGCTGCCATTATTTTTTACCGAAGGCGTTAATCTAGACAAACTTATCAGAGCGTTAATTGGTATTACTTTGTTTCAAAGTGCTTATATCGCTGAGATAATTAGAGGAGGATTACAAGCAATTCCCAAAGGACAATATGAAGCAGCAGATGCTTTGGGACTAAGCTTTACGCAAAAAATGGCATTGATAATTCTACCCCAAGCAATCAAAGCCTCTATTCCCAACCTTGTTGGCGCATCTATCGCTTTATTTAAAGATACCACTTTGGTGCTTATTATTGGTATTTTTGATATGTTGGCAATTGCAGAATTGGCAACCTCTGACCCCCAATGGTTAGGCAGAAAAACCGAAGGTTTGGTCTTTGTGGCAATAGTAACATGGATTATTCTATATAGCATGAGTAGGTATTCCAAAAAATTAGAACTAAGATTTAAAAGATGAAAAATATTATTAAAATCAATAATTTAAACAAATGGTATGGTGAATTTCATGCGCTAAAAAACATTAATTTAGAAGTAGGGGAGGGGGAAATTATTGTTATTTGTGGTCCTTCTGGTAGTGGAAAATCTACCTTGATACGCTGTATAAATTTTCTTGAAAAATTTCAACAAGGTAGTATTACAATAGATAACACGGTGCTTGAAGATGATGTTAAAAAAATCCGCCAAATTAGATCTGAAGTTGCTATGGTATTTCAACATTTTAATCTTTTCCCACATTTAAGCATTATTGACAATTTAATTCTAGCGCCAATCTGGGTGCATCATAAATCCAAACAAAATGCTCAAGAAAAAGCTTTAAAAATATTAGACAGAGTGGGCATCAAGGACCAAGCTATGAAATATCCAAACCAACTCAGTGGTGGGCAACAACAACGCGTTGCCATCGCTAGATCGTTATGCACTTCACCTAAGATTATGTTGTTTGACGAGCCAACTTCTGCACTTGATCCTGAGATGATTTCAGAAGTTTTAGATGTGATGGTAGAGTTGGCAAAAGAGGGCATTACCATGATTTGTGTCACCCATGAAATGGGTTTTGCTAAAAAGGTAGCACAGCGTATTATATTTATGGATGAAGGGCAAATTATTGAACAAAACAGCCCTGATAAATTTTTCAACAATCCAAAATCCGAGCGTTTAAAATTATTCTTAAATCAAATATTAGGTTAGTTTTCCATATCTAATTTTAACTATTATGGGTTTATTTAGTAGAAATAAAAAATATAAAAGCATTGTAAAAAAAACCGAAAATCAAGATTGGAATAAGGACCTTAAACGCAATATTTTTAATAAAACTGGGTCAGTACAGGAAGATTTTAATTTTATAGAAAACACTTTTATAGAAAGGTCAAAGTCCGTATTAGGGAGCAAGCAGGGACTAAGTTATAACATTGAAGATATAAACAATGAACAAATCATAATTCTAAAAAATTGTAACGATGAAAATACAGCCACGGAGTTAATGAAAATTTTAAAACGCACCAATAAAACAAAATTTAAACAAACGATTTTGCATCCTTTGATTGCCTGTGGTTTTTTTGAGCTAACCATTCCCGAAAAACCAACAAGCCCGAAACAAAAATATAGATTAACTGGAAAATTTGTCAAAAAGAAAACCCAACCTTAACTTAACAAGGTATTTTGAAAAAATAATAAAACAATCGGAAAAATCGCTAATATTGGTAAAATAACATCATAACACCCATCCAAAACAAGGGGGGTGGGTTATGTCATTTTTCCAGCTATTTTAATTTTACTAAAACGCGTAATTTTATTGATAAAGTTTATATGAAAACAGGTATTTTACTTACCAATCTTGGTACTCCAGATGCCCCTACAAAGTCTGCTTTGAAGCGGTATTTAAAAGAATTTTTGTCAGATATTAGAGTGGTCAATTCGCCTAATAAATTTATTTGGTGGCTGGTTTTAAATGTGTTTATTTTAAATATTAGACCAGCAAAATCAGCTAAAAATTATGCCAAAATTTGGGGTAAATTTGGCACTGGGTCGCCTCTGTTGGATATTACTAATTTACAATTGAAAAAGCTCAAAAAAATATTGCTTTCCAAGGATATTGATTGGGTATTTGCAATGGGTATGCGCTATGGTAATCCGTCCATTATCTCAGGTTTAGAAAAGCTCCAAAAAACTGGCTGCAAAAAAATTATTGTTTTGCCACTTTACCCGCAATATTCTACCACTACAACATTATCAACCTTAGACGCGGTCAATGCAGCGCTTGAAACTTGGCAACAGCCACCAAAATTGGTTTTTATTGATTATTATTATCAAAATACATATTATATCCAAGCTTTGGCAAATTCTGTGCTTGAACACCAAGCGCGACATGGTAAGCCAGACAAACTTATGATTTCATTTCACGGCATACCACAGCGTTATGTGGATAATGGCGATGTTTATTACCAGCACTGTGTTGATACTGCTAAATTACTTGCTGAGGCACTAAATTTAGATGATGATGCTTATCAACTTTGCTTCCAATCAATATTTGGGCGTGAAAAATGGCTACAACCCTACACAAAAACTAGTCTGGAATCTCTTGGTACCCAAGGCGTGGCACATGTACAGGTGATTTGCCCTGGGTTTTCTGCGGATTGTTTAGAAACGATAGAAGAAATTGATGAAGAAAATAGAAACTATTTTATAAACGCTGGTGGCAAAAAATTTTCCTATATTCCAGCATTAAATGATCGGAGTGAACATATTAACGCGCTTGTAAATATCATTACTCAGCGTTTATTATAACTTCGCATAATTTATATTATGTTAAATTATAAATGGTTTAATATACTTTAATACTTTGCTAATTGCTAATACAGGCCTCTGCTCTTTCACATCTACGAATGAAAGAAAATGTATTAACAAGCAATCTATCAATATCTAAATATTTTTAATCGGTTATGAATGAAAGAAAATGTAATATTTTTAATCGGTTATGAATGAAAGAAAATGTATTAACAAGCAATCTATCAATATCTAAATATTTTTAATCGGTTATGAATGAAAGAAAATGTATTAACAAGCAATCTATCAATATCTAAATATTTTTAATCGGTTATGAATGAAAGAAAATGTAATATTTTTAATCGGTTATGAATGAAAGAAAATGTAATATTTTTAATCGGTTACGAATGAAAGAAAATGTATTAACAAGCAATCTATCAATATCTAAATATTTTTAATCGGTTACGAATGAAAGAAAATGTAATATTTTTAATCGGTAAAATCATAACTTATGAAAGCTGAATTAATTCTACTTGATGGCACGGCATTTTTATTTCGGGCTTATTTTTCCACCTTATCACAGAATTTAACTAACAATGACGGCTTTCCGACTGGGGCAATATTTGGGGTGATAAACGCAATTAAACACTTACAACGCCAATATCCACAGGCAAAAATGATTACTATTTTTGATGCCAAAGGAAAAAATCATCGGCATGAAATTTATCCAGAATATAAAGCCCATAGAAAGCCTGCTGATGACAATTTAATTATCCAAATTGAACCACTGTATGAAATTATTCGTGCCATGGGGTTTCATTTTATTTGTGCACACGGAGTCGAGTCTGATGATGTAATTGCCACTTTAAGCCGTTATGCTAACGCATCTAATATAAAAACCATCATTGCCAGCAGCGATAAAGATCTGCTACAACTGGTTAATGATAATATTGTGCAACTTAATATGAAAGGAGATTTATTTGACCACAAAGGTGTGATGCAAAAAATGGGTGTGCGTCCCAATCAAATTATAGACTTGCTTGCACTCACAGGCGATAATAGCGATAACATTCCCGGGGTGCCAAATGTGGGGGTAAAAACTGCGGTTAAATGGCTCACCCAATTTAATAATATTGAAGGCATTAAGGCAAATGCGGAAAAAATAAAGGGTAAAGTAGGCGAAAAATTACGCAGTAATTTTGATCTATTAGATTTATCGTATCAATTAGTCCAGCTTAAATTTGATGTAGAATTACCTAATGATATTCTCACCCACGAGCCGGACACAGATAATGTTAAACTTACAGAATTATATCAACAATATGGATTTTCCATGTGGCTTAGACAGCTAAATAATGTATCAATCAATGAGAATGAGTCAAAAGAAAAATCTCCAATAAAAGATTTGGTTAAAGAAAAGAACAAAAATAAAATCACAGAGCACAAGCACAACACTTGGTTTGACGAATATAAGCAGAATTTAGTTTTAGAAAAAACTGACTTTGTAAACTTGATTACGCGTCTTAAAAAAGCAGATGAATTTGTGTTTGATTTAGAAACCACTTCGTTAGATTATATGAATGCACAAATTGTCGGCTGGGTTTTTTTACTAGATAAAGACAGTTTCTATATCCCCGTTGCCCATGATTATTTAGATGCCCCAAAACAATTAGATTTTGCCCAAGTATTGGAAAAACTCAGCCCCATTTTACAAAACCCCGCAATCGGAAAAATTGGGCAAAACCTTAAATATGACATCCATATATTGGCAAATTATGAGATTCAATTAAAAGGTATTAGCGATGATACAATGCTCAAATCTTATTGCCTAAACTCGGTAGCAACACGGCATAATATGGATGATTTGAGTAAGCATTATCTGCACCATAAAACCATTCATTTTGCTGATGTAGCCGGCACTGGAAAAAAGCAAATACCGTTTAATCAAGTACCCATAGAGCGCGCCCTACCCTATGCTTGTGAAGATGTGATTATCACCCATAAACTCAATCGGGTATTGGAAGACAATTTGGTGCAATATCCAAAATTAGTAAAACTCTATCAAACTGTGGAATTGCCATTGATTAAAGTGCTAGTGCATATTGAGCGTAATGGTGTTAAGTTAGATGCCAACGCATTAAGCGCACAACAGTTGAAGATTATCACACAAATGAAAACTATTGAGGCTAAAGTTTTTAAAATGGCAGGCAATGAATTTAATTTAGAATCACCAAAACAAATCCAACAAATCCTATTTAGTAGCGATGGTTTAGGTTTAGAGCCGCAGAAAAAAACCCCAAAAGGTGCACCTTCAACCAACGAAGAGGCTTTAAAATTATTAGACCATCCATTGGTAGATTTAATTTTGAGCTATCGCACTTTGACAAAGTTGAATTCTACTTATTTAGAGGCATTGCCAAAGCAAATTAACTTAAAAACTGGACGCTTACATACCTCATATCATCAAGCAGTAACCGCTACTGGGCGACTTTCATCCAGCAACCCTAATCTCCAAAATATCCCCATTCGCTCTGAACAAGGAGGGCGTATTAGAGGGGCGTTTATTGCCAGTCAAGGCAACGCTATTATCGCTGCGGATTATTCACAAATTGAGCTTAGAATCATGGCACACATTTCTAAAGACGCTAATTTATTGAATGCTTTTAAGCGCGATATTGATGTGCATTGTGCCACAGCAGCAATGATGTTTAATGTGGCAGTTAATGAAGTTACCCCAGTTCAGCGCCGCCATGCCAAGGCCATCAATTTTGGGCTGATTTATGGAATGAGTGAGTTTGGTCTGGCAAAACAAATCCAAGTATCACGCACCAAAGCTAAACAATATATTGAGGCTTATTTTAACAATTACCCGGGCGTTTTGAAATATATGGAAGATATTAAAGAAACTGCCAAAACACAAGGCTTTGTAGAAACGGTAATGGGCAGGCGTTTGTATCTACCACAAGTGCATAGCAAAAATAAAATGCTGGCACAACATGCACTGCGCACTGCCATTAACGCCCCTATGCAAGGCTCAAGTGCTGATATTATTAAAAAAGCCATGCTCAATGTGTATCAGTGGATGGGCGAGGATAATAATAAAATTAAAATGCTTATGCAAGTCCATGACGAACTGGTATTTGAGGTTCGGGCGAAAGAAGCGGAAAAATTTGCCAATAAAATACAAGATTTAATGGAAAACGCCTACCACTTAGATGTTTTGCTTAAAGTTGATGTTGGCATTGGCAATTCTTGGCAACAAGCACATTAAATGGGGTTTTGATTTGTGGCTGATTTTTCCCACCTCCATTGTCATAGCGAATATTCTGTTGAAAACAGCTTAATTCGTATACCAAAATTACTTGAAAAAGCCAAACAACTAAACATGGGTGCGATTGCACTCACTGACAATGCCAATTTATTCGCTGCAGTAAAATTTTACCAACAAGCGATTAGTGTGGGAATCAAGCCTATTTTTGGTGCTGAGCTGCGTTTGCAGGGCAAAGAGAAAAATACTTCTCTATTGCTTTTATGCCAAAATCATCAGGGTTATCTTAATTTATCTAAACTCATTTCTTGGTCTTATCTGCAAGGTCAGAATATCAACGGTGTGAGCATTACCACTGAGCAATTAGTTGCTAATCAGCAGGGTTTGATTATGATTGCACTGCCAGTGAATAGCGATATTGCCGAGCAATTACTTAATAATAAAATCCCTGAGGCACAACAACAAGCCAAATTTTGGCAATCGGTTTTTGGCAATCGTTTTTATCTTGCGGTACAGCGTACAAATAGAGCCTATGATGAGCGCCACTTGCACCTGTGCATTGAGTTGAGTTTGACGCTTGATATTCCTGTGGTGGCAACCAACGATGTTGAATTTTTAAAAAAGCATGATTTTGCTGCCCATGAAGCTAGGATTTGCATTGCCCAAGGCGGATTATTAGATGATGCACGACGTGAAAAAAAATACAGTTGCGAACAATATTTAAAATCAATTGATGAAATGAGTGCATTATTTGTCGATTTGCCAGAAATTTTAGCCAATACTGTGGAGATTGCAAAACGCTGTAATGTTCACTTTGAACTACACAAAAAGAATTATTTACCAAATTTCCCTATTCCCAAGGGGCTTACTATGGCTGATTTTTTTTCGCAAGAATCAAAAGCGGGTTTAGATAAGCGTTTGCAAAATAAACAAGTCAATCGTAAGGTTTATGATGAACGCTTGGTGTTTGAGTTGTCGGTGATTATCCAAATGGATTTTCCGGGATATTTTTTGATTGTAGCGGATTTTATCCGCTGGTCTAAAGATAATAGTATTCCCGTTGGACCCGGGCGTGGCTCTGGTGCGGGATCATTGGTGGCTTATGCACTAGGTATTACTAACATTGACCCAATTAAACATGAGCTATTATTTGAACGCTTTCTTAATCCTGAGCGTGTTTCTATGCCAGATTTTGATATTGATTTTTGCACTAATCGGCGTGATGAGGTGATTGAATATGTGGCACAAAAATACGGTCGTGAAAAAGTATCACAAATTATTACTTATGGCACTATGGCCGCGAAAGGTGTGGTACGCGATGTGGGGCGTATTTTAGGACACCAATACGGTTTTAGCGATCAAATATCTAAGTCAATTCCCAATGATTTAAAAATCAACCTTCAGCGTGCATTGGGTAATTTTACTGAAGATGATTCTCAGGAAAATAAAGAAAAATGGTATTCTGAGGAATTAAGAAACCGCTACGACTCCGAAGAAAGCGTTACCACTTTAATTGACTTGTCCTTAGAGCTAGAGGGGTTGGTGCGTAATGTTGGTACTCATGCAGGTGGGGTGTTAATAGCGCCTAGTAAAATCAGTGATTTTTGCCCAATTTACAAAGGTCCTGGAGACTCTGATGGCGTGCTTTCGCAGTTTGATATGAAAGATATAGAAGCATTAGGTTTGGTTAAATTTGATTTCTTGGGTTTGTCAAACCTGAGTGTAATTGATAAAACAATCAAACTCATCTATGCTAAAGGTTTGAGTAATGAATTGATTGATATTGATAATTTATCACTTGAAGACAAGGCTGTATATGCCCTATTGCAACGCTGCGATACCACAGGTATTTTTCAATTAGAATCAGAGGGAATGCGTGGTTATTTAAAAGAACTCGTCCCTGATTCTTTCGCCGACATTGTTGCCATATTGGCACTTTATCGTCCAGGTCCTTTAGATGCAGGCATGGTAGATGATTATATTTTAGTAAAACATGGCACTAAAGCCAAGTACCCACATCCTATGTTAGAAAAAATTTTGAAGCCAACAAATGGGGTTTTTTTGTATCAAGAACAAGTGATGCAATCAGCACAAATCATGGCAGGTTATTCTTTGGGTGCAGCAGATTTACTACGCCGTGCAATGGGTAAAAAAATTGCCTCAGAAATGGAAAAACAGCGTGATATATTTGTCAAAGGTGCGGCAAAAAATGGTATTAAAGAGAAAAAAGCCAATGAAATTTTTAATTTAATTGATAAATTTTCAGGTTATGGGTTTAACAAATCACATTCGGTAGCGTATGCCTATATTTCTTATCAAACTGCTTGGTTAAAGGCGTATTATCCAGCGGCATTTATGGCATCGGTGTTGTCTGGCATGATGGATGATATTGATAAAGTGGCATCTACCGTAGGTGAGGTGCGTGCTATGGGTTTAGAGATTAAAGGAGTGAATGTGAATGAATCTTATTACGAATTTAGTATTCAAGATGACAAAACCATCACCTACGGTCTGGGGGCAATCAAAGGCATTGGCGAGGCGTTGGCTGAGGCGTTGATTACCGATCGTCAAAGCAACGGGAATTATCAAAATTTGTTTGATTTTTGTACGCGTATTGATAAAAAAAATTTAAACAAGCGTGCCCTTGAAGCCCTTATTTATAGTGGTGCTTTAGATGTTTTTGAGATTGATAGAGCCAGTTTAATCAAAACTTATCCCAACGCAATGAAACAAGCAGAACAAAAACAAAGCGATGATGTAAGTGGACAAAGTGGTTTATTTGCAGATACGCAAACACATAATGAATATGAAGTGCGCTATCTATCATCTCCAAATTTTTCGTTTAGAGAGACTCTACAATTTGAAAAAAGTGTGATGGGTTATTATTTTTGCCAGCACCCTACTGATGAATACAAATCTGATTTAGCCCGTATTTCTGCGGTTTTACCCAGCGAGTTAATTTTTAGGAACAATAAAAAAGTGCGAATATTGGCGTTGATTTCCGCATTGCATTATCGCAACACTAAAAACGGCACGCAGATTGCGATAATCAAGGTTGAAGATGGAGTTAAGGGGTTAAATGCGGTCGTATTTTCTAAAATATTAAGTGCAGTAAGTGAACGGTTAATCATTGATACAGTAGTGGTTATTTCTGGTAAAGTTAATAAAGATTATCGTGATGAATGGCAGCTGGTGGTTGATAAAATTGAGGATATTGACAGCATTAAAATGCAACACATTTGCGGTTTTGGAATTTTGCTAAACGCCAAACACTGGCCAATTTTTGACCAATTAAAGGAAATTTTACTAAAAAATAAAGGCAATTGCCCAGTTAAGATTTCTTATACGACCGATTGTTTACAAGGCAATTTGCTATTAAATAAGGCATACTCAGTTACCCCCAACCAACAACTTATTGATACAATAGACAAGCTTGCTAAGGGGCGTGTTAGTAAAATTTATTATCAGCATAAACCCTAATTTATTATCAGCATAAACCCTAATTTATTATCAGCATAAACCCTAAGGCTTGTTGCCACTCCCGCACACCTCGTCGGCATTATCTCCCCATTCGGCAGTGTCCACAATAGTCAAGCGAAAATTGCAATGCTATTCATAATTGTATTTAATTAATATTTTTTTTGTATTCTTCTTCTAGTTTTTTATAGAGTTGTTCTGGGGCTAAATTCGGCTGTTCTTCCATAATATGAAAGGCAATTACATTGTCCTCTACCGCATCCCAAATCTTATTATAAGTGCCCTCTTTATAACCGTGATTTTGTCTAAAAATATTAAGTTGATTTTTGACCAAATAGCGTTTGTATAATTCTGCTACATCCATGCCAATATTTGCCAAAGCCGTAAAAAACAAGCGTGTCACTTGATGGAAAGCATTATTTGATTTATCAACTGCTGATTGTGCAGAGGCTGCTAATAATTTTTCTAAAGTCTCCACTATTTTATCAGCGTCAAGTTCTTTTTCAGGCTGCGTATCAAGGAATATTTCGGCATATTTAGTATCGCCAATATAGATGCCTTCAGACATAATAAAATGCCATATATCAACCAATTCAACACGCGCATTTTCCCAGTCATTATCGCCATTGATGTTTTTCCAATGTTTCCAATTAAAAGAATTAATCGCCTCCGCTGCCTCCATATAAATACAACGATGCCATGAAATATGGCGCCCTTCTTGGGTAATACCATCAGTCCATTGGGTACCGTTAATATCCTCATTGAGTTGTTTTTGCAATTCGAACATTTGCCTAATTTGATTCATAAAATAAACTTTATAATAAAATACGAGAATTATAATACCTTTGAAGATGGGCAAAAAACTAATTAGTTGTGATTTGGGCGAATGTTTAACCCCCAACCCAGATGCTACCGTAATGCCGTTGATTGATATAGCAAATATCGCTTGTGGTGGTCATGCTGGCAATGATAAAAGCATGATAGAAACCATCAACTTGGCTATGGAAAATAAGACTGCAATTGGCGCCCATCCGAGCTATGCAGATAAGGCAAATTTTGGACGCCTAAGCCACCAGCTAACAAGTGGCAAACTGTTTGATTTAGTTTATTCACAAATAACACGCCTGAAAAAACTCTGCACTGAAAACGGTGCAAATCTTAAATATGTTAAACCACATGGAGCGTTGTATCATGATATGATTTACCAGTCAGAGGTTTTGCACATAATTTATAAAGTTATTGCCACAATTGACAAAAATTTATCACTAGTAGTGCCTGCGGGTAATGAGGCGTATTTTCAGCACGAGAATATCAAATTTTTACATGAAGTATTTGCCGACCGAGCCTATAATGGCATCAATATTATCCCTAGAAATGAAAAAGGCGCTCTGTTAGATAATATTGATTTGATTGTCAAACAATACCACGGTTTTACTCACCCGAATCCTTTTAAAATTGATACAATTTGTTTTCACAGTGATAATCCTGCCTCGGTTCAGGCTTTACAAAAAATAAAATGAAAATTATTCTGGCTGGAGAAGATTCAATTTTGATTTATTTTGGTAACAAAATAGACCCTAGCTTACCCAACATTATTGCCAATTTTGCCAATCAATTACAAAACCAATTACCCGAATATATTCTAAATTTAACCCCTGCTTATACTTCACTATTGGTAAATTACAATCTAAATTTAATCAACTATGGGCAATTTTGCGAAAAAGTACAACACTGTTTTGATACACTTGTTAATAATCATATTGACAATAATGATTCAACAATAATTGAGATTCCCGTATATTATGACTTTGAGGTTGGCTTTGATTTGAAAAAATTACTCAGCGAAAAAAATCTAAATTTAGCCACTTTTGTCAGCATTCATTCGGCAACACAATATTTAATTTATGCCATTGGTTTTAGCCCAGTATTTGCTTTTTTAGGCACAGTTGATAAGCGCATTCAAATGCCACGGCTACCCACACCTAGAATAAAAATCCCTGCTGGCAGTGTTGGCATTGCTGATTCTCAAACTGCTATCTACCCTACTGATTCATCGGGTGGGTGGAATATTGTTGGACGCACACCGATTGATTTATCTTTAAATAATTTAGACAATATCAATAAATTCAAAACAGGGGATTGGGTTAAATTTTATGCAATCACCCGTAATGAATTTATTGACAAAGGCGGAACAATATAAAAAAGTTTGACTAAAGCAGATTTTATGGTTAGAATGCAGGTCGGATGGTATTATAAACCTGACAATATATAATTAAAACAAGGAGATTTATCATGAACACAATTAAAAAAGAACTTTTTGCTTCGTTGTTATTTGTTTTGTTTTTGTTAAGCGGTTGTAGCGCTACTTCCCCAAGTAAAGACACCGCAGCCGTAGAGGTTGAAAAGCCTGGAAGTGTGGAAGAATTTAATAAATTACGCAAACAAAAAATTAGTGAAGTCTTAGCAGAATCACAGGAAAAGATTAAGTTTAACAAACTTGCAAGACAAGTTAGAATTGATGACATTTATGCTAACAAACAGGAAGAATTGAATGATTTAGATGAAAAAAAACAAGCTGAAAAAGAAAAACTAAATCAAGCAATAGAAAATGAATTGTCATTAGAGCAAGATTTATTAAATGAAAGAGTCCAAAGTTTGCTTAAAGAAACCAAAAACAATGCCAAAGGTGAAAACTTAAGGGTGATTGCTGAAGTGGAGAGAGAAGTCTCCAGTTTTGAAAGTCAAGTAGAAAGCGAACTAACAAAAGAAATATTAAAAACTGAAGTTGAAAAAATCTCTGACTACATGCGACAAGAAAGGCGCTTAGAGAGAGATCATAAATTTAAACTTGCTGTTGAAAAAACTAAAATTGATTCTAAAAACAAGAAAAGGTTAGAAATTTTAGCAGAAGAGCTTAAATCCAAAAGACAATACAACGAAAATTTGGTAAAACTCAAAGCTGATTTTTTAGAAAAACAACGCGCTGAAACTGAGGCAGCTGTCAGAAGAAAAGCACAAGCTGAAAACAAGGCGATTACCGATAAATTAGCAAATAAATATATCGCAGAAGTGAATAAGTTTGAAAAAGATGTTATGACAGCTTTGGCAGAAGAAGAAAAACGAATAATAAGCAATTTAAATGCCAAATTCTTTGAAGCTAAAAAAGAAAGAAGCGCCAAAGAAAGAAAACGCCTAAGCGAGAGTACAACTAAAGGTAAAGATGCTAAATTAGAAGCTGGTTCAAAAAAACGCACTGATTTAATTCCTATTAGAGATGCAAAAATTGTAATCATAGAAAATGAACTTGAAGATGCAATCAGGCAAATTAGAATGGATGAAAAGCAAGAACTTGCAAGTCTTAAAATAAAAATGGATGAAAAACATGCCGATGGATTAGGCGATATTGAAATATCCTATTCGGAGAAAAGTGAGCAAGTTGAAAATAAAGCAAAAGTTTTAGAAAAAAATGCCATCTCTCGCTATGAATTAAAAGCTGAAGAGATAGAATCTGATCAGGAAAGAAAAATCAATGCAATCAATAAAGAAATTGATACGATGATTAACAAAATTAAAAGTTAAAAATTGTTTTGCAATTAAGGTCCCCAGAGTCTTTTAGTCTCATTATTGCATCAATTTTCTTATAATAAGGCTGCTGAATGAATAACTCAACAGCCTTATAGTATTCTGGATTATAAAAAAATAAGATACCTACATTAAACAACAAAACCCAATAAAAACATAAAAAACCACATAAATTTATAGAAAAATACACTGGATAGATTTTTTTAATTTATCTAAAAAGAAAACAAGTTTTTATTTTTTTCGATTGTTTTAGGAGTTATATAGTGGTCTTAAATAACATCTCAAAACTTTGTTATGGGCTTTAAGGTTGTTAAATCTGGTTTTCTATCCATAATTCAAGATTATGGTCGCCTAGGCTATGGTGGACAAGGTTTGGTCCAATCAGGGGTAATGGACGAACATGCTTACGCATGGAGCAATCGCCTGCTTGATAATCATTTTAACGATGCCACAATTGAAATTACTTTTGGTAGTTTTGCATTAAAGGCAAAAACAAACACTTTTATTGCAGTTACTGGCGCCGATTTGGATTTTAAAATTAACAACAACCCCGCCTTAATGTGGCGCCATATACAAGTAAAAAATGGCGATATTCTAACTTGGGATAAACCTAAAAAATATGGTGTGCGTGCTTATTTGGCAGTTAAAGGTGGATTTGATACACAAGTGTTTTTCTCCTCTAGATCGGTTAATTTACGCGAACACATTGGAGATAAACTCAATAAAGACGACACTCTACCTTGTGCCAGTTTTAATGCCAAGATCCACTGCCCCCCTACTCCGGAAAAATACATACCAAACTATAATCAGCCTCTGATTTTAAGATTATTGCCCAGTTACCAATTCAATCAATTTAGTGCTAGCCAACATAATTTATTGTTTAACCAAAATTACACCATAAGCCATGCCAATGATAGAGTCGGCTGTCGGCTAGATGGTGCGCCAATGAACATTAAAAAATCTACTATGATATCTGAAGGCATAAGTTACGGTAGCGTAGAAATTGCCACTGACGGGTTGCCAATTATCCTCCTCAAAGACGCCCCTACGATTGGTGGTTATGCAAAAATTGGCACTGTATTCTCGCTTGATTTAGCAAAATTAGCACAACGACAGGCAGGCACTAAACTTAGATTTGAAATTATAACCATTCATCAAGCACAAAAAAAACGCCAACAATTTAATAACTTTTTTACCATTACCCCACATTAAACCTGGATTGTTGCAACTACACCCAAAAATCTACTTTAACCTCATGATAAAAGCCGTGCAGGTCAGAATAATCAAGATTGATAACAGAAAAAAATAAGCAAAATCAACCCATTTTCGCTATTCAGTGGCACCTCAAAAATCTCTACTTTAACCTCATGATAAAAGCCGTGCAGGTCAGAATAATCAAGATTGATAACAGAAAAAAATAAGCAAAATCAACCCATTTTCGCTATTCAGTGGCACCTCAAAAATCTTTCACTTTACTGCATAGCAAACTCTGTCTATGTATATAGCAAAACCATTTTGCTATCTATAACTTAGTTATTTAGTTTGGGGGTCGGGGAGGAGGTGGCAAAACGCCATAGATGGCAAGATGTTCGCTACCTCCCTATATAAACGATAGCGTAATTTTGGTGCCTCCAGCCCAGAGGTGGGTTATTGTTTGTAGTTAGTTGAATACGCTTACATCAATAATTTGCATATTTCCTTGTCCGCGCGAATCACTTAGTATGTTTGTTAAAGGTAGTACACCGCTGGCTACAAATAGGGTGTTACCGTCTGGAGATAGGGTTACGCCTATTGCGCCTATTAAACGATGATCAGTATCTTTTCTGGTGCTGTAAATCCCAGCTAGGGTAGGATTTTTAGGGTTATTAACATTGATTACCCGAACCCCGCTTGTGCGGTCTGCTACAAAAACAACATTGCCTTCTTTTGAGAGCACGACATCTGTGGAATCTGTGGTGGAAATACTAGAAATAATGGCAGGCGTACTGGGGGTGCTGATATCAATAATATGTAGGCTTGGAATTGATGTTCCCACATTGGTTGTAACAACTGCATTGGTTGTAACATAAGCAGTGTTACCATCGGGAGACAATGCAATACTGGTGGCAGAGCCTGAGAGATCTACTGGACCACCCAACAACACAGGGTTCGCAGGGTTGCTAACATCAACAATCTCAAAACCATATCGTCCATTGGCTATATAAGCGGTAATACTGCTATCATTAGTTAAGATAACGGCGTCTATTACTTCTGCCGTTGCTGGGACATAGGTGCCGAGCACTTCAGGGTCGGGGTTTGCAATATTGAGAATCTCTAAACCTGCTGCAGAACCCGACAGATAGATAGTGTCTGGATTATCTGATATAGAAACATTTTCTAAATTATTATTATTATTATTATTACCATTACTGTAGTTCCCAGTATAGCGCTTGATATCTGGTGTTGGATCAGTAACAACATCAATAATTTCTAAACCACTTTGATAGCCTGCTATAAAGGCACGACGACCATCGGCTGATAGAGTTACGCTTGCTGCTGCTGATAGAGGTCCTCCGGTTATCGTCATCGCCACCGCATCAGATTTGTATGCAGCGGGGTGTGTGCGCTCTACAGGGTTTGTAAGGTCTTCAATGTTAACAAAGTATAAACTAAACTCACCATTATTATCAAATTCTGTTATGAAGGCAGTATTACCGTCGTTTGATATAGCAATATCTCCAAGAGTTGTTGCTGTTGCGGTGGGGAAAAATTCACCTTGTGCAAACGAATCACGAAAGGTTTCAATTCCAAAGAGTGCGGTGCCGCCATTATTTAAGTTGGTCAATATTGCATTTTTATTATCTTGATATTTTTGTGTAAATTTGTCATCGTTAGCAAGTATTGGATCAAATGTGATGATATCTAAAATATTAATAACACCATCTGTATTGGTATTTTCAGCAATCACCTGACCAGTTGTGGTCCCAATTAAAGTGTCAATATCTGCGGGCATTAAGTTAGGGTTGGTCAATTCTTTTGCCATGAGATCATAGGCGATTTCACTGGCAAAACTAACGCTAAAAATAGCCTCATTACCGAGTGTTTGAACTGTGCTGCCCTTAACAAAGGCACGCGTAGTCACTGTATTGGTAAGAAGATTACCCTCGTTATCATCATAGCCAATAATACTATTGACCTGATATAGATAAAAACTATCCCTCTCTAAACGGCCTTGTTCTTGATGAGTCAAGAAGCTAACAACACCAGTGCTCACATCAACCGTAGGTGAGGTGGAAAATGATTGTAGCTCGTAACTAGCATCTGTATTTCTTTTAAAAATTTTCACACTTGCAGGTTCATCTTGCAAACTATCGCCTCGTTGTCCAGATCTGAATTTGGCGGAACCCTGAATTGTTGCAGGAAGAGGATTGATAGTGATATTAACGGTTGCAGTGCTGGTGCCTGTAACATTGCGTGCGGCGATGGTATATTCAGTTTCAGTTTGGGTAACACTTGGAGTGCCTGAAATAACACAATTACCCCCTGATAAGGCAACGCTCAACCCCGTGGGCAGTGCGGTGCCAATGCTGCTACACATCGTAATCGCACCGCCGGTGTTTGTAAAGGTAATATCAATGATTGCCGTATCTACAACGACTGTTTGATCGGTGCCATTAGCAATTATTGGGGCAGAAGGATTGATAGTGATATTAACGGTTGCAGTGCTGGTGCCTGTAACATTAGTGGCAGTGATGGTGTAGGTAGCAGTCGTAGCAACAGCAAGTGGGGTGCCTGAGATGGCACCAGTTGCAGTGTTAAATGCTAAACCGTTTGTAATCGCTGGAGTGATTGAATAACTATCAACCGCACCGCCAGTAGAGTTGATTGTAATCGGGTCTATGGCAATGCCTACAGTTGCAATAAGGCTGCTAGGATTTGCACTGATGGTAGGGGTAGAAGGATTTATAGTGATAGCAACGCCTACAGCATCTATATCTGTAGCACTCATCGCCGTTATGACATACTCAGTTCTTGTAGCCACAGTGGTAGGGGTACCTTCAATGGTGCCTGTGGTAGTGCTAAATGATAAACCAGCACTAATAACTGGTGTGATTGAGTAACTATCAACCTCACCACCAGATAATACGGTGATTGTTATTGGTTCAATCATAGTGTTTTGGGTTGCTATTAGCTCTGTAACACTTGGTGTGATGCTAAGTTTTTCACTTGAAGAATTGCCACTGTTACAAGCAATGAGTGTTAATGCAATAAGTGTTACTGAAAATAATTTGATGAGTTTGATCATGGTTTTCTCCTTTTATAAATTATAATAAAACTACTGAATTTTTCTTGAATTATACCCATCAATATCCAAAACTCTTCTCTAATTGCATAATAAAATCATTACTTGTTGGATAAATAAGGCAAAAATTTACTTAGATTTCAGTATAAAATTAAAATCCAATTTTTTTACTACAAAAAAACAAAATGTTTAATAAAATTTCAATGAATAATTTACTATCTAAATGGACATTTCTTATTGCCAGTATGACCACTTTTGCTTGTTTTGCGTTGCTGGCAATTGGGCATTTGTATTCAACTAATATTATTGTTTTCGGCTTTATTTTTGCATTGCCGATTTTGATTGGGTTTTTTGGGAAAAAATACCACAGAGTGGCACTTATGATTAATTTATTAGCATTGGCAGCTCTTGTTTTATTGGCATCTATCACAGTATGGCAAAGTGTGCTTTTAGGGCAAACGCTTGATTTATCACTTAATTTATTATTGTTATTATTAATTTTAGTGCTAGGCTTGATTTGGCAGCTATTGGCTATTAACATCAGTCAAAATAATGATAATAGGTTAAATGCTCTGGTTTATCGGGCACGAAAAATCCCCTCAGCACTCATTATGCTGGTAATTGCCCTGGCTTTGAGTGATTTACTTTTGTTACTGCTTTCAATACTACCAGATGGTTTTGCTTATTTTGTAAATAAAATTATTGGTAGAGGCATTATTCCACCGCTTACAGTAACTTTATTTTTTTGGGGGTTGCTACTGATTGTGAGTAAATATATTATTTTACTGAGTGAAAAAATTGAGCATTCAGCAAGTAGAGTTTATTTTGACGCAATTCAAGCTAAAATTGGTAATAGTGAAAAAGATAAAAAATTGGTATTGGATTTATTATGGAACCAGTTTGAGTCTTTTTACACTCTACCACACTATATTAATTGGGCAATTCCGATTTTAGGATTTATTGGCACGGTATTGGGGATTTCATTGGCAACCGAACAATTAGGCTTAGCACTTGGAGATAACAGCACACAAACAGGGCAATTATTATCCTCAGCATTAACCCCGCTGGGGATTGCTTTTGATACTACTTTAGTCGCCCTATCACTTTCTATTGTGCTAGCTTTATTGCAAACTTTGTTATATCGTTCAGAGGCAAAATATTTAGATAAATTAGAAGAAAAATTTAAATAAAACCCTCATTGTGCCAAAAAAAAGCAAAAAGCTCAGTGCTGAACAAAATAGTTATTTTGATGCCCCAACTGTAGAAATATTCGGTTCAGCACTGGCGTTGTTAATTATCGTTTTTATTTTAAGTAACATTGTTATTACCCAAGATATTAAAGCCATGCTTGAACGCTCAACTGAAGGAGCAAAGTTTAATGTTTCATGGGAGAATGGTGCAGAGGGTTTTGTGGTCATTACCCACACGGATAAATTGCGTATTATTGAGACCAACCAAAGCGTTGCTACTGGTGATATTTGTAAGCCAGACAGTGCATTTATTCAATATGTTGAAAAAATTTATAATAACAGCAACAAACAGCAGCTTATTTTTGCCATTACCAAGGGCAGTGTTGCTACTATGGCAGTTGCTAGAGAATGCCTAAGAGTCCATTATCCTAATCGCACCGTTACAATAGGCTGGATTATTGCCAATCAAGATTTATTATCCACAGTACAGCTAAAAAATTTACCTGAGCGGATTAAAAAAACCATTAAAAAATGAGGAATCAAAGCAAAAAACTGTTTAAAAAAAGCAGTGTTGTATTGGCGGATATTTTGGCGAATAGTATTGCGGTTATTTTAATCCTTATTATTATCAGCTTAGATTTTGAACAGAAAAAAGCCCAACAAGAGCGTGAAGAAAACGCTGATATTACCACTATTTTGGCGCGACAAATTGCCAATAATATAGTATTTAACGACTTGCCCTCTACCCCCCCTGCTTATTTGCATGATTATAAAAGTTGCAAAATTGCACATGATTGTCAGCCAATGCTATATCCCATTATTGAGATTTATGATGGCTATGTGCGGATTGTCAAAAACAATCATAAAATTTATCGCAGTGAATTATTAAAGCCTAACAATATTTTAGACAGATATTTAAAAACCCTGAGTCCTCAACAATCTCAAAATATTCGCATTGATATTCACGGAGTGGGTGAATATTATTTGGCACTCTCAATTCTAAAAGATAATAATATTAAACCAAGACATTGGCATTATCTGGGGGAAAAGGTGGCAGGCATTAGGGGGGCAGTTTTGGGTGATGACCGCGTTATTGGGGAAAAAACAAAGGAAGACAGTGATGCAAATAGTGATGATAATCAAGATATTAGCACTTTAGATAAAATAGGAGATCGGCCCTTAAGTAGTAACTTAGATGCCTCAAACAATATTGCAGAATTGAGTTTTAATCCAATAGAATACGACAGTTTATTGCCGATTGAAGAAGATGGCAATCGTCTATTACCCGCAGAATCAGAAAAGCCCACACAAGATACTGAAAATGCTACATCAAACCAGCCTTCAAGCCAGCCCAATGCACCACCGGGGCTGAGTCATTCACAAGTGATGGCGTTATTTGAGACTTACAAAAAAGCACAACAACCATCTCAATCGCCTAATATAGGCACTGGTGAGGGTAGGCGTAGTTACCAATCAAAAATCCATATTCCTAATTTTGAATCAAACCCCTATCATGATAATGGAGGAGGGCAAAGTTTAGAAATCAAAAAATACCGACCGCTGATTTTGACGCATTTATTTAATATTTTGCAATTAGCAAATCAGAATCAAGGTTTTGATTTTTCTCTAAAAGACAAAAATAAATTAGATAAAATCTTTGCAGATACGCCATTAGATCAGCATCCGCAAGCGGAAATTATCCACCAATTAGCAGCCGATTTAGACGAGATAACCCACCCCGAGACTGCAGAAAATCGCCTATTAGGACCAATGATTAACGCTAATTTAAATGCTAATTTACTGCAATTAGAAACAAACACCATTTTGCCACCCGTATCATTACATTTAGCCTTCAAAACTCCCCATCTATTACAACTTAAAAATAATAAAATGCTAAATATTGAATTATTGATGCGACTTTATCCAACTTTATTTAAAGGTGAATTTTTAAAAGATACTGGTCTTAGTGTATTAATCCATCCTGAACAACTTAAGCCAACAAACCCTAACCCAAGATGGATAGCGATTGCTATTTTTGATACCCTGTTAGAGAATATTGGGTTGGGATTCATCTATGCCAGTATTATAGATAATAAACTCCTTATCAATACTGAAGTCAATCAAATAAAAATCAATGATTTACCCGTTTACCAAATTCAAATCAAGCAAGGTAGTCTCCAAAATTACCGTTATTCTTTAATAATGTGGCTATTTGGGTTAGTATTTATTATTGCCTTGCTGGCGAAACCATGGCGGCATAGAAAATGGTAAAAACCCTATTGTCATTATTATTGTCATTGCTGATTATCCTCATGTTGAGTCTGATAATTTGGCGCTGGTTTTACCTACCTGATAACGATATAGTGTTGGTGAATATTGTTTTTGATGATAAAACCCCAGTATCAGCATTGGACAAAATTTTAAAAAAACATACCTTTGAGTTGAGTAAAAAACCCAGTTTAATTGCACAATTTAGATACCCAAACAGCACAACGAATCTAACCTCATTATGGATCAATCGCTGTGAAGTCAGCCAAGCAGAATTTGGGCGTTTTATCAGTTGGCAGGCATTAACGAATAAAAAATTCAATACCGACCCTGAGCAAAAATCCGATTGGACTTATCAAAGCCAGACTAGCAAACACAAAATATTAGGGCAATTAAATTCCCCCGTTAGTGGGGTTAGTTTTTTTGATGCGTTTGCTTATTGCCAAGCATCGGGTGGCAGGCTGCCCAGTGCTGATGAATTTGAAGCAATTAGCACTGGGCGAGGGCAACGACTCTATCCTTGGGGGAATAAAATTACCAATGAGGGGTGGCATTATTATGACCCAGTGCTTAATGTTAGTAGGAAATGTGGCGACTATAAAACTGCCATTAGCCTAGAAAATATCGCTGATTTAGGCACTAATGTTTCAGAATGGACAACAACAAAAGACGGGGCAATCATAATGGGCGGTAATGCTTATCAACGCCCAGCAGAATTATATGCACTTGCCAGTATCCGCCGCCAAGCACCAAAAGATTTTCGCTCTCAATTCGTAGGTTTTCGCTGTGTTTATCCTGCTCATAATACTAATAAAAAACCACTAAAAAGCCATAAATTGCCTTGGAAAGGAAAAACAGATTTAGTATTTATACCTGATGGTACTTACCAAATTGGGGTTAACAAACACGCCAAAATACCGCAATTACTCAGATCATTAAAAGACGAGGATATTGCTATTATTAAAGATATTAACAAACGCTATAAAAAAAGCAACGCAAAAATTATGCGTTTTGAGACCAATGTTGCCCAGTACCAACGGTTTTTATCCGACCCTTTAGTTAAATTGGGTTTTTACAATCATAAAAAACAGCCTGATAATCTCAACCACAAACCTGATAATTGGCAACAACAACAACAACAACCAACCCGCCCTATTGTTAATATCAGCTGGTGGAGTGCTTGGGCATTTGCAAAATGGGCGGGTGGGCGGCTGCCTAGTGTTGATGAATGGCGTTTTATTGCCAGTGCCGATTTAACCCAATTTCCATATGGCAATCATTATCAAAAAGGTCGTGCGGTTGACCGTCATTATCAAAATCCAATACTAACCAATCCACTCAGTGTTAATAGCTCACAAGACGGCGGTAAAAATAAAGTATTGGGCTTATCTGGTAATGTTGCTGAATGGACAAATAGCACGGTATTAAAAGACAATACTTTTTTAGTTTTGGTTAACGGTGGGAGTTATTTAATGCCTGAATCTGGCTCACAAGTCAATCAAAGTAGCGAAGCACCCCCAAATTATAAAAGCGGAGATTTAGGTTTTCGGGTTATTTTTTAAAGGGCATTAATAGCAAAGACTTTTACATGACCCAAACAAAAATCATCTATCTAAAGCTATAAAAATATCCACCCAAAAAATAACCCTAAAATAACTATTTGCAAACAAAAATTTTACCAAAGCGTTTAAACTATAAACTTTTAGAATGTACCCTAAAAAACTGATAAACACAAGATCTTGATTAAAACTAAAAAGGATAAAACAATGAAAAATCGGCAACATTGGTCATCTAGATATGTTTTTTTGTTGGCAGCTATAGGCTCGGCAGTTGGCTTGGGCAATATTTGGAAATTTCCCTACATTGTCGGTGAGCATGGTGGTGGCGCATTTATTTTGGTTTATTTACTGTGTATTACCTTGGTAGGTATACCGGTTTTGATTGCCGAAGTATTCATTGGAAAAACTGCGCAAGCCAACCCTGTTGCGGCTTTTACAAATTTAGCCATCCAAGTAAAGGCCAGTCGTTTTTGGGTAATATTTGGCTATCTCGGGGTTTTAACTGGTTTTTTAATCCTATCATTTTATTCAGTCGTTGCAGGTTGGTCTTTGGAATATTTGAGTGTTTTTTTACAAAATAGTCTATTGGGATTTGACGCTAAAGCCATTGAAGACCATTTTTTATCGGTCTTGGCATCCGCACCTACTTTATTATTATGGCATAGTATTTTTATGGTGCTCACTGTGATTATTGTTGGTAGAGGCATTAAAAGCGGTATTGAAAAAATGGTTGGCATTGCGATGCCACTTTTATTTATCATCCTAATTATTTTAGTAATTTATGCCACACAGTTAGACAGTTTCGCCCAAACACTACATTATTTTTTAGACCCCGATTTTTCTAAACTAAACACCCAGGCAGTGTTAATTGCACTTGGTCATGCTTTTTTCACACTGTCATTGGGTATGGGGGCAATGATGATTTATGGCTCTTATTTACAAAAAAATACCCCGATTGTGAGGCTATCTTTTGGTATTGCCATTATGGATACTTTGGTTGCGCTGCTATCAGGTTTGGCAATATTTCCACTGATTTTTGCACATCATTTAGAGCCGAGCTCTGGGCCCTCATTGTTATTTATTTCATTACCTAATGCTTTACTTGCCTTGCCATTTGGTCAATTTTTTGGGATTGCTTTTTTCTTTTTATTATTGATTGCTGCCATCTCGTCCGCGGTTTCTATTTTGGAGCCGGTTGTTGCTTATTTAGTCCAAAAAACCCAATACAGTCGTGGCAAAATTGTCAGTATGGTCGGGGCTATTATCTGGTTAATTGGTATTGGTGTATTGTTGTCTTTTAATCATTGGTCAGAGGTTAAAATACTGGGTAATAATATTTTTGATAGCTTAGATTATTTAACTGCCAATATTTTATTACCATTAGGTGGCTTAGGAATCGCTCTATTTGCCACTTGGATTTTAGACAAAAACCCAAAAACCAGCATAGGTATGGTTGGCATTCCTCATAAAATTTGGTGGCTCGCAACTGCCTTTTTAGCCCCTGTTGCAATTATTACTATTGCCTATAACGGTTTGATTTAAGATACTCATTGGTAGCATTTTAACCAAGCCGTAAAAATCAATCCAAAAAACAAAATGGCACATATTAAAGGCGATTACACTGGATTTATTAAAAAACAAGGGGTAGATACTGTTTTTATTGGCGGTTGTTTTGAGTATGGCTGTGTTTCTGAGACTGTTGAAGGCTCTTTAGAAGAGGGTTTTGATGTGATTGTAGATAAAGACATGAATATTTTATTTAGTTCTGTTACTGATACCTCTAACGAAGCTATGGAAGATATTGAAAACTATCTAATATTTTCTGGATTAAATTAGGCGCAAAAAGTGGGGATCGACTCTCTATCGTAGGCAACACAATTACTAATAAACATGCCAAATATTGCCTCCCATAATATTTTTATGGATTAAGATAACTTTAGAGGTTTTTCTCTAAATATTTTTCTTGCTGTTACAAATGCAGCGCAATCTAACAATAAAAACAAATAAAAATTTAGAATAACGATAGCGCTAATTTTAGCCATTGATTAGGCAACAGACCTACCACCAAAATAAGCACAGCATTGATAGATAGTATTATCTGCATATCCATCGGCGCACTAATACTAAATGTGTTGCCTTCTTCGGGAACATCAAAGTACATAGTTTTGATGATTTTTAGATAATAATAAGCGCTGATTACTGCAAAAATAACAGCAATAATGGCAATGCTAACAAAGCCTGCTGATAGAATTTGTTGCAAAATAAAAAACTTGGCATAAAAACCGATAAAAGGTGGCACCCCTGCCATTGACAACATTACTATTAATAACATTAAAGCAAACCAAGGGGCATGTTTATTCAAGCCTTTATAATCAGATATTTGCTCGGCTTCAAAACCTTTTTTATTGAGTAAAATAATAACTCCAAAGGCTGCCAAACTCATTATTACATATGCCAAGACATAAAACACTGCGGCCCCATAACCGGCTATCACCCCAGTAACAAAGCCAAGCATAATAAAACCAATATGCGAGATGGTTGAGTAAGCCAACAGACGCTTGATATTAGTCTGCATCAGTGCGGCCAATGAGCCAATGGCAATAGAAAGCAAGGACAAGGCAACAAACAAACCCTGCCAATCAAGCTGCATCGCCCCCAGACCATCAATCAAAATCCGCACTAACATTGCAACCACAGCGATTTTAGGCACTGTGGCAATAAACATAGTAGTGGCAGTGGGCGCACCTTGATAAACATCCGGCACCCACATATGAAATGGTACTGCGCCGAGTTTAAAGGCGATGCCAATCACCAAAAATACCAAACCAAAGTTAATAATCAGTGCTTCTCTACCACCTAGATTAGTAGCAGAGGAAAATTGTGCAATTTCACCAATATTCAAACTACCACTGATGCCGTAAACCATACTCATCCCGTAGAGTAGCAAACCAGAGGCAATCGCGCCGAGAACAAAATATTTAAGCGCTGCCTCAATCGCATTTGATCTTTTACGGGCAATAGCGATTAAAGTATAGAGCGATAAAGATAAAATCTCCAAACCTAAATATAGAGTCAATAAACTATAACCCGACACCATTACCATCATTCCCAGCATTGCCAATAATACCAAAATAAAATATTCCCCTCTAAACAGTGAATGCTGGATAAGATAATGCCGTGTATAGACCATTGCCACCATTGCTGCACCTAGCATTAAAACTTTAAACACCGCTGCTAATTTATCCAATATAAATGAATCGCTAAAGATAATTGTATCGGGCTGTCCAATCAAGTTAAAAGCCAAAATAGCAGTTATCAATAGGCTCAATTGGGTCAAATAATAAGTGACTTGTTTAAACGGTTGGGTTAAAAATAAATCAATTAACAAAATAACCACAATTGCACTGAGCAAAAAAATCTCAGGAATAGCAACGCTTAATGAAGCAATATCAAAGGAATAAGGGTTTGTCATAATTTAGAAGTAAGCGCTTGTTGTAATAAGTGTTGGACTGAGCTGTGCATCACCTCAATCACTGGCTGGGGGTATATGCCCACGATTAATACTGCCAATGCTAATATTGATAGAATGAGAAATTCACGCCCGTTAATATCGTTTAAAGTTGCCACTGCTTGGTTGGTGATTCTGCCCCAAAATACTCGCTTGACCATCCATAAAGTATAAGCGGCACCAATAATTAAAGTAGTTGCCGCTAAAACACCATACCAAACATTGGCTTGTAGAGCACCGAGAATCACCATAAATTCACCCACAAATCCTGAAGTACCCGGCAGCCCAGCATTTGCCATAGCAAATAAAACCGCAAAACCAGTAAATTTTGGCATCGAATTAACAACCCCACCATAGGTTAAAATTTGCCTTGAATGCAAGCGATCATATAACACCCCAACCACCAAAAACATCGCCGCTGAGATAAACCCGTGAGAAATCATCTGCACCATTGCCCCCTCAAGCCCCAACAAAGCAGCCTCGATGCTGTCTGGTTTGTAGGCCAGAAATAAAGCAAACACACCTAAAGTTACAAAACCCATGTGTGAGATTGAAGAATAGGCAATCAATTTTTTCATGTCTTTTTGCACTAAAGCGACAAAACCAATATAAACAATGGCAATGAGTGATAGAACAATCACAACATTAGAAAATTCTAAAGCCGCATCAGGAGTAATAGGTAATGAAAAGCGGAAAAAACCATAACCCCCCATTTTCAACATAATCGCCGCCAAAATAACTGATCCACCTGTGGGTGCTTGAACATGGGCATCGGGCAACCAAGTATGGAGAGGAAACATCGGCACTTTAACCGCAAAGGCGACAAAAAACGCCCAAAAAATCCAAGCCTGCTGGGTGGCACTCAAATGTAGGTTGTGCATGTTCAAAATTGAGAATGAACCACCTTTGTTATACATGTAAATCAAAGACACTAACATAAATACTGAGCCCAAAAAAGTGTATAAAAAAAACTTAACCGCAGCATAAATACGCCTATCACCACCCCAAACACCAATAATCAGTAACATAGGAATCAATGATGCTTCCCAGAAAGCATAAAATAAAATCGCATCTAACGCTGAAAATACCCCAATAATCAAACCCTCCATTATTAAAAATGCTGCCATATAATGTGCCACTGTGTTTTTAATAACCTCCCAGCCCGCAATAATCACCAAAATAGTTGAAAATGTTGTGAGGATAATCAATGGCATAGAAATACCATCAACACCAAGATGATAATTGATATTAAATTGTGAAATCCAGATGGTTTTTTCCATAAACTGCATTAAATGTGTGGTGTTATCAAAACTCGTATATAAATTTAATGAGATTACAAATACCAATATTGAGACCCCCAAACTAACCCAACGCACTGTATTAGCACGATGATTACCAATGGCAATTACTAAAACGCCACCCAAAATCGGCAACCAAATTAATAAACTTAATAAATTATTTTCCATAATTAAAATTCAAGTAATGGGCTATCACCTGCAAATAATGTCCAAGTTAGGATAATTAATAAACTAAAAATCATAAAAAAAGCATAATGATAGACATAACCAGTTTGAATTTTACGCACAACAGAACCGATAACGCCGATTAGATTTGCGCTACTATTGACTAAAATTTTGTCAATTAAACCAACATCTGATACCCGCCATAATAGGTTTCCAAGTTTTTTTACAGTGCCGACAAACACAATCTCATTCAAACGATCAAACCCATATAAAGACTCTAATATGTAGTAAATAGGACGAAATTTTTGCACCATCCAATCTGCCCACTGGGTTTTGTAAAGTGAAAATACCCACGCGGCTATAATGCCACCAATCATCATCCAAAATGGTGGGGTTTGCACGGCATGAAAAATCATCGCTGATGCGCTTTGAAATCTATGGCTTAATTCAGTCATTGAGGTATGGTTTGGGGCAACAGTAATAGCGCCTTCTAACCAGCCATTAAATAATATTGGTTCAATGATAAAATAACCCACAATGGCTGATGGAATCGCTAAAACCACCAATGGAAAGGTAATGGACAATGGGGATTCGTGTAAATGTTTTGCACTATCTGGGGGAATGCGTGATTTACCATGAAAGACAATAAAAAACATCCTTAACGAATAAAAAGCAGTAATAAAAACCCCTGCAACCACCGCATAATGAACCCAGTTTGCATAAGGCAGCTGAGAAAAATTAACCGCTTCAATAATCATATCTTTTGAATAAAAACCTGAGAAACCCGGAAAACCAATTAAAGCCAAAGTGCCAACCAATGCACTCCAATAGGTGATTGGCATTTTTTTACGCAAGCCGCCCATCTTTTGAATATCTTGTTGATGATGCAACGCCACAATGACCGAACCTGCACACAAAAATAATAAAGCTTTAAAAAATGCGTGCGTCAGCAAATGGAAAATTGCCACCGAATAAGCACTCACGCCGAGCGCAACTGTCATATAACCAAGCTGTGAAAGTGTGGAATACGCCACCACTTTTTTAATGTCGTTTTGCACAATGCCCAACAAGCCCATAAATAGTGCGGTAATCGCCCCCACCACCATTACCACTGTCAGGGCAATATCACTCAGCTCAAACATCGGCGACATTCGCGACACCATAAAAATACCAGCAGTTACCATAGTCGCTGCATGAATCAGTGCAGAAATGGGGGTTGGACCTTCCATTGAGCCTGGTAGCCAAACATGGAGTGGTACTTGTGCTGATTTACCCATTGCCCCAATAAATAATAATAGGCAAATAACTGTTATTAAATCCAGACCCCAAAGTTGTTGATTTAGAGCGTTGTCAAGGCTGGAAAATACGGCACTATAATCTAGAGAACCACTAAAACTAAAAACCAAGCCAATCCCTAAAAGAAACCCAAAATCACCCACACGATTAACCAAAAAGGCTTTGAGACTCGCCTCAGTCGCACTTTCCTTATGATGCCAAAAGCCAATCAGCAAATAAGAAACCAAGCCAACCGCCTCCCAACCAAAAAATAGTTGCATAAAATTATTTGCTATAACCAACATAAACATGGCAAAGGTAAACAGTGAAATATAACTAAAAAATTTGATATAACCTGCATCATCGGCCATATAACCAATGGTGTAAATATGCACCATCAGTGATACAAATGAGACCACAAGCAGCATAATGGCACTTAGGTTATCCACCAAAAAGCCAACACTGACATCTAAGTTACCAATCTGCATCCAAGTGTAGATATTTTGGTTAAAAACCTCACCCTGCTCCAAAACATGATGATTAAATACATAAAATGCCAATACGGTTGAAATCAACACTCCCAGAATGGTAATGCTATGGACCGCCGTCCGCCCTAACAAGGGTCCAAAAAACCCAGCAATAATAGCGCCAATCAAAGGGCTTAAAACAAGGATTAGATAAATATTTTCCATACTATTGGGTTATTTAACTTAGGTAATACGCCATTTTTATTAATCGCTTGATATTGAGAGAAATATTGTGCTGGCATTAAATTTTCCATTATTTAACCTTTTAAACTATTAGTAACATCAACACTAATTGAGCCTTTGTTTCTAAATAATAAAGTCAGAATTGCCAAACCAATTGCCACCTCTGCGGCTGCTACGGTGAGGATAAAGAATACAAAAATCTGCCCTGATTCGTTTTCAAGAAAATACGAAAAAGCGATAAAATTGGTATTAACTGCCACTAAAATTAACTCAACACACATCAATAAAGTAATAATATTGGTGCGATTAACAAAAATACCAACCAAGCCAATACAAAAAACAATGCTGCTTAAAATTAAATAATCGCTTAAACTAACCACCATCAACCTCTTTTGTTTTTTTATTGGGCGATGTGATTGAAATCAGCCGTAGTCTGTCTTTCGCCCGAACCTTAACTTGCTCAGAGATGGATTGTTGCTTACGCTTAATCTGGCTTTGATGTACCAGTGTAATCGCTGCAATAATAGCAATCAGTAGCAACACGGCTGCTAATTCAAATGGATAAACATAAGTAGTGTAGAGCTGGGTCGCCAAGACAGTGATATTGCTGTAATCAGCACTGTGCCTTGCAGGTGCTGCCACTACCTCTAAACCAAACTGATGACTGCCCAATACTAAAATCATCTCAGCCACAATGACCGCTGCCACAACCAAGCCTAACGGCAAATAACCAGCAAATTTAGCACGCAAAGTTGATTTATCAATATTGAGCATTTTAATTACGAATAAAAATAAAACCATCACCGCGCCAACATAGACCAAAATTAGAATAATAGCCAAAAATTCTGCTTCCAATAAAATCCAAATACTGGCAGCAGAAAAAAACGCTAAAATTAAAAATAATACTGCTTTTGCGGCATTGCGCGAAAAAATCATCGCCAATGAACTGGCAACAAACCAAAACGAAAAAATATAAAATAATATTTGCTCAAATTCCATAATTTTTACTTATACTTTGCATCTTCTAACTTAGTTTTATTAATCATATCTTCGTTTTTATCACCTACTTCTAATAAGCGTGCTTTGTTAATAATGCTGCCCTCGCGTGAGTCTATAAACGCATAATCAAAAATTTGAGTCTCAACAATGGCATCAACTGGGCAAGATTCCTCACAAAAACCGCAAAAAATACATTTGAATAAATCAATGTCATATTGTGTGGTACGACGCGTTCCATCTTCACGCATCTCAGACTCAATGGTAATCGCATTGGCGGGACAAACTGCCTCGCACAATTTACAAGCAATGCAGCGTTCTTCGCCATTTGGATAACGGCGCAGGGCGTGTAAGCCTCGAAAACGCGGTGAAATCGGGGTTCTTTCCTCAGGAAATTGCACCGTGATTTTTTTATTAACCAATTCTTTTGCGGTAATGCCAAGCCCAGCGCGTAACTCACTTAGACTAAAATTCTTAATCAGTTTTTTAAATTTTTTACCCAAACCACACCCCCAATTTTAATTGAGTCATTAAAGCTACGACAAAAATCCAAATGATAGTTATTGGCAGAAACACTTTCCAAGACAGGCGCATAATTTGGTCATAACGAAAGCGTGGGAAAGTGGCGCGCACCCACAAATATAAAAACATAAAAAAACTTGACTTCGCCAATAACCAAACAATCCCCGGCACCCATGAAAACATAAATTCTAAATAAGGAATGCCCATAAATGGAGAATGCCAACCGCCAAAAAACAACAACACTGCTAACACTGCCATCAAAATCATATTGGCATATTCTGCCAAAAAGAAGATTGCAAAAGTCATACCTGAATATTCAACATGAGTGCCGCCGACAATCTCTGACTCCCCTTCTACCACATCAAATGGAGCGCGGTTAGTTTCTACTAAAGCAGATATAAAAAATATAATCATCATCGGCAATAACGGTAGCCAATACCAATGCAAAATACCGCCTCTTTGTGCTTCTACAATGGTGTTAAGATTTACACTGCCCGCTATCATCACCACAGTTACTAAGGCAAAACCAATCACAATTTCATACGAGACCAAAAGTGATGCACTACGCAATGCCCCTAATAATGGGTATTTAGAATTTGAGGCCCAACCCGCTAAAATAATACCATACACGCCAATTGAGCCAATTGCCAAAACATAGAGCAAACTCACATCCAAATCAACAACAAAAATACCCTCCGCAAAGGGAATCACTGCCCAAACCGCAATCGCAGGAGCAATCGCCAAAACAGGTGCCAAAAGGAATAAATAAATATTTGCTTTGCTAGGAAAAATAATCTCTTTAGTCATTAGTTTTAAAGCATCAGCAATAGGTTGCAACCAGCCTCTTGGACCCACTCGGTTAGGACCAATTCGCAGCTGCATATAACCAATCATCTTACGCTCAGCATAAGTGAAATAAGCCACCACTAACATCAATGGCATAATCAAAGCGAAGGCTTTAATTAAAATAATCAAAACTGTGGCAATTACACCATCAAACCAAGGTAAGAGATTATGGGTAGAAACAACAAATGCCTGCCATAATGCCATCATCATTGCCCCCTATCCCAAGTCTGGCGATTAGCGTTAATAAACACACAATCGTCTGCCACAGTCTCACTGAGCACAACTGGCACGCCTAAATAATCATCAGTCTGTGTAAGTTTTAATTTTTTGGCAGTGGCAGCATTCATTGAGGCGGTATTAATTTGTCCAATTTTGGTCATCTGTAATGCTGGAGAATGTCTTAATAAGACATCAATCGCATAAGGGGATTTTTGCCAGATGATATCAATTCCTTTTTTCATCGTTAAATCAATAGACACATCAACTTTAGACACATCAACTTTGCTTAATTTTGGATTTTGGTGCATTGTTGCCTCAGATGTTATTTGTTGATTAGCGGTGTAATCAAAACCAGGTAACTGCAATAAATCTGCCAACACTTTGAATACTTTCCAAGCGGGTTTTGCCTCACCCGGCGCACTGACGGCAGCCGGAAATGATTGCACTAAACCCTCAATATTAACATGCGATCCTGGGCTTTCGTAAAAATTAGCAATGGGTAATAAAATATCAGCATATTCTAATACGACCTCATCTTTAAAACTATTCAAGGCAATGATAAAAGTATCAGCATTATTAAACGCTTCAATCGCTTTAGGGCTGTTATAAAAATCATATTGTGGATAAATATCAAGCAAAATATAAGCTTTTAACTGGGCGGTTAACATGGTATTGGCATCAAGCCCATCTCGGCCTGGGGTAAAACCTGCTAAATCAGCCGCCTTCGAATTGGCAGATAGACTGGTGTTGAGAGTTTTGCTATCAGTGTGCTGGGCAATTTGAGTAATTAAAGCAGCAATGATTGCAACTTGGGGGATGTTTAGCAGATGCTCACCAAGTACAATTACCGCATTATCTGCTCGTAGCAATCTTGCAGCTAATTGTTTTGCCGTTGCGTTAGGGTTGAGATTTTGCAAATCAGGCAAAACCTCAGCTTGGGTGCTTTCTAACACTACTTTCAAAACACCTGCCAGTAATAATGCAATTTGGTTAGGGGCAATAATGTTATGATTATTCGGCTGGTAATTAAAATCAAATTCAGCAACATTTACCACATCTACCATTGCCCCTGATAAAACCGCCTTACGCAGGCGGTGGTTAATCAGCGGCTGTTCTAATCTTAAATTAGCACCTATAATCAAACCGTAATCAAGTGTCTCCAAATCCGTTAGTTTGATATTTGATGGCAGATTTATAGTAGCATCCAAATCTTTAATATTCAAGCGATAATCAATGTTTTGAGTGCCTACTCCACGAAGGATTTTTTGCAATAAATAAAACTCTTCCAGGGTTGCTGTATTCGTTGCTAAAGCCCCAAGTCGGTCAGTTTGTTTGTTATTTAAAACCGCATTATTTAACCCTTTAAGCGCAAAATCAAGTGCCACATTCCATGTTACTTCTTGCCATTTTCCTTCAATCTTAATCTGTGGCATAAGCAACCTATTTTCATGAGATAAACCTTGATAAGAAAAACGCTCTCTATCGGCAATCCAAGTCTCATTAATATCGCTGTTTTCTCGCGCAACAATCCGTTTAACTTTGCCTTTATAGGTCTGAGATAGCAAATTAGAACCCACCAAATCATGCCTGCTAACGCCCGCCACCGATTGCATTTGCCAACTTCTAAGCTCGTAGCGAAAAGGCTTGGAAGTCAGTGCCCCAACTGGGCAAATATCAATCATATTGCCTGATAACTCTGAGTCAATCCCATATGCCAAAAAAGGCTCAATTTTGAGATTTTCACCACGCCCAGTCGCACCCATTTCCATCACTCCAGCAATCTCATCCCCAAAACGCACACACCGAGTGCAATGAATGCAGCGGGTCATATCAGTTTGAATCAACGCTCCAATATCTTTATCTTCCACAATCCGTTTGCCTTCGGTGAAACGCGAAATATCAGCACCATAATCCATTGCTACATCTTGGAGCTCACACTCACCGCCTTGGTCGCAAATCGGGCAATCTAGAGGATGGTTAATAAGCAAAAATTCCATCACTGCCTTTTGCGATATTTTGGTTTTATCATTATGCGTCCAAATTTTCATCCCCTCTGCAATAGGGGTAGAACACGCAGGTTTTGGTTTTGGCGACCCTTCAATATCCACCAAACACATTCGACAATTTGCCGCAATAGAGAGGTGTTTATGATAACAAAAACGAGGTACCCTAATCCCTGCCCTATCGGTAACAGCAATTAACATCTCCCCTGGATCGGCACTAACTTTGGCACCGTCAATTTCAATTTCTAGCATAATCTTTTTTAGAGTCTTAACTGGTTAATATCCCATTTTTAATAAGTTTTTTTTTAAATTCAGCATCATTTAATATTTTCGCCACTGTTTTTTACCTCTATTATACTTTTGCCATGTTTGATATAGTGGTCAAACTCATCTCTAAAATGACGCAGGAAACTCTCAACAGGCATGGCAGCAGCGTCACCTAAAGCACAGATAGTGTTGCCTATGATTTTGTCTTGAACGCTGAGTAATAAATCAATATCGGCTGCTTTACCATTACCATCAATGATGCGTTTTAAAATGCGGTAGAGCCAGCCAGTGCCTTCACGACAAGGCGTACATTGCCCGCAGGATTCATCATAATAAAAATGAGCGAGACGGGTTAGGGCTTTGACCATACAAGTACTATCATCCATCACAATCACCGAGCCAGCACCGAGCATTGAGCCAGCATGCTCAATGCTGTCGTAATCCATCGTCATATTCATTGCCACTTCAGCAGTTAATACTGGAGTTGATGAGCCACCAGGGATGACAGCCTTTAGCGTTCTGCCACTGCGAACACCACCTGCCATTTTTAATAAATCTTTAAATGGAATGCCCATTGGTACTTCAAAATTGGCTGGTTTTTGCACATGACCCGTTACAGAAAATAACTTAACGCCCCCTGAATTTTTAACCCCTAAGTCGGCAAACCATTGCCCGCCATGGCTCAAAATAGATGGCACAGAGGCAAAACTCTCGGTATTGTTAATGGTGGTGGGTTTGCCGAATAAACCAACATTAGCGGGGAACGGCGGTTTAAATCGTGGTTGTCCTTTTTTGCCTTCAATAGATTCTAACAATGCTGTCTCTTCACCACAAATATATGCCCCTGCCCCTAAATGGCTATACAGGTCAAAACTCATACCACTACCATGGATATTTTTGCCCAATAAACCTAGTTCATAAGCTTGGGCTAAGGCGGCTTCAAAACGATAAAAAGGTTCTTTAAATTCGCCACGAATATAGTTATAGCCTACAGTTGCCCCCATGACAAAGCCACCAATTGCCATCCCCTCAATCACCGCATGGGGATTAAAACGCAAAATATCACGATCTTTACAAGTCCCCGGCTCTCCTTCATCAGAATTACAAACAACAAACTTTTGACCTGCCTGATTTCTAGGCATAAATGACCATTTTAATCCTGTTGGAAAACCCGCCCCACCGCGCCCACGAAGCCCTGAGGTTTTTAATTCATCAATAATTTTTTCAGGCGTCCATTTGCCTGCTAGAATCTCACGCCAAATTTGATAACCGCCATTTTTTTTATAAGTCGCTAAAGTATGCGGATTATCTTGATCAATGGTTTTAAAACAAACTTCATTCATTTTAGACCACTAATAATTTCATTTATTTTTTGCTCATTTAGATTTTCAAAATAATCATCATTGATTTGGCACATTGGCGCACCAACGCACGCTCCTAAACATTCTACTTTTTTTACCTGCACCAATTCGCCTAATTTTTCTGCGTTAATCTTTGCCTCTAAATAATCAATCAAGTTATCAGCCCCATTTAACATACACGAGATATTATGACAAAATCGCACCGTATATTTTGCAACAGGCTTATGATTATAATTTTCATAAAAAGTGGCAACTTCTGCCACACTAATCACAGACATATCTAAATAATCTGCCACCGCTTCAATACATTTTTTGTCCAAATACCCACCATTATCAATTTGGGACAGTTTTAACGCCTCCATCACTGCAGACTGCTGTTGCCCTTTAGGATATTTGGCTATCCATTTATCAATAGTTTGTTTGGATTTTTCTGAGATCATATATTAATTATTTCTGATTCTTTTAAAAAATAAATTAATATCAATTAGTTGTGATTCATTAACACAGATTATTCCTTTTTGTGGTGCTAAATTTTTTAAACATTCAGATAGTTTCTTATCATCTTTATCCGCTCCCAAAAATTTTTGAATATATTTATTGTTACTTTTGTCATTCACATCCAATAAAATAGATGTTCCTATTTGTGATGTAAAATCAAAATATTTTTGATTATAATCTTCTACTCCTTGTGTCAATAAGATGATCATAACACCCCTTGATCTTATCAATCTTAATAAATTTTCTAGTATTTCACTAGCTTTTTTATTATTAAGATAAACATGGGCTTCGTCTATGACAATAACATATCTCATGGATTTAATCGATCCGTTAGTTTTGCTATCGCTACATGACATAAAAACATCTTTCAGATAATTTAATATTAAGAAAATAATAGTTTGGCTAGCAGATTTAGGCATAGTTGCTGGTAAATTTATATAACAATTGCTATCATAAATACTAATGTCTTTATCTTTCTTAAACCAATCCGCAATATCGTCAAAAATAGCAGTTAAATTATCATGCTTAATATTTTTTTCTTTATAAAAAACATCTAACTTATCTTTGATTGTTTTAATGGTTGGGTGCTCACCATTTTTTCTTGAATTAATAAATATCTTACGAAGTACTTCAGATAAGTTTTTCTTTTGTGTGGGTCCTGTATAGTTAACTGAGGCTATCGCATCCCTAAACCCCTGTATTTCTACTCTTTGTAAATTTTCATCTATTAAATTTATATGTGATAAAGGATTAAAACTCAATTCTCCTTGACTCACATTAATAAAATTACATTGCGTTTCGTCTAAAAAATGTTTTAATTTATCAGATTTACCTTCCCCCTTAGGATCAAAAAATATAAACTTTAATTCTCCATGACTTTGTTGGTGTATTTGCCATAATAAATCTTTAACAAACTCTGTTTTACCTGCCCCTGTTGTGCCAGCAATAGCAATATGTTGATTGTTATTATATTTTTGATTATTAATTTTTACCTCTATTGGTAAGCCATTATCAAAACCTAAATTTAATGATATTTCTTTATCACAAGCATTTATATGTTTAGGTTCTTTTTGTGTGGCATCACTATTATGGTTTATATCCAATAATTGTAAACCATCTTTAATGGATTCAATCAATACATCTATATGATTCTTTTCCTGAACGCTAATTAAATTATATAATTTTGATAACCCATCATCTAAATGAAGTTTAACTAATTGTGACCATTGTTCATTTGTGGTTGTATTACAATAGTATTGATTAAATAGTGATCTGTATAAATCTTCACTATTGCTATTAAACAGATTATGTCCTTTGTATTCTTTGCCAGTATTGTCTAAGTTACCTACCTCATCTAAATTAAATTTAGTTAATTTTTGTAGGCTATAAGCAATAGCAATACGAGCAATCACCGCCTCATTGGGGAAATTAAATTTTTTTGTTAAATAGTTAACAACTTGTTTATTTTTCTGATTTGTCTTTATACTTAACATAAACTATTCTAATTAAAATAACCTTTATGAATATCACTTTTACCGTTTGTATTGTTTATTAAATAATTTTGTGCAATATACTGGTTTATTTCGTTGTATTTTGATGTAGTTATTTCAGTATCTGTTGAAAAAATAACAACTTGGTTTGATAATTTAGGGTAATAATGTTTCAAAATATTGTCTCTATGTGTACTATCTAATCTAGCTAATGGGGTATCAATAAACACAGGTAAATTATGAATTGAATTATCCAAAATAGATTTAAGTAAGGCTGAGATATATAATTGTTGTTCGCCTTTTGATAATTTTTCTGAGTTTACTGGTTGAAGATTACTATCAAATAATTCAACCTCCATTCCTTTATCATTAGATAGTATAGTTATACGGACATCTTTAACGAGTTCTTTATGCCATAAATTATTTAATTCAGTTAATAACTTATCTTTAATAGATTCCTTTTTTTCATTTTTTTCTTCTTGAATAAAATCTTTTAATACATTGGTGTATTTTTCTGATAGTTCTATCTTTTCTTGATTTGTTTTATTTACCTTTGATGTGTCATATAATATTGAAAGCCTCTTTTCATCAGTTGAATTCTCTGTTTCAAGTTTAGATATATCATTCTCTATACTACCTATTTTTTTATTCAAATCGTCCTTTTTATTTTCAAAATTTTTTTTATCATCAATAAAGGATTTTGTAAGATCATCGGCACTCATAAGTTCCGATTGTTTTATAGTTTTTTCTAATGTTTCTAATTCATTTTTTGTTTTAAAAAACTGGGTAATTACTTTAGAGAAGTTAGTATCAGATTTATTTTTAATATTATCATAATTACTATTTAAATCTTTTATTTTAGATCTGTCTAAATTATGTTTAAATGGCAATGAATACTCGATGTTATCGGTACTATCAATAAAACATTTTGCTAACTTTTTAGATTTATCCGCATAAAATGTTTTTTGATTAAAGTTAATATCTGGATTAGGTAAATCGCCTTTATTAAAAAGTTGGTCAATAAATAAATCTGCTTTTTCAGAAAAACTTTTCTTAGTAAGTTCATTTTCCTTATTGTTCTCTTCAATATCTATATGTTCTTTGGCCTCTTGTATTAAGCTAGATAACATCAATAACGGCATAACATCTACCATCTTATGAAATTCAAGTTGCACTTCATCTCTTTGTTTTTCTAAATTAACTCTTTCTCCCTGTAAATCCTCAATATTATTATTGTCTCCACCTTTACGACTAATATCCCTCTCTAATTGTTCTATTTTTCCAATAATCTCTTGAATCTCTTTATTGTATTGTTGTAAGTTGTTATTCTTAGATTTGATTCGTTGTGTATTGGAACTAATCTTATTTTCAAACTGGGTAATTTGTTCTAGTATTTCATGTGTTGATGAATCCTTTTTTAATTTTCTAATATATCCTTCTATTTCATCTAATAAATTTTGATAAATATTTAAACCCAGCATATTTCCTAAGGTTTTATCCATTAATTTAGCTTGTTTTGCCGAATTCAAGTCGGCTATTTGAGATATTTTTTCAGCATCAAAGAATACAAAACGGGCTATTTCTATTGGCACTAAATAATCATTAATAAAGTTTTGTTTTTCTTCTTTTGTGTTGAGTTCTAATAACTCTTCATCATTAGGTATTATTTCTAATAATTCTTCTTGTAAATCAGTGTTATAACTTCTTTTAACTGTAATTATAGATTCTTTATCATTACTGCCATACAATACATCGCTAAATAAGAGTTCCACACTAAAGTTGTGATTCCCTTCTTTTTTTATATCCTTATTCAGTACGCTATCCAAAAATTTTGAATAATTGTTATTAATTTCCATTTTAAATGAATCATCAACATTATTAATAGATTCACCGTACAAGCACCAAACAATACCTAATAGAAAATTAGTTTTACCATGTCCATTTTTACCACCAATTAAAATAATATTTTTTTCATTATTTGTGGTTAAATCTACACAGACCTCTGCATAAAATTGTCTAAAATTTTTTAATACAATACGATTAATTTTCATTTCTTGCTTCTTTTTCTATTGCTTGTTCTACTTCTGAACTCATAGAAAATTTTCCTAATTTAAGACTTTTATATTTCTCTTTTTCTACTAATTTAAAAATAAATTTATCATGTACATTATGTTTTTTACATAATTGTGCAATTCTACCATTTTGGGCCTTTTTTATTTCATCTTGTCTATTCATAATATTGCCTTTAATCAATTCGTTATAAACTTGATAATATATTTTATACACATTTTTATAATAACCATCTCTATCCCATATTATTTGTATGGCTTTTAATTCTTGTTGGCTAATTAACTTCTCTTGCATGCTTTTTTCAGCACTTAATAATTGAGTCAATAAGAATTTGCGAGTCTGAATATTATAAGGGCCCTTGCCTTTACCGCCATTACGCAACACACCTGTTCTATATTTATCATTACCCCTATTTTCTACCAACCAATTTCTTATCTTTATCAATGGTTTTAAATGTTGTTCACCATTGTCAATTAAAGATTGCATAGATTTATCTTTTGCAACCACTGTACAAACCCAACAACCAAATCGACTTTGTCCACAAGATGGTGTTGTAGTATCAATAACTAAAGGACAATCACCACCGCTTGCTTTTCTATATAAATCGACCAATTTATTATTTGAACCTGCCCAAGGTGAAGATGTTTCTAATAAGTACATCCAAATATCATCAGTACTAATATACCTAATCGGTTTATAAGTATACGCAGACTGCAAATCGCTATGTCTACTAAGACGACTATTGCCAACACTATATTTTTTCAATGATTTTTTTCTAGCGATACTTTCATATTCTCTAGTACCTAATAAAATAATGACTTCTCCATTCTTTCTCACTTGTTCTTGAATATAAGCACTAGTGGGTCTAATTTTTAATCTATCAGTACACCACCTAAAACTACTATTAGGAGATGGATAACCTCTTCCAATCAAATTGACCCAGAAAGTATCATTTAATGCTGGCATTGTTTTTTTAACAATTATTGGCAACTTGTCTATTTTTGCTTGTTGTTGTATCTGTTGTAATGTTTTATTAATCCAATCAATTACTTTTGGATTTTCCACAAGTGTATCATTACAAACCACATGAATATCTTTGGTTATTTTTTCTTTTGGTAACTCTTTGAGTGCATACCAAACCAGTTGCAATAAAGTTGTTGAATCTTTACCACCACTATAACCGATAATCCAAGGCTTATTATCTTGTAAATATTGATCTTTAATTTCTGCTTTTATGTAATCAATCTGCTTGTTCATTGATTAGTCCTACAAAAGATCTTTCATAAAAAACAAAATGATTTCTATTATTTATTTTTAAATTTGACATTAATTTATGTTTATTTATTTCTCGCCATTTTTGTACTTCACATAAAATATCATCAATATGTTTTGGTTCTTCAAATTGCTTTAAATATTCAAGGACAATACTTATTATTGAACCACCTTTAACAATAATTTTTTTATTATCGCACCACACTTTAATACCACTTCTATTGTTACTCGTTTTATTGGGTTTAACAATATCAACCAATATACTATTTTGAGTCAACTTTCTTTCCCACGACTTTAAACCATAAGTGCTATTACGGTCAAAATAAATAAATTTATCATTTCCTACCAAGGCATTACCTATATATTTTTTTGATTGACTAAATTTTGGATATATTCTTTTAATTTCGTTGTAAATTGTATCTAAATGTGCTGGCTTATTAATATTGTTTAAAACCTCTTTTATATAGAAATCTGTAGATTTTTTTCTTTTTCCTTTAATAAGAATTTGATTATTAAAATCTGGCACTATGTTAAATTCTAAATTCAATAAATCTTCACAAATAGATTCAATTTCTATTGCGATTTCATCATTGTTTATTAACTTAAAGTAAGATGATAAAACACCTTTAAAATCTAATTTAGTATCGCTTTTGAATTCTCTTTGTAATATTTTAATTTTTTTAATAAAACCATTAAAATCAAATGCATCAATAAGATGATTTTTGATTAAAAATCTACAGTTATTTTTATCTTTAATTATTAATTGATAGTCATTTTTTAAGAGTATAGCAAGCACATTATATAAAAAATTGTCAGAAAAGCGAGTATCATCCCGTTTGTTAATAGTGTTAATATTACTGATAAGGCTACCTTGTAATTGGTATTGTTGCTTAATCTTAAACAAAAAAACATAAGACGATAATCCTCTTATAACTGACCATAATTTTTTACTTTCCTTTTTTTCTATTTGTCTGACTCTTTCCCTGGTAATGCCAAATTCTTTACCTAACTTTTCCAATGAAAATTTATTTTCAAGCCAGTAACAAGTTCTATGTTTTAATATTTTCAGCGACCTTTTGTCAAAACTATATTCAATTAACAAATTCAATATTGTAAAGAAATGAATGCCATTATTAAGATGTTTTTTTTGATATTCATCAATACAATATTGTGGTAAATGCATATATTCCATTAGGTCTAGTGTTGTATCAATATTCATTCTTTTAGACTTATATAAACATTCAATATCTTGGTGTATATTATTAAGAAACTTTTGAATTTCTAATTCGGATTTTTTACCAACATTTGGTAGCGTAGATATAGATTGTGAAAATAAATATTTTAAAAAATTAACAATATTATTATGTCGTTTAAATTCTGAATTAATAGCATTTTGGCTTCTAGTACTCAAATTTTCTATTGCACTTAATAAACAATTTTTTAGCTTAGCCTCTTTAAGAGGAAAATCGGATATATGGTCTAACCACATATTAACTTTTAGTTCTTTATTGATATATTTTTTAGATACACTCATTCCTAAGCATAAGTCTATTACACTTAGTTTTTCTTTAATCTCTTTTAATGATTTAATTCCTAAACTAGGAAAACGCATCAAATGAGATTCATCTAAAACAATTAAATCGTTAATATAATAAATTTGTTGTTGTTTTAAGCAATTTTCTGACCTAACTGATAATTGCAAAGATTCTATTTTCATTATTTATAGTATGATTTAAATTACCATCTATGGATTTACTTATTAGTATTTATTTAGTACTGTTTTGAATTCATCTAACTCCTTAATTCGCATAATGAACACCTAATAATTGCTTGAAATACTGGGTAATTTTTTGTTTTGCTTTATCCAATAAATGCGTTTGTGAAAAATCAAATGGGGCAAAATATTGGCGTAAGTTTTGGTGTCTATTTAATGCTTCTAAAATAAAATATTTTTTATATTTTTGAAACAAATCATTGTCAATTAGTACATTACAATTACCAAAATAATAGGGCACACGATGTGCAAATTGTTTAAAAACATCAATATAAATGTAATAATCTAGTTTGGATTTATCAATAATAATGCTATTATTGCTATGCTTAGTCACAAAAGTTTGATTGCGTTTTAAGGCGTTAATATCACGCATTGTCCAGAAAAAAATATCATCATTTTTGACTTGTTGATATTTATTAGGATATTTTTTGACATAATGAGATATGTCGTCAAAATCACTCAATTTAAAATTTTTATCATCTACTTGCCAAGAAAAATCAACTATGTTGCGATAATTCATCCCAATACTGCTTCTTTTATATAGGGCGATGGCAATGGGAAATTGCATAGATTTAGAAGAGTCATTAAAAACACTGCTACTGATAATGTGCCCTTTAATTAATTGATAATTTTTATTAAAATTTTCTAGTAATTTAAAATTACTGGGTTTGATTAAATAAGATAATGGGTGCAAAACACAGATAAAACTAGCCTTTAACTTATCGTAAGAAAGTAGAAATGACATCCCCAAATCACGCGTTAAAATATCATTATCAATACTCATCTCAAAAGTTTTGATATGGCTTCTAATAATGGAAGTTTTATCATTATAAGGCGGGTTTCCAATAATAAAAAGCACTTGATTCTCATCAATGCTGTATTGTTTTCTAGCAACATTTTTTAGGGCATTATGATTTAAAAAAACAGCATCACTGATATTTTCTTGTGCTTTTTTAACAGCCAAAGTATCAATATCATTGCCAATTTTTTTGCCGATAAAAGGCATATTTAAAAAATTACCATAACCACAAGAATTATCCAAAATAACGGCTTGTTTATTAAGGTAGGGCGTTATCATCTCCCAAACAGTTTGGACATAAATCTCCTTTGTGTAATACGCCCCCATGTTGACTCTATCAACATAGTTTAGATGGTTTTGCTTAGCCAGATTCATTATCTATCTATCTCACCAAATACAATATCTTGAGTGCCGATAATGGTTACCACATCGGATAGCATATGTCCTTTTGTCATCTCGTCCATTGCCGCTAGATGGGCAAAACCAGGCGCTCTGATTTTTACTCTATAGGGTTTATTGGCACCATCTGAGATTAAATAAATACCAAATTCACCCTTGGGATGCTCAATCGCACAATAAACCTCACCCTTTGGCAGGCAGTAACCTTCGGTAAAAAGTTTAAAGTGGTGAATTAAGGATTCCATATCATCTTTCATTGCCACTCGACTGGGTGGGGCAACTTTGTGATCATCACTCATAACCTCACCAGGGTTGTCTTTTAGCCACGCCACACATTGTTTGATAATACGGTTGGATTGGCGCATTTCTTCCATCCGCACCAAATAGCGGTCATAACTATCGCCAGTAACTCCCACAGGAATATCAAAATCTAATTGGTTATAAACGCTGTAGGGTTGTTTTTTTCTAAGGTCCCACGCTACGCCAGAGCCGCGTAGCATCGGACCGGTAAAACCCAGTTGTTTAGCACGCTTTGCGGTAACGATGCCAATATTAACCAGCCGCTGTTTCCAAATCCGATTATCAGTTAATAAATCATCATATTGCTGGATGCTTTTGGGGAATTCTTCGGTGAAATCAGCAATAAAATCTAATAATGAACCTTGACGGTTTTTATTCATTTGTGCCAATTCTTTATTAGTGCGAAAATCGGATTCTAAATATTGCGGCATTTTATCAGGCAAATCACGATAAACTCCGCCCGGACGGTAATAAGTTGCGTGCATTCGCGAACCTGAGACCGCTTCATAACAATCAATGAGTTTTTCGCGTTCGCGAAAAGCATAGAGAAAAATACTCATTGCCCCCACATCAAGCCCATGAGTACCGAGCCACATAAGATGATTGAGGATACGGGTAATTTCATCAAACATCACCCGAATATATTGGGCGCGCTGTGGCACTTCAATCTCTAGCATTTTCTCAATCGCCATCACAAAAGCATGTTCATTACACATCATTGATACATAATCAAGCCTATCCATATAACCAATAGAGTGGTTGTAAGGCTTGGACTCGGCTAACTTCTCAGTGCCACGATGCAACAAACCAATATGCGGGTCGGCGCGTTTAATGACTTCGCCATCAATCTCTAAAATAAGACGCAAAACTCCGTGTGCCGCTGGATGTTGAGGACCAAAATTTAAGGTGTAGTTGTGAATTTCAGCCATGTGTTGGTTTTTTGTTTGTATTTACCTAAAATGTTGTTATTTTATAAAATTATCAATGCCCAATAGCCTAAGTTATGTTCATTTTCTAATCACCCTAGGCACACTTATATTGGGCTCAATACTCACTGGCTCATACACCACCCGGGCTAAGTCTTCGTCATAACGCATTTCCACCTCGCCAATTAGAGGGAAATCTTTACGCAATGGATGTCCTTTGAAGCCGTAATCAGTCAAAATTCTGCGCAAATCAGTGTGATTTTCAAATAAAATACCAAACAAATCAAAGGCCTCTCGCTCATACCAGTTTGCTGATTTCCAAACATTGGTAACCGATTGAATAATCGGCTGAGCTTCATCAACATAAGCCTTTACTCTAAGCCTTTGGTTTTTACTCACGGACAATAGTTGATAAACCACTGCAAAACGCTGTTCATGAGTGTTTTCATCACTTTGAATTTCACGCCCTCTACTAAAACCAGATGAGCTAGCATCGGCATCCCAATCAGATTGCCCATAAGCCAAATAATCAACCCCACAAAGGTCAATTAAAGTATCAAAAAAAAAGGAGTCTCTAAGTTTTAGACAAGTTTTGACAATGTCTGCACTATCAACATTTAAACTCAGCTCACCAAAGGCATCCAACAAATTCTGTTTGCCAAATTCTGCCATTAATTGTGTTTTTAAATCTGCCATCAGGTTCTTGCAATGGTATTAGTGCGGTGGATTTTTTCCTGTAATTGTAAGATACCGTACAATAGCGCCTCTGCCGTTGGCGGACAACCTGGCACATAAACATCTACTGGCACAATCCGGTCGCAACCGCGTACCACCGCGTAAGAATAATGATAATAGCCACCACCATTGGCACACGAACCCATAGAAATAACCCATCGTGGCTCTGGCATTTGATCATAGACTTTTCTAAGAGCTGGCGCCATTTTGTTGGTCAGCGTGCCAGCCACAATCATCAAATCAGATTGCCGTGGGGTCGGTCTAAAAACAATGCCAAAACGATCCAAGTCATAACGCGACGAACCGGCTTCCATCATTTCTACCGCACAGCAGGCTAAGCCAAAAGTCATCGGCCATAATGAGCCTGTCCTTGCCCAGTTAATCACTTTGTCCATTGAGGTGGTAACAAAACCCTCTTTTATTAAACCTTCAATTGCCATGTTTTTATTTTATTTTAAAAAACCGGTTCCAATGTATCTGAAACCCATACATAATTATGTATGGGTCTGTCTATCATTCTGCATAGATAAGGTTTTTTATTCCCATTCTAAGGCGCCGTTTTTCCATTCAAAAATAAAACCCACCACCAATAAAAATAGAAAAATACTCATACCAACAAATCCAAACCAGCCTAAATCTGATTGCACCACGGCCCAAGGAAAGAAAAAGGCAACCTCCAAATCAAACAAAATAAATAAAATTGCCACTAAATAATAACGCACATTAAAATGCATGCGTGAATCATCAAAAGCGGGAAAACCACATTCAAATTGAGAATTTTTCTCTTCATCAGGCTTACTAGGACCTAACAAATGACCGATTAGCATTGGTCCAATACCAAAAGCAATGCCCAGAAAAATAAAAACCATAATTGGTAGATAATTTGCTAACATGCTACTGATTCTACTTTTAATAAACGCCAAATTTTTGATTGAGATAAACGATTCATTTAGGTTTATATAAATTTACGCAAAAAGGGCTCATTATATCAATTTTAAGAAAATAACAAAGTATTTTTTATGCAAAGCTTTCCTATGGACAGGTATTTTTTAATTAACTCGTGTGCCACCCACTGTCAATTCATCAATTTTAAGACTGGGTTGTCCAACACCAACCGGTACGCTTTGTCCGTCTTTACCACAAACACCAACTCCATTGTCTAATTTTAAGTCATTCGCCACCATAGAGATTTTTTTTAAAACCTCATTGCCTGAACCAATCAAAGTAGCGCCTTTTAACGGTGTGGTGATTTTGCCATTTTTAATCAAATAAGCCTCATTGGCTGAAAATACAAATTTCCCTGAAGTAATATCCACCTGCCCGCCGTCAAAATTTACTGCGTAAATGCCGTTATCCACTGAATCAATCATATCCGCTATTGCGTCTTTCCCGTTCAACATATAGGTATTGGTCATTCTTGGCATGGGAATATGAGCATAAGATTCGCGCCGCCCATTGCCGGTAGAATGCTCACCCATTAATTTGGCGTTTAATTTGTCAAATAAATAGTTTTTAAGAATACCATTTTCAACTAAAATAGTTTTTTGCGTTGGCACCCCTTCGTCATCAATGGTTAAGCTACCGCGTCTGTTTGCCAATGTGCCGTTGTCAACGATGGTGCATTTTTCACTGGCTATTTGCTGCCCAATTTTCCCAGTAAAAACAGAGGTTTTTTTTCGGTTAAAATCCCCTTCCAAGCCATGACCAACTGCCTCATGCAATAATACTCCAGGCCAACCTGAGGCTAATATAACGGGTAATTTTCCAGCAGGAGCAGCCTTTGATTTTAGGGCAACTAATGCTTGGCGAATTGCCTCATGGGTATAGAGTTCAGCTAAATTATGGTCAATAAAATAGCGATAATCATAACGCCCGCCACCGCCACTTGAGGCACGCTCAACCCGAGCATTATCCTCTACAATAACACTCACATTAATACGCACCATAGGACGATAATCTTTTTGGTAAATACCCTCATTAGAGGCAATCAAAATTTCGCTGTATGCCCCTGATAAAGAAGCATTCACTTGTTTTACTTTAGGCTCTTTTCTAGCAATAAAATTAATTTGTTTTAACAAATCAACTTTTTCTTTTGAAGTTAGACTATCAAGTGGATTTAACCCGCTATATTTAGCCACTTCTGGCACAGTATAAAAGGTTTGAATTTTTTGGGGTGGTTGGCAACAAATACCTTTGGCAAATCCAAGCGCTTGTTCAATGGCTTGGATGTTTAAATCATCCGAATAAGCAAAGCCCGTTTGCTCACCTTTAACACAACGAGCACCGACACCATGACTAACATGATAAGTGCCTGATTTAATAATCCCGTCTTCTAAAAACCAAGATTCTGCTAACGAATGTTGAAAATATAAATCTGCATAATCTGCCCCTCTATCTGCCAAAGAAGACACTAATGTGAAGATTTTGTCTTGACTTAAGCGATGCTCATCTAATAATTGTGTAATCATAGCAACTAAAGCTTCTCAATGATAGGTGCATCCCAGGGACCAATAATCCTATATTCAAATTCACTCACACTGCCCACAATAGCGCCCATAATTTTGCCATCAAATAACACTTTATCTGCCAACCAAACCCCCAACCCAGTCAAACCGCCACCCGCCAGATAAGTGGCAATTGGCACAGAATCAACAATTGCAGGACGGACTTTTGCCAACAAATTGTATTTTTGATCAATAATATGACTATTACCTGTTATCTTGATTGTTGATGAAGTCGCATTCAGTTCAAATCTTTCAATCTGTGCCAATGCCTTGCTCAAATAAACACTGGCTTGAATATCATCATAGACAAAACCCTTGCTGGTTAAGTCATTGACTTTGAGTTTTAGGCGTCTGGCAATAGATTGGATATTAAGCAGTGATAATACCCTGCCAATATTTGAGTCTTTATCGCTAAATATACCCTCTTTAACATTGATGGACACATGCCCAGTAATATCTTTAAAATTCATATTCCACGGCGCACACTGACAAAACAGGCGTATATCTAAATCAAATCCACCGCCTTTGACTTTTTCTTTAATATTTATTTTTTTTAAAAAATCAGAAAGATTGTCGTCATTAGCTTGTGCAACCAGTGTGGTTACTCCCCCTAACCAACTGCCATTAAAATTAAGATTATTTTGATTAACCCCAATACCCTCAAATTCTAAATTATGAATATTTAATACATCTTGTTGGGAATGCAAATCTACTTTAAAGTCTGGTAATTTATAATTATCAACAGAAATACCATTGGATTTAAGATACATACTAGGAATATCATTGGGGACAATATGCCAATCACCTTTGATTTTACCTAAATCTGTTATCTTCAGATTTTCCAATGTTACGCTTGGCAAATCTTTATCATTTAGCATAATTTTTACATCGGTTGAGACTACATCAGAGTCAATTTTTCCAAACCATATTTGCTGCGTTTGTTGGCTAATAAACGCCCTAATCCCACTTTCTTCATTAAACAATTCTACCTCAAATAAAGCATTTTCTTTGCTTGCTACATCCTTTGGATTAAGCCGAATATTAAAGGTTATATCACGAATACTGCCCATACCTTCTGTAGTAACTGTATTGTCATAAATCTTTACTTGAGAAGTAAAATCTTCAACCACAATCGCACCATTTAAGGTGCTAAGACGATTGTTTTTAACTTCCGCAACAACATTAATAATAGGTACTCTATCGTCTAAAGGAATCAATAAATTCATATCTCCTACGAACTCACCAGACAAACTAAATTTATCAAAAATTGATTTTATTGTATGACTTATAGGTACGGTTTTTAAAAACGCGACCAATTTTTCACTTTGGGTGCTAACCTTGCCTACTACCCTGACTTCTAAAGTACCTTTGCGTATATCAGACATTTTCACCTTGATATTTTGTAAAGGCAGCTTGTTTAACACTGCACTATTGACCTCAACCTCCAATTGCTGATTATTAAGGCTAATATTAGCGTCTAATTGCTTCAAAGCCTGCCAATCGGCATTAAACAATAACTCAGCATTATTAAGATGGGCATTAAAACGCACTTGGGGTGGGGTATTGGCTAATAAATCTTGTTTAATATTAAATTTAATATCATTAAGATTACCGGATTTAAAAGCATCATTCAACCATTGATTAAGCGCCCCACCGACAATTTCTGCAGAAAGATAATGAGCGATATTATCTGCATCCATATAATCAATAAAACCACTAAATTCAACAAAATCACTACCTTGCTGGGAATAAAATTGAAGCGTTGATGAGAGTTTAAAATCTTTACCAGAAGCCGTCATAGAAAGTTTTAAAGGATATTCATGCTCAATTTGGTCAAGTGAAAAAACAGCATTTATATCAAAATTTTTATTACCAATCTTTTGGGTGGCTACATTAAGTTGTAATTTATTGTCGTCAAATGTTAATAATAGTGGCATAAGCATAAATTGATATTGGCCGATAATGTGAGTTTTATTAATATGCAGGGGCATAAATAAATTAAACGCTTGCACAATCTTAGCTGAGAAAAACGCCTTAATGTCAGCAATGTTAAAATCACTAACATTAGAATAAATGTTAAGTGTATCAATAAAAATTTTACTGGGATGATAAATACCATCAAAAAAATCCACCCAATTCACCTGCCAGCGCACATTGTTAGCAAAAAACAAGGGTTGTTGAGTATCTGAGAAAACCTCAATATCATGTGCTTTTAAAAAGATACTGCCAGCCTCAAAGTCAAAAGTGATTTTTGACAAACCCACATTTAACCCACTCATATTGGATAATTGTTGCTCAATAGGCGTCTTTAACGATGCTGGAAAAATAACAAAAAACCCAACCAATAAAACCACCAAAAATGCTGCAATACCGCTAATCCAAGTGCTAATTTTGAGTACTTTAACACTATGCGCTAGGGTTTTTCTTGTCATAATTTACCATCAGATAAAGCTTCAAAAATGCCTAAATTTTTATTTTTTTTAACCTTATCAAAATCAAAAACTTGCCCATTCATCGCAATATAAACTCCATTATCTTTATTTTGCACTGCATTTAATGCCACCCCAAAATTAAATAACGCATCAGAATTTTTAACTTGATACGGAATCATAGCACCGAACAAAACAATAGTTTTATCCGCTATTTTTTCATTCAACAAAGTTGCGGTTTTGACCATAGTATCGGTGCCGTGGCTAATCAAAATACGCCTTTTTTCAGTTTTGTAACATCTGTCCAAAATCAACGCTCTATCCGCATCATTTAACATTAAACTATCTTTTAAAAACAGAACTTCAGTCGCAACATCAAACCCTATCCGCCCGCGCTTTAACATCTTGGGCAAACACGACTGGGTAAATTCCAACCTCCCATTGGATGGATTATAAATCTTATCAATAGTGCCGCCTGTAATTAAAAGTTTGATTGTCATATTTTAAAAACTCTGTCAAAATATTTAGAATTTAATAAATCGCATGGCGTTACCCAATAACCCCCATCTTTATCAATATCTAAATCATAACCTAAATCTTTGACACTTTTCCAATACAAATACCAAATATATTGCGAACAATAAAATCCACTGTTATTAGAAAAAGAACAAGCGCCTAACAAGACGGTTATCAACAAAATAAATAATAGATTGATTAGCGCTTTTTATTGTGTATCAACATTTCTTTTACCAAAAATGTCACTGCCGACTCTTACCATAGTGGCAGCGTTTTTAATAGCTAATTCTAAATCACCACTCATACCCATTGACAAACTGTCTAAATGCGAATATTGTTTGAATATTACAGCCATTTTAGCAAAGCTTACGGGCAAATTATCCGTATTTGGGATGCACATAAAGCCTCTTAAAATCAGTTTATCAAAATTTTTAAAATATACAACCATATCCTCAATTTGGGAAACCGATATACCTGATTTTCTGGGCGCATTATCAATATTAACTTGTAATAATATATTGAGTTTGGCTAAATTTTCTGGACGCTGATGGTTTAATCTTTTAGCAATTTTTATACTGTCTACACCATGTACCCAAGTAAAATTCTTAGCAATTTTAGCAGTTTTATTAGATTGAATACTGCCGATAAAATGCCAAACTAAATCTTGATTTTTTGCATTCAATACTGCAATTTTTGCTAATGCTTCTTGCAAATAATTTTCTCCAAAATGCCTCTGCCCAACATCAATTGCTTGTTGGATCTCGTCTGTAGTTTTGGTTTTGCTAACGGCAATTAGACTAACCTGCTGATTTTTATCAACAGCATGAATACGCGCTTGAACTTTTTTTAGATTTTGAGCAATCAAAATACTGTTGTTGCATCAAATACGGGACCATCTACACAAACACGCTGCATGGTAGGGCGATTATCAACTTGCACCGCAACCACACAGCCAGCACAACCACCCACAGCACACGCCATATATTCTTCTAAGGAAACTTGGCAAGGCAGTTGGTAGGATTTTGCCAGTTGTGCTACTGCTGCCAACATCGGCTTTGGACCACAAGCATAAACCTCAACTTGTAATAATTCATCTGCAGATAAACCATCTAAATACACACGCGCCAAATCACTTACATAACCCTTAAACACACCCATATAATTTTGCAAACTTGCTAAACGACAAGCAATGCCCCAATCTTCTAATAATGGCATAGTAAAATTTTCTTTTATGTGTGGGGTGGGTATTTTGCTCAATTTTGAAGTAAAGGGAAATGGGACTTCTGAGCCCAGAATAACAAACGGATTATACACACTATTTTTTATTTGCTGGGCAGCGGCAATAATCGGTGGCATGCCCACACCACCGCCAATCAATAGAGGGGATTTTTTATCAGTGATTGTAAAACCATTGCCAATTGGACCAAGCACCGATAAAACTTCACCAATTTTGCGCTCACTTAGTTGCTGCGTGCCTTGACCTACTACTTTATATAACAAATCAAACGAGTTGTTTTGAATATCTACCGACATAACAGAAATCGGTCGACGCATAAGCAGCATGTTAGATACACTAACATGGACAAATTGCCCAGGCTTAGTTGCCTTTGCAATTTGTGCTGATTCAAGCGTTAAAATGTGTTGTCTGCCGGCAAACTGATCATGTGCCAAAATTTGACAATCAATAACTTGAATACTCCCTTTATTCATTAGAAATCAGCGTGCCTACACCACTGTCGGTAAAAACTTCTAGCAAAACTGCATGGGCAACCCGTCCGTCAATAATATGTGCTGCTCGAACTTTATTCTTAACCGCTGATAGTGCACAACTGATCTTTGGCAACATGCCTCCATAAATTGTGCCTTGTTGAATGAGTTTATCAACAGCTTTGAGATCTAAACCAGTTAATAAATTATCATCCGCATCCAAAAGACCGGGTGTATTTGTGAGCAAAATTAGTTTTTCTGCATTTAACGCCTGGGCAATTGAGCTTGCCACTAAATCAGCATTAATGTTATAAGAAAAACCATCTTTGCCTACACCAATGGGAGCAATAACGGGAATAAAATCCTCTTTTAATAATAAATCAATCACAGATATATCAATCGTCTCCACCTCGCCGACATGCCCTAAATCAATAATTTCAGAAGTTAGATGATCTGCCTTTTTGAGTTTTTTAGCAGTGATCAATCTGCCGTCTTTACCTGTTAAACCAATGGAATGCCCACCGTGTTGATGAATGAGATTAACAATTTGTTTATTCACCAGCCCGCCCAACACCATTTCCACCACATCCATGGTTTCACTATCAGTGATACGCATCCCTGCGACAAAGGCGCTTTGTTTGCCGATTTTCTCAAGTATGTTACCAATCTGAGGGCCGCCACCATGTACTACAATTGGGTTCATACCCACTGATTTCATCAACACAATATCGCGCGCAAAACCCGATTTTAGACTCTCATCCGCCATCGCATTGCCGCCATATTTGATGACGATGGTTTTGTTTTGAAATTTTTGAATATAAGGCAGCGATTCAATTAAAACACTGGCAATATTAGAGGTATTATTCAACATATTATCAACAACATAAATTTATATAAGTTTGCTATTTTACCGATAAGAATAATGCCCTAATGGCAAGCTTTTTGTAATTTTTTAAGACACCAGTAATTATAAGGCAATGGGGTAATAAAACCAAAATAATAAATTAGCACCACCCACCAAGATACTGATAATAATGCTGTTTAATGTCGCCCACAAAAAAAAATACTATTTACCTCTGCCAAATTGTTTAAATTTTGCATCGTATTTTTGTTGAATTTCTTTGGGCCAAAGACTATAAATATAATCTAGTAAAGCTTGTTTTTCAGCCGCATTCAACTTATTTTTAAAACCCGGCATACTGCCACCAAATCTAACACCACCGTTGTCAATAATACTGAGCAATACTTTTGGTGAATGGTGCCATGTGTGTGCTGTGCCATTCAAAGGTGGTGCGGGAAATCTGCCATCTGCTTGGCGTTTTTTCCAATCTTTGACAACACCTTGTGCGTCCTTCCCATGACAGGTAACACAATTTTTATCAAATGTAATTTTTCCAAATTTAATATTATTTTTCTCGGTTTTATCAGCTTCAAAACAAGCGTTTAAAAATAATACCAAAGACAGTAATAAAATAATTCTCATAAAAATAATGCCTGCAGATCATTTAGAAAATTATAACCTTTTTTGCTTGGCAAAACACGCACCTTGTCAAACTCAACCAATCCTAATGATTGTGCTTGTTTGAGTTTTTCGTCAATACTATTTATTGATTGACCAGTGCGAAGATTAAACAAATCAATCTCAAAACCATTTTTCAAACGCAGTGCATTGAGCATAAATTCAAATGCTAAATTATCAATTCTACGCAGTGTTTTTTTTCTATTATGTAAATAATCTTTTGGTAATTTAGCCTTATGTGTTCTAAACAATCCTTGCCCATTTATACTAATTTTCCCGTGGGCACCAGCACCGATGCCAATGTAGTCGCCAAATTCCCAATAATTTAGATTGTGCTTTGATAAAAATTTTCCAAATGCTGAAACTTCATAATGTAAAAATCCATTTTCTTCCAATAATCTGCCCCCTAAATCACCCATTTTTACAACCATATCATGCCTAGGTAGAATGGGTGGAAATTTAGCAAAGTAAGTATTTGGCTCAATCGTGAGTTGATAAAATGAGACATGACTTGGATTAAAATCTATGGCTTGCCTAACATCATTCAAACATTCATTAAGGGTTTGTTTTTCAAGCCCATACATCAAATCAATATTAAAATTATCAAAAATTTTTCCTGCCTCTGAACATGCCCTAGCGGATTCACGGGCATTATGGATTCGCCCCAATGATTGCAAATGTTTGTCATTAAACGATTGCACGCCGATAGAAAGGCGATTGATTCCAATCTCTTTAAAAAATTGGAATTTTTCACTCTCAAAAACACTGGGATTGGCTTCTAGGGTAATTTCAATATCCTCAGCAAATATTAATGTTGATTTCAAACCAATAAATAATTTTTCCAAAGCCTGGGCATTCATCAAACTCGGAGTGCCGCCGCCAATAAAAATAGAACCAATAGAGCGTCCCTGAAGATAGCCTAAATCAGCTTCTAAATCTTTTAATAAAGCATTGATATAACCCGCATTATCACCATTTTGATGAGAATTAAAATCACAATACGGGCATTTTTTAACACACCACGGGTAGTGAATATACAACGATAGCGGCGGTAATTTCAAATTTTTAACGCCTGCAACAAAGCTTGTAACGCCTGTGCTCGGTGAGATATTTGGTTTTTTTCATAAAGACTTAATTGTGCCGCTGAACAAGAGTGAGTCAGGGGCCTAAAAATTGGGTCATAACCAAAGCCATTTTCACCCATTTTCTCACTCAAAATCTCCCCCTCCCAGCCGCGTTGAATAATAATCGGTGTGGGGTCATTTGCATATTTGACAAACGCAATCGCACACCAAAATCGTGCTGTTGGTTTTCCATCAACAAGCTTTATTTTGGTTAGAAGTTTTTGAATGTTTGCCTCATCATCACCATGATTACCTGCATAGCGTGCAGAATAGATTCCGGGTGCGCCATTCAAAGCATCAACCACAAGCCCTGAATCATCTGCCAAAGCGGGTAAATGTGCTTGTCTGGCAGCATTTCGTGCTTTAATGAGTGCATTTTCTACAAAGGTTAGGGCTGTTTCTGGCACTTCCATAACCTGCATTTGTGTCATTGAAACGAGCTCATAAATATCACCTAATATAGCATTAAATTCTTTAATTTTCCCCTGATTGTTACTGCTAAGAATAATTTTTTTCATCCTGTATAATTGTTTAGATTTTGCAAAAAGGAATGATTATGACGCAAGACGAAATGAAACAAGCGGTCGCCCAAGAAGCGCTCAAATATGTGGCAAAAGATACTATTATAGGCGTTGGTACAGGCTCTACAGCAAATTTTTTTATTGATGCCTTAGCCAGTATGAAAAACGACATTAAAGGTTGCGTCGCCAGCTCAATTGTTACCCAAAAAAATTTAGAAAGCCACGGCATTAAAATATTTGATTTAAATACGGTAGAGGCAATATCGGTTTATATTGACGGCGCTGATGAATCTGATGCCAAACTTAACCTCATTAAAGGGGGTGGTGGCGCACTCACACGAGAGAAAATTGTCGCCAGTGTGGCAGACAAATTTATCTGTATTGCTGATGAATCAAAATTAGTTAATGTAATGGGTGATTTTCCTCTACCAGTTGAGGTTATTCCCATGGCAGTTAATCATGTTAAACACCAAATCACCAAAATAATTGGAGGTACGCCCTTTGTGCGTGAAAATTTTATTACCGATAACGGTAATCTTATTGTTGATATTAAAGGGTTAAAAATCACCGATCCTAAAGCTATGGAGATACAACTTAATAATATTGTTGGTATGGTTACCAACGGTTTGTTTGCCAATCGTGGCGCTGATATCTTATTATTAGGAACGCCAAAAGGGGTTAGAGTCATTGAGGGTTGAATACTTTTATTCAGGGCAAATTTTTATATAGGTCTAATATTTGTTGTAAATCTCTAATTTTAACATTCAAAATATCATGCAAATCTTGGGAGCTGGTAATTGATTTTGCGCGTTCATAATGTTTAATTGCCTGATCCAAATCGCCACGGACAATAAGTGCTTTTGCACTTTCAATATGTGCTCGGTCAAACAAACCTTGCCTAACAAACAAAGAAGAGAGCAATTGATATGATTGATAACAAGCAGAATTTTTCCGTAAAAAAGGCTTTAATATTGCCACAGCTTTTTGGATTTTTTGATTATCAGCATAAGTTTTAGCTGCGTAATATACACTTATCTCGTCTTTTTTTAGCCTATTATTTTGCAAAAAAAACTCCTGCGCACGCTCAATATCGCCTAATTTAGCATATATTCGCCCTGCTAAAATAACACTGGGCTGGTTTTTGTTGAGGGTCAATAATTTATCTATATGCTCTTTAGCCTCTTGGTATTTTTCTCGCTCAAAAGCATGATAAGCTTGCATATAATGTCCAATTTCTGTTTCCTTTTCTGCTTTAATAAACCCATATTTTTGGTAATATAATTTTGCCCGAATGGTCTGATAGGCAAATGAATTTTTTTTATAATTACCCGAGTCTCTAGCTGTGCGTTGAAGGCTGTCAGAGGCACGATTAATACTCAAAGGGTGTGAGCGCAGAAATTCCTTAGCGCCCGGCTCATCTTTTAATTTTTTAAAAAAATCTGCCATCTTTTGAGGATTAAAACCAGATTTTTTTAATATTAACACAGCAATTCTGTCAGCTTCCCATTCGTGCTCCCGAGTAAAATTAATGTTTTTCTGTGCTGTTCCAGCAATCGTTGAGGCAACAATTGCCTCAGATGTGTCGCCTTTAGTCAAAGCAGCAAGCAATAAACCAGCTAATATCAAATAGCTTTGTTTATCGGTTTTTTGATTAAAACGGTTCAAGTGATTTTGGGTTACATGAGCGATTTCATGTGCCAATACCCCTGCTAATTCAGATTCTGAATCTGACGCTAATAACAAACCCGTATTCACACCAATATAACCGTAGGGACCAGCAAAAGCGTTAATATTATCGTTATTTAATAATAAAAATTCAAAATGCTTGGCAGGATTTTTACTGTGTTGAACTAATTCATGACCCAATTTTTTCAAATAAATTGTCATTTCTATATCTGTAATTACCGAGTCGGTATTCCAAATCAGTTGTAAAAATGTGTTGCCTCGTTTTTCCTCATTCAAAGATTCCAACAACCTCGGCTCAGGTACATTCAATGCAAATGTAGTTGCACAGAGAAAAAAAATCAGGGTTAGAAACTTTTGCATAATTTTATTTTATATTTAATTGACAGAAAAAAACTAAAGGTTTAAAATCGCACCCATTACTATTTTTATCAACTAACGGAGTCTCATTTTCCATGGCTAACGAAATTTTAGATGCATCTGGCTTAAACTGCCCACTACCTATTTTAAAAACTAAGAAAACGCTCAGTAAAATGGATGCTGGAAAAATCTTGGATGTCATTTCAACAGACTCTGGATCAGTAAAAGACATTGAGGCTTTTTGCAATCAAACCGGCAATAAACTCATCTCAACCGTTGAAGAAAGCGGTAAATACATTTTTACCATTGAAAAAGTATAAAACAAACTAAAAACAACAGAGGTTAACTATGTCAGACAGTAATAAAATGACCATCATCGCCACCAAGGGCACTTTTGACTGGGCCTTTCCGCCCTTTATTATCGCATCTACTGGCATCGCCATGAATAAAGAAGTTAGTATTTTCTTTACTTTTTATGGTCTCAATCTTTTATTAAAAGACATCTCAAAACTCAAAGTAACCCCAATTGGCAACCCATCTATGCCAATGAAAATGCCATTTGGTCCCAAATGGCTACAAAATATTGACTTCGGTCCAAAAATTCCTAATTTTATTTGGAATATCCCATTTGCCGATACAATGGTTACTTATTTAATGAAAAAAACCATGCACAAACATGGCATTGCTAAGCTTGAAGATCTGCGTGCCATGTGTCAAGAATTTGAGGTTAAATTTATCGCCTGTGATATGACAGTTGACTTGTTTGGTTACAATAAAGAAGATTTTATTGATGGTATTGAATTTGCTGGTGCTGCCTCTTATTTTGATGAGGCCGCTAGCGGTAATCACCACTTATATATGTAGAGACCTTTTGCATGATTATTCATAACATGATGCAAGAATCTCATAATTTAGCGCCAATCCAAACTACGCCAACCTCTGTGATTGGCGATTTGTGTCAATTTTTCATCAGCATTGACAATCACAGGATTATCCACCAATTCTAACATCGGTAAATCATTGTGCGAATCCGAATAAAAACTGGCGCCCTTAATGCTTTTGCCGGTTTTTTTTAACCATTTGTTTAAATGACGGATTTTCCCTGATTGAAAACAAGGCTCGCCTAATACTTTGCCAGTATAGCGTCCATTGTTAATTTCAGGCTCAGTCGCCAGCAGATGCTCAATGCCATATTGCAAAGCAATGGGACCGGCAATAAAGCGATTAGTCGCGGTAACCACAAGTAGTGTATCTCCTTTTTGAGCGTGTGTATCAACCACTTTTTGCGCTTTTGGCAATAAAATTGGCTGTATTTTTTCACGCATAAATTGCCAGTGCCATTTATTTAATATGGCCATTGAGTATGCGGACAAAGGCTCCATGCAAAATTCTAAATATTTGTTAATATCTATCTTTCCAAGTGCATATTGATCAAAAAAAATCTGATTTTTTGCTTGATAAGTATTAGCATCAACCGCACCAATTTCGCTTATAAATTCACCCCAAAGAAAATCACTGTCACCACCAATTAGGGTTTGATCAAGATCAAATATTGCAAGTGGCATAACTATTTCCTTATATTCAAGTGAGTGTTTTTTGAATTATTATATTTACCTAAGCAAAGTTTATGCAAGAAAAGAATAATTATTTTGAGAGATATTTGAGGTAAAATTCAGCAATTTTTCCTTTCTTCTCCTTAAAAAGAGACCTTTGTAATTATAAATAATCATACAAAATTCTCAAAAAAATAGATTATGCAATTATTACTGTTAGTTTGCAATAGATTATCAAAATTCCTCGGTAATGTCAGTAAAATAATGCTTTGTTATCCCTTTCATTTTATATTACCTAAAAAACGCTTTACTATCCCCGAATATAGCAAAGCTATCATTAAAGGGAAAAATCAGACTATCCCTAAACATATTTGGCAAACAAATTATTCTAATAAAGTCAGCCTTCCAATTTATTTGAATTATTTGTTTAATCGCTTGCTAAGTTTGGATTACGAACATCATTATGTCAGCACTGAACAGCGTCTAGCATTTGTTCAAGCCTATGCTAATACGGACATTATCCAAACCTATCAGCGTTTAAACGACGGAGCAGCACAGGCTGACCTTTGGCGGCTATTGGTATTAGAGTATTTTGGCGGTGTTTATATAGATATTGATGCACATCTTATTTTCCCTTTATCCAAACTAATTAAAAAAAACGCTAAAGAATTGTTTATTTTCAGAAGAAAAGACAATACCTATACCAATTATTTTATCGCAGCAGATAAAAATCACCCCGTATTAACAACGGCAATCTGTATTGTTAAAAACAATATTAACAGTGCCAAACCAGTAGGGGTTTATTCACTCACTGGACCCAAACCATTTGACCAAGCCATTAACAAGATAAAATCAAACAACAACAGCAAACTTTATCGTTATGTTTGCATTCAAGGAAATTTTACCAATGAATATTTTCAATATATTGATAAACCCAAAAGCAAATGGACGCATAAAAAGCCAGATGAAATTTTAAAAAAACCTCCAAATGACAAAAAAATTATTTTTCTTGACCGTGACGGTGTCATCAACGAAGAATTTGGCTACCTGCATAAAATTGAAGATTTTGAATTTATTGATGGAGTGTTTGATTCATGTTTGCATTTTCAAAAATTGGGCTTTGAGATTATCATTGTTACCAACCAATCTGGTATTGGTATAGGGCTTTATACACAACAAGATTTCGCTAAATTAAACGCTTGGGTGATAGATAAATTCAAACAAAATGGAGTTAAAATCTTGGCGGTGTTTTTCTGCCCACATACCGCAGAGGATAATTGTAAATGTCGCAAACCTAAAGCTGGGATGTTTTTACAAGCACAGCAAAAATACGCCATTGATATGCAAAATTCATGGATGATTGGTGATAAAGAAGCCGACATACAAGCCGCTAATACGGCAAATATCAGCAATACAATTTTAGTTAGAAGTGGACATAAAATTGATGAGAAAAATTCTAATGCCAAATTTTTTTTAGACTCAATCAAACACGCAAAGACAATAATTGTTTAGCCATACTTGCAATATCCGCCACCTTTATATTTTTAATTGAAAAATCATTTTTATCAATTTTATAAGGATTAACCTGTGAGTTTGATTCAAGCACGCGGTTAATATCCGTTACATAAGTATTACGGGTGCTAGGTGTTGCACTAAACAATGTAATTGAAGCAATATTAAGCGCCCACGCCATGTGAGAAGGTCCTGTATCAGCACCAATCACCAAATCCATTTGTTTGATCAGTATTTTCAAGGCATTTAATGAGAGTTTATCTGCAAGTTGTGTTTTTGGTGCGATTTTTTGAATTTGTTGTGCCATGCGCTTTTCTGCTAAATTACCCCATATAAGCATTACATTGGCATTTAATGTTTGTGCTAATTGAGCGTATTGCGCTGCAGGATAAATTTTAGATTCGGACGATCCTCCTACTATCAACGCAACATTTGGTTTGGCATTATTGGGTAAATTAAATAATTGATGATTAGTATATAAAAAAGGTTGTTTGTTTAATAAATCCGCATCTGAAACCGTTATTTTTAAAGCAACAGATATAAGCGCAATATTGCGTTTAACTATATTTTGAGCATAATCTATTTTGCATGTATTAAGGTAAAATTTAGCCGCCAAAGGCTCACGAATTGAATGCTTATCAAACCCCCAAGTTTGTTTTCCAGGAATGAGCTTAGTTACTATGGCAGATTTAAGTAGCCCTTGAATGTCAATTACCATATCATATTTGGGCAATTTTGTAAGTTTTTTAAACTCTTTGAATAACAATATTAGAGATTTTTTGCGTTTGGCTTGTTTTAAATTGAGCTTGTGTATTTGATAAATATTAGGATTATTACTCAAAATATCAGCAAATTCCGCCTCTATCACCCAATCTATAAGTACATCCGGTAGTTGTTTTTTAATAAATTGTAAAACAACCATTGTGTGGATGATGTCCCCTAAGGCAGACAATTTAACAATAGCAATTTTCATCCTTCTCATTTTACTGTGCTATGGGTTATAATTTAACGCTTATGGAAGAGAGCGCACGCACAAATTTTATTCGTCATCAAATTGATACAGATTTAACACAAAAAAATACGAGCACTATCAAAACTCGTTTTCCACCTGAACCAAATGGTTATTTGCATATCGGTCATGCCAAGTCAATCTGCCTAAATTTTGGATTGGCGCAGGATTATGGTGGCACATGCAATCTGCGTTTTGATGACACCAATCCTGAAAAAGAAGAAACCACTTTTATTGAATCAATCAAAGCTGATATTAGATGGCTGGGTTTTGAATGGGACGAAATTCATTATAGCTCTGATTATTTTCAAACTTTCTATAATTGTGCAATTGAATTGATTAAAAAACGCTTGGCGTATGTTTGTTTTTTAAATACAGAAGAAATACGCAAATATCGCGGCACTTTAAAACAAGCGGGTAAAAATAGCCCGTATCGTGATACTTGTATAGAAGACAATCTATCCCTGTTGGCAAAAATGAAAGACGGTAAATTTAGTGAGGGTGAATGCGTTTTGCGCGCTAAAATTGATATGTCAAGTCCGTTTATGTGCTTGCGTGACCCAACACTTTACCGGATTCGTTTTGACAAACACCACCAAACTGGCAATGAATGGCGAATTTATCCCATGTATGATTTTGCTCACCCAATCAGTGATGCAATTGAAGGTATTAGCCACTCTTTATGCACCTTAGAATTCCAAGATAATCGCCACCTATATGATTGGATACTTGATAATTTGGATGATTTTAATCAACCCAATCGCCCACACCAGTATGAATTTTCGCGCCTTAATCTTGAATATACAGTAATGTCCAAACGCAAATTACAGCAACTGGTTAAAGAAAATTTAGTTTCGGGTTGGGATGATCCGCGAATGCCTACCCTCTCTGGCTTGAGACGACGCGGTTACACAGCTGCGAGTATTCGTGATTTTTCTGAGCGTATTGGTGTTTCTAAAGTTGATGCTACGACCGACATAGCAATTCTAGAATCCTCAATACGAGATGCCCTCAACAATAGTGCCGCACGCACTATGGGGGTAATTGACCCAATTAAAGTAATCATTGAGAATTATCCATTTGATCAAGTAGAAACTCTATATGCCCCCATTCATCCTCAAAATGAATTGATGGGCAAACGCAAGATATTTTTTTCCCGAGAAATTTATATTGACCGCGCCGATTTTACCGAAACCATGCCGAATAAAAAATACAAGCGTCTCGCCCTGAATAAAGAAGTGCGCCTGCGCAACGCTTATGTGATTAACGCCACTACTTTTGACACCGATTTTGATGGCAATATTACCACTGTATATGCTACCTATGACGCTAATACTCTGGGGAAAAATCCAGCTGATGGGCGAAAAGTAAAGGGTGTGATTCATTTTGTTGAAGCCAGCCACGCATTACAAGCAGAATTTAGAATCTATAAACCTTTATTTACTTTAGAAAATCCGGGAAAAAATGATAATTTTCAACAGTTAATTAACCCAAAATCATTGACCATCACTGATGGTGTGGTTGAGCCAAATATGGAGAATGCAAAGCCTGAAGTGGCTTACCAATTTGAGCGAGAAGGATATTTTTGCCGTGATAATCAATCAGGCGATAAATTAGTTTTTAACAAAACAGTCGGATTACGCAACACTTGGAATCAATAATTATGGTATCGTTTTAGAGTGGAAAAATGCTGGGTAAAAATATGATAAAAATAGCGGTTTCTGGGAGTACAGGACGCATGGGGAAAGCCGTCATTGAGGCAATTAAACAAAATAATAATTTAAATTTGGGTATTGCTATAGATGAAAACAAAAATTTAAACTTAGTTTTAGATAAATTTGATATATTGATTGATTTCACCAGTCCCGAGGCAACACTTAAATACTTAGCTGAGTGTCAAAATGCAAACAAACCAATGGTAATTGGCACCACAGGTTTTAATGATAAACAATTAAAAATAATTCATACTGTCGCTAACAATATACCGATAGTATTGGCACCAAATATGAGCATTGGGGTTAATTTATCACTTAAATTATTGGCGATGACAGCGCGTGTGATTGGTAAAGATTCGGATATTGAAATTATTGAAGCCCATCACCGCCATAAAGTTGATGCCCCATCTGGTACTGCACTGAAAATGGGCGAAATAATCGCTAACACACTTGGTCGGGATTTATCACAATGCGCCGTTTATGGTCGCCAAGGCATTGAGAAGCCACGCGATCGCCAAACCATTGGTTTTTCTACCATTCGTGGCGGTGATGTGGTGGGTGAGCATACAATTAGTTTTTTTATGCAAGGCGAGCGTGTGGAGATTACCCATAAAGCCTCTTCACGCCTAACCTTTGCAAATGGGGCAACACATGCGGCGAGTTGGCTATTGCACCAACCTGCTGGATTATATTCCATGCAAGATGTATTAAATTTATGAGGTTTTTATGTTATATGCAATTATTGCCCAAGATACACCTAACTCATTAAAAAAACGCTTGCCTGTGCGTGTAGAACATATAGAGCGTTTGCAAGTTTTAAAAAATACAGGACGCTTAATTTTGGCAGGTCCCCATCCAATGATTGACAACAACGACCCTGGTGAGGCTGGCTTTAGCGGCTCACTCGTAGTAGCAGAATTTGATTGCCTAGAAGATGCAAAAACTTGGGCTGATGCTGATCCATATAAAACTTCTGGTGCATATGCAAACATTATTGTAAAACCATTTAAAAAAATATTACCATGAGCTTGTTTTTTAGACCTTTATTTGAAAAAGAAAGTGCAACTTACACCTATTTATTGGCAGATTTACAAACTAAAGAGGCGGTTATTATTGACCCAGTTGATACCACAAAACAACGCGATATTGCCCTGCTTGAAGAATTAGGGCTAGATTTAAACTACATTATTGAAACCCACATACACGCAGACCACATCACTAGTTCCTGCCCTTTAAAACAAAAATTTACCCATGCTAAAATTGTAATCGGCGCAGCAAACGCCACCAGTTGTGCTGATATTTTAATTAAAGATGGCAACACTCTAAATTTTGGCACTCATACCATCACTGCAATAGCAACCCCAGGTCATACCATTGGCTGCATGTCTTTTGTGTGTGGAAATAAGGTTTTTACTGGTGATGCACTGCTGATTAGAAGCTGTGGTCGTTGCGATTTTCAAGGTGGATCGGCAGAAACATTATTTACCTCTATTAAACGACTATTTACCTTACCAGACACAACTTATGTTTATCCTGCGCATGATTATAATGGTCGAATCTGTAGCTCAATTTGGGAAGAGAAAGTCTTTAATACCATGATCGGTGGTGGTGTCAAAAAAACGGAATTCGTCCACCGTGTCAATGCCATGAAACTCTCACTACCTGCCAAAATTCATGTCGCTGTACCTGCCAACCAAGTTTGTGGTGCAAAAATCATCGGCGAATAAATGGTAACTGGCTATTCCTTAGACCCCCACCACCAAGCAAATTTTGCCAAACAACAATTTGCCGTCATTCACCTCCCTCGCAAAAAACGCGACCGTATCCCAGCCACCAGCGTCAAAATTACCTCAGACTTACCAACTGCTATAACCCAGTCTAACCCCAAAAACTACTTTTACCCTGCTAAAGTAGTCGGTCCTGCCCGCTCTTCCGAAGGCACATTGCTATACTATATTATTGAACTCTACTAACTCCAAATATTCAAACAATTCAAAGCCTTTAGTAAATCATCAGTTTGCAGTATTTTTTGTCATTCATTTTGCAGTATTTTTTGTCATTCATATACAAGCCCAAAACATATCATTTTCTCTAACAAAAAAGACCTAAACAATCCTTAAACTAGGATAAATAAGTGATTATTTGTTTTGGTATAGTGCTAAAAAGCCCATTATTCACCTGGGTAAATACCGCCGATTGAATATATTAAAATGAATGAGAAAGAATATAGGGAAAGTGTAATCTCTTATAAGAATGGACATAGCATATATAAAAAAATGAAAAACTAAGTAAAATTATGTTTATAATGACTCTTAACCAACCAGTTAATGGTTGTATAATTTAATTTTTAATAAAAGGAGAGAGAAGATGAGTTTTAAAAAAATATTTGCAGCCGCTTTGGTTTCTTCAGCTGTTTTTAGTGCTAACGCATTTGAAGATAGCATAGGCGGTGAAAGAGATGTATTTTCTGTTTTTGATGCTAACCAAGATGGCAAAATTTCTATGACAGAAGTTGTTGAAGCAATGATGAGAGTAGTAAAAATGGATAAAGATGGAGATCATTTTATCTCTATTCAGGAGCTACAACATCAAGAAGACTATAGCCATTGGATGGCCATATTTGACTTTAACAAAGATGGCAGACTATCTGCTACAGAGATTCCTCAAACAATGCACGATTCTATGCATAAAATGGATGCCAATAAAGATGGTTTTCTTAGTATTGAAGAGCTAACAGGTGAGGCTGATGTTTTTTCAAAATAAGATATAAAAGCAATAAAAAAAAGCGAGTATAGGCTCGCTTTTTTTATTTTTAAAAACTCCTCATTTTTATTTATAAAGGTCTTATAAGATAGGAATAATCATAATCGCCACAATATTAATAATCTTAATCAATGGATTGATTGCAGGACCTACGGTATCTTTATAAGGGTCGCCAACGGTGTCTCCAGTTACTGCGGCCTTGTGCGCATCTGACCCTTTGCCGCCATAATTACCATCTTCAATGTATTTTTTGGCATTGTCCCATGCACCGCCACCTGTAGTCATAGAAATAGCCACAAAAATACCTGTGGCAATAGAACCAATTAACAAGCCACCTAACGCCTCAGCGCCTAACAATAAACCTACAACAATAGGAAAAGCAATGGGTAGGATAGAAGGTACGATCATTTCTTTAATGGCAGATTTGGTGAGCATATCCACTGCTTTGGAATAATTGGGCTTTTGGGTGTAATTCATAATACCTGGTAATTCGCGAAATTGGCGGCGCACCTCATTAACGATCCCACCAGCAGCATGAGCTACCGCTTCCATAGCCATAGCTCCAAACAAATAAGGCACCGCTCCTCCTAAAAATAAACCAATAATAACTAGATGGTTTGAGAGATCAAAAAAAGTTTTGCTATCACCAAGGGCATTAGTAAAATCAGTAAACAATACCAATGCAGCTAGCCCTGCCGAACCAATCGCGTAGCCTTTAGTAACGGCTTTAGTGGTATTACCTACAGCATCTAAGGGGTCGGTAATATTGCGAATTGCCTCAGGTAATTCTGCCATTTCAGCAATCCCGCCAGCATTATCGGTAATTGGACCATAAGCATCTAATGCAACGATAACTCCAGTCATTGACAGCATTGCAGTAGCAGCAACAGCGATGCCATATAAATCGGCAAACCCGTATGCCCCCCAAATGCTAATACAAACTGCCAAAACGGGTAGTGCTGTAGATTTCATTGACAAACCTAAACCTGCAATAACATTGGTGCCACTCCCCGTAAGCGATGCTTTGGCAATGTGTTGCACTGGCTTGTATTTGGTTGAGGTGTAATATTCAGTAACAACAACCATGACCCCAGTCAACACCAATCCGATTAGGGCAGCATAGAATAAATTTATATCTATATCCATATTGACAGTAATAAAATAAAAAGCAACTCCTGCCAACCCTGCAGAAACGATAAGACCTTTATACAAAGCCCCCATAATAGAGCCACCAGAAGATACTTTAACAAAAAAGGTGCCAATAATAGAAGCGATAATAGAAACCGCACCCAAAGCCAATGGATAGAGAATAGCACTTTCGCCCATATTTAAAACACTAGCCAATATCATTGTGGCAATGATAGTTACAGCATAAGTTTCAAACAAATCAGCTGCCATACCTGCACAGTCGCCAACATTATCACCCACATTATCAGCAATCACTGCGGGATTGCGCGGATCGTCTTCGGGAATGCCAGTCTCTACCTTGCCGACAATATCCGCACCCACATCTGCACCTTTGGTGAATATGCCACCTCCTAAACGGGCAAAAATAGAGATCAGCGAACCACCAAAAGCAAGCCCAATTAAAGCATGCAAAGCATCATTTTTTTCAACGCCAACTGCCAACATACCCGCATAATAAGCGCTAACGCCTAGTAATGCCAAACCCACTACCAACATGCCCGTTATTACACCACCTTTGAATGCCACTTGAAAAGCGGCGTTAATACCTTTTTTGGCAGCCTCAGTAGTGCGCGTATTAGCCCTAACAGATACATTCATGCCAATATAGCCAGCTGCACCTGAGAGAGTTGCACCGATTAAAAAACCAAGCCCCACCACTGTGCTTAAAAAATAAGTAATAATTGTCAATAAAATGACCCCGACTATACTAATGGTGGTATATTGACGGTTCAGATAAGCATTTGCACCTTGGGAGATGGCAGCTGAGATTTCACGCATTTTATCATTCCCAGTGGGCTGTTTATCAATCCAAATAATGGTTAATAATCCATATAATATCGCAATGATTGATGCCATAATGGCAAAGTTGAGTATCATTTTTCCTCCTTTAAAATCAAGGTCTCTTATTAAATAAAATGTAGTTGATTATAAATTAGCTGCTTTGCATTCAGAGACTAAATTTGACTTTTTAATAATAACAGTGTTAGAATGAGGCCGTTTTTATAACTTGCAGGAGGTTGTATGTTAGAAAAAATGAATTGTTGCCCTTATACTTTGTTAGTGGGGCGTGTGTTATTGGTATTGATTTATTTTATTGGTGGTTTGGGTTTATTGTCTGGCGATATTCCAGTTGACTTCGCCGCCTCTAAAGGCATGCCAGCATTGCTAGTTTGGATTGGGTTTGGGATTAAATTGCTCGCTGGTTTTGCAGTCATTATCGGTTACCAAACGCGAGTCGCGGCATTGGCATTGGCAGTATTTACAATAATAACCGCATTTATGTTCCATGATTTATTTGGCACCATATTTATGAAAGAAATCTCTATGATTGGTGGTTTATTAGTTTTAGTTGCGGCTGGTGCGGGTAAATTTAGTTTAGATGGTAAATTAAACAAATAATGGAGGTTGTTTTTTGTAGTGAAGGTTCAAAACCATCAAAAAAACCTTAACAAAATAAAAACAACAAAACGGGTTTGCTTCGCTACTCCTCGCCTATGTAACTTTTGCCGTGTGGATTTTTTTTGGGATACCACTAAGTTTTTTTTATTGATTCCAATGTTTAGTTTGAATGCCATGCCCTAAATAGGCGTCAACTAAGCGTTTTCTGAGTTTTAGTAGTTTTTCAATCAATTGGGGCTCGGAGTTTTCGTAAGCCTTTGCATCTGGGGTGCGATTGACTACTACGCCCAGAAGTTCAGTAATGGCGTTACCAATTGAATTTTGTGAGATAGTAACAATCAAGGCGCCTCTATCATTGCGATAAAGCAATTGTTTAAATGCTGGTTGCCAACGAATAGAAGTGGCGTATCTGGCATCACTGATACATTTATCACGCACTTTTTTAGCGGCTGATAAAAAACAATTATTAAATAACAAAATTTTTTCAATTTGCTTGGGAAAATAGGCGTTTTTCGGCACCCCAGAATTTATACTTGAGACTTGGGCAAAAAAAGTGCGATAAAAATCCAAAAAACCTTTAAGCACCAAATCGTATTCTTTCCAAAAGTTAATGTTTTTTAAACTCTCAACACCGCCAGAAACCCGCCAACTTGGTAGCCCTTGAGGATAGCCGGTTAATTCTAAAGAGGCGAACTCACTAGAGATTGGGTTTAAGATTTCCAAATCAAGTGAGGATAAAAACTCAACATATACGGTTTGCATATAAGTGGCAAATAACGAGTGCTGCCCACCGTCAGTTAAATTAGGGTTGTTGACATCAGCGAGTTTTGCATTTTTTAATTGGATTTTATCAAAAACGATAAAGTGATTATGCAACATTCGAATACTCGGCACTCCAGAAGAGGCAATAGGCCAAGTGGCATCAAGCGATGCTTCACCAGCTAAAACCAGATGTTTATTTGGGTCTGGATAATGTTGCAACATAAAATCAATGATAATTTGATTCATGCGATTCCACATATTTTTAACATTATCAGGCAATTGTGTGCGCCGCACTGGGCGGCCTAAGGGGTTTAACACACTTTGTGAGGTGTTATAAATAACCGAACAATCAAATTCATTTGAATGCCCTATGGCTTTGCGATAAAGCACTAAATCTTCTTTATTGGATAACAATCCATTGTTTTGGATTAAATCTGCCAAATTCTCTGGCGAGTTAAAAAACTCATTCAGCTTCATCCCTTTTGGCACTTCTATAGGGATAGGACGAAACGGAACGCTAATTTCTCTTGGACCGATTCTTATCATGGTTTTTTGTTAAAAACTACGCCATTTTCGTCCATAGATCTGGTGTATTGGTTAAGGATTTTTTAACCTAGTTGTGCATAAACTTCCTTTTTCACCTCATCAAGAGATCCAGTACCATTAACCGCACTATATTTGGGGGCACTGCCACCTGCACTCATCCATGAGCGGTAATAATCAACCAAAGGCTGGGTCTGCTGATGATAAACTTTTAAACGCGCACGCACCGTGTCTTCATTATCGTCATCTCGTTGGACTAAATGCTCACCAGTAATGTCATCTCTGCCTTCAACTTTGGGTGGATTATAAATAATATGGTAAGTGCGACCTGATGCTAAATGAGAACGGCGACCCGACATACGCGAGACGATGTCTTCATCAGGCACTTGGATTTCAACCACAAAATCAATTTTAATGCCATCGTTTTTTAATGCTTCAGCCTGTGCAATGGTACGCGGGAAACCATCAAACAAAAAACCGTTCGCACAATCAGCCTCAGCAATACGCTCTTTAACCAAACCAATAATAATATCATCAGAAACCAACCCCCCTGCATCCATCACTTTTTTAGCCTCAATACCCAGCGGTGTGCCTGCTTTAACCGCAGCACGAAGCATATCGCCAGTTGAAATTTGTGGAATCGTATATTTTTTACAAATGTTGGTAGCTTGTGTGCCCTTACCTGCACCCGGAGGACCTAATAAAATAATATTCATTTTTTTGTTTTTCTCCTTATTTTTAAATTAAACTTAGCTACAAGCAAGATTTATCGTTCTATCATGCTTCAAATGGTGGTAATTTTTTCTCTACCATGTGTTTTTTCATCACCACATAATCAGGTAAGCCGTTTTTATAGGGGGGATAATCCTCACCAGCAATTAAAGGTTGTAAATATTCACGGCAGGCCTTGGTAATGCCAAAACCATCTTTAGAAATGTAGTTTGCTGGCATCATTTTTTCAACATTGGCAATATCTTTTAATTCGCCTGATTCAATTTTCCAAGTATAGGGATTGTTTGCGGTGCGAATAATTGCTGGCATCACTGAGTTCTTACCAGCCAATGCCATATTAACCGCTGCCTCACCCAGTGCATAAGCCTGTGATACATCTGTTTTGCTGGCTAAGTGGCGTGCTGCGCGTTGTAAATAGTCTGCCACTGCCCAATGGTATTTATAACCCAGTGTGTCTTTAATTAAATTTGCAACAACTGGGGCGGCGCCACCAAGTTGTGCGTGCCCAAAATCATCACGCGTGCCTTGTTCAGCTAAAAAACGCCCATCTGCCCATTTTGTACCTTCAGATACCACGATGGTGCAATAGCCAAATTTTTTGACATTTTTATCAACGGCAGTTAGAAATTTTTCTTGATTAAAATCAACCTCTGGAAACAAAATAACTACTGGAATATTATCTGCAACCAAACCACCAGCTGCCGCAATCCAGCCCGCGTGCCGCCCCATGACTTCTAAGACAAAAATCTTAGTTGAGGTTGCCGCCATTGAGGCAACATCAAAACTGGCTTCCATCGTAGAAACTGCAATATATTTAGCCACCGAGCCAAAGCCAGGACAATTATCAGTAATAGGCAGGTCGTTATCAACGGTTTTGGGCACATGAATGGCCTGGATGGGATAACCCATGCTTTCTGATAATTGAGATACTTTTAAGCAAGTATCTGCGGAATCACCCCCCCCATTGTAGAAAAAATAACCAATATTATGGGCTTTAAAAACCTCAATCAATCTTTCATATTCAGCCCTGTTGGATTCCAAAGATTTCATTTTATAACGACACGAACCAAAGCCACCACTCGGCGTGTGTTTGAGTGCTTTAATGTCAGCCTTTGATTCTTTTGAAGTGTCAATTAAATTTTCAGTGAGCGCGCCGATGATACCGTTTTGACCTGCATAAACAGTGCCAATTTTGCTTGCATTTTTTTGCGCGGTCTCAATCACCCCGCAAGCCGATGCGTTAATTACCGCAGTAACGCCCCCTGATTGTGCATAAAAAGCATTTTTCATTGTCGCCCTTTGTTAAAAAAAAATTGTCAATTATTATACATTGAGAGCTTTGCATAATTCGTGAATAATCCTAAAAACGCAGTCTTCTCCCAGCTTAGTAATTTTTTCTTAATACCCGGGATAAGAAAAAAGATAGGGGTTAATCTCCCATTCTTTGGTATCGCTTGCATCAAGTAACAAACATTTGGCACTGCCATAATTGCGAATTTTTCCAGCAGCACCTGGATTGATTACCCAAGGATTTTCGCCTTTGTCAATCACTTGTTTGTGGGTGTGCCCATAAATGATAACTCTGGCATCTGGGTAAGTAACCCTAAGTGAGGTATGAGAAGGGGTATGCCAGCCGTGTTGATGCCCGTGTTCAATGATGATTTTCCCACTTGCTAAGTTGAGATTTTCCACAGTTTTTAGTTGGGTTAAATGGCTATCATTATTGCCTTGAATGGCAACGAGTTTTTGTTTGGGTTGTAGTAACTTAAGTGTCCTTTGCTCAATAATATCACCTGCATGAATGATAATATCACAACCATTCATCAGTTGGATAATTTGTGGATGAATAAAACCGTGCGTATCTGAAAGAATCCCAATTTTCATAATTTAATCGATAAGGCGCTTTTAAAAGTTTCAATGTTGATAAAATTTTTATCTTGGGCACGGAAAATAGGGTAGATTTGGTTTTTTGAATAAAAAGCTAATAAACCGTCCATATCTGATAAAGTGGTGTTAATGCTTATCTGTTTAATCTTACTTGTCTTATTTTCGACGCCAAGTTGTGCCATCTACACTGTCCTCCAATAAAATACCAAACTCGTAAAGTTCGTCTCTGATTTGGTCAGATAAAATAAAATTTTTATCATCTTTGGCATCATTTCGTTGTTTAATTTTTTCATCAATATCCGTAGCCGATAGTGCCGTGCCCTGCTTTAAAAACATATCTGCCTCTACTTGCAAAATACCGATATAGCCACCGAGTTTTTTTAATAATTGTGCCAAAGCATTAGCAAGGTCAAAATCTTGCTGGCGTTGTGAATTTACCATTTTTGCTAATTCAAATAAAATACTGAGCGCAATTGGAGTATTGAAATCGTCATCTAAAGCAGTATTAAAACGCACCTCATAATCAAACCGCTGTGAAACCTCATCCATTGCCGCTTTGCTGGCACTCAAACCACGAATAGCAGTGTAGAGGCGTGTGAGAGAAGTTTTGGCATGGTTGAGGTTAGTTTTGCTAAAATTTAACGGGCTACGATAATGGCTGCTGACAATAAAATAACGCAAAACTTCGCCACTATAATCTTTCAACATCTCACGAACGGTAAAAAAATTGTTTAGCGATTTGCTCATTTTTTCCTCGTTGATATTCACAAAACCAACATGCATCCAAGTATTAACAAAAGCATGACCATTCGCCCCTTCAGACTGGGCAATTTCATTTTCATGATGCGGAAAAGTTAAATCCATACCACCTCCATGAATATCAAAATGGTTGCCTAAATGCTGGGTGGACATTGCTGAGCACTCAATATGCCAACCTGGCCTCCCCTCACCCCAAGGAGATTGCCAGCTGGGTTCGTTTGCTTTGGCGATTTTCCACAACACAAAATCAAGTGGATTTTTTTTGTCGGTTTCAATATCAACCCTGCTACCAGCTTCTAGTTCATCAAGATTTTTACCCGATAATTTTCCATAGCCTGCAAAATCATGCACCGAATAATACACATCTCCATTTTTGCCTTGATAAGCAATGCCTTTTTCCATCAAAGATTCAATCATATAAAGTATTTGGTCTATGGCGTCTGTTGCCTTCGGCTCAGCGTCTGGCTTTAGAACACCGAGGGCACGCTCGTCTTCGTGCATGGCATCTATAAAACGCTTGGTTAGATCGTTAATACTTTCCTTATTTTTTAATGCACGGTTGATAATTTTGTCGTCAATATCAGTAATATTACGCACATATTTAACATTGGGAAAACGCCGTCTTAAATGGCGCACTATCACATCAAAAACTACCAGCACTCGGGCGTGACCCATGTGGCAATAATCATAAACGGTCATGCCACAGACATAAATTGTAATTTTGTCAGGATTGATTGGGTGAAATTCTTCTTTTTGCCTATTCAAAGTATTGTAAATTCTAAGCATAGCACTATTTTACGCTAAAGTTTTATCAACAGACTGACTACAAACTTCTCTTATGTATAAATATTGTATAATCGGTGTTTTAACTTTTTAGGAAAAAAATATGAGTGTTTTAGTTGCTCAACAAGCCCCAGATTTTACTGCCGCTGCTGTTTTAGCGAACGGATCTATTATTGATGATTTTCAATTATCTAATTTTAAAGGCAGGAAAATTGTCCTGTTCTTTTATCCATTGGATTTTACCTTTGTTTGCCCGTCAGAGATTTTGGCACATCACAGCCGCATAGCACAATTTGCTGATAGAGGTGTTGAGGTAATTGGCATCTCAGTTGATTCACAATTTACCCATAACGCTTGGCGAAATACCGAGCATCAAAATGGCGGCTTGGGGGCAATTGATTTCCCATTGGTAGCAGATACCAATCATGCAATTATGAAGGCTTACGGAGTTGTACATCCAGCGGGCATTGCCTTGCGTGCCTCGTTTTTAGTTGATGAGGATTTTGTAGTGCGACATCAGGTGGTTAATGATCTACCACTGGGCAGAAATGTAGATGAGATGTTACGCATGGTTGATGCGCTTGATTTTCACAGCAAACATGGCGAAGTTTGTCCTGCAGGTTGGAGCAAAGGCGATGAAGGTATGAAAGACACGCCTACTGGGGTAGCACAGTATTTGGCAAAAAATGCAGGTAATTTATAATTGATTGTGGTTTTTTTATTAGGTAAATAAAAGATGAAATTTAAAAAATACAGATGTGGGGTTTGTGATTGGATATATGATGAATATTTAGGTGCGCCAAAAGAAGGTATTGCCCCAGGTACTAAATGGGAAGATGTGCCTGAAGATTGGGTCTGTCCTGATTGTGGCGCATCTAAACAAGAATTTAAAATGATTGAGATCTAAAACACACCAAGTTTTAGAAAAATGTCAAAAGTATTAATATTGCCAGGTGATGGTATCGGCCAAGAAATTATCATCCAAGCCCTTAAAGTGATTGACCACCTCAACGCAAATGATGACTTAGGCATGGAATTGACACATGGCTTGGTTGGCGGTAGTGCATATAATGAAACTAAATCCCCCTTACCACCAGCAACATTAAAAGCAGCCCACGAATGCGACAGTATTTTGCTTGGTGCGGTCGGTGGTTATCAGTGGGAGGGGCTACCACGAGATTTGCGACCTGAGCGGGGTTTATTGGGCTTGCGTGCTGAGATGGATTTATTCGCAAACTTACGACCAGCGATTTTGTATCCACAATTAGCAACAGCTTCAACGCTAAAAAAAGAAGTGGTTTCAGGTTTGGATTTGATGATTGTGCGTGAATTAGTAGCAGGCATATATTTTGGTCAGCCACGCGGGATTGAAGAAAGAATGGGAGAGCGTTACGGTTTTAATACGGCTACCTACACCGAATCAGAAATCAAACGTATTGCTCATTCAGCTTTTAAAATTGCACAAAAGCGTAATAAACGCCTGTGTTCGGTAGATAAAGCAAATGTGTTAGAAGTGTGTGAATTATGGCGTGAAGTGATAATTGAGGTAGGCAAAGATTACCCAGATGTTGTACTTTCTCATATGTATGTGGATAACGCTGCCATGCAGTTAGTCAAGGCACCAAAGCAATTTGATGTCATAGTTACCTCAAATCTATTCGGTGATGTATTATCCGATTGTGCTGCAATGCTAACCGGCTCAATCGGTATGTTGCCCTCAGCCTCGCTAAATAAGGACGGCTTTGGAATGTATGAGCCAATTCACGGCTCTGCACCTGATATTGCTGGCAAAGATATTGCTAACCCTTTAGCAAGTATTCTATCAGTTTCAATGATGTTGCGTTATTCCTTAAACCAAACTCCATTAGCAAATAAAATTGATTTGGCCGTGAATAGAGTCCTAGACCAGGGCTGGCGCACCCAAGACATCGCCAACCCCGATGATTCAATTATCGGCACCAACCAAATGGGTGATTTGGTAGTCGCCGCCTTACAATAAAAACACACAAGAGAAAACACTCGCTTGAATTGTTTTAAAACCTTCAACCCCTATTCTCAGTATTCTCAAGTAATCCAGCTTGTGTTTTGCATCTATAAAACTTAGACCTTTGCAATAAATTAGCAGTATGGGAGATTTTGCCGAATTGATAAAAAATGATGCTTTAGTGATATTATTTATAATTATGTAAAAATCTCATTTAATAGACCACCTCACCTAGTGTGAATTACAATAAGTTGTGTATCATCATTTGCACTAAACTCAAGTCTATCATCTTGTATTAAGTCACCATCCTCGACAAGCTGACCGTTAAGTATGCCTAAGCCACGCGTTATATATACCATTACAGGTGTATTCAAAGATACACTCTTTCCTGCCAAAATAACCCCAACATCAATCAATGTATTACTGTCCAGTGTTTCTTGCTGAGTAGGTTTGCCACCGTAAATGCGTGTTAATCCTCCCTCTATAAGAGAATACAATTTGTATCCAGCAGCTTGGTCTGGGCATTCTGGCATAACCCAGAGTTGAATCATTCGGTTTTCAATGTCATCTGGATTGATTTCGTTATGCGAAAAACCTTCACTACCAGCGCGTTGTGCTTGCACATGGTAACTTTCCATTTTTTGCCCATGTTTTAGCGATCCTTCATGTATGATTCTACCTTTTACCATCACAGAAATGACATCTATTTCTTTATGATTGTGGAGATGGGTTTCGCCTTTAGGTAAAAATTGTGCGTCGGCCAAATAAACAAGGTTCCCTATACCATTCCATGCTTCGACAGGCTTATGCTCACCAAAAAAGCGTGAATCTATTACCAAACGATGCTCTCGTAGCCCAGCAAAACCACCATATTCTAAATCATCTCTGTGTAGTATTCTCATGCTGTCTTAGGGTCATGATAATTTAAGCGACTCTTTTTAAACTCAATAAATAAAATACCGTAAAGATTTTGACGACGATATGTTGAATTTAAGTTTGCATTCTTTATACATAAAAATCAAACATCTTTTTATTCATTTTTCATTGGATTTTACCAACCTTATTTTTGCATATTCCTAACAATGATTCTATTCTTTTTTAGAAAAAAAGTTAAATCAAAGTCATAATGGTGTGCTACAAAAATTTATACCTAAATCTATGCAACTGGACAATATCAGTAAAAAATATTGTTACTGGAGTGCTAAATTTAATGAATAATAGACCAAAGAAATGTTTGGGGGCATAAAATATTTTTGGGAGATTTTGCCAGTATGATTAGTAAGGATTGTTCTTTTTAAATCATAGTATTGTACTTATGGGTTGAATTTGCCATTTTAAAAGGCAAGAAATTATGAATTATGCAAACATCTCGCATAGAAAATGTATAACAAATCATTCCAACCGACTGCTAATATGTCGTTCGAATTTGAGTATTGGCACATACGGACTTATTGTTTATTTTGTCGATACAAACCATGGATCCAGAACTCCTCTCTATCCACTACAGTGATCCTCTCTGGATAGCCATTGCGTTCCTCTTTGGTCTGGCTATCAGAGTGGTAAAACTGCCACCTATGGTCGGCTTCCTAATGGCTGGTTTTATACTCAATGCACTGGGAGCAGAGGGAGGGGAATTCCTCAGTTCAATGGCCGATTTGGGTATTACTCTTTTGCTATTTTCTATCGGACTCAAGCTCAAGTTAAAGTCGCTGGAAAAACCTGAAGTGTGGGGCGTAGCGACCCTACATATGGCTATGATTACGCTACTGATTGCCATGATGGTTCTGTTGCTATCATATACCAACTTACCCCTTTTGTCTGGTATTGATATTAAAACGGCTTTACTCATTGGCTTCATCATGTCTTTTTCTAGCACTGTGTTCGCGGTAAAGATACTTGATGAGTTGGGGGCTACAAGTGCAAGGCATGGCAGTACAGCAATTGGTGTGTTAGTATTGCAGGATATCTTGGCAGTAGTTTTCATCGCCGTCTCAATAGGTAAGTTGCCTTCTCCATTAGCACTAACTTTAATCATGCTTATACCGCTAAAGTTCTTGTTGCATAGAATACTTGATAAGGTGGGACACGGCGAACTACTGATACTGTTTGGCATTACACTGGCACTGATCGGCGCAGATATTTTTGAGTTAGTTGAAATCAAAGGAGATGTCGGTGCGCTCGTTTTTGGTATGCTACTCGCCAATCATCCTAAAGCTAATGAACTGGCGAAAACACTACTCGGATTTAAAGAATTATTCCTAGTGGGTTTTTTCCTCAGCATAGGTATGACTGCCCTACCGGGCTGGACCGAGGTGCTGGTTGCACTGTTGTTCATCCTGTTCCTACCAATCAAAGTGGCAATGTATTTTGGTCTGTTTAACCTTTTTTACCTAAGATCAAGTACTTCTTGGCGCACCTCTGTCAACTTGGCGAACTATAGTGAATTTGGTCTGATCGTCGGTGCTTTGTCTGTCTCAATAGGCTGGTTGCCTAAAGAATGGCTGGCTATTTTTGCTGTCGTGATCTCACTCTCTTTCGCCCTTTCCTCTCCGTTGGTAAATACCCGAGACAACTTATATCAAAAATGGCGACTTAAACTGAAACGATTTGAGCGTTTGAACCGTTTATATGGAGAAGAAAACCTAGACCTTGCCCATATCAAGGTGGTGGTGTTTGGTATGGGTAGGATGGGCACAGCAGCCTATAATGCGGTGGAAGTGGACTACCCAGGCAATCTGGTTGGAGTGGAAATCGAGCAAGAAAAGGCAGATAAACACACTACAGAAGGTAAAAATGTGGTCTCTGGAGATGCAACCAATCCAGATTTCTGGACTCGTGCGCCCGATTTGATAGACGGGCTGGAGTGGGTGTTGTTGACTTTACCAACACACAAAGCCAATATGGATGCAGCATTACGACTCAAAGAGAGGGGGTATCGTGGTTACATCGCCGCAACGACTAAATACCACGATGAGGAGGTTGCTTTGAAGGCTATTGGTGTTAAATATACTTTTAATATCTACTCGGAAGCCGGTCTTGGTTTCGCCAATAAACTACAGAATTTCGTAGTGCAAAAAAAGCGAATTTAATATTTTTTTGTTTAAATTTAACCAATAAAATTCATTGCCTAACTAACCCCAATATTGTCGTATTTAGTGGCAATCTATAAGCCCATAAAACATAGCGTTATTTACATTTAGGAGGCAGAATTTTTGATGTAGATTTCGCTGTCATTTGCTAAGAATTGTACTGATTTTTTATCCATTTCATCTTGGATGGTTTTGATTTTTTTGATTTGTGTTTTATCCATGGTTTTGATTTCTTGGGTGATTTTCATGGAACAAAATCTAGGACCACACATGGAACAAAAATGAGCGCTTTTTGCAGCTTGTTTGGGTAGGGTTTCGTCGTGATATTTGCGAGCTGTATCTGGATCTAAACCTAAATTGAATTGGTCTTCCCAGCGAAATTCAAAACGCGCCTTACTTAGGGCATTATCACGAATTTGTGCACCAGGATGCCCTTTGGCAAGGTCGGCGGCGTGAGCAGCAATCTTATAAGCGATAATGCCTGCTTTAACATCATCTTGGTTGGGCAAGCCAAGATGTTCTTTGGGGGTAACATAACACAACATTGCACAGCCATACCAGCCGATTTGTGCAGCCCCGATGGCTGAGGTAATGTGATCATAGGCAGGGGCAATATCAGTAGTGAGAGGACCTAGGGTGTAGAATGGCGCCTCACCACATTCGGTTAATTGTTTGTCCATATTTTCTTTAATCATTTGCATTGGTACATGACCAGGACCTTCAATAAAAGTTTGCACCTCGTGTTGCCAGGCGATTTTGGTTAATTCACCCAGCGTTTCAAGCTCGCTAAATTGGGCTCTATCATTAGCATCGGCAATACATCCTGGACGCAGCCCATCACCGAGTGAAAAAGTAGCATTATAGGCGCTCATAATTTCACAAATTTCTTCAAAATGAGTATAAATAAAACTTTCTGTATGATGTGCCAAACACCATTTTGCCATAATTGACCCGCCACGCGAGACGATGCCAGTTACTCGGTCAACGGTCAATGGTACATATTTGAGACGCACCCCTGCATGAATGGTGAAATAATCTACTCCCTGCTCTGCCTGCTCAATCAAAGTATCACGAAACACATCCCAAGTTAAATCTTGAGCAATACCGCTAACTTTTTCCAATGCTTGATAAATCGGCACAGTGCCGATTGGTACTGGTGAGTTACGAATAATCCATTCACGGGTTTCGTGAATATTTTTACCCGTTGATAAATCCATAATCGTATCCGCCCCCCAGCGAATTCCCCAAATCATTTTATCTACCTCTTCTTCAATGCTTGAACCCAGTGCAGAATTGCCAATATTGCCGTTAATCTTAACCATAAAATTACGCCCGATAATCATCGGCTCAATTTCTGGGTGGTTAATATTGGCAGGGATGACTGCCCGCCCACATGCAACTTCGGAGCGGATAAATTCTGGGGTGATAATGGCAGGAATATTAGCGCCAAAACTCTCGCCTTTGTGTTGTCCAATCTGGTCTTTATAATCTTGCCATTTACAATTTTCACGAATTGCAATATATTCCATCTCAGGGGTGATAATACCGCGTTTTGCATAGTGCATTTGGCTGAGATTTTTGCCTGATTTTGCCCGTTTGGGACGGCGTCGGTGCTCAAAGCGCAATGTATCTAACTTGGCATCATCCATGCGGGCATTAGCAAAAGTAGAGCTAGGGGCCGCTAATAGCTCGCTATCACCGCGCTCATCAATCCAAGTTGTGCGAATATCGCTCAGCCCCTGACGCAGGTTAATTGCTACATTCGGGTCAGTATAAACGCCTGAGGTATCATAAACATAAACAGGCGAGTTTTTTTCTGCCAATTCGCCAATGGTATCGGTGAGAGTAATTTTGCGCATTGGCACTTGGATGTCGTCTCTACTGCCTTGAACATAGATTTTTTCTGAATTTGGAAAAGGCTTGATGTTTTTTTGTTTTATTTTGTTCATTAATCCTGCTGTATAATTTTTTGTTATGAGTATTTTAACCCATAGACCACGACGGATGAGAAAACACGCACACACTCGGGCATTGATGCGTGAAAATACTTTAACTACTGATGATTTAATCTTACCAATTTTTATCGTTGAAGGGAAAAAACAACGCCAAAGTATTGATTCTATGCCAAACATTGAACGCCTTAGCATTGACGAATTATTGATTGAAGCAGAAGAATTGATAATGCTCGGCATTCGTGCTGTGGCATTATTCCCATCTATTGCAGAAAATAAAAAATCAACCGATGCCAAAGAAGCATTTAATGCTGATGGCTTGGTGCAAAATTGCATTCGTGTATTAAAATTAAAAGCCCCTAAATTGGCTGTTATTACCGATGTAGCACTGGATCCATTCACCCCTCATGGGCAAGATGGGTTGCTTGATAATGAGGGTTATGTTTTAAATGACGAAACTACCTCAGTGTTGGTTAAACAAGCCCTTTCCCATGCTCGAGCTGGGGCAGATGTTGTTGCGCCCTCGGATATGATGGACGGACGCATTGGTGCAATTCGCAATGCTTTAGAACAAAATGGCTTTATTCATACCAATATTTTGGCTTATTCTGCTAAATATGCATCGCATTATTACACTCCTTTTCGTAGAGCGCTGGGATCGGCTAAAAATCTTGGTAAAGCTGATAAAAAAACCTACCAAATGGACTTTGCTAATCGTGCTGAAGCATTGCGCGAGGTTGCCCTAGATATTGATGAAGGTGCGGATATGGTGATGATTAAGCCGGGGGTGGCGTATTTGGATATTGTCTATCAAGTCAAACAAAACTTTGAAATGCCAACTCTTGTCTATCAAGTCAGTGGCGAATATGCAATGCTCAAAGCCGCTTCGCAAAATGGCTGGATTAAAGAAAAACCTGTGGTATTAGAAACTCTACTATCCTTTAAACGCGCTGGGGCAGACGCCATTTTAACTTACTACAGCAAGCAAGTTGCCAAATGGCTAAAAGAATAGCTGTTATGTTATAATTCAATCTTTCGTTATTTTTAAAAGACCATTATGGAGAATAAATCACTTTTTGCTGCAATGACGCTATCCGTAGCACTGGTTGCTACGGTTATTTTTTATCAACAAACAACCACACAACTTAAGACAAAAATTAAGCACCTAAATGCTGCATCTGTGCCCAAGGATATTGTTTTGGAACCCTGCCCAGAGGTTAAATCTACTGATAATATCAAAGTCAGTACTGTGCCTACACCTCAATTTTCCACATTAGACGAGATTAATAATCAGCTCATCAATACACGCACTTTATTAAAACAAACACAACAAAAATTATTATTAGCCACTAGCAAATCTCAGGTATTGGAAGATGAAATGGCCCAAATGCGTGATGTCCGCCCTAAAATAAAAACACTACAAAATTCACTCAAAAGCACGCAACAAAAATTAAAACAAGCGAATAAAAAAATGCACCATTTTACTAAAATGCTCAAATCACAAAACAAAACAATTGCTGGTAAAAATATAGTGCGTATTCAAGAACTTAAAAAAACTTCAACTGGTATTGCAGTAGGTGGGCTACTCGTTCCAGCGGTTGGTTTGACAATACTTGCTGCCCATACTATTGAAGAAATTAACAACTACTGTGCGAATATTAAAAATATTATAACAACAGAGAAAAAACTGTTTGGCAAAACCATTTCGTTAGATAAAAAAATGCTGGATAATTACCGCCAACAATGCTCCGTTAGCTTAAAAAAAGAACCTAAGGCGTCTTCTATAAAATAAAAAAATAAGGCGTCTAAATAAGGCGATTTTTAATTAAATCCCCCACCACTTCAGGATCTGCCAGCGTTGATATATCGCCCAAATTATCATCATCATGCTCGGCAATTTTACGCAAAATACGGCGCATAATCTTACCACTACGAGTTTTGGGTAGGTTGGGTGTAAACTGGATTTTATCTACCAGTGCAATCGCACCAATTTCGTGGCGAACCAGATCAACCAATGCCAGCTTCAACTCAGCGCTCGGATCAATACCACTCATCACCGAAACATAGGCGTAAATCCCCTGCCCTTTAATATCGTGCGAATAACCAACAACTGCTGCCTCGCTCACATCTTCATGCAATACTAAAGCAGATTCAATCTCAGCACTGCCAATCCGGTGCCCAGATATATTCAACACATCATCTACTCTGCCCGTAATCCAATAATAACCTTGGTCATCACGCCTTGCCCCATCTCCAGTAAAATATTTACCTGCAAAAGTAGAAAAATAAGCCTGCATAAAGCGCTCATGATTATTATATAGGGTTCGCATTTGCCCAGGCCAAGAACGCACTAATACCAACATGCCTTCAGCCTCACCCTTTAATACCTCACCCCCCTCATTCACTATTTGTGGCTCAATGCCAAAAAATGGCTTGCTGGCAGATCCAGGTTTAAGCTTTGTAGCATACGGTAAGGCAGTTATCATATGCCCGCCAGTTTCTGTTTGCCACCAAGTATCTACTATTGGGCAGCGACCATTACCCACAATATGGTAATACCACTCCCATACTTCAGGATTGATAGGCTCTCCAACAGTGCCTAGAATACGCAAACTGGCACGCGAAGTTTGACGAACAAACCCATCACCCGCACCCATTAATGCCCGAATTGCCGTTGGCGCTGTGTAAAAAATATTCACCTGATGTTTGTCAATCACCTGCCAAAAACGAGAAGCATCGGGATAAGTAGGCACTCCCTCAAACATCAGTGTTGTAGCACCGTTTGCCAATGGTCCATAGATAATATACGAATGCCCCGTAACCCAGCCAACATCTGCCGTACACCAATAAATATCGCCGGGCTGATAATCAAAGGTGTATTTATGCGTTATTGCCGCATAAAGCAAGTAACCGCCACAAGTATGGAGTACGCCTTTAGGTTTGCCGGTTGAGCCTGAAGTATAGAGAATAAATAATGGAGTTTCTGCATCAAACGGCTCGCAAGGGCAATTTGCCGTCATATCAGCAACCAACTCATGATACCAAATATCTTTTTTGCCCCAATGTAGTGCATTTTTTCTATTTTTCACCACAATCACTGCCTCGACACAATCACAGGCACCGATGGCTTTATCTACATTGGCTTTTAGAGAAATTGGCTTACCTGAACGCACACCTTCATCAGCGGTAATTATAATTTTACATTGTGAATCTAATACTCTGTCCTTGAGTGCTTCAGGCGAAAAACCACCAAATACCACCGAATGAATTGCCCCAATACGCGCACAAGCAAGCATGGCGTAAGCCGATTCAACAATCATCGGCATATAAATACAAACTCTATCGCCTTTTTCTACCCCCAATTTTTTAAGTCCATTCGCAAGTTTTGCCACCTCATTATGGAGCTGTTGATAACTGATGTGTTTGGATTTTTCTAGATTATCACCCTCCCAGATAATTGCAGTTTGGTTGGCTTTTTCTGGCAAATGTCGATCAATACAATTATAAACAACATTCAATTTGCCGCCTTTAAACCATTCAATTTTGCCTATATCATAATCAACATTTGAGGTCTTTGTCCAATCTTTGTCCCAGTCTAAAAATAATTTGGCTTGACGCGCCCAAAACCCATCACAATCGTTAATTGACTCATCATACATTGCCTTATACTTTGCCTCATCAATCAAGGGCGAAGTGTTTGACTTTACAATTGGATAAGTTTTTATCACTGATTTTTACTTTTCTTAGAAGTTTTATTTTTGTAAATATTTGCGAATAAAAGCAGCCGTTCTTTGATTGGCATCTTTACTGGCTAAATCATCGGCAAAAGTTCGAATATGGGCGGGTCTAAAATCAAAAGCTCTGCCAACCCCAGGATAGATAATCAGCTGTGCATCAATGCCTCTATCTTGTAGTGTTTTAATACCAGCCATAATCGGGCGTAATCTTTGATATTGCTCATGCTCGCCTACAAAAACTAAACTGGGCACATTCAGTTGATTCAACTCAGATGCATATTGATAAATTTGTTCAGCCTCAGGAGCATTAGGGTTCTGCCAATGTGGATAATACGACACATAACAAGCCACATTATTTTCTTGTTGTTTGTGGGTTACCAAAGCCTTCAAAGTCATATATCCCCCGCGTGTATGCGACACTGTGCAAACCTTATCACCAATAATATCTACGCGTTTAAGCAAAACATCAATGCCTTTTGCCACATGCGCATCATAAATATCATGATGTTTAATTGGAAATGGTGGTTTTAAATAAGTGCCGAACATATCTGGTGCTAACACGATAAAACCGCGTGCCGCTAAGCGTTTAATTCTAGGTAGAGTCCAAGAATCTAAACCTCTACGCCCATGCTGAAATAAAACTGGCAAATATTTACCTGATTTTTTGGGTTTAAACAAATACGCTTCAACTTCAACATCACCATCTTTATAAGTGATTTCTTCTACGCTAATGGGGTAATTTTTGGGCGTGGTTAATACACCTTCTTGCCACCAAGCATCATCCCACCAGTGCTTGTTTTCATCTTGTGGATAATTAATATCAATCCAAGGTTTAGAGGGATGAGGCTGTGCATACAACATAGTGGAAAACAATAATAATACAAAGAATTTAATGATAGATTGCATGACTTTAAAACAACTTTAACTGTTATTTTGTTATTCAATGACAATCATATCATCAGTATCAATAGCTGTTATGGATAATTCTTCTTTAACTTCTGCCATTTTGGTATTGTCACCTGCTTTTTGTTGTGCTGGTAATTCTTCTTTTATGGGGTATTTTTCACGCAAAATTGAGGCATCAATTAAACCGGCTTCAATTTCTCTAAGAGCAACCACTGTAGCTTTGTCTTTGCCAATATCTAAAGTTGATTTATAGCCACCCAAGTTAAGTTGGTGGGCGCGTTTGGCGGCCACTAAAACCAATTCAAAACGATTTTTAATAAAATTCAAACACTCTTCAACGGTTACCCTTGCCATAATTCCAACTTTAAATACGATAAAATGGAGTAATTTTACGCCATTTATAGTCCATGGAAAGACTAATTGTTTTAGATACAGAAACCACTGGTATTGAACCCAATGAGGGGCATCGTATTATTGAGATTGGATGCACCGAAATTATCAATCGTCAGATTACCAAAAACAACGAATACCACCGATATATACAGCCCAATCGCCATGTTGGCGAATCGGTAAAAATTCACGGCATTACCGATAAATTTTTAATTGGAAAACCTAAGTTTGAAGAAATTTTTGAAGAATTCTTAGCTTATATTAAAGGTGCAACACTGGTCATCCATAACGCTGCATTTGACCTTGGCTTTTTAAATCATGAACTACAACTGATGAATATCAAGCAGCGTATTGAAGATAATTGTAAAATTATTGATTCATTAGAACTCTCTAAACAACAACGCCCCGGCAGCATGCATAATTTAGATGCACTGTGCAGACGCTTTGAGATTGACGCCAGTGCACGAACCATCCATGGTGCGCTGTTAGATTCACAAATCTTAGCACAGGTTTATTTGGCAATGACAGGCGGTCAATCGTCTCTTTTTGCTGAGCACAGTCTAAACAACACACAAAAGAAAAATGATAACACAATTAGACGGGTTGATAAAAATCGCAAGAAAATTAAAATTATTATCGCCAATAAAGCCGAACTCACGGCACATGAATCCTACTTTAGCAAAATAAATTAAAATAATATAAAAAATTACTTTTTTTAAACTTTCACGCTTGGATTGCAATAACCTCTCAAGTATAATTGAATATTTTTTTTCGGAGTGTAGCGCAGCTTGGTAGCGTACCTGGTTTGGGTCCAGGTGGTCGTGGGTTCAAATCCCTCCACTCCGACCAAAATACCAAATTTTCTAATTAAGATAATAAAGCGCCCATAGCTCAGCTGGATAGAGCAACGGCCTTCTAAGCCGTAGGTCACACGTTCGAATCGTGTTGGGCGTGCCAAAATTTATGGCGGGAATAGCTCAGTTGGTAGAGCCCCGGATTGTGATTCCGGTTGTCGCGGGTTCAAGCCCCGTTTCTCGCCCCATTTTATCCCTTTAAAATCAACGGTTTTAGAGGTATCACCTTAAAAGTTTCACCACATTTTAACCACAGGCGAAAATTTAAGCACATCATTAAGGTGGTCAGGTGCAAGGTGTGCATAACGCATTGTCATTTTAAGATCGCTATGCCCCAATATTTTTTGAAGTGTTAGGATGCTGCCACCGTTAGCGATAAAATGGCTGGCGAAAGTGTGGCGTAATATGTGGGTATTTTGCCCTTGCGTTTTTGGTATATCTGCCCTCTTGTAGCATTTAGCAAAAACTTTACCGCAAGCCTCGTTAAAATCAAAATCCAAAATATCAAGCACATTAGGCGGAATAGGGATATATCTATTCTTGCCACTTTTGGTATTAAACAGGCTGATTTTACCGCCTCTAATATGTTCTTTTTTAAGCCTCAGTGCTTCGCCCCAGCGTGTGCCACAACTAAGGCAGATTAAAGCCACTTGATAGGTTGGTTTGTGCGTTTTCTCTAACTCAGCAAACAAGGCTTTTATATCCTCATCGCTTAAATATGCCAATTCTCGCTCAGGTATCTTGACTTGCCTAACCTCTGCTATTGGGTTGTTATAATCTATCTCTCTTAAGCGTTTTAATTCATTAATAGACGCTAGATAAATACACATACTCATTGTTTATCGTCTTTGGCTTGACTTTCTTTAGGCGTTCGGCTCTATAGTGACTAAACTGGTTAGCAGTAAAATCTTTGGCTACTGGGTCGCCTAAGCCGTGAGCAGTGTTATTTAGGATTTTGACACGATTATCAACATCACGCAGATTGACGCCGTGCAACTTATGCCATACGGCTATCAATTCGCTTAGTGTTCGTTTGTCTTTTTGGTTGGGTTGCCAAGGCTTACCGCTGTCTAATTCAATTAAAAATAGGCGTTCGTAGCGTTGGGCTTCATCTTTGGTTTTAAAGCGTTTTTGATGTCGCTTTGCTCTGCCCTGTCTAATGTCAACAGTAAATGTGCCGTTGGTATTTTTGCGTATCATTTAGATCATAATGTTGAACAGCGGAAACCCCTACTACTAAAGCATTTTTATTTTTAAAAATGCACTAATCAAGCAGTTTTATCTGACTTCGCAGTCTTATCGTGTGGGCTTATTTGGTCGCCCGAGGTTTTGCCAGTCATAAGCCATAATGTATATTCGGGGAATTGCTGGCAGAGTTTTTGCATGACTCCGGTGTGTGGTTTTTTTCGTTCATTTTCGTAATTTTGGACACTTGCCTCGCTCACTTCAAGTATTTGTGCTAACTGCACTTGTGTATACCCCTCTGCTTTTCTTATAAGTTTTAGTTTTTCATTTAACTGCATTTTTACTCCTTGACATTGACTTTAGTTAGTGTTTATAATTTAATTTTTGATTATGAGGCGGGTTATGAGTGATAAGGGTTGGGCATATTTTTTTATGGGCTTGGCTATACTGGCTATTGGTGGACGCAACGAACCACAAAAATTACCTACTACGACCAGCAAAGTAAGAGATAACACTACCGAGGATAGTGGCAAGCATTCCAGCGCCTAATGCTTTATCTCCTATGTAGATTAGGCACATAGAAAAGATAGTAGCCAAGAACACAAAAATAGATACTCTATTAAATACACTTTTTTGAAATTCGCTTGATTTTTCTGTGTCTTTCTGCCATATATCAAGACCTTTGTAAATAAGTTTTGTTAATTCGTCATTACTCAAATTGACCCCGTCTTTATTAGGTTTTTTTGTTATGACTTCCCCTTCTTTTGCTTTTGTTTCATCACTCATATTTACCCCCAAAAAAAATAATTTAAAAAAAGTCTTGACATTAACCTTAGTTGGTGTTTATAATTCTCAACACTGACTAAGGTTAGTGAAAAACAATAAATACAGACAAATAAGCAAAGGATTATAACACATGAATATCAACACCAAAGAAATGCAAACCGTAATACAGCACGAGGTTGATGTGGCAGTGATGCTGGCAACGGCTCAAGTAACGGAAGTAACGCCAAAGAAATACAGCGAAATCACAGGCATTAGTTATGAAAAAGTAATGAATTGGTGCAAAAACAAAACACTACAAGCACGCAAGGTTAATGCAGATGGTGTGCAGGTAGAGAGTGGTGGCAGTTGGCTAATTGATATTAAAGCCCCTATTTTGGCTAAAAATTCATAATGAAAAAAAACCGAATACAGCAAATATTATGAGTGAAAAAACAACAAGACTAAGACTCTCACAAGAGCATTTGCGGATACTTAAAGACGCAGACGCTCGGAAACCACATTACGCGCAGGAGAAAACATTATCTAAACGCACTTTGCATGTGATAGAGGAATACGAAGCACTTTATAACAGAGTTTTAAATCTTGAAAACCAACTTCAGAAAACAGAGCAAACAATAAAACAGGCAGCGGCTTTTAGAACCCAATTACTTCAATTTTTAGAAAATGAAAATGGAACAGTATAGGCCAGAGCAGCAAACCACTGATCACTCAAAACGGAACAAAACCGACCAATGACTAACAGAGACTAACCCAATGACTAAAACGATGACTAAAACGATGACTAATAAAGTGATTAAACAGGATACATTTGTATTTTTTCGGTCATTTTATGAGGCAGGGCAAGATTTAGACGATAAAAGCAGATTAGCATTTTATGACGCAATAGCAAACTACGCCCTAAACCATACAGAGCCTACCTTACAGGGGATTGAAAAGACTTGTTTTACTTTGATAAAACCTAACTTATTAAATTCTAAAAACCAATATTTAAACGGAAAGAAGGGTGGGCGACCAATGACTAATAACCCCCCTTTAGAAATGACTAAAACCTATAAGGATAAGGATAAGGATAAGGATAAGGATAAGGATAAGGATAAAAAAACAGCAAAAGCAATTTTTGAAAAATTCAGAAAATCTTATCGCGGAAGCAAAAGAGGTTTGGAAACCGAATTTGTAAATTTCAAAAAAAAGCACAAGGACTGGCGAGAAGTGTTGAAAGTCTTACCCACCACCGATGTGTCATTTTCTGGGGTTGCACAAAAATTTATCCCACATTTTCAAACCTACATAAATCAGAGGAGATGGGAGCAAGAAATATCAGGCACTGATTTATCAAGTGAGGTGTATCCACAATGAAATTCAGTTGAACACTAAAAATTACCAAAGGAGTAAAAAAAATGATAGAAGTTGGATCAATAGCGCAATACAAAAAAGAGTTAAAACGAATAGAAAAGCACAGAGAAAAAGGTGTTATATGTGATAGAAAATGTTGGTGTTGGGAACAGGAAAACGAAGTGAAGAACTTTATTGGCGGCGTGAATTGTGAATTTTTAATGAGTTTAAACCACAAAGCCCATAAACGCTGTGATAATCACGGTGATTATTACGGCTATGTATGCGATAAATGTTGTAAGGAGAGAGAAGTAAGGGAAGCTAAAGAAAAACGCCAAAAATTCATAATTGAGCAAATCGAAAAACTGGATTTACCCAAGAGATTTAAAAACGCAGAATTTAAGAATTTTGAGACGAAAACCGATAAACAAAGGCAAGTTCCTAAGAGAAGTTAAAAACTACGCTAAAAAGGCTATTGTCGGCTCTCACAATGGCGGTTTTTTGTCTTTGTTGGGTGGCGTTGGCACTGGCAAGACATATTTAGCCTCAGCTCTTGCTAATAATCTTATTCGCAACGGTCTAACTGTCAAATATCAAACGACAAACCAAATCATCGCCACACTTACCGACGCAAAACGCAATTATGCAACTGATGTGTGGCGAGAAATTAACCGCTTAACCCAGTTTGATATGATTATTGTAGACGAAATAGGCACGCAAGACCCGAAAGATAATAATTACCTGTTTGAGTTGGTTAATAAATACTACGCAGCTGTCAAACCAATGGTTTTAATCTCTAATTTTGGGCTTAAAAGTTTGGAGGCAAATACTGGCGAGCGTTTTGTTGATAGGATGAAGCACAACGGCACTGTTTTAGGGCTAGATTGGGATAGTTACAGAAAATGAACACCGATATTAAAAAAAGCCCTGTTTGGCAAATTGTTAAACGCTATTTTTTTTATAAATTTGCATATTCTTTCATGATGTTTCTATTTTTAATTTTTTTAATTTTTTTGATAAAGGAGTAAAATATGTCCAGAGCAAACCATCCAAATGTTTTAGTAAAAGGCTGCCCTTTTTGCCCGAAGGGGAGGTGGTATATAAGGCACTTCAATGGTAACGAGCAATGCACCCGTTACGCGACTTGCTCATGTGGCGGTCAAGTGCGGGCGAACAATAATCAATCAATTTTTTATGGTGACCCTGTAGATGACCCCCTAACGGGGCAACCCGACCCCCAGCCCGTAAAGGACACAGAAAATAAACAAACCCAGCAACCTACTACAGGCAAACCCATAACGGATGATGGGATTGATGAAGGGACGGGCGAATGGATACCATTTTAAACCACCCATATAAAGAACCAACGCAGATAGCTGAGTTTAATGCGGTTGCCGAGTTAATCGGGTGTAAGCCATTGCATTATGAAAAACCAGAAACCCAAGAAAACAGCGAGCCGATAGAGGGCGTGGTGATGGATGAGAGCGAGCCACCGCCAAAAACCCAGCCGAGTTTTGATATCAAAGATATATTAAACAATGTATTTACCAGTGTTTTTAGCCTTATGCCTCAATGGGGGGTTACGGTTAGAGAGGTAGATATGCTCTCTGAGGCGTGGGGCGGAGCGGTTGATTATTGGTTTCCAAGCCTTAATGAAAATTTAACACCTGCTAGCAATGCGTATTTAACCACTGCTATAGTTATAATGCCACGACTACTTGGCAAACAAGAACAACAATCACAAAGCAAACCCAAACCAACAGAACAAACACAGACATTTGGTGATTTGAAAAATGAGTAGAATAAATGAAAATGCGCCCATCAAGCATATAATTAGCAGCGGTAGTAGTGGCTCGGGTAAGAGTTATTACATTAAAAATTTGATTAAAAAACAAAACCCCTCGCGTTTGTTGGTCTGGGATACCGCTGATGAATTTGGTGGCGTCCCAGACATTAAGCGCGTTGATAATATACAATCGCTTTATGGTGAGTTGATTAGAAATACGATGGGCAAATATCGCCTCGTTTGCGATGATGATCATTACACCGCTTTTACAAAACTTGCTAAAGCATGGGGTAATTGGGATTTGGGGGAAAGTGTGGTAGTGATAGAGGAAGGCGCTGCCGTTTCAAATATTGGCAAGTCAGCTAAGGGCGAATTGCAGTTGATAACGCAGGGGAGGAAATACGGAATATCTGTTTGCTACATTATTCAATCTCTAGCAGAAGGCAGTAAAACTGCGCTTAAAAATATCAACATTATTAGAATTGGCAGCTCTGATGAACTAGATATTAAATACTTGACTAACCGATATGGTAAAGATTTAGGCGACTCTGTGCGCTCGCTTAAAGGATACGACTATATTGTTTTTGACAAAACAGAAAAGGAATTTGTTGTAACTAGGGCTTGATGTTATAATCCACCACATGAAAGCACAAATAACATTGGATATTAAAGCAGAATTTATCAGAGTCAATGGTGGTTATAACGCCATTGCTGATATTTTTGCCTGTGTTGGTACTGGTAGCACTAAAGCTCAAGCAGAAAAAAGCCTTAAAGAAGCGTTGAATTTGTCTATCAATTGGTGTATTGATAATAGAACATTATTTGAAGCATTGGAAAAAGAAGGCTTTAAACAAAAAGTGGTTATTCCAAAATCAGGTAAGGGAAAGAGCTATAAAAAATTACATTATGATATTCCTTTAAGTGGTTATGGTAAAGAAAAAGAAAGGTTATACGCCTAAAATCACACCAATTAAAGCTTTAAAACTTAAAAAAATTTTTATTAAACTGGGTTTTGAGGTTTTACAGGGCAGGGGCAGTCATATCGTTGTAACTGGTAAAAAAATACCGTTCCCTATCGCATTTGGAAACCATCCGTCGTTTGATTTATCTGCAAAAACGGTAAAAATTCTTATAAAAAAAGCAAAAATCAGTAAAAAGCAATATCTAGACGCTTTTAATTCTATTTAATTTTTCATTTATACCTCGTTACGGGTTATGCCCATTACGGGTTTTTGTTGTTTTTTTTAAAAAAAGTTTGATAATTAAAAATAATCTGTATTGACGACAGGTTTTTTTAATAACAGGGTATATAAACAATGACAAAAACGAATATGAAAAAATATGCGACTACAGCTGGAATTGTGGTCTTAACAATGGCAATAGTTAACCGCGTGACAGCGGCTAAACCAATCAAGAAATTAGTATACGGGGGTTAGTATATGAGTGTATCTAATTTACTAACGCTGCCAAGCGTGTCAAATGTTGCGCCTGGTAACACGGCGACTATTGAGTGCCCAGTGGGCGGTCATACTTATGACAAAATCCACATTGAGCATAGCGTAGGTGGTGTTGACAGGATTGAGCGGATTGAGTGTCTGATAAATGGTAAAGTGTTTCAAACATTTAGGTCGGCTACATGGCTCCGAAAATTAAATGAGTATAGAAATATAACTCAGGCTAACAATATTATCACCTTACACTTTGATATGCCTCATCTCAGACAACTAAACGATATTAAAAGTTTTGGCGTGGGTACGGCTGATGTTACTAATTTTCATATCCGAATAGTGCTGGCAAGTAACGCCTCGAACCCCACGCTTAAAGCAACCGCACAGGTTTCGCAAGTTAAACCGCTCGGTCTCATAAATATAATCCGCTCGTTTCCAATAAGCACAAGCGTAGCTGGAAAAGTTGATATTGATAATCTGCCAAAAGGTGCCAGAATTTTAGCAATTCATCTAGAAAAAAGCGGCATTAGCCATTGTGAGGTCAAAGTTAATAACACCACTTACTATGAGGCGAGCAATGCGTTAAACACTTTACAACTTCAGCAGGCGACTCCCAGACCTCGCGACCCGATGACCAATATATATAGTTTGGATTTCACGACTCAGGGCACACCAGCTGGTGCGTTAATTACTGAGGGAGTCCGTGATTTACGGTTGAAACCAACGGTTAGCAGTGCAGGCAGTATTGAAATGGTGGTTGAATATTGGGGCTTGTTAGGCTCAGCCTAAAGGAATTGAGATGACAAGAGAATATACCCACGATGATTTTGACAACTGGGGCATCACAGACGAATGGAGCGCTGAGAATTATTCAGGCGATGATTGGTGGGGTTTTTTTAATAATACCAACGAGACGGGCGACTGGGAAGACCCAAGCACTGGAAACGGTGCAGGGTGGGATTTGTTTGGTAATTTGAATAATCTAGCTAGAGATTATTACAACTTTGATAGCAACCGCGCTATCCGCGGCGCCCGTTTGGAGCAAATTAGATTACAAGGCGCGATACCGCTGCCTAATAATAATCCTAATAATAATTTAAACCCGAATAGGGGCGGCAATAGCGACATCAATTTAATAACGGCTGGCGCAATGGTTGTCGGTGTGTTGCTTTTACTAAACATGGGGAAATAATGCCGCTCCTCCTCCCGTTATTATTTTTGGGCAGCGCCGGTTATGCTGTCAACGATCTAACAGGCTGGATCGGCAGGGACGATGGAACCCCGCCTATCATTCACCAAAACAATTTACCAAGCAGTAGCGTGCTTGTTAAAAATGCACTTACTTTGGGAGTGGTAGGGGTGGTAGGTTTTTACGCTTACAAAAAAATAAAGAAATCTTAAAAAGGGTTTAATGTTTGAACAACTGGCGGGTAGAGCAATTAGCGGGGCAATCGGGGGTAGTGGCTCTAAACCACAAGCACTGCACTCGCGAACAGGCACAACTGGAGTAAATATTGGTGGTTTTAGCGTTGGAAATTATGAAAGTGAGACTGTTAAAATGGTCAAGTATGCAGCTGTCGCCGTGGTGGCGGTTGTTGTTTTTAGGAAAATATTGAAATGATAGAAATTCACGCTACTCTTGCAGATAATGTATTTTTTGATTCGCTCGGCGGGACGATGGGTGACGATATTGACAAGGCGCTGTTAACCAGACAGCTGGCGGAAGGAATCGCTGGCGCTTACGATGTCAGGTTGGACGATAAGCATATTGGTAGCGCCATTATGCGGACTGAGGAAACTGATTTAGTTATATGTTGTTACGCAGGAAAAGAGGCTAAAAAATTTACAGAGAAGGTAAAAGAGATAGCGAGATTAAACGGATTAAAACGAGTTCGCTTTCACACCTCGAGGAAGGGAGCGGATAGGTTTCTGCTAAACACGGATTTTGAAAAAATGGAAACAGTCTATGGGGTTGTGCTATGAGTGGGGGGAGTTCGTCAAAAAGCACTAGCCAAACATCCACTACGACGGTTAATAATTCGTTGCAGGGAATTGACGGGGACGCTATAGTCATCAATGGTAACGAGAACACCCTAACAGACCATGGAGCGGTTGAAAAAGCCTTAGATACAACACAGCATATATACGACGAAACGATTGATTTGATTAGGCAGCAAAACGCTAACACGCTTAAATACGGGGAGGACGCGACAGAAAACGCGCTAGATTTTGCGAGCAATATAAGTAAGCCAAGCGATGAACGGACTACCGATAGTATTATTAAATACACGGGCATCGCACTAATAGGCGTTGTCGTCTCTAAGGCATTCAATCGGGCTGTGCCATGAGGCATTACCTTCAAACTTTGGCACTTAGGCAGGAAACTGATTTAGCGGTTGTCGGCGATTTTGTGTATGTATATTCAAGCACTGGTGATGTTTTAATAGATATTGGGGACGATACTGTGATTATGGAAACCAGCGCAACTTACCGCGCTCCCCATATCTTTGATAAAATCCGCATTAAAAATAATCATACTGGCACGAATAAAATAAATCTGATCATCGGCATGGGCGAATATTCACCAGCGCCCAAACTGGGTGGCATTTTACAAACAGAAACAAAAAGCGGTAGCGGACAGATTTACAAGACGATAGACATTGACGGCGACCCAACAAAGATTTTGGATTTTAACGCAGACCGTTTGTTTTTTAGTATTGAAAATAAAACGGGGTCGGTATTAAAGATAGGAGGCGTTGATGTGTTACAAGCATTTATTGAAGTTGACACAGGTGCAAAATATAGTGATAGTTTTGCTCCAACAAGTGAGGTTTGGGTTGTTGGGGAAGGCAAGGTATCAATTGCAAGTAAATACAAAACTCAGCAGGCAATCATAGGGTTAAGAAATTTAACAGCCAACGGCTCACCATTAGTAGCCAATGGGGATAATTTAGTTAGTTTTTAAAAAAAAGGAGTAAAGAAATGGCAAATTTAGAGTTAAGAAGCCTCCCGCTGGAATCAGAAGGGACGCCCATAGGAGTAAAAAGTGATGGGAGCGCTATAAGGTTGAACGGTCGGAATAAAGTTTTACAGACCTTATTCGTTGAACAATCCGACGAATTGACGACTACCAGCATAATTCCAAAAACTGACGACCTCCCGACAATTGCTCAGGGAGTTGAGATAATGAGTGTTGATATTACCCCTCAAAGTCAATCAAGCGCTCTGATTTTTGCAATATCTGTTTATGGAAGTGAGGGTGAGATTAATACAGGTAATGATTATAATAGAAATAGTAATATAGTTTTTCCGTTGTTTAAAGATGATGTATTGATCGCCGTGGGGGTCATGAGCACAACATCTGGGGACGCTGGTAACAACTCAAATTGGGCTTCCTTATCTTTCAATGTAAAACATCAGCAAGGTGATGTTAATACATCTACATACTCCCTGCGCGGAGGCTGTAATCATGGCGGCTTTAACCATTTATCATCCACTAGGGATGTTGGACAAGCGGCTGGAAATAGTAATAGCCATTATGGCAGCAAAACCTCATCAACCATGGTTATTCAAGAGGTTGCTATTTAGGGCACATTAGGCCAGAGCAGCAAACCACCAGCCAGTCAAAATGGAACAGTATAGGCCAGAGCAGCAAACCACCAGCCAGTCAAAATGGAACAAATAGAGCCAAAATTCAGCAACGCTAATAAGTTGCAAATTGAAGTCTTAGCGGACGGTAAATTTTTGTTAATAAAGGATTATTTTTATCGGGATTTTTACGGCAAAACATACAAAGTTGACAAGGGTTTTATAACGGATTTAGCAAGTGTCCCTCGTTTTTTTTGGCGCTACATCGCTCCAACTGACATCCCTTTCTCTGCTGTCATACATGATGATTTACTTGCTAGATTGTGTGACCAAAAAATCAAAAACAGATTTAAGCGATTCGCCGCTTGGAAACAAGCCAATGCTATCATGGTAAGCGCGATGGCTCTTTCGCCGCGTAAAATTCCATTTTGGCGCAAATCCATGGTGAAATTAGCAATAGATTTAAACGCGACAATTAGGTGCGTGATTTTTAATAAACATCCTAAAAAAATATGAAACAAGAAGTGGATAGACTTGATAAAGTGTTAATATCGCACGATAAACGCCTTACTTTCATTGAACGCGTAATGTGGTTGGTAATGGGCTTAACTGTTGGCGTAATTTTGAAACATCCGATAGAAATTGTAGAGTTTTTTGTGAGATGGTGAAAAAAATAATAACAATCTTTGCGATAATTATATTATCAGGTTGCGTAACATTTGATAATATTGCATACAAATACGGCAATGGAATTAAAAACGGTATTGGCGGCGTGAGCGCAGCGATTGCCTGCGCGTCCGTATCTACGAGTGTATGCGCGTCTGTTGGTGCACTGAGCGGGTATATAGATGGGAAACAGGAAGCGCGTGATAAAATTATAGCAAAAAACGACGCTAAGTTGATTAAAAAATTAGCGGAAAAACAAGCCAAAGACCAGGGCGTAAGAGTTAAAGATTGTGCATTTTTAGGTTTTTTTTGTGATTAAAAAAGTTTAACCACATTTTAACCACATTAAATTAAAAATAACTAAAAACACACAAACTTAAAAACAAAAACCTTATATAGTGGTATATTATTGTGTATGTTGTTTTCTTTGGTGGTTTCAAGCCCCGTTTCTCGCCCCATTTTTTTGAAAAATCAGATAGAATAATAAGAAAAAATAAGGAGAAAAATTATGCAACGAATATTTTTATTTTTAATGACCAATATTGCCATTATGGTAGTTTTGAGCGTTAGTCTTAATTTGTTAGGAGTTGATAACCTATTACAACAAAATGATTCTAGTCTTAATATTCAAGTTTTAATCATATTTTCTGGGTTATTTGGTTTTGGCGGGGCATTTATATCGTTGGCCATTTCTAAATGGATGGCAAAACGCACAACAGGTGCTGTGGTGATTGAATCTGCTACTAATAACACCGAAAAATGGTTGCTTGAAGTGGTTGCAAAACAGGCAAAAATCGTTGGTGTTAAAATGCCAGAAGTGGCAATTTTCCCCTCAAATTCTATGAATGCATTTGCCACTGGCGCTAGTAAAAATAAATCTTTAGTAGCCGTTTCTCAAGGGCTGCTCAACACCATGCATAAAGGCGAAATTGAGGCTGTTATTGGACATGAAATGAGCCATGTTGCTAATGGTGATATGGTTACTTTGACTTTGATTCAAGGTGTGATTAATACTTTTGTGATTTTTTTCTCACGGGTGATTGGGTATATGGTTGATCGGCTGATTTTAAAAAATCAACACGGCTACGGAGTTGGCTATTATGTAACCACAATTTTTGCCCAAATTGTGTTGTCTATTTTGGCATCAATAATCGTTATGTATGTTTCTAGAAAACGCGAATTTGTAGCGGATACTGGCGGTGCTGATTTGGCAGGTCATCAAAATATGATTAACGCTCTCAAACGCCTGAGCCAAGTTGAGCCACAGCCCCTGCCAGAGCAAATGGCAGCTTTTGGTATTGATGACAAAAAAAGTTTTAGCGCTTGGTTTTCATCACATCCGCCACTTGAGATGCGTATTAACGCTTTAAAAAAACGCGCCATGAATCAACGCTAAATATGGCAATTGATGTTAAATCTGCTGAAGAAATCAAAAAAATGCGCCTGGCTGGGCGTCTGACAGCCGATGTTTTAGATATGATTGGTAAGCATATCAAAATTGGTGTTACCACAGGTGAATTAGACAAAATTTGCCATGATTATATTGTTAATAAACAAAAAGCTGTCCCCGCACCACTGAATTATCAGGGCTACCCGAAATCAATTTGCACCAGCGTTAATCATGTCGTCTGCCACGGTATTCCGGGAGATAAAAAACTCAAAAAGGGGGATATTATCAATATTGATATCACCATCATCAAAGATGGCTACCATGGCGACAGTTCAAAAATGTTTATTCTCGGAAAATCCAGTATTAAAGCCCAGCGCATTTGTAGAATTGCCCAAAAATGTTTATATATTGGCATTCAACAAGTCAAGCCAGGGGTTCGTTTGGGTGAGATTGGTAAAGCCATTGGTGCTTATGCAAATAAAAATAATTGTTCAATAGTACGCGACTATTGTGGTCACGGTATTGGCACCCAATTCCATAGCGAGCCTCAAGTAGTGCATTATGATGATGGCAATACAGCAAGTAGCCCAGTGCTTGAGGCAGGTATGACTTTTACTATCGAGCCAATGGTCAATCTGGGCGGCTTTGAAGTAACAACTTCAAAAATAGATGGCTGGACTGTTACCACCAAAGACCGCTCACTTTCTGCGCAGTGGGAGCATACTATTTTGGTTACAAAAGAAGGTTGTGAAATCTTAACTCTGCGTGAGGAAGAGTCGGTATAAAAACAAACCCATGGTTATGCTAAAATAGCGTTTTTATTTTATTCAAACATTCAAACATTGAAAAACCTAAAAAAATATTTTATCTCCGGCATGTTATTTTGGGTACCACTGGGGCTGAGTATTTTAGTCATTAAATTTTTTGTTAATTTATTAGACGGCATTATTCCAGAGCAATATCAAAGCAAAATTTTACTCGGATTAGATCTTAATATTCCCGGTACGGGGATGATTTTAGTGCTGATTATTATTCTCTTCACTGGTGCTTTGGTGAGTAATTTTATCGGTCAAAAACTATTTACTCTTTGGGAAAAGGTACTTCATAAAATCCCCGGTTTTCGCAATATTTACTCTTCCATCAGACAACTCTCATCTACCATACTAAACTCATCAAATGATAGTTTTAAAACCGCTGTTTTGGTTGAATATCCGCGCCGCGGTATGTGGACTATCGCCTTTCAAACTGGCAGTTATAGCGGTGAAGTAGGGGAAATTATCGGTGAAGAAATAATGAACATTTATGTCCCCACCACACCTAATCCAACTTCTGGTTTTTTTATCATGCTACCAAGAAAAGAGGTTATTGAACTAAAAATGAGTGTTGACGCAGCATTTAAACTCATTATTTCTACGGGTGTTGTTGCGCCTAAATAAAATCAGAATAATATGAGAACACATTTTTGTGGGGCGTTAAATAAAGACAATATTGGGCAGGTGGTTGAGATTTGTGGTTGGGTTAATCGCAGGCGTGACCACGGCGGGGTTATTTTTTTAGATGTGCGTGATAAACGCGGCATTGCCCAAGTAGTGATTAACCCTAATAACACTGATTTTGCACTAGCTGAGCGCATTCGTAATGAATTTGTATTAAAAGTCAATGGTAGCGTCATTGCCAGAGGGCAAGGCTTAACCAACCCAAAACTGCCCAGTGGCGAGATTGAAATCATCGCCCAGCACCTGCAAATTCTCAACCCCTCTAAGCCAGTGCCGTTCCAAATTGATGCAGCAGATACTTCCGAAGAAATCCGCCTTAAATACCGTTATTTAGATTTGCGTAATAATGCCATGCAAAAACGCCTAAAAGTGCGTTCAAAAGTAACACACTATATGCGCGCATTTATGGACAAACATGATTTTTTAGATATTGAAACTCCATTTTTAACCAAAGCCACACCTGAGGGTGCGCGTGATTATCTAGTGCCATCACGCACCCATTTGGGTGAATTTTTCGCCTTGCCACAGTCACCTCAACTGTTTAAACAATTACTGATGATGTCGGGTTTTGAGCGTTATTACCAAATTGTCCGATGTTTTAGAGACGAAGATTTACGCGCCGATCGCCAACCAGAATTTACCCAATTAGATGTTGAAGCCTCATTTATGAATGAGAAAGAAATTATGGCTTTGATGGAGATGATGATTCGTGGTCTGTTTAAATCAGTGGTTGGTGTTGATCTCGGCGACAAATTCCCCACTATTAGTTACGCACAAGCAATGGAAAAATACGGCACTGATTGTCCTGATATGCGTATTCCGCTTGAGATTATCAGTATTGATGAACTTTTAACCAACATTGAATTTAGGGTTTTTTCCGAACCTGCCCAAAACCCAAAATCACGGGTGGCAGCGATAAAAGTACCTGGTGGCGCCCATATTTCACGCAAACAAATTGACAATTACACTAAATTTGTTGGCATTTACGGTGCCAAAGGTTTGGCGTATATCAAAATTAACAAAGACGGTCCTGCCTCCCCTATTCTCAAATTTCTGGGTGCTGAGGCGAGCCAAAATATCATTGACAAAGTCGATGCTAAAACTGGTGATATTATTTTTTTTGGTGCTGATAAAGTTAAAATTGTAAATGAATCCTTAGCCAATTTACGCGAAAAACTCGCTCAAGATCTAGATTTATTTAACCAAGACTGGGCGCCGATTTGGGTTGTTGATTTCCCTTTATTTGAAGTGAATAACAACAATACATTAAACACCATTCACCATCCATTTACTGCCCCTCGCGTAGGCATTGATGAGTTAGAAAAAAACCCAACCACTGCCCTATCACACGCCTATGATTTGGTTATTAACGGCTCAGAAGTTGGGGGCGGATCAATTCGTATTCATCAGGCAGATATGCAACAAAAAATATTAAAATTACTCGGCATTGATGAGACAGAAGCACAAGATAAATTTGGATTTTTATTAAATGCTTTGGAATACGGCTGCCCACCCCATGGTGGCATGGCATTTGGTTTAGATAGATTGGTAATGCTGATAACAAATTCCACCTCTATCCGCGATGTTATCGCCTTCCCCAAAACCCAAACTGCCGCCTGCCTACTCACCGATGCCCCCACCCAAGTGCCAAAAAAAATACTCAGAGAATTAAACTTAGAAGTACGCCTGCCAAAAAAAGACTAAACCGCAGTAAAAATATGAGTAAAGAATTAATTTGGTGGGAAAAACCGAAAAACGAAAACAGTTTTATTCTCAGTCAATAAATGCAATAAATTATGTTAGATATTTTTGAGAGAAAAAATAATACGGTTGCTTTTTCATTGATAATTGTTACTGCTGTCGTATATAGCAGTTTAGGATTAGTTTCTGCGATTGCGCAAAACCTACAAAAATGGGTATTGATATTAAAAAATATAGCGAACTATTGGATTTTAAATTTATCCAAAATCGGCGCTTATATAATGTTGGGGAATTGTTTGTCCTATTATTTATTTCTATGCTACTCATAGGCATTAGCACCGTTTACCGCCACAACAATTTTTTATATGACAGCTACGCTTTTATCATTAATACTGCGGTGGTTTTTACCCTCGCACAAGTAATAGAAAAAATATTTTTTAGTGAATACAAACAACATAAAACCATGCAAAATATCTTTATGGAAAACATTATTGGAATGGTGTTTTTAGCATTTGTAATTATTGCTATAATTATTTTATTTTTAAGCAAACACAATTTTAATGTATAGGCTATTTGCTAAAAAATGTCAATCCAACAAGAAATTAAGCAGCTATTAAAACAAAAAAATACAGTTTTGGTGGCACATTATTATGTCGATAGTGCCCTACAAACTTTGGCAGAAAATACTGGAGGTTTGGTCTCAGATAGCTTGGAGATGGCGCGTTTTGGGAAAAACTGCGATGCCGATACAATCATTGTGGCTGGGGTTAAGTTTATGGGGGAAACGGCAAAAATTCTCTCGCCTGAAAAAACTGTTTTAGTGCTTGATGAAAATGCAACTTGCTCACTTGATGAGAATTGCCAGATTGAAGATTTTTCAAAATTTTGTGATGCTCATCCTAATAGAAAAGTAGTGGTGTATGCCAATACTTCGGCTGAAGTAAAAGCACGCGCTGATTGGATGGTTACCTCAAGTAGTGCAATATCAGTGGTTGGATATTTGCATAATCAGGGCAAGAAAATCCTCTGGGCACCAGACCGGCATTTAGGGCATTATGTGCAAACCCAAACGGGTGCAGATATGCTACTGTGGCAAGGCGCTTGTGTAGTACATGAGCGTTTTAAGGCACATGCTCTAGAAGCATTAAAAATCAAATATCCTAAGGCCTGTGTATTGGTACACCCAGAATCCCCTCAAGCAGTGGTTGCTTTAGCAGATGTTGTCGGTTCAACTACGGCTTTGATTAACGCCGTTAGAGACCGAAAAGAGACGATTTTTATAGTTGCTACCGACAATGGAATTTTCCATAAAATGCACAAAGTTGCCCCCAATAAAAAACTTATTGAAGCCCCGACTATGGGCGAGAGTGCAGACTGTGAAAGTTGTGCACATTGTGAATGGATGGCAATGAACAATTTAGAAAAATTATTAAAAATTTTAAAAACAGGCGAGAATGAGGTTAAGATTGACAAAAGTATCAGTAACAAAGCAAGGCGTTCAATACAAAGATTACTTGACTTTACCCAACAGTAATTGGACAGCAAAAAATGAATTTATATTAAATTAAGAGAAAATACCTAACAAAACAATTTTTATTATCGGAATCATCATGGCAGGACACAGCAAATGGCACAACATTCAACACCGAAAAGGCGCACAAGATGCCAAACGCGGGAAAATTTTCACCAAATTAATTAAAGAGATTGTCGTTGCCGCTAAAGCAGGTGGCAGCATAGTGGAAAATAACCCTTCTCTACGGATGGTGGTCGATAAAGCCTTAGCCGCTAATATGAAGCGCGATACTATTGAAAATGCCATCAAACGCGGTTGCGGTGATGTCGACGGTGCTAATTATGAACAAGTGCGTTATGAAGGCTACAGTTTGGGAGGCACCGCAATTATGGTGGATACGCTAACCGATAATCGCAACCGCACGGTGGCAGATGTGCGTCATACATTTTCTAAACACGGTGGCAGGCTCGGTACCGATGGCTCAGTTGCCTATCTTTTTACCAAACAAGGTTTTATTAGTTTTGAGTCGGGCGATGAAGAATCTATTATGGATGCCACTCTAGAAGCAGGCGTAGAGGATATTATTGCTAATGATGATGGCTCAATTGATGTTATCACCACTCCTGAGAATTTTTTTACTGTAAAAGATGCTCTCAGTACGGCAGGTTTGGTCCCTGATGATGCTAAGATAAACATGGAGCCTGCCACCCGCGTTGTGCTAAACTTAGACGATGCAAAAAAGTTTATGGGTTTTATTGAGCACCTACAAAATTTAGACGACACCCAAGAAGTCTATCATAATGCCGATATTTCTGCTGAAACGATGGCACAATTATGACACCGTATTTTAAAGGCAAATCTGTAAAATTGTCTTTAGGCGATAAGTTATATCACAAAAAAATAAATAATATTGTGAATAAAAAACTTTGACATTAAACCTTACGAAATTACTACAAAAACAAATAAAATTCAGACTTAGTAAAATTTTAAACAAACCGATGCAAATAGAGGGTGTATTTTATACAGACAAGACAGCAGAAAAAAACCATTGGTTTTTCAAAAAAATGACCTATTCTTGCTGCCTATCAAGAATTTTTGAGTGCTGAATAACTCTTTATGATTAAAATTCTACGCCGTATTCAAGCACTTACACAATTTAAACAAGATATTCTCAATCAGCAACTTGCAGATTTTGGAGTGCGGATTTTAACGACAGAATTTGTGCATTTTATTGATTGTAGGGATAAATTGGGAAAGTATGAGAATAAAATACTTAAAAAATTATTAACTTATAATCACAAAATTCCAAAAGTTGCGGCTTTGGAAAACATTATTATTATTCCAAGATTAGGGGTGATTTCCCCTTGGTCATCAAAAGCCACTGATATTGTGCATTTGTGTGGTTTGGAAAATATCAGGCGCTTAGAGCGAGGGACTATTTATCATTTTGATAAAAAAATCACTGATAAATCAGCGGTTTTGGCGGTGGTTATGGACAAAATGACCCAAACAGAATTGGTAAGTATTGATGATGGACATTTGATTTTTGATGATTTTACACCGCAACCGCTAACAACTATTGATATTTTAAATCAAGGTATCTTGGCATTACAAAAAGCCAATATTGACCTAGGTTTGGCACTCAGTGCTGAGGAAATGGATTATTTGTTAAAAAGTTTTACCCAATTAAAACGCAACCCCAATGATATTGAGGTGATGATGTTTGCCCAAACCAATTCTGAGCATTGTCGGCACAAAATTTTTAATGCCAACTGGACAATTGATAAAATCCGGCAACAAAAAAGCCTATTTGCCATGATTAAAAATACTTATACCCAAAATCCACAAGGGTTACTGAGTGTATATGCTGACAATTCTGCAGTAATGACGGGGTTTGAGGGCGAGCGTTTTTACCCACAGGCAGATGGACAATATGTATGCTCAAAAGAGCAACGGGCGATTTTAATGAAAGTAGAAACCCATAACCACCCTACTGCCATTGCCCCATATCCGGGTGCGGCGACAGGATCAGGTGGAGAAATTCGTGATGAAGGCGCAACTGGCAAAGGCTCAAAACCTAAGGTGGGTTTGTGTGGCTTTAGCGTATCTAATCTCAACATTAAAAATGCCCGCCAGCCCTGGGAGATAGATTATGGCAAACCTGCCAAAATTGCCTCAGCACTTGATATTATGCTCAAAGCACCGATTGGTACAGCAGCGTTTAATAATGAATTTGGTCGCCCGAATATACTGGGCTATTTTCGTAGTTATGAGCAAAAACTCACAAACCCAGACTCAGGCTTGGAAGAGGTACGAGGCTATCACAAACCTATTATGCTGGCTGGCGGCTTGGGGCATATTCAATGCCAACATATCCAAAAAGGGAAAATACCCTCGGGTAGCAAAATTATTGTCTTAGGCGGTGCGGCAATGTTGATTGGTTTGGGTGGTGGCGCGGCGTCTTCAGTTAAAAGCGGAGAGCAAAGTGAGGATTTAGATTTTGCCTCAGTGCAACGCGCTAACCCTGAGATGCAACGCCGTGCCCAAGAGGTGATTGATACTTGTAGCAATATGGGAGCAGATAATCCAATTATTTCAATTCATGATATTGGTGCTGGCGGCTTGTCAAATGGTTTGCCTGAATTGGTGCACGATTCTAATAAAGGGGCAAAATTTGAACTGCGTGCAATTCCAAATGATGACCACCAAATGTCGCCACTTGAAATTTGGTGTAACGAATCACAAGAGCGTTATGTTTTGGCAATTGCTGAGGAAAATCTAACAACATTTAGCACAATTTGCCGTCGTGAGCGTGCCCCATTTGCGGTTTTAGGTGAAGCAACACAGAGGCAAATGTTAATTTTAAATGATGAATTATTCAACAACAGCCCAATTAACATGCCAATGACCATGTTACTTGGTAATCCGCCTAAAATCAGCATTTACGCCCAGACCAAGATGCTTAATTTGGATCCATTTGATAGCACCAATATTAGTTTAGATGCGGCAATTTTTAGAATATTACAACTGCCCAGTGTTGCCAGCAAAAATTTCCTTATCACCATTGGCGATAGAAGTATTACGGGTATGGTGGCACGCGATCAATTGGTGGGCCCATGGCAAGTAGCAGTCGCCGATTGTGCTATCTCACTAGCAGATTATACGGGTTATCAAGGTGAAATTATGTCACTGGGTGAAAAAGCACCTTTGGCATTATGCAGTGCAAAAGCAGCCGCTAGAATGAGCATTGGCGAAGCGCTTACCAATATGCTGGGTGGCTATGTTGAAAACATAAGTGATATTAACCTGAGCGCCAATTGGATGAGTGCCAGCGCGCATCCGGGCGAAAAGGCTAAATTATTTGCAGCAGTAAAAACCGTGGGTATGGATTTATGCCCTGAATTGGGATTGACAATTCCAGTAGGAAAAGACTCTTTGAGCATGCAAAGCGCATGGCTTGATAAAACTGGGGAAAAATCAGTTACTGCCCCACTGTCATTGATTATTACCGCATTTGCCAAAACTTTAGATGTTAGGCAACAACTCACTCCACTACTTGAAAATACCACTGAGAGTGAATTATGGCTTATTGATTTAGGTTTTGGGAAAAATAGAATGGGTGGCTCTTGCTTGGCACAAACTTATAATCAAGTCGGCGATAGTGCCCCCAATCTTGATGACAGCACTATATTTAAAAACTTTTTTACTCTCATTAACAAACTCAATAAAAACCAACTGATCAGTGCTTATCATGATCGCAGCGATGGAGGGGCAATAGTTACTTTATTGGAAATGGCATTTGCCACACATTGTGGCTTGGATATTGAAATTGATAATATTGAACAATTATTTAACGAAGAATTAGGCTGTATTATTCAGGTAAATAATAAACATAAAAACAAAGTGGCAAACGCTTTAAAAGCCGTAGGGTTGTCCGCTTGCACTAAAACTATTGCCTACATCAATAAAACCGATAACATTAATATCGGCACTACTTTTAGCAAACCCAGGGCACAACTACAATCACTTTGGGCAAAAACCTCATATAAAATTGCCAAATTAAGAGACAACCCTGAGTGTGCCAAACAAGAATTTGAACAAATTGTTAAAAACACCAATGGCTTACTATTTAAGCCAAAATTTGATATTGATGAAACCATCTCAACGCCTTATATATTAGAAAAAAAACCAAAAATTGCGATTTTGAGAGAACAAGGCGTTAATGGTCAAATCGAAATGGCAGCAGCATTTACCAAGGCCGAATTTGACGCCATTGATATACATATGAGTGATATTTTATCAGGACGCATTTCGCTCACCAAATTTAAAGGTTTGGTTGCTTGTGGAGGGTTTTCCTATGGTGATGTGTTGGGTGCTGGACGAGGCTGGGCAAATTCAATTTTGTATAATTCGCGTGCCAAAGACGAATTTTTGGCTTTTTTTTCCCGAGATGACAGTTTTACTTTGGGCGTTTGTAATGGCTGTCAAATGCTTTCAAATCTGGTAGAAATTATCCCCGGAAGCGAGCATTTCCCAACTTTTAAACCCAACCAATCAGAGCAATTTGAAGCGCGTTTTTCTGCAGTCAAAATCGCTAAATCAAACTCAATTTTTTTCCAAAATATGGCTGATTCAATCATGCCAATTGCCATTGCCCACGGCGAAGGTCGCACCAGTTTTGACAAAAAAAATGCCAAGACTTGTGCAGTTATGCACTATACCGACCATAGCGGCAATCCAACACAGGTCTATCCACACAATCCTAATGGCTCGGATAATGCAACAGCTGGTGTGTGTAACAATTCTGGGCAAATAACAATTATGATGCCACACCCAGAGCGGGTATTTAGAGCTGTGCAAAATTCTTATTATCCGAAAAATTGGGGCGAACGAAGTCCGTGGATGCGTATGTTTGAAAATGCTAGAGTTTGGATTGATTAAACAACAGGCAAGAGTCTCGTTACCTGTGTAACACTTTAAAATTTATTCAAATTCGCAATAACAAACACCATTCAAGAGACAAAACAAGGCTATTTTGTTGTCTTTACCTTATTGGAAAGTTTACAAAAAGGCATAAACGCTAAAATACCACAGCGAGATAAAAATTGAATATTTGTATCTATACTCAATAGTTCTAAGTGAATGAAACAAACATAGAAGAAAGATATTTTAGAGTTATGTAACACATGGGTTGTAATCTAAAAACAAGGGCACTGTCCAAATTACAACCCCCAAGATACCTGCATTTAAAGCAAAAAAATTAAGTCAATAATAGTTTAATTGCGTATAATATTCCAACTGCCTAAGTTGGTGCTGGATATTTTTTTTTGGGCGCTTAGCTCAGTTGGGAGAGCATCGCCCTTACAAGGCGAGGGTCACAAGTTCAAGTCTTGTAGCGCCCACCAGAAAAACCGGGCTTTGATGAAGTTCAAAAATTCGGAGCGGTAGCTCAGTTGGTTAGAGTGCCTGCCTGTCACGCAGGATGTCGCGGGTTCGAACCCCGTCCGCTCCGCCATAACTTTTTGGGTTATGGTTGCTGAATTTACCACTTACATTAAGAATATGGAAATTTTCGTTTATAATTCTCATTTTTTAAAAAAATACAAAACCCTATGTTAGATTCAATTAGAAGGAAAACCAAAGGTTGGGTTGCTTATTTAATCGTTGGTTTGATTAGCATTCCTTTTGCTTTGTTTGGTATTAGTGAATACTTTAGAGGCACCTCCAATGTTGTTGTTGCTATTGTTAATGGTGATGAAATTTTAAAAGAAGATTTTTTACTAAATTTTAATACGCAAAAAAGACGCGTTCAAGAAAGTTTGGGAGATCAATATACCCCAGAATCCGACAACCTTATCAAACAATCAACCATTAAAAATATGGTTAGTCAAACCCTATTATCCCAATTTGCACAAAAACTAGGATATGCAACCACTATTGGCGAATTACAAGCCCTAATTCGTGCCAATCAAAATTTTCAAGTTGATGGGCAGTTTTCTTTAGAAAAATACAAACAGCTGTTGAAATTAAATGGTTATAACAACGCTACCTATGAGGCAGCCAAATCAAACGAGCTGACCCAAATCCAAATTAAAACCAATTTATTAGATTCTGCTTTTATTACCCCGTTTTCATTGGCACAAATTCAAGCGTTGAATAACCAACAACGAGATCTGAGTTATATCTCGCTTAACACTGATGACTATCTTAATAAAATAACAATTGATACCAAGCAAATTGAAGACTTCTACTACCAGCAACAAGATTCTTTTTTCGAGCCACAAAAAGTCAAAATAGATTTTGTTGAATTGTCACTTGAACAAATTGCCAAAGATATAGAAGTTAGTGATGAAGAATTATTAAGTTATTATGCACAAGAAGAGCAGCGTTTTGCCGTGGAAGAAGAGCGCCAAGCACAGCACATTTTGCTCAAATCTGAGCAACAAGCCAATGAAATAGCTGGGTTGTTAAAAGAAGGGGGTGATTTTGCCAAATTGGCAGCAGAATACTCTCAAGATTCTGGCTCAAAAGACCAAGGCGGTGATTTGGGTTTTTTTTCCCACGGGGTTATGGTGCCAGCATTTGAGGCTAAAGTATTCAATATGCAAGAAGGTGAATTGAGCGCGCCCGTTAAAACCGATTTTGGCTATCATATTATCAAACTCAACAAAATTAAACCTGCAACAATCAAACCTTTTGCTGATGTTAAGTCGGAGTTGCTGGAATCCTACACCCAAGCCGAAGCTCAAAAATCTCTATACAGTTTGGCAGAACAACTGGCAAATCTTGCTTATGAGACAGATTTAGAAGAGGTGGTCAATCAAATGGGTTTAACATTGCAAAGCAGTGAATTTTTTGATACCCAAGATACAATACTTAATAAAAAAATTGTAACTGCTGCATTTAGTGATGCGGTATTAAATAAAGGTGAAAATTCACCAGTATTAGAATTATCAAAAGATAAATTCTCGGTGATTCGCCTTAAACAAAAAGTACCACAAAGACAAAAATCATTTGCTGAAGTTAAAGAACAAATCAAAACTTATTTAATGACATTAAAAGCCAAAGAGATGATTGACGGTATCAGCCAAAAAATTCTTACCGCACTACACACGGATGAAGACAAGCAAGTGCAAACATTATTAGATAAAAATCAACTCACATGGGAAAAAGTAGGTTGGGTTGGGCGAAAATCAAAATCAGCCATAACTGAGATTGTTGATAAAGTTTTTACCATGCCTAAACCAAAAGCCAACGACACAACTTATAGCGTGCAAAATATAAGCCCGAATCAAACTGTTATTATCCAACTCTCAGGGGTTAAGATAGTGGCAGACAAATCTGCCGATAAAGCCTTAGAACACTTATTGTTAGACTTTGAATCTGAGGAAATATTTGGGGCTATTTTGACAACTCTATATAACAATGCTGATTTAGAAGTATTTGCTAGGCGCTTATAAATTCGGACCCTGGTCGTAGACACTATAACCTGAATCAACATAAGTAATCTCTCCAGTTATACCTGATGCCAAATCAGAGCATAAAAATGCTGCTACATTGCCAACTTCTTCGGTAGTTACATTGCGTTTGAGTGCTGAGTTATTAACCGCGTAATCAAGCAATTTTCCAAAATTTTTAATCCCGCTGGCTGCCAAAGTTTTAATTGGACCCGCAGAAACAGCATTCACACGAATACCACGCCGAGGTCCTAGCGCTGCTGCCATATAACGCACATTGGCTTCTAAAGAAGCTTTAGCAACACCCATAACATTGTAATTTGGAATCGCACGAATAGCCCCTAAATAACTCACAGTTAACAGCGCGCCATTATCATTTAACATTGGATTTGCAGCTTTTGCCAAAGCGGTAAAACTGTATGAGCTGATGTCATGTGCAGTGGCAAAATTATCCCGCGTAGTAACTTCAATATAATTGCCATCTAATGCCTCATGTGAGGCAAATGCCACCGAATGCACCAAAATATCAAAATTATCCCAATGAGATTTAAGTTTAGTAAAAGTTTTTTCAATGCTTAAATCACTTCCCACATCACACTCAATCACAATATTTGAATTACAAAGTGCGGCACATTTATCCACCCGTTTTTTTAATTTTTGAGTTTGATAACTCAAAGCAATCTCACACCCTTGTTTTGCCATTGCCTCAGCAATGCCCCAAGCAATGGAACGGTTTGATGCCACACCTACAATCAGTGCTTTTTTATTTGTCAAAAATCCCATAATAAATTTTGTTAATTAAAACTAACAAATTATAATGACAAACTATTTACCTGTTCATGGTTTTGTTATGTTAGATATTTTTCTTACCCCAATTCGTGCACTTAGAATGCGCTATGTGCCTTTGTTATTGATTTATTTTGCTTATGGCAGTAGTGTTTTTACTGCCATTGCACAAAATTTTTGGGTCAAAGAGGCACTTGAGATGTCGGCTGCAGATTTAGCAGAACTGGGTATATGGCTAACTGTACCATGGACAATTAAGATGATTTTTGGACAAATGGTAGATAGTATCAAACTGTTTGGATCAAATAGAAAATCTTATGTTTATATCGGTGCACTACTTATTACTTTGAGTTTATTGCTAATGATTTTGGTGGTGAGCGAGCACCACCTGGTTTCTAGTTTTTCCAAAAAAAGTATCTATATTACTGCCAGTGTGATTGCAGTAGTCGGCTTTGTGATGCAAGATGTGGTGGCAGATACGATGACCACCGAGGTGGTGGATAGGTCTCAATCTGAGGAAAAAATCCATCAAGAACTCGCCACCATTCAAGTCTTAGCGAGGCTTTCACTGGGTTTAGCAATTTTTTTAACTGGCTGGATTGGCGGTGAATTGGCAGATATTTTTGAAAACCAGCGTGAAATTGTATTTATAATTGCGATGTTTGTGCCACTATTGTCAATCATTGGGGTAGGTTTGGTCAAACTAAATATTGTCCCTGTTTCTCCAGTTAATAAGCAAGTGTTATTTGGCGGTTTAATTTTTGCCGTTTTTGTTGTGTTGATGGGTTATTTGGAAATACCTTATTCACAAGAAATTGTATTTACAATCTCTTTATTTGTGGTGTTGTATCTACTCTCAAATTTAATCAACGATTTAGACGCAAACACCATTCGGCATATCAAAATGGCAATGATTATTATTTTTGTTTATCGTGCTATGCCTGCAGTTGGGGTTGGGCTGAGTTGGTGGCAAATTGATATCTTGGGTTTTGACGAGGCATTTTTTGCTAAACTTGCCGCCATCGGTGGTGGCATTGCTTTGGCAGGAATGTGGTTTAGTGCCAAATTTATCATCAAACGCGATATTGCTGAGGTTTTGATTTTTCTAACCATTATTGGCACGCTATTGTCGCTACCGATTGTGGCAATGTATTATGATGTTCATACCCTACTTGGAATTGAGGCACGCACTGTGGCATTGGTGGATACTGCCATTGCCTCACCGTTTGACTATATTGCCCAAGTGTTGATGCTCACTTTGGTAGCTATTTACGCACCTGAGGGCAAAAAAGGCACTTGGTTTGCGTTGATGGCAAGTTTGATGAATATTGCCTTGAACGCGGGTGGATTATTGACCAAATATCTCAATAAAATATTTGTTGTTAGTCGCGAAGTCATTAGTGATGGCGTAGTTATAACTGCACAAAACTATACCGAACTCGGCACTTTGTTATGGATTGTAATTGGGGTTGGGTTTGTGGTGCCGATTGCAGTTATTCTAAAATTTAACCCAAATAAAGCCTAATGAAACATAAATTCTATTTTTTACTCTTTATTTTATTGGTATTTTCAGACCAGCTCAGCAAATGGTTGGCGTATGAATATTTAGGAGTAGCCTCAATTGATATTAATAATTTTCTTGCCCTCACCTTTGCCCAAAATTATGGCGCAGCATTTAGTTTTTTGGCAGATGGTGGTGGCTGGCAGCGTTATTTTTTGTCTGCTATTTCTGCTATTGCCAGCATTGTTCTCATAATTTGGATTTTTAAAACCAAACGCAGTGAAAAACTAAAACTCAGTGCCCTAACCCTTATTTTATCAGGGGCAATAGGCAACATGATTGACAGGGTATTAAATGGCTTTGTGATTGATTTTATTGATGTGCATTATGGCAGTTTTTATTTTCCTATTTTTAATTTTGCCGATAGTTTTATTAGTATTGGTGTGGTTTTACTGATTTTATCAGATTTTAAAAAATGAGTGATTGTTTGATTGTTGGTGGCGGCGTAATTGGAATGATGAGTGCACGCGCCTTAGCTCTTAAAGGAGCACAGGTAATTGTGCTTGACCAACGCAAATGCGCCCGAGAATCTTCGTGGGCTGGCGGCGGGATTATCAGCCCGCTCTATCCTTGGCAATACGATGACTTTACCAATGAATTGAGTTTTGCCTCACAAGCTGTGTATGCTGATTTGTGCCAACAACTTTACGCCAGCAGTGGAATTGACCCTCAATATCAAAAACACGGTTTGTTGATGCGAGATGAGTTTGATACCGCACCTGCAAAAGCATGGATGAAGCGCTATCAAATTGAGTATGAATTGCACCCGCAAGGGGCATTTTTTAGCCATATTGGTAGCGTCCGTAACCCCAGATTGTTAGCCGCATTGCAAGCAGATATTGGCAACCTAGGGGTTAAAATTATAGAACACACCCAAGCACAAAGCCTAATGATTAAAAACGATAAAGTTCTGGGAGTGCGTAGTGCAAAAAAGGATTTTTTTGCTGACAATACAGTTATTTGTGCTGGGGCGTGGAGTTCAAAATTATTAAACTTAGCAGATCCTGTTGCCCCCATCAAAGGGCAAATGATTGTGATTAAGGCAGACTCTGGAACACTAAAACATATTATTCTTAATCAAGGACAGTATTTGATTCCGAGAGTTGATGGTAGTATATTGGTCGGGTCAACTACAGAGGCGGTGGGTTTTGACCGTAGCACCCACACCCACACCAAGAACCAATTATACCAATTTGCCTGCCAACAGGTGCCAACCCTTAAAACTGCCAAAATCACCCAGCATTGGTCAGGGTTTAGACCAGCAACACAATCAAGAAAATCGTTGATTGCAAGGGATAAGAATCATTATAATTTGTTCATCAATACTGGACATTTTCGCAATGGCTTAAATATGGCGCCCGAAAGTGCCAATCGGATTACCCAAATGATTTATGCAAACACTTAATTTATTTTTTATCTTCTTTGTTTTTAACACTTTGGCACAAGCACAATTTATTAAAGTGGCAAATACAGGCAAAACTCTACCCCATTCTGCACCACACTGGGATTGTGTTTTAGATGATAAAACTGGGCTACTTTGGGAAGTTAAAAAAACCCAACAAGGCTTACAAAATACATACAATACCTACACTTGGTTTGATGGAAAATCCGGCACTCAAAATGGCGAATATTCGCATCATTGCCATTGGGGTAAATCTTGCAATACGCGCGCTTTTATCAGCGCCTTAAATATAGCCAAACCATGCCAAACTAATACTTGGCGCCTGCCACGAGAAAATGAGCTCAACACCTTGCTACGCTACCATGACAATAACCCCCTAATCAATACCTATTATTTCCCTAATACCCAATCTAAATCCTATTGGACACAAAGTGAATTGAATAGCAAAACTGCCATTGATGTGCCTTTTTTTTATGGTGGCACTAAAAGTAGTGGCAAGTCGTTTGATTCTCATATTCGTGCTGTAAGTGATGTTAATTAGAAATATTGACTCAATTTTATTGGCAACATATTCTGATGACATTCCTAAATTTTTAAAACAAATTTTTGCTGCCCGTGGGGTCTCACAAGCCCAATTATCACTGGGTTTGGCAAATTTATTTAAACCTGATTTTCCTCAATTAGACCAAGCACTCACTCTGCTTGAACAGGCTTTGTTAAAACAAAAACGGGTGTTGATTGTGGGTGATTTTGATTGCGACGGTGCAACTGCCTCAGTAGTGGCAATTAAATCACTGCGAATGATGGGAGCACAACAGGTGGATTTTTTAGTACCAAACCGCTTTGAACACGGTTATGGGCTAAGTCCTGAGATTGTTAAATTGGCAATTAAAGAAAAACAACCTGATTTAATGATTACCGTAGATAACGGGATTTGTAGTTTTGCTGGCGTGGCGTTGGCAAAAAAATCAAACATTGAGGTCATTATCACCGACCACCATCTACCGGGAAAATCACTACCAGAGGCGGATGCAATTATCAATCCGAACCTTGAAGATTGTAATTTTCCTAGCCCAAATTTAGCCGGTGTGGGAGTGTGTTTTTATCTTTTCTCAGCACTTAAAACCTACCTACAAAATAAACAATACTTCGCTAAAAATAAAATCCCCTTGCCAGATTTACGAAGAATTTTGGATTTGGTTGCCCTCGGCACTGTGGCAGATGTCGTCCATCTTGACCAAAACAATCGAATCCTCATTAATGAAGGCATCAAACGCATTCGTAAAAAACACTGTGCGCCAGGCATTTTAGCCTTGTTAGAGATTGCCAATCGCCCAATACAAGCCTTGCAAGCCAGCGATCTGGGCTTTGCTGTGGCCCCGCGCCTCAACGCTGCTGGGCGACTAAGCGATATATCAGTCGGAATTCGTTGCTTGCTTAGTGATGACATCAACGATGCTAGGCGCTATGCACAACAATTAGACGCCTTCAACCAAAAACGCAAAACCGAACAAGCGCGCATTCAAGATGAGGCAAAAGCAATCGTCAAGGCACAAAAAATTTTTGAAGACCCGTTTGCCATTACTTTATTTGATGCCGAATGGCATGAGGGTATTGTTGGTATTGTGGCTGGCAAACTCAAACAGGATTACCACTGCCCAGCAGCAGTTTTTGCAAAATCTGGTGATTTCCTTAAAGGTTCAATTCGCTCAATTCCCAGCGTTCATATCAAAGATTTATTAGATTTATTAGACAGAAAAAACCCAGGATTGATTGAAAAATTTGGTGGTCACGCCTTAGCCGCGGGGTTGAGCCTCAAAGCTGGAAATTTCTCCATTTTTAAAGCAAAATTTACCTCAGCAATTAAACAACATTTATCTGGGAAAATCCCCAGCCATCCCCTACTCACAGACGGCATACTTGAAGCCAGAGAAATTAGCCTAAAAAATGCCCAATTACTCAACAAATATGCCCCTTGGGGGCAAGGTTTTGAAGAGCCAATTTTTCAAGGTGAATTTGATATTGTAGAACAAAAAATAATCGGCGGACAACACCTAAAATGTCGCCTAAAACTCACAAATGACAAACAAATCCACGATGCCATCGCCTTTTTCCACCCCCCTATTCCCCCTAAAACCCAAGCCAAAATCGCCTATAAACTCGCCATCAATCAATGGCATGGCAGCACCTCACTACAACTGATGATAGAACAAATACAGAGTCTATAAACAGTCAAACTAACATTTAATTCACACCAATACTTTTAATTTCTGATATTTCCTATTGTGGGTTTATTGCGCTTTATCATCTGTATGGGGAGTGATGGATATTTTACCACCTATAATATCTTACCACCCCCTCACAACCCCCAATAAAACAGCAACAATAAAATTTTAATTTAATATTTGGGTCTTATGGTTAAAACCCTGATATTTTTTTCATACCAGCGTATTTGCTGTTTAAAAAGTTTTAAAAAATTTTTTATCTAAATATTGAAAAATGCCCATCAATATTGCAGCAAATAGTAGCATGACCAATGCTGGCACAGCGGCACGCTCAAACAGACCCTCAGCGCTGAGTTCATAGACTTGAATAGCAAGTGTGTCCCAACCGAATGGGCGTAATAAGTAAGTGGCTGGCAATTCTTTCATTACATCAACTGCCACCAACAAAGCCCCTGCCAAAATACCCGGCGCCATTATTGGTATATATATTTGCCAAATCAGTTTTAGTCGTGAAGCACCAAGTAAGCGTGCACTTTGGATTAGGGAGGGTTTGATTTGTTTGCTGGCAGCCTCAATTGAATTATATCCAATCGCCATAAAACGCGATACATAAGCAAACAATAATAAGAAAATAGAGCCAAAAATAATATGGTTGATTGACTCACCGCCAAAATAAACACTGATGACTGATATTTGGCTAATGCCATATAAAAGCCCTACTGCCATAACCGAACCCGGCAGTGCATAACCCAGAGTTGCCAAACGAATAATACCCGTTAGCCAAACACTGTCCGTTTTGCATTGCCCCGGCAACGCTAATATTGTAGCAATAACAACGGTTATAATAGCAGAGACAACAGTTAAAATTGTGGTTGAGTAGATAAAATCAATATATTTAACGCTCCATTCTTGTTCAATAGATTCCCAACCCCAAATCAAAAGTTGCAACATTGGCATCATAAACGCCAACAGGAATATACTCACTACAAACAGGCTAATCAACCAGCCACTAAGACCGTTAGCATAATAGAGTTTTTTATTGGATACTTCAGTTGAGTAATATTTTGCCTCGCCACGGGCTTTTCTCTCAAAATAAATCAGAAAAAATGCGACCAATACTAATAATGAGGCTAATTGTGCTGCCACTTCAACTGCACGAAAATCGCCCCATGCTGAATAAATCGCAGTGGTAAAAGTATCATAATTAAACAAACTAACCACCCCAAAATCAGCCAAAGTCTCCATCAAAGTAACCAATAATCCTGCTACTACCGCAGGACGCGATAAGGGTAGAGAAATTTTAAAAAATAAATATATGGGGCGTGCGCCCAACAGCTTTCCAGCCTCAATCATACTCACCTTTTGACGCTTAAACGAGGCGCGTGCCATCATATAAACATAAGGATAGAATGCGAATACAAAGGTTAGGATAATTGCCCACGATCCAGCACGAATATCAAACCCCGGCAAACCCAGAAATTCTCGCATCCAAATTTGGGCATAACCCGAATAATCAAATACCCCTAAATACACAAAAGCCAAAACATAAGCAGGGACAGAAAATGGCAAAAATAAAGCCCATTCCAACCATTTTCTACCTGGAAATTCAACCATCACTACCCAATAAGCCAACACTGTGCCAAGTAGCACCGTGCCAGCACCGACACCAATTAAAAGTATCGCAGTAGCACTGATCAAATCAGGCAGTAGCGTTGTGGAAAAATGTTGCCACAATTCATGCTCTGGCAAAAACCAAGCAAAACCCACTACAAAAATTGGCATTGCCACCAACAAAGCCAAAATGCTGGTCCAAATTTTTGTTTTAAGGCATTTTTTATCCAAAATATTCCTCTTTATCAGAGTTGTGTATTGGTCTAATATAATTTATCTATAGCCTTTTTCTTGCATGAGTTTAACTGCCCTAACTTGCAAAATACCCACTTGGGATAGGTTCATTTTATCTTGCTTAAATACCCCCCAGCCAGATATTGATTCGTCAGCAGCAACATTTGGATTGGCTGGATATTCTTTATTTAACCCAGCATAGATGCGTTGTGCTTTAGCACTAGAGAGCCATTCTAATAATTGAATTGCAGCTTTGGGATTGCTGGCATATTTGGTAACACCCGCACCTGAGATATTAACATGCACACCTGTGGTATTTTGATTTGCCCAAAATAACCCCAATGCTGCATCGGGTTTTTTGGCAATCAGGCGAGCAAAATAATAAGTATTAACCAAACCAACATCACATTGAGCGGATAAAATTGCATCCATAATATGGCTATCTTTAGCGTTCGGTGTGGCTGCTAAATTATCTACCCAGCCACTGATAATCTCACCTGTTTTAGCCTCCCCATGATGATGAATCAGAGATGCCACCAATGATTTAGTGTAGATTTTTTTGCTGGTTCTTAAACATAGGCGCCCGTCCCATTTTTTATCTGCTAAATCTTGATAAGTAGATAAATCTTTACGACTAACTCGCTCAGTAGAATAAACAATAGTCCTAGCACGCACTGATAAACCACTCCAGAAACCATTTGGATCTCTTAGATGCTGGGGAATATTATTTTTTAAAGTTTTTGTTTGCACTGGCAAAAGCAAATCTTGAGAGGCAGCATACCAAAGATTACCAGCATCAACTGTCATATACATATCAGCATGGGTATTTTTGCCTTCAAGTTTCAAACGCTCAATCAATGCATTGCCCTTGCCAGTTAAATACTTTACCGAAATCCCAGTGTCTTCGGTAAAAGTATCAAACAAAGGTTTGATTAAATGTGCTTTTCTAGAACTATATACTGTTACCGTATCACTGGCTATACTCTGGGCAACCAATGCAAGCACTGACAATGATAGAATTAAATGTTTTATTTTCATTTTTTCTCCTCAATTAAGTGTTTATTTTCAATAGTGCCAACTTTATCTGCCAGCATATTTGCCTCATCTCTATCATGGGTTACCAAAATTGAAGTTACCGATGATTGTTTTAAAATATCACGCACTTGGAATATTAATTTATCCCGATGGTTTTTATCCAAATTGGAAAATGGCTCATCTAATAATAATAATTTTGGCGATGGTGCTAAGGCACGCGCCAAAGCAACGCGCTGCTGTTCTCCACCAGAGAGTTGATGGGGGTATTTTTTTTCAATACCACTCAAATCAACCATCTCCAGCAACGCATTCACATGCAATTTTTGTGTTTTTTTGCGTAAATGGCTAATGCCAAAAGCAATATTTTTCTCAACTGTCATGTGTGGAAAAAGCGCATAATCTTGAAACACCATGCCGATTTCTCTTAATTCTGGCATAATTTTATGCCCACCATCAATGGATAACTCACGACCCCCTAACTCCACTCTGCCACCCTTAGCATTATCCAAGCCAGCAATAAACCGCAATGCAGAGCTTTTACCGCTGCCACTTTCACCCAATAAAGCAAAAATATCACCTTGTTCTAAGTTAAGGCTAAAGCCATCTAAGACTTTATTGTTCTGATAAGTGATTGACAAATCTCTAACGGCTAACATATAAATAATAATAATAATAATGATTATCACTATTATATAAGAATTTAATTGTCTTTAGAAATTAAATGCTCAAAATGCTTATCGGTAAGGGCATTTATAAAAGCAATAAAAGCACACAACACTACTGCTACATTCAAATATTACTTACACTGTAGAGATTGCCATTAAAGTTATTAAAGCCAATGTTTTTGTGTATTTTCATGTGTTTTCTTCATAGATTAAATTAAAATTCATAAGCCAATTGGACGGTGGTGGTTTTATCATCACCCGTGTTATCAATTCTATCGGCAATTGAATATTCAACAGATAATTGGAGATTTTGCGCCAAAATATAACCCACAGCAAATGAACTGATATTATCGTAATCTTCATGATTGGTAAGTTTATTGTTAACAACAGCAAATGAAAAATCATCAATATTTAAATCAACTTCAATTTGGGTGGCTTTTTGAGCGGCTTTGGCTGTACTTGTATCGGTGCCTATGGCTTTTTTATCATCACGCTCAGAAATTTGCTCAGCAATAAAGGTCCAATCGCCAATATTAACACTGCCATAAACTGCCAAACCCCTCTCTCCATTGCCTGCTTCCTCGCTGTTGGTTTTATCAATGCCATCAATCCCCACCGCAAAATTATCACCTGTATAAACAACAGATATGCCAGCATTATCAGCATCCGTATTATTGGCATGCCAGATTGTGGCTGAGATGCCATTTTCAAAATTTGCACTCAATAATAGTGCCTCATCTTGAGTTTCGCCAATCTCTAAACCAAATGGGTCAGAGATTGCACCTGTCTCATATACCCCAAACGGCACATACATACGACCTACAGAGAAACGATACTTGCCATCAGCAGTCTGTCCGCCCAAAACTGCAACATCCACTTCAATTTCTGCATTAGGCTCGCCTGCGTCTTCCTCTTCATATAATAAAACCAGTTGAGCATCAAAATTTTCATCCAACTCAGTAACCATACCCAACTCTATGGTTGCCAGCTTAAAATCATCAGTATCTGTGCCGTCTGCGTTATCAACAGCACCATATTCAATTTCCACAACAGCACCAAATTCTATTTTTGGCTCGTCGTTTTCAAGCACACTAATACGCTTTTTTAGTGCATCTATTTCACTTTCTGCAAAAATCTGTGTTGCTACCCCTACAAATAACGCCAATAGTGTTATCATCTTTTTCTTCATAATTTACTCCTATTTGTATTAAAAAAACCAATCATTGTAATAAAATGATTCCAATTCTTATTAGAATTTAAAATTCTAATAAGTTGTAAATGATACTGGTTATCGTTTGTATTTGCAATAAAAAATGATTATTATTTTAAAAAATACCCATTCCACAACAAACACTGCTATCATTTACAATTTATTGACAACTGTGATAAAATTACCGCGATAAATTAAACGCCAAGGGGCGCTGCATTGAGGCAAACTCATCAGGCTTGGCAGTTAGAAACGGCGCTCATTTAACCCTTAACCAACAAAAAAAATGAGCAATCCAACCATTGATAACAATGATTACAAAATAGCCGACTTAAATTTATTCAATTATGGGCGTAAAGAAATTGAGCTTGCTGAAGCAGAAATGCCTGCATTGATGGGGCTTAGAGCGAAGTATGCAAATACACAACCTTTAACAGGTGCTAAAATTCTCGGCTGTATTCACATGACCATTCAAACTGCAGTTTTAATGGAAACATTAAAAGATTTAGGCGCACAATTGCGTTGGTCAAGTTGCAATATTTTTTCAACCCAAGACCACGCAGCAGCGGCAATGGTGGCAGCTGATATTCCAACTTTTGCCTGGAAAGGTGAGACTGAGGAAGAGTTCCTATGGTGCATTGAGCAAACCATTTTAGTCAATGGCAAACCTTGGGATGCAAACATGGTGCTTGATGATGGCGGGGATTTAACCCAAATTCTCCACGAAAAATACCCTGATATGTTGGATAATATTCATGGCATCAGTGAAGAGACCACAACTGGGGTGCATCGTCTGCTAGAAATGTTGGCAAAAGGCACACTTAAAGTCCCTGCCATCAATGTCAATGACTCAATCACCAAAAGTAAAAATGACAATAAATACGGCTGTCGCCACTCCCTTAGTGATGCCATTAAACGCAGCACAGATATACTCATGTCGGGTAAAAAAGCTTTAGTCATTGGCTATGGTGATGTCGGTAAAGGCTCGGCACAAAGCCTGCATCAAGAAGGCATGATTGTAAAAGTCTCAGAAATTGACCCAATCTGTGCAATGCAGGCTTGTATGGATGGTTTTGAAGTGGTCTCACCTTACAATAACGGCATTAACACTGGCACAGTGGCAGGGATTAACCAAACATTGCTAAACACCACAGATTTAATCGTTACTGCCACTGGTAATATCAATGTTTGTGACGCCCCCATGTTACAAACCCTAAAATCGGGTAGTGTGGTGTGTAACATTGGGCATTTTGACAATGAAATCCAAACCCAATATATGCGTGATAATTGGCGTTGGGACAAAGTTAAGCCACAGGTTCATCGGATATTTAGGAGTGATGAAAAAAATGATTATTTAATCCTACTTTCTGAGGGTCGTCTGGTTAATCTCGGTAATGCCACAGGGCATCCTTCACGCATTATGGATGGCTCATTTGCTAATCAGGTATTGGCACAAATGTATTTATATGACCAAAAATTTGCTCACTTGCCTGAGGGTGCAAAAACAGATGCAATTTTTGTTAAAGTCCTGCCTAAAAAACTTGATGAAGAGGTTGCTTCTGGCATGGTGAGCGGCTTTAGTGGTGTGCTCACACATTTGACTGATAGCCAAGCCAACTACATTAATGTCTCTAAAGACGGTCCCTTTAAACCTGAGAGTTATAAATATTAAAAAACACCGTAACTGCCAAGATACACCCACTCCCCCAATAAATGATAAGCACAATAAACGCACAACAAACACCTAAGTAAAAAAAATACTCAACAATTATCCCAAAGGCAAAACTCAAAGCCTCTAAATAAAGGGCAGCCCATGCTGCCCTATTTTTAAAGACAATTTGTTACTCAGGCGG